>NZ_JBFTQT010000003.1:0-559791 GCF_056399145.1 Rhizobium sp. 01N48
CCAAGAAGGCGGCCATAGTTGCCGCCATGCGCAAGCTGCTCACCATTCTCAACGCCATCATCAGGGACAACAAACCATGGCAAAACGCTTGACCGGCAAGACAGTCGCTCTGCCCTGCCGGGCATCTCCCCCACAAGGGGGGAGATCGACTCGTGGTGAGGTTTACGCCAAACAATGATCGTGGAGCGAGCGGCTGCCCCCAGCCAATCTCCCTCCTTGTGGGGGAGATGCCCGGCAGGGCAGAGGGGGGTGTCACGGGCTCAGCAGCAACCATGGCTCACACCAACCGTCACCCCATCAATCCTTCCGCACCCCATCGCGATAAAACACCATCCCGCCATGATGGAGCACGTCGTCGATGAACTCGCCGTCGGCGGTAAAGCCGGCGTCATCCCAGTAGTCGATGTTGCGTCCCCTCACCTCGTAGCGCCCCTGATAGGCACTCTTGACCGTGCCGCGCGCTTCGTCATAGCGGCCGTTGGGCAGCAGTTCCTGTCTGATGCGACCGTCGGCGGTGATCCACATGCCGACATAGGGGTGGGACGCGTCGGGAGGTGTTTGCACGTTGATATCCTTGGCGAAAGCGTTGGCGGCGGCAAGAATGATCAGCGCCGCCGCGAGGGATTGGCGGATGACCATGATCACAACCCCGCATTGGCCGTCGGGCGCACGACGATGTCGTTGACGTCAACGTCGGCGGGCTGGTCGATGGCGTAGAGGATGGCGCAGGCGATGGCGTCGGGTTTCAGCGCCACGGCGCGGTAGGCGACCATGGCTTCGGCGGCGAAGGGTTCGGTGATGGTGTCGGCGAGTTCGGATTCGACCACGCCAGGATAGACGCAGGTGACGCGCAGGATCTTGTTTTCCTGACGCAGACCATCGGAGATCGCCCGCACCGCGTATTTGGTGGCGCAATAGACCGCCGCTGTCGGCGAGACGGCGAGGCCGCCGACGGAGGAGACGTTGATGATCTGGCCGGATTGCTGGGCGTTCATGACGGGCAGCACGGCGGCGATGCCATAGAGCACGCCCTTGATGTTGACATCGATCATCCGATCCCATTCCTCGACCTTCAACGAGGACATCAGCGACAGCGGCATGACGCCGGCATTGTTGACGAGGACGTCGACGCGGCCGAACTCAGCAATAGCGGCGTCGACGAAGGCCTGCATGTCGGCGCGGTCGGTGACGTCGAGCGCCTTCGAGATCACGACACCGCCACTGGTGCGGATTTCTTCGCTCAAAGCGTCCAAACGGTCGGTTCGGCGCGCGCCGATGACCAGCTTTGCGCCGGCGAGGCCCAATTCGCGGGCCGTGGCGGCGCCGATGCCGCTGCTGGCGCCAGTGATCAGCACTACCTTATTGTTCATATCGGTCATGTCTTGCTCCTCAAGCGATCTGTTGACCGACACAGGATCGCGCGACCGGCACCTGTTGCGGTAGACGGCTTTTCCGGAATTCTTGCACGATCCTCCGAAATGGAATGTTGCCCCCTTGGCAAAGCGCGCGCGACGGCCGATGCTGGCATCATGGAAACAATCACCGATCTCGCCGCCCTGATCGATCGCCATGCCGGCATGGATGGAAACTTCGACACAGTGCTGCCGCGCGTCGGCGTTATACGATCCTCGGCGACCACAGAGCCGCTGCATACGCTCTACAAGCCCTCCTGCTGCATCGTGGCGCAGGGGCGCAAGCGGGCGACGATCGGCGATACCAGCTATATCTACGATGCCGCGCATTATCTCGTGGTTGGCGTCGACCTGCCCGTTATCGGCGCGGTGATCGAGGCCAGTCCTGACGCGCCCTATCTCTGCCTGCGGCTGGAGTTCGACCGAACGCTTCTGAACGAGATGATCGCGGGATCACCTACACGCGACGAGAACCCGGCGGCGGCGCGGGTGAGCGAGACGACGCCACGGCTGGTCGATGCGGCAGCGCGTCTGCTTGGTCTTCTCGATACGCCCGAGGATGCGCCGATGCTGGCGCCGCTTGTCGAGCGGGAGATTTTGCACCGGCTGATATCGGGACCGCAGGGCGGGCTGATCCGGCAGATCGCCAGCGGCGAGAGCCGGCTGAACCAGATCGGCCGGGCGGTGGATTATGTCTGCCGCAATTTCGAAAGCCCGTTCGCGATCGAGGAACTGGCGGATATCGCCGGCATGAGCTCGTCATCCTTCTACGAGCATTTTCGCGCGGCGATGGCCATGAGCCCGCTGCAGTTTCGCACCCAGATCCGCCTGCAGGAGGCGCGGCGGCTGATGATCGTCGAGGGGATGACGGCGGCCGAGGCGGGGTTTCGCGTCGGATATGACAGCCCATCGCAGTTCAATCGCGATTATGTGCGCGTGCACAAGGAGACGCCGAAGCGGGATGTGGCGCGGATGCGCACGCCACAAAGCCTTTCTGGATACTAGGAAGCGGCGGGCGGCAGCAGGAACAGCGTCAGGCCGAATATGGCGTAGACGGCGAGCGCCAGCACGCCGACATACCAGGCGCCGCGCCCGCCATTGGAGAGCAGCGCGGCCGCCATCATGGCGAGGAACATCATGGCGACCGCACCCGGCCAGAACTGCAGCGACATGGGCTCGGGGCCGATGAAATAGCTGACAATGACGAGAACGGGAGCGACGAAGAGCGCGATCTGCGAGGCGCTGCCCAGCGCGATGCCGACGCTTAGATCGAGCCGGTTGGCGCGGGCGGCCGAGAAGGCCGCGGTCATTTCCGCTGCCGCACCGACGAGCGCCACGACGATGAAGCCGACAAAGGCGGGCGTCATGCCCATCTTCTCGGCCGCCGCCTGCACCGAGCCGACGAAGACTTCGCTGATCAGCGCCACGAAGAGTGTGACCACGACGAGGATGATGATGCTGGTCGAAAGCCCCCAGTCCCCATGGTGCTCCTCGGCCTCGCCGACGCTGGCGAAGAGCTCGCGGTGGGTCTTCAGCGAAAACAGCATGCCCATGGCATAGACGGCGATCAGGATCACGGCGAGACCGAGGCTGAGCGCCTGCACCATCTCCGGGCCCTGATCGGCGCGGCTCACCAGCGACGGCACGAACAGCGCGACGGTGGCGAGAAAGAGCAGCGACGCCTGAAAGCGGGCGCTGACGCGATTGAACTCCTGCAGGTGATGCTTGAGGCCGCCGAGCAGGAAGGAGCCGCCGAGCATGAAGAGCGTGTTGGTGACGATGGCGCCGGCGATCGAGGCCTTGACCAACAGATACTGCCCGGCCTGCAGGGCGGCAAGGGATATGACGAGCTCGGTGAGGTTGCCGAGCGTGGCGTTCAACAGGCCGCCGACGGCGTCACCGGTGCGGGCGGAGACGGCTTCGGTCGCGCGGCTGAGCAAAGCCGCGAGCGGGATGATCGCCAGCACGGAGAGGATGAAGAGCAGCGTGTGGGACTCGGGTGCGGCGATGTCCGTCAGGATGACGATGGGCACGAAGACGAGCAGCGCCAGAAGCGGCGTGGCGCGAAGCTCGGCCATTGTTGCCCCGACCAGCCCCGAAGTCCCATGTTTGCGCTGAACGTTCTGCACGGCGGGCTCCATCCGGATTTTCGCGCGGATGAGCATAGGGGCTTGGCCGTCGGCCTGCATTGCGTGTGATCAACGCTGCGCCGATATCGCTGCCTTTGCCGCGAAGGATTGATCCTGCGCAATGCGGAACGTGGTGTGCCTGCTAGTTTGGCCGGGATGAAAGCGAGGGGTGTGGTTGGAATGCAGTCAGGAGCGGCGATCGGAGTGCGGTACGTGGTTGTTCCGGGCCGCCTTGGTCTCGTCGACGTCATCGACCGGGCGACGGGTCTGCCTGTCGAGGCCGGGGTGACGGCTGTGCTGCTTGAGCCGCGCGAAGCGAGGGAACTTGTGCGGTGGCTGCTGTGTCGGGCGCATGCCGAAGGCATTCGCGGGCATGCCGAGGGCAGTCGCGCGCGTGCCGAAAGCGACGACGCTAGCGAGCGTTCATCGCGCGCCGCTTGAAGCGTGCCGCTCTGCCGGCTCGCGCGTGGGCCCAACGAAGCCGAGATTGTCGCGCAGTATTGATATTGACCCACATCCGCTGGAGGTCCGGTGCCCGTCAATTTTCTTCTCGCCACCGCGCTGATCGCGGCCACAGTCGCCATACAGGCCGTCTTCATGGAGATCGGGCTTCGCGCCATCCGGCACGCGGAGCCGGGATATCTCGGGCGCCATGCCACGATCGCGACGGTCGCCTGGGTGAGCTATCTGCTGATCCCGATCGGTCTCGATATCTGCCTCTGGGCGCTTCTCTACTATCTGATCGGCGCGCTGCCATCGCTTGACGACGCCATCTATTTTTCCACCGCCACCTTCACGACGGTCGGCTATGGCGATGTCGTGCTTGGCAAGGAGTGGCGGCAGATTTCGGCTTTCGAGGCGGTCAACGGCTGGATCATCTTCGGCTGGGCGACGGCGCTGATCATGGCCGTCATCCAGCGCCTGTATTTCCGGGACGGCAAGGCGAACGACATGTGAGGTATCAGGCGCGCGAGGTCATGAAGACGCCGACTAGCGTCACGCCGAGACCGACGAACATCGTCAGCGTCAGCGGCTCGGAAAACAGTGCCCAGGCCCAGAGCATGGTGACCGGCGGGCTCAGATAGATCGCGGCACTGACCTTGGCGACCGGGAAGAGCCGCAGGCTGGTGTAATAGACCGAATAGGCGGCGAAGGTGGCGATCAGCACCAGCCAGACCATGCCGATGGCAAAGTTCTGGGTCATCGGCGGCGCGATGTCGCCCTGGATCAGGGCGCAAGTGCCGAAGAGCACCGAGCCGGTCAGCGTGTGGATGCAGAGGCTCTGGTGCACCGGCATGTGGCCGACGCGCCGGCGCTTGTGGAGCACCGAGGCGAGCGCGAAGATCAGCATCGAGCCGACGGTCAATCCGTAAGCCCAAAGCGGCGCCGATCCGAAGCTCAGGCTATCGAGCGAGACGATCAGCACGCCCGCGACGGCGATCGCCGTGCCCAGCCACTGTCGGCCGCTCAGGCGTTCGCCGAGCACCGGCTGCGACAGGGTGGCGATGGCGAGCGGCAGCAGATCCGAGATCAGCGCCACGAGGCCGGTGGGCACGCGCTGCTCGATCGCCAGCGCGAAGCCGCCGAGATAGAGGAAGACCGACATGACGCCGAACCACATCTGCCCGACGATCGCCTTCCACTGCATGCGCGGGCCGATGGCGAGCGCGAAGGGCAGCAGGATAAGGCCGGACAGCAGCGTGCGCCAGAAGAGCACGAGCACGACGCTCGCCTCCTCGCTGGCATAGCGGATGCCGACGAAGCCGGAACTCCAGCCGATGATGAGCAACGTGGCCATCAGCGGCCATAGAAGGCGATGCTGCTGCTTGGTCGTGGCGGTCAATGCGTGGTCCGTCATCGGTCATCCCTGTCATGCGTCTGCAATCGATCGCTTAAGCCATTGATTGCGAGCGAGCACATGACAAATTTCGATCATGGCATGACTTTCAAGCGAATCCAGTCATGGAAGTTTGCAAATGCTGACGCCACGTTGCATGCTCTGATCGGCAGGCAACGAAGAGAGCGAAGCGAAATGAGCGACCTGAACAACCGGCGGCTTGAGATCGATGCCTTGCGCGCCATCTGGGCGATCCGCCATCACGGCGGCATCACGCGGGCGGCGGAAGCGCTTGGGCTGTCGCAATCGGCCGTCAGCCACAAGATCAAGCGGCTGGAAACGAGCCTCGGCTGCGAGCTCCTGAACCGCAAGGCCGGTGCCACCGCCTTTACCACCGAGGGCGAGGAGCTGCTGGATTATGCCGGCCGCATTCTCGGCCTGCACGACGAGGCGCTGCTCAGCCTGTCGAAGACGACGCTTGCCGGGCGGATCGCGCTAGGGCTCACGGAAGATACGACCTGCTCGGCGCTCGCCCATATTCTCGGCCGCTTCCGCCGGCTGCATCCCGATGTTTCCGTGCGTACGCAGGTGCGGATGAGCCTGGTACTGCGGGCGATGCTCGAGCAGGGCGAGCTCGATGCCGCTATCGTCCAGGTCTTCGCTCACGAGGTGCGTCCGACCGATGTCATCCTGTTTCGAGAGACGCTGCACTGGGTGAAGCACCCGAGCCTGCTCCTGCCGCAGAGCACGTCCGTGCCGTTCCTCTCCTTCCACGACGATTGCTTCTATCGCCACTGGGCGCTCGATATCGGGCAGGATGGCGGGATCATGCTGGAGACGGTGTTCGAATGCGCCAGTGCCGCAGGCATTATTGCCGCCGTCAACTCCGGCATGGGCGTGGCACTGCTCAACGAGAGGCATCTCAGGCCGGAGATGCAGATCATCACCGACCGCTTCCCCGTGCCGCCCGACCTCGTCTATGTGGTCCGTCGCGGCCGCAAGGTGCGCAACGCCGCACTTGATACGCTGGTGGCGGAGATCGAAAGCGAGATCAGCAGGTATGGCGGATTGGCGCTGGCCAGCTAACGTTTTCGGCCAGTTGGATCCTCAACGAGAAAGGGGCCGCGCGATGCGCAGCCCCTTTCCTTTCCTATTGATGATCAGGCGCTCGATCAGAACTCCGACCATTCTTCCTTGACGGCCGCGGCACTGGCGCCACCGCCACCGAAGGCGCGGGCAACGCTACGCTTCAGCGCATTGGCCGGCGAGGCGACCGGGCGCGAGGCGGGAGTGGCGGTTGCGGCGCGTGGTGCTGCGCGGTCGTTGCCGAGGTTGAACTGGCGCAGCAGATCGTCCAGCGCCATGGCTTCCTGGGCAAGCGAGTGGCTGGCGGCTGTCTGTTCCTCGACCATGGCAGCGTTCTGCTGGGTGCCCTGGTCCATGTTGTTGACGGCGGTGTTGATCTCCTGCAGGCCGATCGACTGTTCGCGCGTGGCAGTGACGATGGCGCCGACATGGCGGTTGATCTCCTGCACGGCGCCGACGATTTCGGACAGAGCCTTGCCGGTTTCGCCGACCAGCGAGACGCCGGAGTTGACCTGCGTGCCAGACGTATTGATCAGCGCCTTGATTTCCTTGGCGGCATTGGCCGAGCGCTGGGCGAGCTCGCGCACTTCCTGGGCGACGACCGCGAAGCCCTTGCCGGCTTCACCGGCGCGTGCTGCCTCGACGCCGGCATTCAACGCCAGCAGGTTGGTCTGGAAGGCGATGTCATCGATGACACCGATGATGTTGGAGATCTCGCCCGAGGACTTCTCGATTTCCTGCATGGCGGTGACGGCCTTGCGGACGACCTCGCCGGAGCGCTCGGCGCCGAGACGGGTGCGCTCGACGAGCTGGCCGACATCCTCGGCGCGCTTGGCGCTGTCGCGGACCGTCGTGGTAACTTCTTCGAGGGCAGCTGCCGTTTCCTCGACGGCTGCGGCCTGCTGCTCGGTGCGGCGGGCCAGATCGTCGGCTGCAGTGCGGATTTCGCCGGCACCGGCATTGATGGCGGACGCATTGTGGCCGACCGACTGCAGGGCTGCCTGCAGCTTTTCGACGGCATGGTTGAAGTCGTTGCGCAGGCGGTCGAACTGCGGCGCAAAGGCGGTGGTGATGCGGATCGCGACATTGCCGTTGGCAAGACCGGAGAGACCGTCGGCGAGATTGTCGATGGCGAAGCGCAGTTCGCTTTCCTCGCGGGCCTTCTGCTCGTCGCCCATCTGGCGCTGGCGCTCGGCATCTCCACGCATGCGGTCGGTTTCGCCGGCAAGGCGTAGCTTCTCGATCGCCGCGTTCTTGAACACCAGCACCGACTGCGCCATGCGGCCGACTTCGTCCTGGCGATCAAGTGCCGGAACCTCGATATCGTTCTGGCCACCGGCCAGGCGGCCCATGGCAGACGTCATGCCGACGATCGGGCGAACGATGCTGCGCGACAGCATCCAGGCAAGCACGACGGCCGCGAAGGCCGCGAAGATGCCGCCGAAGAGCAGCGTCATGTTGAGCGCTGCACTGGCGTCGGCCTTGATGGCGGAGAGCGCTGCGGATTCATCACGCGCGGCCTGCTTGATCTTGGCCGACGCCTGGCGGAAGCCGTCGAGCTGGCCCTTGGTTTCGTTGACGCCGATCTTGACGATCTGGTCGATCGGCATGTCGGTTTCCTTGCGCGCCTTGCTCTGTGGCACGGCGAGCTGGTTGAAATAGAGATCCGCGGCCTTCTGCATGGCGTCGATCTGGCTCAGGAACTCGGTCTTGCCTGCTGCCGTCTGCTTGGCGGCGGCAATCGCGTTCAGCATGCGGTCGCGGTTGTTGAAGAGATCGCCATAGGTGCTGTCGCTCTTGAAGAGCAGGAAACCGCGCAGGTTTACGGCCTGCTCCAGCATGGCCTGCAGCGCGTCGTCGATCTGGTTGACCAGCAGCTCCGACCGCTTTTCCTCGATGGCAGCTTCCGCCACGGCGCCGGCCTTCGAATAGACGAAGGCGGAGACGGATACAAAGATGAGAATGAGAGCCGCGAAGGTCGCGGCGAGCTTACCGTTCAGGGACATGTTTCTTGCAAACATCAGTCGGTCTTTCCTGGGCGCTTGGCGCCATGGCAAATCGGGCACGCGTCAGCGCGTGCGGGGAAACTATCAACGAGGGAAAACATGATCGGCGGTGGAATTTCGGGCCATCATGGCGGACGCGGTTTTCGGCCGCTGCAATCGACGGCGACACTAGCCACGGAAAATTTAAAATTGTTTAAGTCGGCGCGGCAACTGGTCGCAGTTTATTGGCTGCAGCCGCTGAATTCTCGGGGATTCAACCCGTTTGACGCTTCGTCGTCACACGCCATCATAGCGCAGGTTGTAGGTCTCTTTTCGCTTGGCTAGAGGCTGCTAATTTTCCCATTGCTGTCAACGGATGAGCAGGCACCGCCGATCCATGTGACATCAGAGGACGGCTGCCGCAGCGGAGGCAATCAACAAAAGGCTTGCAACTGATGGCATTGCCCGGCATGGACAGGCCATGTCCGATCAAAATACACAACGCATCGACCAGCTCCTCGTCAGCTTGGGTCTTTTTGCCAGCCGTTCGCGCGCCCGCGACGCGGTCAGCCGCGGCACCGTCAAGGTCGACGGCAAGGTCGTCACCAAGGCCGGCGCCGTCTTCGGCGAGGATGTCTCGATCGAGATCGATGATCCCGCGCAGGAATACGTCTCGCGCGCGGCGCTGAAGCTCGCGCCCGCGCTCGATCACTTCAAGCTCGATCCGACGGGCCATCACTGTCTCGATGTCGGCGCCTCCACCGGCGGCTTTACCGAAGTGCTGCTCGAACGCGGCGCCGCGCATGTGACCGCGATCGATGTCGGCCATGGCCAGATGCATCCGCGGCTTGCCGAAAACCCCGATGTGACCAATATCGAGGGGCTGAACGCGCGCAATCTTGAGGCCGAGGATATCGGCCATCCCCTCACCTTCATCGTTTCCGACGTTTCCTTCATCACGCTGAAGCTGGCGCTGGCCCCGGCGCTCGATCTCGCTGAGCAGGGTGCGACGGCCGTGCTGCTGGTCAAGCCGCAGTTCGAGGCCGGCCGCGAGGCGATCGGCAAGGGCGGGATGCTGAAGGACCCTTCGACCGCACCCGCCGTTGCCGCCGAACTGGAGCGCTGGTTCGTCGAGGACATGGGCTGGACCGGCCTCGGGCTGATCCCCTCGCCGATCTCGGGCGGGGACGGAAACCAGGAATATCTACTCGCAGGAACCAAGCCGTGAGCACTGAAACAGTCACCATCCAGAAGCTCGGCGCACAGGGCGACGGCATCGCCAACGGCACTGATGGCCCCGTCTACGTGCCCTTCACGCTGCCCGGCGAGACGGTCGCCATCGCGCGCGTCAAGAGCCAGGGCACGGTCATGTCGATCACCACGCCCTCGCCGGACCGGCAGGAGCCGCACTGTCGGCACTTCGGCCCCGATGGCGTCAACGGCACCTGCGGGGGCTGCACGCTGCAGCACGCAGGCGACGCGGTCTATCGCAGCTTCAAGCGCCAGCTGGTCATCGACGCGCTGAAGTCCAAGGGGCTGACACCTGAAGTCGGCGAGCTCGTGGTCGCTCATCCCGGCGAGCGCCGCCGCGTGACATTCGCCGCGCGCAAGACCGAGAAAGAGATGCTCATCGGCTTCAACCAGGCCGAAAGCCACCATCTCGTCAATATCGAGGAATGTCCCATCTCGTCGGCAAGCCTCATCGCGCGGCTGCCGGCGATCAAGGCGATTGGCGCGGCACTTGCCGTCAATGCCGAGGCGTTTCGCATCACCGTGCTGGAAACGGCGACCGGCCTCGACATCGCCGCCGATGGCCTGAAGAAGCTTTCGGACCAACAGCGGCGCAAGGCGACCGAGACCGTGCTCTCGATGCGGGGGATCGCGCGCGTCTCCGTCAATGGTGAGATCCTGATCGAGCCGGTGAAGCCGATGCTCGATTTCGGCGGCGTCCAGGTGTCGCCACCGGCGGGAAGCTTCACGCAGGCGACGAAGCCGGCGGAAGAAGCGATGTCCGAGCTGGTGCTTGCCCATGTCGGCAAATCCAAGCGCATCGCCGACCTCTTCGCCGGCACGGGCACCTTCTCGCTCAGGCTGGCGCGGATCGGCCGCGTGCATGCGGTGGAAAGCGAGGACAAGCCGCTTGCGGCACTCGACCACGCCGCGCGCAACACGCAGGGGATCAAGCCCGTCAGCGTCGAGCGCCGCGACCTGTTTCGCCGGCCGCTGATGACCTCGGAGCTGAAGGTCTACGATGCCGTCGTCTTCGACCCGCCGCGCGCGGGCGCCGAGTTCCAATGCAAGGAGCTTGCCCGCTCCACGGTGAAGAAGATCGCCGCCGTGAGCTGCAACCCGCTGACGCTTGCGCGCGACCTCGCCATTCTCGTCGAGGGCGGCTATCGCATCACCTCGGTGACGCCGATCGACCAGTTCCTGTGGACCTCGCATGTCGAGGTGGTGGCCACGCTGGAGAAATAAGCCCGGCGTTCCCGCTATCGGATAGAGCTCAGCTGGCGGCCCGCAACAGGCCGCCAGCCAGATGCTTAAAGGCATCGACGACCTTTTCCAGAACCGCATGCGGATCATCGGCCGCGGCGATCCATAGCGCTGCATTGAGCGCCGCACCGTTGATCAGCCGGGCGGCGGCTTCGGCATCCACGGGCTTGACGATGCCGTCTGCAATCAGCGCCTCGATGGTCTCAGTGCTGGTGCGCAGGCAGGCGGTCTGGTTCGGCCATTGCGAGGGATCACCGAGCACGGCGGGGCCATCGAGCAGCATGATCCGCTGAATCTCGGGCTCGAGCGCCATCTCGATATAGGCGATGCCTTCGTTGATAAAGCCTTCCCAAGGTGTCTTCCCCTTGGCCTGCGCCGCGCGCTGGCGCACCAGCATCTCGGCATCGATCTGGTCGATGACGGCCTGCAGCAGCCCCTTCTTGTCGCCGAAATTGTGATAGAGCGCGCCGCGCGTCAGCCCCGCTTCGGCGGTGAAATCATCCATCGACGAGGCGGCGTAACCCTTTGTGGCGAAAGCCTTTCGGCCGGCCTCGATGAGCTTTGCCCGGGTTTCTTCGACCATTTGAGCACGCGTTTTCGCCGTCACCCTCATCTCCATAAATTAGCATACGTGACGTATGCGCATTGACATACGCGGCGTACGCCAACATATATTCACATACGGGGCGTATATCACTTGCGCACCCGGGAGTGAAGAGCAGAGATCCTGGTGACGCGTTACAACGTGTCGTGCCCTTGGCGCGACGGCGGCCGCCTGGACTTTGCCTTGTTGAAACAGGAGCATGATATGACCAAACGCGACGCAATCTTCCCCGCCGGCCGGCAGGCGCTTTATGAGATCAACCGCTATTCTGCGGCGATCCGCTCCGGCGATCTTCTCTTCGTCTCCGGCCAGGTGGGCAGCCGCGAGGATGGATCGCCCGAGCCGGAGTTCTCGAAACAGGTGCAACGCGCCTTCGACAATCTCGCAGCCGTGCTGAAGGCTGCCGGCGCCGACTTCGACGACATCATCGACGTGACGACGTTTCACACCGATCCCGAAAACCAGTTCGCCGCGATCAACGAAGTCCGCTTGAACGCCTTCGGCGAAGCGCCCTATCCGAACTGGACTGCCGTCGGCGTCAACTGGCTGGCGGGCTTCGATTTCGAGATCAAGGTGATCGCCCGCATCCCGCAGGCGAGCTGATCTTCCTGGCTTCCGCTGCACCTGCCAGGAGCGTGAGTGCAGCGGGAATTCAACAGAATTTCCTAATGATCATCCGGAACATCAAAATATAATTCATCTATAAATTCATCTATGATAAATAATCTGCGTGTATCAATGGATAATACACGGAGGATAATATGTTTGTTATTTCCATTGATGATCATGGCGACGAACGGAATTTCCTGGCGACATCCTTCAATATTGATCGGGGCGTCGTGATTGCCACGATATGCGGCATGAAGCGCAAATTCGATGCTGCCGATGTCATCGATATTCTACCGGTGGAGCCGCTTTCGGCCCGCAACAACCGTTTCATCGCGGAGCAGCCCGAGCGTCAGCGGATGCATGGATAACGGGTTTCCCCGATCTTTCCAATTACCCAAGAGAACGCCCGCGACATGCGCGGGCGTTTTGTCGTTTATATCACCGATCGATCAGGCGGCGGCGTAGCGGCGCGCCGTGCCGCGATTGCCGGGCTGCAGGTTGAACTGGCCGAGCAGGTGCATCAGCTTGGCGGCCTCCTGGGCGAGACCGTGGCTTGCAGCTGTCTGCTCCTCCACCAKGGCGGCGTTCTGCTGGGTGCCTTGATCCATGGTGTTCACTGCGGTGTTGATCTCGGCAAGGCCGGTCGATTGCTCGCGGGTGGCGGTGACGATCGCGTCGACATGGCGGCTGATGTCCTGCACCTGGCCGACGATCGTCTCCAGCGACTTGCCGGTTTCGCCGACGAGGCTGACGCCGGAGCGAACCTGGGCGTTGGAAGCCGAGATCAGCGTCTCGATTTCCTTGGCGGCGGTGGCCGAGCGCTGCGCGAGTTCGCGCACTTCCTGGGCGACGACGGCGAAGCCCTTGCCGGCCTCGCCAGCGCGCGCGGCCTCGACGCCTGCGTTGAGCGCCAGGAGATTGGTCTGGAAGGCGATGTCGTCGATGACGCTGATGATATTGGCGATCTTCTGCGAGGATTGCTCGATCTCGGTCATGGCGGAGACGGCCTTGCGGACGATGTTGCCAGACTCCTCTGCACCGCCGCGCGTGCGCGACACGAGGCTGCCGGCCTCTTCGGCGCGGCGAGCGGTGTCCTTTACCGTGGTGGTGATCTCTTCGAGTGCCGCAGCCGTTTCCTCGATCGAGGCGGCCTGCTGCTCGGTGCGCCGCGCAAGGCCATCGGCGGCGTTGCGGATTTCGCCGGCGCCGGCATCGATCGCATGCGCATTATGGCCGACCTCTTCCAGCGCTTCGCTGAGCTTGGCGACCGAGGCGTTGAAGTCGCTACGCAGACGATCGAGGTGATCGGCGAAAGGCTGCTCGATGCGATGGGCGAGATCGCCTTCCGACAGCGCACCAAGAGCGCCGGCCAGCGCCTCGACGGCATGATGGATCTCTGCCGCCTCGCGTACCTTGACGGCTTCGTTGCGGGCGCGCTCGTCGCGGGCATGCGCGCGGTTGTCCTCGGCGCTGCGTTCGAGGTCGAGGCGGGCGAAAGCGTTGTCGCGGAAGACGGAGACGGCGGCCGCCATGTCGCCGATCTCGTCATGGCGGTTGGTGTAGGGAACGGCAGCCTCAATATCGCCATCGGCAAGGCCGGCCATGCGCGAAGCGATCGTCGTGATCGGCCGCGAGATGCGCTTCCAGGCGAGATAGGCGGCGGCGATGGCAGCAACGAGCGCCACGGCAAGACCGGCGACGATCGAGACCGTGCCGGCATAATAGTTGCCGGCCGCAGAGACGAGGCCGGCGTCGGTCGACTGACGATCCTTGGCGATCATGCCGTCGACCAGCGTCTGGATGTTGTTGGCCGACATGGACAGCTCGCCGCGATAGAGCGAATTGGCCTGGCTGCGCTTGTTGTCGAGCGCGAGCGCGATGATCTTGTCGGCGACGGCGGTGTCGTTATCGAGCGCCTTCTGCAGCCGCGCGAAGTTCTGGCTCATGTAGTCGCTCTTCTGCTGCTTATCGAAGGCATCGATGGCGCCCGCCAGCCGCTGGCGGCGGGTCTTCAGCGTGGTCTCGGCGTTGCGGAAATCGGTCTTGCCCGAGGCCAGCAGATAATCGGCATAGCTGCGGCCCACGTCGTTCAGCGTCGTGACGATGGCATGCAGGCGCTCGGTGTTCGGAATATTCTGGGCGCCGATCTCGCGCGTATTGGCTTCGAGACTGGTCAACGCGACGGCGGCGATGGCGCCCTGCACGAGGGAAATGGCGACGAGGGACAGAAAGAGCACCGGAAGCAGCGTCTTGATCTTCATTTTGAACATAGCATTGTCTCGAATGCGGCCGACCGACATGCCTCAGCGATCGGGCGTCGATCCGCTGGCGTCTGCGCCTTTGATTGTGCCGGAAAAGGGGCCGGGCGCTCATGCCCGTGCTGCGTCATGCATTGCCGATCACTAAACAAGGGAATTGGTAAAATTTGATTAAAAGTAATACTTTTTGAACATTCTGACTGCGTCCCGACAATAAAAGAGCCGCTCACGCTGGGCGTGGCGGCTCTCGTTTTGCTCGAAGATGGAATCGGCGGCGGCCGGAAATATCAGGCGGCAACACGCATCTTCGCGGGCGCATCCCGGCGCTGGCGGAAGGTTGAGGCCAGGTCGTTCAGGACACCGGCCTGCTCCGACAGACCGTGCACGGCGGCGGCGGTTTCCTCGACAATGGCCGCATTCTGCTGAGTGGCGCCATCCATCTGGTTGATCGCCGCGTTGATCTGCACGAGGCCTGACGATTGTTCCCGGGCGGAATCGGCGATCGTCGTTGCCAGCTGCGAGATGTGCGAGAGGTGGCCGATGATATCGCCCAGCGCCTTTCCGGAATCACTCACCAGCGCGACACCACGTTCGACCTGCGTGCCCGAATTGACGATCAGCGTCTTGATTTCCTTCGCCGCCTTGGCGGAACGTTGCGCGAGTTCGCGCACTTCCTGGGCAACGACGGCGAAACCGCGACCGGCCTCGCCCGCGCGCGCCGCCTCGACACCGGCGTTCAAGGCGAGAAGATTGGTCTGAAACGCGATCTCGTCGATGACGCCGATGATCTGGTTGATCGCCTTCGAGGACTGGGCGATCTCGTCGATCGCGGCGACGGTCTGGTTGGAGATCTTTTCCGATTCCTCGGCGTCCTGCTTGGCCTTGGCAGAGAAACTGGCGGCGGTGGCGGCACTTTCGGCGGTGCTGGCGACGGCAGCCGTCATCTGGTTCAGGGCAGCAGCGGTTTCCTCGACGCTGGCGGCCTGATTTTCGGTGCGGCGCGCCGTATCATCAGTGGCGCGGCTGAGTTCGGCGGTGGTGGCGCGGATGGTTTCAGCGTTTACGGCGAGCTTTCCGAGGATGCCAGCCAACTGATCGACGGTGCCGTTGAAGTCCTGGCGCAGCCCTTCGTATTCATTCGGGAAGCGATTATCCAGAAGACAGTCGAGGTCGCCGGCGGCGAGCTTTCTCAGAGACGACGCAAGGGTGCGAACGACTTCCGCCTGCTCGGCCGCCTTGGCCTCGTCGCGCTTGCGGGCTTCGGCTTCCTGGCGGCGCATCTTCACCACGTCGCGAATGTCCTGCCAGAAGACGACCTGCGCGTTGCGGCCGGCGATATTGGCCTGGAGGATCGTTGCCAGAACCGGCAGCGGCGTGCCATCGAGGCGCTGGTGATCCCATTCGAAACGCGCCATGCCGTTTTTCTTGATCTCGGCGAAAATGGCGACGGCGGCTTCGCTGGTCGGGCGGCCGTCCGATTGCACAGCCGGTGAAAGCTTGGCCGGGTGGATGCCGATCATCTTGTCTCGCGGCAAGTCGAGCATCACCTCCATCGCATGGTTGCAATCGACGATATGCTCATCTTCCAGTACGTAATACGCATCCGGCGAGCGCATGAAAATAAAATCAGAGATTTCCTGTCTGAAAGACACTGCACTTTTAAATAGTTTCACAGCATTATCCTCGTTTTGGCGCGAGAATTGATGCGGTACGTTAAATTGTAGTAAATTTTTACTTTGGCAAATTCACCCACTAAAATGCATAAATTCATACTATTGGAGACGACGCTCCCGCAGCCTCAACGGCGCATGAAAGCTTCGAAGGCGGCGCGGGCTTCAGCGCTTTGCAGGCGGGTGGCGAAGTGGCGGGCTTCCTCGTCGATGCGGGCAATGATCTCTTCGCGGTCACCGCGAATAAGATCGCGCGAAAGGCGCAGCGCCTCGGGCGGCTTGGAGGCGAGCTTTGCGGCGAGGCTGAGCGTTTCCGCCTCGACCTGATGCGGCTCAACGAGCTTGAAGACCAGGCCGGCATCCCTCGCCTCATCGCCGGAGAAGGCTTCGCCGGCGGCGAGCATGGCGAAGGCGCGCTGGGCGCCCATGATGCGCGGGGCAAGCAGGCTGGAAGCGGCTTCGGGCACAAGAGCGAGATCGACGAAGGGGGTGCGGAACTGGCTACGGGCGGACGCGACCGTCATGTCGCAATGCAGATGCATGGTGGTGCCGATGCCGATCGCCAGGCCATCGACGCCCGAGACCACAGGCTTTGCCGAGCGCACCAGCGCATAAAGGAAATCGATGACCTCACGCGGCATGCCGCCGCCCATCGCAACTTCAAGGAAGTCGCCGAGATCGTTGCCAGCGGAAAAGCAGCCCTCGGTGCCGAGGAAGGCGGTGGCGCGGATGTCGGGGTTGCTGTCCGCCGAGGTCAGCGCCTCGGTCATGGCGGAATACATGGCGCGGGTGATGGCGTTCTTCTTGTCCGGACGGTTGAAGCGGATGATCTGGACGCCGGGATGATCAATGGGGTGCTCGACGAGAATGTGGTCGGTCATATCGGGTCCCTCAGGCGAGAATGGATCTGGCTGCGGCGAGGCTTGCGGCGCCGTTGACGACCGTATCCTTCAGCGCCGTAGTCTCGGCCAGCAGGTTTTCGGCGGCGAAGCGGCAGAGCGCGATGCGATCGGCGGCCTTGCCATCATCAGCATCGGCGAGCGCGCCCTTGGCGAGATAGCAGCCGGTGAGCGTCAGGCCGAACAGGCGCTGATAGGGCGTGGCGCCGGAGAGCGCGTCGGCGGTGTTGCCGGCTGACAGCTGCGCCAAGAGCCAGTCGGTCGCTTCCTGGAGGTCGGTGATGGCGGCGTTGAGGCGGTTCACGGTGGCGCCGAAGTTTTCGGCGTTCGAGGCTCCGACGCGGTCGGCGATCTCTTGCAGTTCGGTGATCAGACTTTTCACCTCTCCGCCATCGGATAGCGGCAGCTTGCGGGTGACGAGGTCGATCGCCTGGATGCCGTTGGTGCCTTCGTAGATGGGGGCGATGCGGGCGTCCCTGAGATAGCGCGCGGCGCCGGTTTCCTCGATGAAGCCCATGCCGCCATGCA
The DNA here is from genome assembly GCF_056399145.1 of Rhizobium sp. 01N48. Classification (NCBI taxonomy): domain Bacteria; kingdom Pseudomonadati; phylum Pseudomonadota; class Alphaproteobacteria; order Hyphomicrobiales; family Rhizobiaceae; genus Rhizobium; species Rhizobium sp. 01N48. The sequence continues at coordinate 17,511 of NZ_JBFTQT010000003.1, forward strand.
CCTGGATGCCGAGCGAGGCGACGTCGACGCCGACATCGGTGGCGAAGGACTTGGCGACCGGGGTCAGCAGGGCGGCGCGCTCCCGCCAGTGTTTTTTGTCATCGCCAGCGCGGTGAGCCATGTCTGTGGCGTGGGCGCAGCTATAGGCGATGGCGCGCGCGCCCTGGGTCAACGCCTTCATGGTGAGCAGCATTCTGATGACATCGGGGTGTTCGATGATCGGGCTCATGCCCCCCGTTTGGCCAGATCCCGTCCAGCCGGGCGCCTTGCCCTGGGTGCGCTCGTGGGCATAGGCGACGGCCTGCTGCGTGGCAGCTTCGGCAATCGCGACGCCCTGCATGCCGACCGCGAGGCGGGCGTTGTTCATCATCGTGAACATGCAGGCGAGGCCCTTGTTCTCCTCGCCGACCAGCCAGCCGATGGCACCCTTTTCCTCGCCGAAGCGGCCGTCGCCATAGATCATCGTGCAGGTGGGCGAGCCGTGGATGCCGAGCTTGTGCTCCAGCGCGTGACAGAAGAGATCATTGCGGGCGCCGAGCGAGCCGTCGTCGTTGACGAGAAACTTGGGTACGAGAAACAGCGAGATACCGCGCGTACCAGCCGGCGCATCCGGCAGGCGGGCGAGCACCAGGTGGATGATGTTGTCGGCTACATCGTGTTCGCCCCAGGTGATGAATATCTTCTGGCCAAAGATGCGGTAGCTGCCATCGTCGCGGCGCTCGGCCCGGGCCTTGAGCACACCGAGATCGGAACCGGCATGCGGTTCCGTCAGGTTCATGGTGCCGGTCCATTCGCCGGAGACGAGTTTCGGGAGATAGGTCGCCTTCAGCGTGTCGCTGCCGTGCGTCGCGATAGCCTCGATGGCGCCCATCGTCAGTGTCGGGCAGAGCGCGAAGGCCATGGAGCCGGAGTTCCACATTTCGAGTGCCGCGACATTCAGCATGTGCGGCAGCGCCTGGCCGCCGAAGTCTTCGGAAGCCGTCAGGCCGTTCCAGCCGCCTGATATCCAGTTGCGGTAGAGATCGCGCCAGCCATCCGGCGTCGTCACCTTGCCATCCGATATGCGCGCGCCCTGGCGGTCGCCGATCTCGGCGAGCGGGGCGATCTCATCGGATGCGAAGCGGCCGGCTTCATGAAGGATCGCATCGACCAGATCCTCGCCGAGATCGCCAAGCAGGCCGTCGTCGATCGCCTGGCCGAGACCGGCCACATGCTTGAGGGTGAATGCGATCTCCTCGACGGGCGCCTTGTACATGCTGCTCTCCTCGTAAGCCTGATGGCGCGGGATAGCTCTCCCCTACCCGCTCCTCCGACGGCAGAGCTAATTGATTTTTACGTAAACGTCAATTTCAAACTTGCGGCGGGTCACCTCGCCCGCCCGGCGGGCGAGATATGGGTCACTGTCATGAAACTGTAGGGTTGCCGTCATAGGGAGGCATCGCTTGAAAGGGTCTTGCCATCGGGTGCGGCGCCATGCTCATGCTCTCATATGAGCTGCCGATCCGGTGCTGCTGGTCGCCAAGACCCAGACGCCAGCGTGGAGCACACCGCCAATGCAAGAGGACCGGCAAAGAATGGATACACTGCCTGTGAGCATGCCGGGTTTCGTCTGGGGTTATCGCTTCCCCGATGGCGGCGGCAAGCCGATACGGCTTTCCAACAACGCGCTGCCGGCGGACCTTACCGCCGATGGCGGCTTCTACTGGCTGCATCTCAACCTCGCCGACGCCCGCGTGCCCGCGCTTATCGATGCGCTGTCGGGGCTTACCGACGACGCCAAGGCCGCGCTCACCACGCATGACACGCATTCGGCAATCACGGTCGACGAGCAGATGCTCTACGGCACGCTGGTCGATTGCCAGCGCGAGTTCGATCACGAGACCGCCGATCTCGGCTGGCTGCATTTCGCCATCTCCGACCGCTTCATCATCACCACCCGGCTGCAGCCGTTGCGTAGCGTCGAGCGGGCACGGCTATTGATCGAGAAGAACCCGGCGAAGTTCACCCGGCCGGTCGATCTGTTCGAGCTGCTGGTCACCGAATTCCAGCGCACGCTGATTTCGATCGTGATGGACCTGACGGAAGAACTGAATATCATCGAGGACTTCGTCTACGACACGGCGCCGCGCGACGAGCGCCGGCGGCTGGCGCCCGTCCGGCGCACCGTCGTGCGCATCCACCGGCACCTGAGGACCGTGCTCGGCCTGATGCGCCGGGCGGCGGCTTCCGATGACGACGAGATGCCCTTCGGCTTCGAGGATGTGGCCGGGCGGCTGACGGCGCGGCTGGAGACGGTCGACCACGACATCTACGCTCTGCAGGATCGGGCACGGCTGCTGCACGAGGAAATCGATTCCAAGCTCTCGTCGGAGACCAACCGGCACCTCTACATCCTGTCGATCATGACCGCCTTCCTGCTGCCGCCGACGCTGGTCACCGGCTTCTTCGGCATGAACACGGCCAACCTGCCGTTCACGCAGGGGTCGACGGGGACGGAATACGCGATCGGGATGATCATCGCTTCGATCGCGCTGGCTTGGTGGCTGTTGAAGCGGGTGAATATTTTGTGAGGTGGGTGGGATAGTGTGGGCTAGCGTTGAACCCGGAGCCCCCTCATCCGGCTGCCGCCACCTTCTCCCCTATGGGGCGAAGGGACTTTTGGCGAGCCACTCGCTCCCTCTTCCCTTCTCCCCAGCGGGGAGAAGGTGGCCCGAAGGGTCGGATGAGGGGGCCGCTGGCGCTGAGCCTAGCGAATACCCCCTAACCCTCAATAAGGCGAAACGCACTGCTGGCGGGGGCCGTTGTACGGCTGGAAGGTATTGTCGTAGGCGCGGTAGCGCTGCTCGCACCAGGCGACATGGCTCGATCCAGCTGGGGCGACGTAACGCGGTGCCGGTGCATAGCGCGGCTGGCTGGCGATTGCGCCGCCGATGATGGCGCCGGCGCCAAAGGCGGCGAGCGGGTACCAGTAGCCGTTATAGTGGCGATAGCCGGGACGTGCATAGGTGTAGCCGCGATAGCCGCCGTACCAGCCGGGGCGATAGGCCGGGCGATAAGCGGGGCGATAACCGGGATAGTAGCCACCCGGCCGACCATAATAGCCCGGACGCGGTCCGCAACGGCCATAGCGGCAATACTGCACGTTTTGAACATCCGCCGATTTTTCCACCTGCGGCGCGGCAGGCATCTGCACGGCCTGCGACGGCGCGAAGCTTGTAACCAGCATCAATGAGGAAATGGCCGCGACGACGAGTTGCTTGAACGACCTGGGCATGAACACTCCAATCTCACCATAAATGAACCCGAGATGTAACGCATTGATTGGGGAAGATGTTCCTGAGCGCATCTTTTTTCGCGACCGCTCACGATTTTTTGTTTATTCGTAAAGACTGATAAGCATTTCGTTAACCAGTTTTCATCACTCTCGTTACATGAAGCAACGGCATGGAAGAGCCACTCTCCGTATTCTGCTTCTGGCGATCGCGGCCGGACTGTCTCATTACGCCACGGCCGGCGATACACTCCCCTGGAAAAAGACCGATAATGCGCTGGTCGTCGATGGCTACGAACTGAACACGATCGACTGGGAGGCGCTGACCTCCGACAAGCGGATCGCCGGCTTCATCTCCAAGGCGTCGGACGGACTGCCGGAGAGTTTTTCGTGCGATGGCGACCATGCCGGCGACACGGTGGGGCACTGCAAGACGATGTGGCGCAAATATGCGGTCAGCCGCGAACTGTTCCAGACGCGTCGGTTGGTGGCGCGCGCTGCCGGGCTTTTGTGGGGCGCCTATCACCTCGCCCGCCCGGGCAACCCGATCGATCAGGCCAACCACTTTCTCGACTATGCGACACCCAAGCCGGACGAGATGATGATCCTCGATCTCGAGGGCATCGACCCCCAGAAATTCATGTCGCTCGAGGATGCGCAGATCTTCGTTGGCCACATCAAGACGCGGACCGGGCGCTATCCGGTGCTCTACACCAACCACGACACCGCCCGCTACATCGCCGCCTATCGCAACGACTATCCGGTGCTGGCGCGGCTGCCGATCTGGTATGCGCGCTACAAGCCCGACGTCAAAGGCGTGTTCCCGATGGGCAATTGGGACAACTATCTGCTCTGGCAGTTCTCGGCCGGCGACAATTGCAGCAAGCGGCGCTGCCCCTATCGTGTGCCCGGCACACTCACCGATATCGACGTCAATGTCGCCGCCATGAACAAGGCTGACCTTGCGAAGATCTGGGCGCAGGGCAACCTGCTGCCGGCGCGCGAACCTGATCCGCCGCTGATCCTCGCCAAGATCGAGATGGAACCGCGCCAGCCGCTGCCGCCACCAGTGGCCGCAACATCAGGCCTGCCGCCGATCGCGCAATTGCCCGCCGCCACACAGCTGCCGGCAGCCGCGACGGCGGTGACGGTGGCCGCGCGGGATGGGCTCGTCACCTCATCGGTGCCGCCGCGTGAAATCAACGCGCTGAATTATCAGGATTTCTGAACAAGAGAGCCAACCAAAACGAGCGCACCCTTTGCGGAGTGTGCTCAGCAACTCACTGACAGAGCTCCGCGTTATAGTGATGCCAACGCTTGTTTTGGTCAGCATAGGCGCTTCACCCTCCCTCATCCCTGTGCTCGTCACAGGGATCCAGCGCGATCAAGTCCTTGATCGCAAAAGACTCTCTTCGCCGCGCCGATGCGCGGCGGCTGGATTCCTGTGACAAGCACAGGAATGAGGAGATTRCGGCTTCTTGACCCGGAAAGCTTTATCGTCAGTCTGGCGGGCACACCCTTACCAAGGGTGCCCTCCCTTCTATCGTAACTCGACGTCAGGCGACGACGGAGAGTTTGGCCTGATCGCCCTGCAGGCGGTTGGTCATGAACAGCGCGTACCATTCGAGGAACTGCATGACGCCGCCCTCGTGCAGCATCGAGTACGGACCGGGCTCATAGGCCGGCGAGTGGATGCCGAAGGCGTTTTCCTCGACGATGCGGCGGTCCTGGTCGTTGGTCTCGGTCCAGACGTGCGTCAGTTCCTCGAGATTGTAATCGACACCTTCGACGGCGTCCTTGTGGACCAGCCACTTGGTGGTCACGGCCGTCTCGTTGGCGCTGAGCGGCAGGACGCGGAAGGAGATCGCGTGGTCGCCGAGGATGTGGTTCCAGGTCGTCGGATAATGGAAGAGCAGCATGGTGCCGATCCGGTCGATCGTCACGTCATCCGACAGCGGACGGGCGACGGCGCGCTTGCCGGACATGGTGTAGCTCTCGGCATCCTCGATCAGCGGCATGCGGGCGGCGCGGAACTGGCCGTCCGGCGAGATCTGGAACTTGCTGGGAAGGCCTGCGGCCTCGCAGCGCGCCCAGTGGCCCGCGATCTCCGGATCATCGGCACCGCCATCAGTGCCGGTGACGCTCGGTGCCTCGGGATAGGTGCGGCAGAGCTCGGGATGGTTCGCGGCGCAGTGGTAGCACTCGCGGTTGTTTTCCCAGACGAGCTTCCAGTTGCCCTTCTCGATGATGGTGCTCTGGAAGGCGATCTTGGCGTCCTTCAGGTGATGCGGCATCATGTAAGGGGCGACCATGTCGCGGACCGGCTGGAAGTCCGGTGCCTTGTCGGCGAGGCAGATGAAGATATAGCCGCCGAAGCTTTCGCAATGCACCGGCTTCAGGCCGAAGCCGGACTTGTCGAAATCGTCGCCCATGTGGCGGGCGAAGGCGAGCTTGCCGTCGAGATCATAGGCCCACTGGTGGTAGGGACAGACAAGACGGACCGACGAGCCGTGATCCTTGGTGCAGACGCGCGAGCCGCGATGGCGACAGCTGTTGTGGAAGGCGCGAATGACGTTGTCGCGGCCGCGAACGATGACGACTGGGTAATCGCCGATCTGCACCGTGAAATAGGCGCCGGCCTTTGGCAGCTCGCAGTCATGGCCCATGAACAGCCAGTCGCGATAATAGATCAGCTCCATATCGAGCTTGAAGTAATCCTCGTCGATATAGAAGGGTTGCTCGAGGCTGAAGCCCTCGCGGCGGTTCTTGAGCTGCCGTAAAACGTTGCTGCGAATATCCATCTCATATCCTCGTCTATTCGGGCTGCCACATAGCGGATGGCGAAAGCCGCGGGAAGCGCTCGCCCCCTCTCCCGAAGGAGATATTGCCTATGTGATGCATTTAACCACTGCCCACGCCGCCCGCGTGGCTGCAAAGCGACATCGGCTTCGAAAATGACGACAGTTGCATTCGGGCGATCGCGCCGCGACCAAAAAGGCGCATTTCCGCGTCGCTTCAAACAAATAGGATTATTTGCGACTTTGTCGAAATTACCAGAGATCAAGGGAGGCGAGAGCGGCCTTGCCAGCGATATTCTGTTTGCGACAGCAGCTTGTGGCAGTTTGTAGCAGCCGCAATGGCAGTCGGCCCAATTTAACATCGCATTAAGCATGATTGCCTATCCTTTGGCCAAAGAGACAGGCAGCCGGATCCGAGACCATGGCGAAACTTCGTTACTTCGACGCCAGAGCGAGCATCGACCAGCCCACCGCGCCGGTCGCGCCGCATTCCGAATTCCTGCGAACGGGCAAGATCACCCGCCACCAGTCGCATTGGCTGGCCGCCGAGCGTCGCTATCTCACCCACGACGAAGTGGCCGAGAAGACCGGCCGCAAGCTGCAGACCGCCGGCGAGAAGACGCACCAGCATATCAACGGCTTTCACCGCGCCATCCAGTTTCCGAAGATGGTGTTTCACCGCACGCTGGAAGACAGCCCGCATCTCGGCTACTGCCACGTGACGGCGGCGCGCACCAAGTTCGCGCAGTACGAAGCCGTCAGCTGGGCCTTCTATATCGCCAATTTTTACGCCGATATCGGCGACAACGACAATGTCTTCGAGAAGATCGACGTGCGTTACTCGCGCATGTATTTCGCCGTCGCCATTCGGCCCGGCGAGCATACACCGGAGAAGATGACGATCGACCGCAATATCCGCGGCAACGGCCTTTTGTTTCGCACCCACGATCCGCAGGTCGCGATCCGCAACGTGCTCCTGCTCGGCGCCCGCAACGAGCAGCTCCGCGAGATCATTCGCCAGCTCTGATATTGATCGCGGGGCCGCAAGGGCATAAGGACTGCCGGACAGACTATCCGGGCGGCATATGGCAGAGATCATCGACATCACCGAGAACAGGCAGCAGGCGATCGCGGCTGCTTGCAAGGTGCTGGGCGAAGGTTTGCCGATCGCCATTCCGACCGAGACGGTTTACGGCCTTGCCGCCGACGCCACCAATCCGGCCGCCATCGCCCGCATCTACGAGACCAAGGGCCGCCCGCAGTTCAATCCGCTGATCTGCCATATGGCGGATCTCGAAATGGCAGAGACCTATGCCGATTTCGATCCGCTGTCACGGGCGCTGGCGCAGGCCTTCTGGCCGGGGCCGTTGACGATCGTCGTGCCGCTGAAGGCTACGAGCGGCATCCATGCGCTGGCGACGGCCGGGCTCGACACGGTCGGCATCCGGGTGCCGAAGGGATTTGCCGGCGAGCTTATCCGCGCCTTCGGCCATCCGCTGGCGGCGCCTAGTGCCAATACGTCGGGCAAGATCAGCGCCACCAGCGCCGCGCATGTGCAGGCCGATCTCGGGGACAAGATCAAGCTGATCCTCGATGCCGGGGCGAGCGATGTCGGCGTGGAATCCACCATCGTCAAGGTCGAGGACGGGAAGCTGAGGCTGCTGCGGCCGGGCGGGCTGCCGGCCGACGAGATCGAACGCGTCGCCGGCGTGAAGCTGGTGCGCCCGAAGATGGCGTCCGCTGCGATCGAAGCGCCGGGCATGATGGCCTCGCACTATGCGCCGGGTGCGGCCGTGCGGCTCGATGCCATCGAGGTGAGCGATGGCGAGGCGCTGATCGCCTTCGGCCCCTCCCCTATAGCAAACGCCGATAAGGCCAAGGTCGTGCTCAATCTCAGCGAGAGCGGCGATCTCGCCGAAGCGGCCACCAATCTTTTCGACTACATGAAGCGCGCCGATGCCAGTGGCGCTGCGACGATCGCCTTTAGCGCCATTCCCGACGAGGGTCTCGGCGAAGCCATCAACGACCGGCTGCGGCGCGCCGCGGCCCCACGGGAATAACAGAGGATAAAGCCCGATGAGCAGCGTTTCACCTGATCTACTCGACCGTTTCGCAGCCATCGTCGGCGACAAATACGCGCTGCGCAGCGAGGCGGACCTGGCGCCGCACCTGATCGAGAACCGCGGCCTCTACCACGGCTCCTCGCCGATGCTACTGAAGCCCGCAAACGTTCAGGAAGTCTCCGCCATCCTCAAGCTCGCCAGCGAAACCGGCACATCCGTGGTGCCGCAAACCGGCAATACCGGGCTTGTCGGCGGACAGACGCCGCGCGAGGGGAAATCCGACATCATCCTGTCGCTGGAGCGGATGAACAAGATCCGCGACGTCGATCCCGTCGCCAACGTTCTCGTCGCCGATGGGGGCGCGATCCTCGCCGACGTGCAGAAGGCGGCTGAGGCGCATGGCCGGCTGTTTCCGCTGTCGCTCGGCTCGGAAGGCTCCTGCCGCATCGGCGGCAATCTTTCCACCAATGCCGGCGGCACCGCCGTGCTTGCCTATGGCAACATGCGCCAGCTCTGCCTCGGGCTTGAGGTCGTGCTTCCGACCGGCGAGATCTGGGACGGGCTACGCCGCCTGAAGAAGGACAATACCGGCTACGATCTGCGCGATCTCTTCATCGGCGCCGAGGGCACGCTGGGTGTCATCACCGGCGCGGTGCTGAAGCTCTTTCCGCAGCCGCTCGGCAAGCAGGTGGCCTTCGCCGGCCTGAACTCGGTCGAGGACGCACTGTCACTTTTCAACCTCGCCTCCAGCCTGTGCGGCACCTCGCTGACCGGTTTCGAACTGATGCCGCGCTTCGGCGTGGAGATCACCGCCCGCAATATCGAGGGCGTGCGCGATCCGCTGGAGAGCGAACATGCCTGGTACGTGCTGATCGACATCTCCACTTCGGATTCGGCAGAGACTGCCGAGCGGATGATGACGGCGCTGCTGGAGCAGGGTTTCGAGGCTGGCCTGGTGCAGGACGCGGCAATCGCCTCCTCCGTCGCGCAGCAGACAGCGCTCTGGCACATGCGCGAGAGCATGTCGGAAGCGCAGAAGCCTGAGGGCGGATCGATCAAGCATGACGTGTCGGTGCCGGTCTCGACCGTGCCGCAGTTCATGCACGAAGCCGAGCAGGCGGTGATGGCTGCCATGCCGGGCGCGCGCATCTGCGCCTTCGGCCACATGGGCGACGGCAATATCCACTACAACATCTCGCAGCCCGTTGGCGCCGACAAGCAGGCATTCCTTGAGCGCTGGCACGAGATGAACGTGATCGTGCATGGGCTGGTGCTGTCTCATGGCGGCTCGATTTCGGCGGAACACGGCATCGGCCAGCTGAAGCGCGACGAGCTCGCCGCGATCCGTCCTGCGATCGAGATCGACCTGATGCGCCGCATCAAGAAGGCTTTCGATCCCGCCGGCGTCATGAACCCCGGCAAGGTCGTCAACATCGACTGAAGGACGAAGCGGCCGGATGGCCGCTTCTCATCTCACCGTAACGACAGCGCTTAACGCTTGTTGTTGCTGTTGATGGTCGCTGCGTTCGAGGCGTAGGAGTTCATGATCGTCAGCGCCGGCGACGTCGTCGTGTTGTTCTTGAGATCATACATGGCCGTGAACCGGTTCATCAGCTTGTCGACCTTCTTCGGGTCCTGGAAATCATTGATATCGACGAACTTCTTCAGCATGGTCGCCTGCTTGTCGACGTCCATGTTCGACATGCTGGTCGGCAGACTGTAGGCGGTGGTGATGACCTGGAACAGCGCCTGGTCGCCGATCAGCGAATAGATCGAGGTGACGCTCGGGGCCTTACGGGCGAAGTAGAGCGCGAGGCGTACGCCGTCATTGCTCTCGCCCTGTTGCGTTTCGAGCGTCATCTGCAGATAGCCCTGCTGAGTCCGTTCCTCGGCACCGACGTTCTGGATGGCGCCGATCTTCGAGCGGGTCAGGTTGCCAGATGTATCGAAGTTGAAGTCGGCAACGATTTCCTTGAACTTCGAAGGCGCCGTCTTGTTCAGGTAGCTCTTGTCGTCCGTCGGGTCCGAGGTGAAGATTTTCTTCAAGGTCGCCTTGTCGTAGTCCTTCGGATCAAGACCATTGGCCTTCAGCACGAAATCGGTCAGCTTGCTGTCGTTGAGGAAGTCGTCGAGCGATTTCACCGTCACGATCTTCTTGGCAAAATCGTCGACCTCGGTCGTCGCATCCTTGGAAGCCTTGTCTCGCACGGGGCCGGCGCTCATGCCCAGCGTCGCAAGCGACTTGTAGGTCGTTCCATATTTCGCCAGCACGGCCGTCGATACGGCCTGCACTTCCGATGTGGCCTTGCCGTCCGTGCCGAAATTGAAGGCGCGCACCATGTCGGTGATGCGATCGTCCTTCAGCGAGGCGACATAGCCCTTGGGATCGTAGGGATCGCTTTGCAGCAGCTTGCGCATCATGGTGCGCGAGACATCCTGCTCCGTCAGCCCATAGGAACGAAGCGCCATCTGGTAAAGATCGGGAAGGCTGTCGTTGCTGCGATCGGTGTCGGCGGTGAGGTTGGTGCGCAGGAAATCGGCAACGTTGGTCACCTTGTCATCGGCCATGCGCGTCTTGTAGTTGGCAACAGAGCTGTCGATCTCGGCTTGCTGCTCATCTGCATAGTGTGCCGAGTATAGCGTATCCACGCTCGTCGTCTGCTGCGTGCTCTGCGGACCCGACATTGCCGCGGCGGAGCCGTCGGCGGCGAAGTTGAATGCCTCATTGACGTTGCTGAAGCCACTGGAGGCCGCAAAGCTCGCATCGGTGAGGATGCTCTTCAGGTCTGAATCGCTGATGGTTGATGGCAGCGAATATGTGCTCTTCAGGAAGCTCGTCAGCTTCGTGTCGGCGATCAGATCGTCGACATTGGAAAGCGCGCTTATCTTGCTGCGGTAATAGCTGAGGTTGTCGCTCGCATTATAGCCGACGAGACGGATCTGGCTGGCGGTCTGCGCGCCATCCGACGTCACGCTGCCGTCCGCCTGGAAGTTGAAGGCATCATGCACGGCCTGGAGGCCGAGCAGCCCGGCATAGCTGGAATCGGTCAGCACGCTTCTCAGATCCGCGTCGCTCAAGCTTTGCGGAACGCCATAGGCATCCTTGATGTAGGATGTCATCTTGGTATCGGCGATCAAGTCATCGACCGTCTTGATACCGGCGATCTTGGTCGAATAGGCGCTCGACATGTTGTTGGCGGCCGTCGCCGTGGCGCCGATCTGGGCCGATGTCTGCGCCGCGTATCCGGCTTTCGTCGCGTCGACGGTGCCATCCGCATTGAAATTGAAGGCGGCGTTGATGGCGTCAAAACCAAGCATGGCCGCGTAGCTGGAATCGGTCAGCACCCGCTTCAGGCCGGCATCGCTGAAATCCTCGCCGGCGCCATAAGCGGCCTTGATATAGGAGGTCAGCCGCTTGTCCGAAATCAGCTGATCGACGCTTGTGATCGAGCTGATGTTGGCATCGAAATAGGCCTTGTTGTATTCGGCCGCCTTGGGGGTGACGATCGAGGGAACGGTGAGATTGTACTGCTCGATCACCGCGTTCTTTTGATTGGCGGTTTGCGCCGTGCCGTTGACCGTACCGTCCGCATTGAAGCTGAACTGGGCGGCGAGCGCCTTGTATTTGGCGTTGCCGCTGGTGTTGACGAAGCTGTTCGGATCGTTGACGTCGCTGGTCAGGACCTTGCTGAGATAGTCGTTGGACACGTAGGTCGGGTCGATCCCGAAAGCGCCGAGCACATAAGTGCGAAGACGGGCGTTTGACGTCAGGCCGGTTACGCTCTGAACCTTGTCGATCGCCGTGCTGTAATAGGTCGATTCCGTGGCGGCGTTGGCGCCCTCATCGGCGAAGGACTGCGTGTAGAGGCCGAGCATGTCGGTCTCCTGGCTGTCGCTTTGCGGGTCGGTCGCCGTCGTGCCGAAATTGAAGGCGGATGCAAATTCCTTGTAGCGGCTGTCCGACAGCTTGTTGGCGAAGCTGTTGGCATCCGTGAGATCGCTCTCCAGAACCTTCTTCATGAAGGCCTTGGCGTAGGTCATATCCTCAAGGCCGTAGGCCTTCATCGCATAGCTATAGAGCTTATAGTTGCCGAGGAAGTCGTCTACATCTTTGACTTTGTTGATGTTTTCGTCATAGTACTGTGCCTCGCGCTTCACCGTCGTCTGCGAGGCGACGCGGTCAAGGCTCTTCTGCAAATCGCCCGATATTATCGTATAGCCCAACGAAGCAGAGATCATAGCGTTCTATTCCGGCAATAGTCTTGGATGAATGACAGACGGTTCACCGCTCCATTTTGCTATGAAAAGCTTACCCGAGACTTACCCGCGCCCTGTCGCAACCTGACACACCCTGCGTTCACCACTCGGAAACCCTGCCACGTTTGGTTTTGATAACCATCCAGGGAGGCAAGGTCTTCTTAACCGCGATTTTTAAGCTGTCTCGAACAGGCGGCGCCTATTGTCAGCCACAGAGGACGAAAAGTCCCGAGGAGAAGACCGGAAACCGGCTCTCAGGTAAGACAAGGGTGAGAATGAACATGAACAATACCGTTATGAAGCCCGCATGGGCTGGAGCGACACTTCGTCTTGATCCGTCGCGCTTTCCGCAGCAGGTAAGCTACGCCATCCACGACTCCACAAGCGATGTCAGCATAACGATCGACGAACGCGGCGCCATCCTGCGCAAGATCCTCCCCTCGAGCGGCCTTCCACTCTCCATCGCGCTGCCGAAGCGCGCCTTCAAGGGCGTCGCCGCCCGCGCCATCGACCACGGCAATGGCGAGGTCACCGTGACGCTCGAACTGCACCACGAAGATCCCGATCTCTGCGTGCCGCTTCTGGTCGCGCACGACCTTTCCGACATCGCCGCCGACTGGCGCGGCTGGTCGGAAGCCTTCCGTATTCCCATGCTGATGGTCGAGGCCGACGGCATTGCCCGCCCGCTGGAAGAACATCTCGGCGAACTGCGCACCAGCCACCTGAAGCCGCGCCGCCGCCACTCCTACTTCGCCAACCGCCGCCCACGCTTCCTCGTGCGCCGCTCGACCGGCACGCTCGGCGTTGCCATGAAGATCGAAGGCAAGGAAATCATCGCCCGCAGCTAAGGGGTGATGTGAAAGATCAGACGGAAAGACCCGGCCGGTGTGCCGGGTTTTTCGTTTTTGGACCTCGGTTGACAAATGGCCGACTGACCATAAGCTGCGTGCACAGCTTTGAGATCGCAACCGTCTTTCGGAGATGAGCGTCATGCCGGTGGCAACAAAGTGCATGAGATGGCTCCCGCTGGCGATTATCGCCCTTTCCCTTTCAGCCCTGACGGCAAGTGCCGGCACTCTCGACGGCATCATCGAGCGCGGGACTGTGCGCATCGGCTATATCGATGACGAAGCGCCCTTCTCCGCGGCCAAGGCCGGCGCCGAGCCGACGGGTTATGCGATCGACCTCTGCAACAAGATCGCCGATGATATCGAACATCAGGTGCCGGAGTTGAAACGCGAATACGTCCAGAAGACGCTCGCCAACGGCTTCGATGCGGTGAAGGATGGCGAACTCGATCTGCTGTGCGGCGCGATCACCGTCAATCTCGAGCGGCGGGAGATCGTCGACTTCTCGCAGCCGATCTTCCTCACCGGTGCAAGCGCCCTGCTTCGCAAGGATTCGCCCGACTACCTGCAATCGTTCTTTTTCGACAAGCCGGCCGTGAGCGCCGTCAGCCAGCGGGCCGCGTCGGCGAGCGTTATCGGCGCGCGGGCGAACTCGACGACGGGAGCGGCCCTGCACGAGGCCATGAAGGGGCAGGCATCGACGACCACGATCGCCGATTTCAAGACACATGAAGAGGGCTTGAAGGCGCTGGAGGATCGCAAGATCGACGCCTATATCGGCGATCAGGTGTTGCTGACCAGTCTAGCCACCCGGGCGCGCGATCCATCCTTGCTTGAGGTCGGCAATCGGCTGTTCACGCATGAACCCTATGCGATCGCCCTGCCCCGAAACGACGCCGATTTCCGCCTGCTCGCCGATCGCGCCTTGACGGATTTCTATCTGTCCGACGATTTCCTTACGGTACTTGACACCTATTTCGGCGCCGATGCGCCAATGCTGCACACGCAAATCATCATGCAGCACGTTCCGTAGACGGGCGCCTTAAGGCAGCACGAACAGCAGCGACAGGAACAGGCCCGCGAAGATGATCATGCCGACGCGGTTATTCGACTTGAACAGCACGAGGCACTGATCCGCATCGTTGATATCGAGCGTGACGATCTGCCAGGCGAACATGCCGGCTGCGATCAATAGGCCGAGATATGCGATGATGCCGACGCCCGCAAGCAGGAAGGCTGCGAAGGTGAGGATCAGCATCAGGCCATAGAGACCGACCAGCCATGGCTTGGTGTTGTCGCCGAAGAGGCGCGCGGTCGAGCGGACGCCGATCAGCTCGTCGTCTTCCTTGTCCTGGTGGGCGTAGATGGTGTCGTAACCGATCGTCCAGACGACCGCGCCGATATAGAGCAGCACCGGCGCCAGCGAGAGGCTGCCAAAGATCGCGGCCCAGCCCATCAGCGCGCCCCAGGAGAAGGCAAGCCCGAGGAAGAATTGCGGCCAATCGGTGAAGCGCTTGGCGAAGGGATAGAGCGCGACGATGCCAAGCGACGCGACGCCGAGGATGACCGAGAACCAGTTGAGCTGGAGGACGACGACTAGACCGACCAGCGCCTGCAAGAGAATGAAGATCTTTGCCTGCATGCGGGTGACGCGGCCGGATGGCAGAGGACGCGAGCGGGTGCGCGCGACTTCCATATCAATCTTGTGATCGACGAGATCGTTATAGGTGCAGCCGGCGCCGCGCATGGCGACGGAGCCGATGAAATAGAGCACCAGATGCCAGATCAGCTGACCGCCGGAAAAGAGGCCGACATGGACAGCCGCATTGGCCGCCATCGCCGCCGACCAGAAGCACGGCCACAGCAGAAGCTGCCAGCCGATCGGACGATCCCAGCGCGCCAGCTGCGCGTATGGCCAGAGCCATGGCGGCAGCACCCGGTAAACCCAGTTGTTGGACGGCGCATCCGCAACGCGCCCGTTGATTCCGTCGATCTGTTGCATGCGGTCATCTAGCGATGTGGGGGATGGCGGGTCAAGGGCGTGGTGGGTGTGGGTGGAGAGGTTGGTGGTTGGTGAGATTGGTGGGTGTGGTTGATTAGATATTGGAGAGGTTCGCGGGAGTGGCCCCCTCATCTGCCTGCCGGCATCTTCTCCCCGCGGGGGAGAAGGGACTCGGGGTGGGCCGCTCGCGCCAACCTCCCCTTCTCCCCCGCTGGGAGAAGGTGCCCGAAGGGCGGATGAGGGGCTCCGGGCGCTGAGGTCAGCCTATGCTACACCCTCAAAAAATCTACCCATTCCACCGCCGGATCATCGGCTCGCTGAGATCATGCTCATATCCCACCACGCTGACGCTCGTCGTATCCAGCACGAAATGCGCCCCGCCTTCCGCTGGCAATCCCACCCAGCGAGCCGCCAGCACCCGGAGGAAATGGGAGCTAGAGAAGATCAGGATCGGGGCGTTCGCCGCGCGGACCGCGGCGATGACGCGGTCGGCGCGGGTGCCGACGTCGGCGGCGCTCTCGCCATCGGGGCAGCCGTCGCGGAAGAGTTGCCAGCCGGGGCGTTGAGCCAGGATTTCCTTGGTCGTCACCCCCTCGTAGGCGCCGTAGTCCCATTCGGCGAGGTCGTCCTTGACGACCATCCGCTCGCCGAAGCCGGCAAGGCGGCAGGTGTTGCGGGCACGCTCAGACGGGCTCGACCAGACTTCGGCGACGGTCAGGCCTTCAAGGCGCGGGCCGAGGCGGCTGGCGGCGGCTTCGCCGTTTTCGGTCAGCGGGATATCGCTGCGGCCGGTGTGGCGGCCGGACAGGCTCCATTCGGTTTCGCCGTGGCGCACCAGCGTGATCTCGGGGTAGGCACTGCTCATCTCGCAACCCTTTCAGACTGAAACAGCGGAAACGAAAAAGGCGCGGGTCTTGCCGCGCCTTTTCGTCAAGTCAGAGAATGACCTTTTCGAGCGGCGGACGTGTGGCCTCGAATTCCTTCAGCTTCGCCTCGTTCGCGGCGATATAGTCGCGATTGTCGGGGGTGGAATACTGGTTCTTGGAAATCTGGATCTGCATGATGAAGAGCTCGTCCCAGCGGAAGCCTATTTCGGAGCCCGCCAGATAGAACTCCCACATGCGGAAGAAGCGTTCGTCATAAAGCGCCACGGCTTCGGCCTTGCGCGCCACGAAGCGCTCGCGCCAATGGCGCAGCGTGTAGGCATAGTGCAGCGGCAGGACCTCGACATCGCGCACCAGAAGGTTCGCCTTTTCGATGGCCGGCAGCGTTTCGCCGATCGAGGGGATATAGCCCTGCGGGAAGATGTACTTCTCGATGAAGGCATTGGTGCCGAAGCTCGGCTTCGGACGGGCAATCGAGTGCAGCACCATGACGCCGTCATCGGCCAGCAGCTCGTGCACCTTGCGGAAGAAGTTGCCGAAATTGCCGATGCCGACATGCTCGAACATGCCGACGGAGACGATGCGGTCGAACTTCTGCCCCTTCATCGTGCGGTAGTCCTGCAGCTCGAAGCGCAGCCGGTCGGTGAGACCGCGCTTTTGCGCTCGCTCGCGGGAGATCTTCAGCTGCTCTTCGCTGAGCGTGATGCCGGTGAGATCGAGCCCCGGTGTGGACTCCGTCAGATACATGCCCATGCCACCCCAGCCGGAGCCGATTTCCAGCGCGCGCTGGTTGGGCTGAAGCAGGAGCTTGGCGGCGATGTGGCGCTTCTTGGCGACCTGCGCCTCCTCCAGGCTGATGCCGGGCGGATTGTAGTAAGCGCAGGAATATTGCCAGTCCTCATCGAGAAAGAGCTCGAACAGCTTCTCCGACAGATCGTAATGATGGGCAACGTTGCGCTTGTTGTGGTTGACGGGCAGACGGCTCTTCAGCTGCTGCAGGGCGATGCGGCCGATCAGGAGGGCCGCCATCGGGATGTCGAAGATTTCGTTGGTGGTGTTCTGTTTCACCAGGGCCAGGAAATCGTAGATGTTGCCCTGTTCCAGAATGAACCGGCCATCCATGTACATTTCGCCGAGCTTGAGGGTGGGGTCTCGGCGGATCAGTCGCTCCGCCTCCTCGTCGGCAACGCGGGCGGCAACCAGTTCTCCGGTACCGTCCCCGATGGTGTGTGTCTCGCCATTGGCGAGTGTGAGTTTCAGGTTACCCTTGCGGATGATTTTTTGGACAATCGATAAGAAATTCGACGCCATAAGTAAGGCCTCGCAATGTGACAGGATAATCCAATCAACTTAGGCCGTCTGGCCTGCCTTACAAGCGCCGTATTTGACACTTCGGCGACATCCACGCCGAAGTGTGACATTTCTGCAAGGCTTATCCGTAAGCCCTTATTTTCGCTTCATGGCCTCGGCGAGTGCTGCGCCGAACGCCCCCTGGCTCTCCTGCTTGGGGCTCGACGAGCGCCGCTCGTTTCCGCCGCGAGGCGCTGGATTTGAACGGGTTTCGCCGCGTGGCGCAGGGGCGCTCGCGCCGTCATCCTTGCGCATGGAAAGCGCGATGCGTTTGCGCTTCGCATCCACCTCGACGACGCGAACTTTCACCACATCGCCGGCTTTCACAACTTCGTGAGGATCTTTGACGAAGCGGTCTGCCAGCTGCGAAACGTGCACCAAACCGTCCTGGTGGACGCCGATATCGACGAAGGCGCCGAAGGCGGCGACGTTGGTTACCGTTCCCTCAAGCGTCATGCCCGGCTTCAGGTCGGAGATCTCGTTGATCCCTTCCGCGAAGGTCGCGGTCTTGAAGCTCGGGCGCGGGTCGCGGCCGGGCTTTTCCAGTTCGGATAGGATGTCCTTGACTGTCGGCAGGCCGAACTTGTCGTCGATGAACTGGCGCGGATCGACCGATTTCAGCACCGCGCTGTCGCCCATCAAGGTGCGCAGGTCGCGGCCGCAGGCGGCGACGATCTTCTTTGCGACGCCATAGGCTTCCGGGTGGACGGAGGAGGCATCGAGCGGCTCCTTGCCATCGCGGATGCGCAGGAAGCCGGCGCATTGCTCGAAGGTGCGCTGGCCGAGGCGCGCGACCTTCAGCAGATCACGGCGGGTCTCGAAGCGTCCGGTCTCGTCGCGATGCCTGACGATGGCTTCCGCAATCGAGGTTCCAAGGCCGGAGACACGGGCGAGCAGCGGCACAGAGGCCATGTTGAGATCGACGCCGACGGCATTCACCGCGTCTTCGACCACGGCATCGAGCGAACGCGACAGCTTCTGCTGGTCGACATCGTGCTGATACTGGCCGACGCCGATCGACTTCGGCTCGATCTTGACGAGCTCGGCCAGCGGATCCTGCAGGCGGCGCGCGATGGAAACGGCGCCGCGCAGCGACACGTCGAGATTGGGGAATTCGGCGGCGGCGGTGGCCGACGCCGAATAGACCGAGGCGCCGGCTTCCGAGACGATGACCTTGGTGGGCTTCGTGCCTGGCAGATCGGCCAGCATGTCGGCCACCAGCTTTTCGGTTTCGCGGCTACCCGTGCCGTTGCCGATCGAGATCAGCTCGACATTGTGCTTGCGGATCAGCGAGGCGAGCTCGATCTGGGCGCCGCGCACGTCGTTGCGGGGCTGGAAGGGATAGACGGTCGATGTCGCGACCACCTTGCCGGTGGCATCGGTGACGGCGACCTTGACGCCGGTGCGGATACCCGGATCAAGGCCCATGGTCGGGCGCGATCCGGCGGGGGCTGCGAGCAGCAAGTCCTTGAGATTGCGGGCGAAGACATGGATCGCCTCTTCCTCGGCGCGTTCGCGCAGCTCGCGCATCAGGTCGAGCGACAGCGACATGGAGAGCTTGACGCGCCATGTCCAGCTGGCGACCTCCATCAGCCAGCGATCACCCGGGCGGCTGTTGCCGATCTCGTATGCGGCAGCAATCATCCGCTCGACCGGCTTGTTCGGCGAGGCTGTCTCGGCGTCGGCCTCGATCGTCAGCGTCAGTACTTCCTCGTTCCAGCCGCGCAGCATGGCGAGCGCGCGGTGGCCGGGGGCGGTTGCCCAACGTTCGGAATGGTCGAAATAGTCGGAGAATTTTTCGCCGGCCGCCTGCTTGCCATCGACCACCTTGGCCTTGAGAAGCGCGGCACCGCGCATATGGGCGCGCAGCTTGCCGAGCAGGTCGGCATTTTCGGCGATGCCTTCGGCGACGATATCGCGGGCGCCTTCCAGCGCCGTTTTCACGTCGGGGACGTCAGCGGTGATGTAGGCTTCCGCCAGCGTTGCCGGCTCTTTCGAGCGGTCAGCCAGGATCGCTTCGGCGAGCGGACCGAGGCCGCGCTCGCGGGCGATCTCGGCGCGGGTGCGGCGCTTCGGCTTGTAGGGCAGATAGAGATCCTCGAGCTCGGCCTTGGTGGCCGCGCCCTTGAGCTTTGCCATCAGCTCGTCGCTCATCTTGCCCTGGCCTGTGATCGATTCCACGATCGTATCGCGGCGGGCTTCGAGCTCACGCAGATAGACGAGGCGTTCGGAGAGATCGCGCAGCTGCGTATCATCCAGCCCGCCGGTCACTTCCTTGCGGTATCGCGCGATGAACGGCACGGTCGCGCCCTCATCCAGCAACTCGATCGCGGCCTTGGCCTGCTCGGGCCGGGCATTGATTTCGGAGGCGATGACTGCGGAGAGCATGCGGATATCAGCGGCCATGATGGTTCCTGCGTTTCAATTGAGGTGGCGGACCATAGCGGCGAAAAGCGGCAAGGCAAGGATGGAGATGGGTTTCCACAGCGGAAGTGGGGGGGGTGGAGGGGCGCATTGCACCCCTCCTTTTCGATTACATCCGAGAGGCCACGGCTGCTGTCAGCTCCGATGACCAGAGGCCGCATTCAAACAAAATTCACGGCGCCATCGCGTGCGGCCATATCGAAGGCTCTCTGCCACAGTTGAAACAATTGGTAAAATTCGGCCTCACCGACAGCCCTTGCCGCGTCATCGAAAGTCGCGAAATCTGCTGATAGCTTCTTGCTGGCAGACGTCCCGATTATCCCTTCATTATCGGAGAAGTTAATTAGCTCCCAAAACGGGCCGGCCGTGGCGATCCACGCGCCAAAGGCATGCTGAGATTGTTCTGTGCCGTTGATTTGAAGGCGGGTTTCCGGATAACCGGCAAGCTTCGCAAGCATCTCCCGCCATCGGTTGTAGCCGCTATAAGACCCTGCTTTAAAGCTGAAGCGGTCGACAGCATTGTAGATGCAGCGATCTTCAATATCACGAGCACGGTCAGGAAACGCAGGGTTGATGAAGGCAATCAGAGCATTATCGGGGATATCCACGATCTCATGCTGCTGGTTGAAAACGTCGCCATCGACGAATTTCAGGCTATCGTTTTTTGTAAGACCTTCGTAGGCGGCAATGTCGAGACCCATCAGCTTTTCCTTTAAGTAAACATGGCTTGCGGCGAAGCTCAGCCCGAGAAACAATTCTACCAATGCGATTATAAATCCGGTTTGCATAACCCTATGGTGGCTAACAATCAACCCTCTCGACGGTCACTGGACAACGCAGGTACTTTGGCTTGAATGCAATGCGGGCCATGAGCGCGCAGGCAGGCACGTCGCAGGTAACAAAGATGGCCAGCGACTGCGGGAAAAACCTCGGCAAATTATTGTCTCGAGATGCCCTCCCTGCTTTTGCAGCTTGTATATCTGCGCCATTCTTTGCTAGCAGAGGCGACCGTTTTCAGACCCGCAAGGTAGCGCCTTCCCCGTGGAGGCAAGGAAAGTGACATGCCCGATCTGCTGTTAGAACTCCGCTCCGAAGAGATCCCGGCCCGCCTGCAGCGCAAGGCTGCCGGCGATCTGAGGAAGCTTGTGACCGACGCGCTCGTCGAGGCGGGACTTTCCTATGAGGGTGCCAGGGAATACTGGACGCCGCGCCGGCTGACGCTCGACATTCGCGGGCTGACCGCCCGCTCCGCCGATGTGCGCGAGGAACGCAAGGGTCCGCGCACCGACGCCAACGAAAAGGCGATCGAAGGTTTTCTACGCGCAGCCGGGCTGTCCTCGATTTCCGAGGCGCAGGTGCAGAGCGACCCGAAGAAGGGCGATTTCTACGTCGCGATCATCTCCAAGACCGGCCGCAGCGCCGAGGAGATCATCGCTGAGGTGATGCCTTCGATCATTCGCGACTTCCCCTGGCCGAAGCCGATGCGCTGGGGCAAGGCCTCGTCGCAGCCGGGCTCGCTGCGCTGGGTGCGACCGCTGCAGTCGATCGTCTGCCTTTTCGGCACCGAGCATGAGGAAACGACGGTCATTCCGTTCGAAATCTCCGGCATCGTCGCTTCTAACATCACCTACGGCCACCGCTTCCATGCGCCCGAGGCGATCACCGTCAAGCGCTTCGACGATTATGTCGCGAGCCTGGAAAAGGCCAAGGTCATTCTCGACGCCGAGCGCCGCAAGGACATCATCCTGCACGACGCCCGCGACGTCGCATTCGCCAACGGCCTCGAACTGGTCGAGGACGAGGGCCTGCTGGAAGAGGTCTCGGGCCTCGTCGAATGGCCGCAAGTGCTGATGGGCAGCTTCGAGGAAGCCTATCTCTCGATCCCGTCCGAGATCATCCGGCTGACGATCAAGACCAACCAGAAATGCTTCGTCACCCGCAAACCGGGTGAAGAGACGCTTTCGAACAATTTCATCCTCGTATCGAACATCGAAGCGACAGATGGCGGCAAGGAAATCATTCACGGCAACGGCAAGGTCGTGCGCGCCCGTCTTTCCGACGCGCTGCACTTCTGGAAACGCGACCAGGGTGATCTGCCGGATCTGGAGACGCTGGAGGCTTCGGCCAAGAAGTTCAGCCTCGATCTGAAGAAGCCACTCGACCAGCGCATGGCCAAGCTCGATGCGCTGAACGTCACCTTCCATGCCAAGCTCGGCACGCAGGGCGAGCGGGTGGAGCGCATCCGCGCCATGGCCGCCAAGGTCGCCTTCCCCGCCGGTGCCGACTACAAGCTGGTCGACCGCGCCGTGGTTCTTGCCAAGGCGGATCTGCGCACCGAGGCCGTCGGCGAATTCCCCGAGCTGCAGGGCGTGATGGGCCGCAAATACGCTGCTCTGCAGGGCGAAGAGGTCGTGGTTTCGACCGCGATCGAGGAACACTACAAGCCGCAGGGCCCATCCGATCAGCTGCCGCAGGACAAGGTGGCCATCACGGTGGCGCTTGCCGACAAGCTCGACACGCTGATCGGCTTCTGGGCCGTCGACGAGAAGCCGACGGGCTCCAAGGACCCCTTCGCGCTGCGTCGTGCAGCACTTGGCGTCATCCGCATCATCCTGGAGCGCGGCGTGCACCTGACGCTTCTGCCGCGCATCGTCAGCCACATGGCGCGCATCGACATGGATATCGGCAATACCGTTGCCGCCGACGACATGTCGCGCCAGCTCGACCTCTTGTCGTTCTTCCACGACCGCCTGAAGGTCTATCTGCGCGACCAGGGCGCCCGCCACGATCTGATCGACGCGGTGCTGACGCCCGAGACCGACGATCTCCGCATGGTCGCCCGCCGCGTCGAGGCGCTGACGCATTTCGTCAGCTCCGAGGATGGCAAGAACCTGCTTGCGGGCACCAAGCGCGCCGTGCAGCTGCTGGCCGCCGAGGAGAAAAAGGGTACCGTGGTCGCCGATGGCGTCTCGGATGCACTTCTGAAGCTCGACGCCGAGAAGGAGCTTTTCGCGGCGATCAAGACGGTTTCGGCGGAGGCATCCGGCGCGATCGAGAAGGAAGATTTCCGCTCGGCGATGGCGGCACTTTCGACGCTGCGCGCACCGGTCGACCGCTTCTTCACCGACGTGCTCGTCAACGACGAAGACGCAGCGATCCGCGCCAACCGCCTGGCGCTCCTGCGCCTCATCCGCGAAGCCACCGGCACCGTTGCCGACTTCTCGAAGATCGCCGGCTGATCAGCCGACGATGCCCAATGTGATCACCGCCAGGACCGCGTAACGCGCGGTCTTGGCGACCGTCACCAGAAGCAGAAAGACCGGCAGCGGCTCACGCATGACGCCGGCGACGACGGTGATGGGGTCACCGACGATGGGCAACCAGCTTGCCAGCAGCGACCACTTCCCATACCGCCGATACCAACGCTGCGCCCGATTAAGCGCCACCTCTCCCACCGGAAACCACCGCCTGTGGCGAAAACGCTCGATGCCGATGCCGAGCAGCCAGTTGACCAGCGAACCGAGAATATTGCCGACGCTGGCGACCGCGACGAGCAGCAGCGTGGAATATTGCCCGGAGAGAATGAGCGCGACGAGCCCGGCTTCCGACTGCGCGGGCAGGATGGTGGCCGCGATCAGCGAGATGGCGAAGAGGCCGGCATAGGCTGCAAGCGTGGTCATGTCGCGCTGGGCTTGGTGGTCTGCATGGTGGGGCTTTCGGATGGCGACGGGTGCGTTTGGGTTTTCATGATCATGTTGCGGGGTTGGGCGCAAGCGTTGGGGACGTTGAATGGCGAGATCGGCACGCCTTGACATGATATCATATGCGATATCATATAACCGCCATGATCATCGTTGATGCAAATGTCATGGTTTCGGCTTTGCGATCCTCGAGAGGCGCCTCGCATCAGCTTGTGCGCGAGATGCTTACCGGTGGCGTCGACTTCGCATTGTCGCCGGCAGTGGCGTTGGAGTATGAAGACGTGCTGAAGCGGCCGGGCATTCTCGGCAAGGCTCCCTGGCTCAGCGAGAGCAAGATCGACATCGTGCTCGATGCGGTGTTCAGCAAGGCCGAGCTTGTCTCGCCGTGGTTTCACTTCAGGCCGTTCCTCGCTGACCCGAAGGACGACATTTACATCGAGTGCGCCCTGGCAGCCGGAGCCACCTTGATCGTCAGCAACGATCGCCATTTCCGGCATCCCGCAGTCAGCGCCTTTGGCATGTCAGTCATGACCGCCGGAGATTTCATCGCGCAAAGGAGACAAGAGACATGAGCACCTATCCTCTCAGAATAGCCGATCATGTGATGGAAGAAGCCAAGCGCGCGGCGGCGGAGGACAATGTATCGTTGAACCAGCTGCTTTCCGCTTTCATCGCTGATGGCATCGGGCACCGGCGGGCGATCATGAGCTTGAAGAAGCGCGCGGAACGGGGCGATGCCAGTGCGGCGCTCGCCATCCTCGACAGCGTTCCCGATAGCGAACCGGATGAAGGCGACGCATTGGTCGCTGCGAAGAAGACATCCCGCAAGTAAAAAACAAAACAGCCGCCGGATCGCTCCGGCGGCTGTCGTCATCCCATTGTCCTTGCCGCAAGCCTTACGCCGCGCGGCGGGTCTGCGCTGCACCGTACTCGGCCTGTGTGCCCACCCGGAAGCCGCGGATGAGGTTGAGGAGTTCGTCGGTGTCGCTGGCGAGCGATTCCGCCGATGCCGTGGTCTCTTCGGCCATGGCGGCGTTTTGCTGGGTGGCGGCGTCGAGCTGGTTGATCGAGGAGGTGATCGAGCGCAGCGTCGTGTCCTGCTCGGAGGCGCTGTGGGCGATCTTCGAGACGATGTCATTGGCGGCCTTGATCTGGTCGGAGATGCGCTTCAGCGCCTCGCCGGCCTCGCCAACGAAGCGAACGCCCTGTTCGACCTGGCCCGAGGAGCGGGCGATCTGGTCCTTGATCTCCTTGGCGGCGGCGGCCGAGCGCTGGGCCAGTTCGCGGACTTCCTGGGCGACGACGGCGAAGCCCTTGCCGCTTTCGCCGGCGCGCGCGGCCTCGACACCGGCGTTCAAGGCGAGCAGGTTGGTCTGGAAGGCGATGTCGTCGATGACGCCGATGATCTTGCCGATTTCCTCGGAGGATTTCTCGATCCCGCCCATCGCTTCGATCGCCTGGGTGACCACGGCGTCGCTGCGGTTGGCCTCGGAGCTCACCGATTGGACGCGCTTGCTTGCCTCATGCGCGCCTTCCGCCGTGTGGCGGACAGCAACGCTGAGCTCGTCAAGGGCGGCCGAGGTCTCTTCCAGGCTTGCGGCCTGGCGCTCGGTACGCTGCGACAGTTCGTTGGAAGCGCGGCGGATTTCTTCCTTGCTGACGGCGATATCGCCGCCCTTGACCGAGACCTTGGACATGGCAGCCTCGAGATGGCCGAGCGCATCGTTGAAGTTGTCGCGCAGAGTGGCGTATTTCTGGCCGAGATCGGCGCAGCGAACCGTGAGATCGCCGCGCGCGATCTGCTCCAGCGCCTGGCCGATGGTGGAGACCACATGGGCCTGCACCGCGGTTTCGTCACGCTGCATGCGCTGGTTGTTCTCGCGCTCATCATCGAGCGCCATCTGCTGGGCGGCTTCGCGCTCCGACATGGCGTGGCGCTCGCGCACCTTTTCCTGCAGCGACTTGGTCGCCTTGGCCATCATGCCCACTTCGTTGTTCATGTCGGTGTGGGGAATGGCGATCGTGACGTTTTCTTCGGCGACAGCCTGAAGGGCGGTGTGAATGCGCGTCAGCGGGCCGGAGATGCTGCGAACCACGTAGAAGGCTGCGGCGGCGCCCAGGAGCAGCACGACGAGGCCGCCCGACAGCGCCTTCAGCACGTCGGAGCGAACCTGCGCGTCGAGATCGTCGAGATAGACGCCGGTGGCGACCACCACCTGCCAGGGTTCGAACGCCTTGGTGTAGACAGCCTTGCGGAACTGCGCATCGGCCGGCTGGCCGGGCTTGGGGCCGTAGAAATCGACGATGCCACCGCCGGCGCGACCGACCTTGACGATCTCGTCGCGGTAAGGCTTGCCACGGCTGTCGGGCGCGCCCTTGCTGCTCTTGCCGAGCTTCGGTGTATCGTAGGTGATGCGCATGACGACGTCGTAGTCGTAGCCAATGAAATAGCCGTTGGGCTCGTAGCGGATCGACGAAAGCTGCTTGTAGGCCAGCGCCTGCGCCTGCTCGCGGGTCAGCTCGCCTGATTTCTCGCGGTCGTAATATTGCTGCATGATGGACAGGCCGGATTCCACCTGCGTGCGCAGCATCTCGTTGCGCTCATGATAGATCGCATTGGTCGAAGAGCGGATCTGCAGGTAGGAGGCGGCGCAGAAGGCCACCATCAGGCCGGCGACGAGCAGAAATAGCTGCCTGGAAATTCTCAGATTCTTCATAGTGCCTCGCAACGGGTGTCGGGTGACATCGTCCGGCGCGGTATCCTACCGCGTATGCGAGAGCGCGTGGCCCGTCGCTGGTACTGCTGCGAAAACACATGCGGCTACCGGTCGCGGCTAGAAATGGCCTGTTTTTTATAAGAAATACTTAACCACGGACTATATGATCTCTTAGCCGCGAAGTCGGAGCCCGGAGTCAGAATCGGCGGCGAAGTGAAAAATAGAAAATGCGCCCCTGCTTCTCTTCAGGAGCGCATTTAACCACCCTTTTGAGGTGGAGCCCCGGATGACCAAAACTTTGGACGGGAGGGGCAGGGAACTTTAAATCAAGGTCTAAGCTTGAAATTGGAAACGTCGAGCGGGCGCGTTTGTTCCGTCGGCTGGCCTGCAGCACCTGCAACGACGGGCTTGGTATCAGCGCCGATGACGGCAGAAGTCGTCGCCGTATCGACACCGTCGGCGGCGGCGGGTGCGGCGGCAACAGCCACGGGTGCCTGCGCCTTGGTCACGAACACGACGGGCGAGCCGCCCATCCAGCCTTCGGTGCGAAACAGCTTCTTTTCGCCATCGACGTCGCGGATCTGCGAGTGCTCGAGCGTGCCTTCGGCGAGCGTCGGGACGATATATTCCTTCTTGGCTTCCACGACCTGAAGCGGCGGGCATGTGGTGCAGGTCATCTTGAGGATGCTGCTGTCGCTCGATGCCGCATTGGCGCCGACCACGTCGATCGACGACGCCATGGCGGAACCCGCCATCAACGCAGCAACGACACCAAAAACAACCGCAGAAACCTGACGCATGGAAACACTCCGTCTTACCTTGCACACAGGTTTAACGCGGCTTTATTTCCATCCCGTCAGGGGAAAGGGTAAAAATTTAGAGAACTGATCCGATTTCGATATCGGATCACGCTTTTTCGCGCTTGATCGCCTGCCAGCCGATGTCGCGGCGGCAGAAGCCATTGTCCCACTCCACCTTGTCGAGCAGCGCATAGGCGCGGGCCTGGGCCTCGCCGACCGTCTTGCCCGTCGCAGTGACGTTCAGAACGCGGCCGCCGGTGGCGACCAGCGCGCCATCCTTCAGCGCTGTGCCGGCATGAAACACCTTCGCGCCCTCGCCCGCTTCGGGGATGGACTTGATCGGCGTGTTCTTGTCGTAGGAGCCGGGATAGCCCTTGGAGGCCATGACGACCGTCAGCGCCGGATCGTCGCTCCATTCGGCCGTGACCTTGTCCAGCGTGCCGGTGGCGGTCGCATAAAGGATCGGCAGGAGATCGCTCTTCAGGCGCATCATCAGCACCTGGCATTCCGGATCGCCGAAGCGGACGTTGTATTCGATCAGCTCCGGGCCCTTCCTGGTGATCATCAGGCCGGCGAAGAAGACGCCGGAGAACGGATAGCCGCTCTCGGCCATCCCTAGCATGGTGGGCTCGATGATCTCCTTCATCGTGCGCTCGACCATCTCCGGTGTCATGACGGGGGCCGGAGAATAGGCGCCCATGCCGCCGGTGTTCGGGCCAGTATCGCCCTCGCCCACCCGCTTGTGGTCCTGGGCGGTGGCCAGCGCCAGCGCGTGCTTGCCGTCGCTCAAGCAGAAGAAGCTTGCCTCTTCGCCATCGAGATAGGCCTCGACCACGACTTCGGCACCGGCAGCGCCAAACGCGCCTTCGAAGCAATCGTCGACGGCGGCAAGGGCTTCATCGACGGTCATCGCAACGGTCACGCCCTTGCCGGCGGCCAGACCATCAGCCTTGACGACGATCGGGGCGCCCTGCTCGCGAATATAGGCCTTGGCCTTGGGGGCATTGTTGAAACGCTGGTAGGCGCCGGTCGGGATATCGTAGCGGGCGCAGATATCCTTGGTGAAACCCTTGGAGCCCTCGAGCTGGGCTGCGGCGGCCGACGGGCCAAAGACGGCGAAGCCCTCGGCGCGCAAGCGATCGGCAACGCCTGCCACCAGCGGCGCTTCCGGGCCGACGACGACGAAATCGATCGCGTTGTCCTTGCAGAAGGATACGACGGCGTCGTTGTCCTCGGTGTTGACGGGGACGAGGGTCGCGTGCTCGGCGATCCCTGGATTGCCGGGGGCGGCGTAGAGCGTGGTGAGTTCGGGCGATTGCGCCAGCTTCCAGGCCAATGCGTGCTCGCGCCCGCCCGATCCGATCAACAGAACCTTCATGCCCGTCCCTTTCCAGTTTGTGAGTGGCGGTTAAGGGGCTGGAGCGGAAAGGTCAAGCCTAAAGGCTACCAGCCGCCGCCGCCGCCACCACCGCCGCCACCGCCGGAGAACCCACCTCCCCCGCCGCCCGACGAGAAGCCACCGCTGCCGCCGGAGAAGCCCGACGAGGTCGAGGTCACGGGTGCGGGGAGTGTCGAGGCGATGGTGGAGGCCATGGAGGAGGAAAAGCCGCCGATGCTGTCGCCGAAACTGCCGGAATGGGTCGGATACCACATGGGCGAATAGGCGGCCGCCGCCGCTCCGGCTGCTGCAGCCGTCGCCAGCCAGGTCTGGAAGGCATCGCTCCAGGGTTTCTCGACACCGAGCGCCACGGCATAGGGCAGCAGCGTTTCGAAATGCTGCGGCGACATTGCGGGTGCGCCGGCCATGTTCATGCGGTCCTTTTCGGCAACCGTCAGGTAGCGGCGCAGGCCGTCGATGTGGTCCATCAACCGGCTGCCGAGCGGCGTCGGCGCGCCCATCAGGAAGAAGAACACCACATTGATCATCACGATGCCGCCGACGGCGACGATGACGGGCCAGTGGTCGGCTGCGGTCAACTGTTCCACGGCGGCGGTAACGATGCCGGCGAGGATGGACAGAAGCGTGAAGCCGAAGAAGCCGCCGATGATGACGCCGCCGATCTTGCTGCGCAGCGACGCCCCCTTGCGGAAACTGAGACCGAGACGCGACGATAGAATGCCTAAGAACACCGCCGAGAAAACCGTGGCGGCGATGAAGCCGCCGAGATCGGCATCGATTTCGCCGAAGGCCAGAACGGCGATGATGAAGATGACGCTGAGGACGATGCCGCCGACCGTGTAGAGCGCGTTCGAGTGATAATACTTGCCGCGATGCTCGCCTTCGATCGCCTGTCGGAACTTCTGGCCGGCGTCGCGCACCTTTTCGCCATTCGACTTGCTGATTGCAAAGCTCTGGCCGGAGCGACCGACGAGGGAGAGGAAGGCGGCCTGGCCGGCCGGAAGGGCTTTTGGCAGCGGTTTGTCGGTGCGGGTGACAGTGATGCTGGAGCCGATATCGTCGAAGGTGACGTATCCCTTGACGGCGAGGTCGAGCGCGTTGGCCGAGAAGGCCGGCCAGCCGGCGCCGTTGAAGCCCTTGTTGTCGATATAGTTGACCAGCGCCGGCGACAGACCCTCGGGCGGATCCCAGCGCGGCACGACGACACCGCGGGCCGGATCACGCCCGACCCTCACCCAGAAGAACACGTAATAAAGCGCGACGAGGAGAAGGCCGGCAACGGCGATGACATCGGCCATGTGATCACGCAGCCACCAGGCGCGAAGCTGAGCTGTCGATGGCTGGTCGATGACGCCCTTGGGAACGCCGGCGACGACGGTCAGCCCTTCGTTCTGCCCGAGCATGCGGGTCGTAGCGAAGACTGCCTGATTGCCCTCGATGCGCGACGTGGCATTCGTGGCTCGCGAGCCGAACGGACCGGTGTAGGCGGCAAGCCTCGTCACCTCGCCCGATGGCATGGTGATGCGCGCCGAGGCCTGCTCGATGGCGAACTGCCAGCCGGTGCCGGTGACATTCCAGTAGACCTCGTCGTGGTCAGGGAAGTAGCGGATCATGCGGTCGGCCTTGTAGGTCAAGACATAGGTGTGCTCGCCCTCAGGCACGATGGTGTCGCTGGAGCCGGCATAGATGCGGATGCCGCCATCGATGCTTTCGGTCTTGTAGGCCTCGGGCTGGCCATCGCGGGTGACGGAGAGGAGATCGAAGCCGACGCGGATGGTGCGTCCCTCGCCATCCAGCATGGTGAGCGGGAAGTCGCGGAAGATGCCGCGCTTGACCTTGAACCCCTCGGCGACGATCGAGATCGTCTCCGTCACGGTGAGGTCGCCGTCCTTGGCGACCTCCACTTCCGAATGATAGGAGGTGATGCGCTCGTTTGCGGCGGCAAGAGATGCCGCCAGCAGAAACATCAGAGCGGCAACGAGACCGGACAACCAACGCATCAAGACATTCTCCCCCTTGTCTTTTCAGAATTGTCTTTTTCGGATTGCCCGGCGAGATCGGCTGCCGGTTACTCGTCCTTTATCGCGACGCCGAGCGAGGCCAGCACCTTCCAATAGTCAGGGAAAGTCTTGCCGACGCAATCCGGGTCCAGAATGGTGATGCCGTCGATCTTCAGGCCTGCCAGCGCGAAGCTCATGGCGATGCGGTGATCGGCGAAGGTGTCGATATCGGCCGGCAGGTGCTGGCCAGCCAGCGCCGGGTCGGAGGAGACGATCAGGTCATCGCCGTCCTCGGTCGCAAGACCTGCGCGGATGTTGTTGAGGCCGGTCGAGACCGCGTGGATGCGATCGCATTCCTTGACGCGCAGATTGGCGATGCCAACGAAGCGCACCGGCGTTTCGTTGAAGGCCGCCAGCACGGCGATGGTCGGCACCGCATCCTGCATCTGAGAGCCGTCGATTTCGGCGGGAAGATGCGGGAACTGCCTGATGACGTCGTAAGCCTTCGCGTCCGGCTGGGTGAAATCCTCATTGGCGACGCCGAGGTCGATCGCGCCCTTGGTCAGCACTTCGGCGGCCCAGAGATAGGTGGCGGCGGAAGCGTCCGGCTCTATGACGAAATCGGTTGCGGTGTAGCCGGTCGGCTCGATCACCCAGGAGGACGGCGTCGGCTGGCTGACCTTGGCGCCGAAGGCGCGCATAACTGATAGCGTCAGGTCGATATAGCCGCGCGCACCGATATCTGCGCCGGCAAGCTCGATGGTGAACGGCTCGGAGCCGCAAGCGGCCGCCATCTGCAAAGCGGAGACATACTGGCTGGAGAGGCCGGCATCGATGACGACCTTGTTGTTCGCAAAACGGCCGTTGGCGTCGATCGTCACCGGCGGGCAGCCGGTCGGCGCTTCGATCGCCACGCCGAGCGACTTCAACGCATCGACGAGCGGCTTGATCGGGCGCTTGCGCATATGCTCGTCGCCATCGACCACGTAGCGGCCATGGCCAAGCGCCAACGCTGCCGTGAGGAAGCGGGTGGCGGTGCCGGCATTGCCGAGGAAAAGCGGTGCTGCGGGCGCCTTGAGCTCGCCGGAGCTGGTGACGACGAAGGTGGTCGCGTCGGGCTCGTCCACCGTCACGCCCATGGCGCGCAGGGCTTCGGCCATATAGCGCGTGTCGTCGCTCTTCAGCGCGCCGGTGAGCCGGCTGGTGCCCTTGGCGAGACCGGCCAGAAGCAGCGCGCGGTTGGTGATCGACTTCGAGCCAGGAGGCACAGCGCGACCGGACAGCGGCCTGGCCGACGGGATGATGGTGAGCTTGTCTTTACTCATGGGCTTGTCTTCACTCATTACGTCTTATCCGCTGGCCCTATCCGGCCGCGATCTTGCCCTGCTCATAGCAGCTTTTCAGCAAAGGCAAATGGCTGTTGTCAGAACTTTGGGATCAGAACTTTACACTCGGGACGGCGCGATCGGCCTCGTTGGTGATCTCGAAATACTCGCGCTTGGTGAAACCGAACTGGTTGGCGACGAGGTTCGAGGGGAAGCTTTCGACCTTGACGTTGAGATCGCGGGCGGAGCCGTTGTAGTAGCGGCGCGCCATCTGGATCTCGCTTTCCATGGTTTCGAGCGAGGTCTGCAGCTCACGGAAGTTCTCGTTGGCCTTCAGATCGGGATAGGCTTCGGCGAGCGCCATGACGCGGCCAAGTGCTGCACCCAGCAAACCTTCCGCCTGCGCACGGCCAGCGACATCGCCTGCCGGGACCGTCTGCGCCTGGTTGCGAAGCTTGACGACCTCTTCGAGGGTCGTCTTTTCGTGGGTGGCGTAGCCCTTCACCGTTTCGATCAGGTTGGGGATCAGATCGGCGCGGCGCTTCAGCTGCACGTCGATGCCGGACCAGGCCTCCTCGGCCATCTGCCGGGCGCGCACGAGGCCGTTATAGACAAAGACCGCATAGAGCGCGATCAGGACGATGAGGCCAAGAATAATATACATCGCGAATCCCCCGTTATGACGCAAGGTCGGCCGGGAGACTATGCGGCTTGGCGCCGCTTGTCATCTCCCGCCTTTGCAATCTGGCGCATCCCAAGATCTCGCGATACCACGGCGGCCGGAGAAGGCCTATCTTGATGATGGATCGGCCGACGGCGGCGGGATCCAAACCACGTCACGAGGATCAATCAGCCATGAGCGCAGCCATCTTCCTGCTCAACATGCTTGCCATCGCTTCGTTCTTCATGCTCAAGGGCGCGCCGCGTCCGGCCGCGCGCACTGTCGAGGTCAAGGCCAACAGGCGTCGCTGATCGATCAGGCAGCCTTGCTGGCGAGATTGACGCCACCGGCGTCGGTCAACAGGAAGGCTTCGCCGCAGGCCTTGGCGAGCGTGCGCACGCGCAGGATATAGCTCTGGCGCTCGGTGACCGAGATCACGCCGCGCGCGTCCAAAAGATTGAACACGTGGCTGGCCTTGATGCACTGGTCGTAGGCCGGGAAGACGCACTTGTGCAGCTTCTGGTTATCGCTGTCACCGGGGGCGCCGGCGGCGAGCAGCGCCTGGCATTCCTTCTCAGCATCGATGAAGTGGCGATGCAGCATCTCGGTGTTGGCGAATTCGAAGTTGTGGCGCGAATATTCCTGTTCTGCCTGCAGGAAGACGTCGCCATAGCTGATCTTCTCGTCGCCCTCGCGGCCGTTGACGTTCAGGTCGTAGACGTTGTCGACGCCCTGCACATACATGGCGAGGCGCTCGAGGCCGTAGGTCAGTTCGCCGGCGACCGGCGAGCATTCGAGGCCGCAGACCTGCTGGAAATAGGTGAACTGCGAGACTTCCATGCCATCGCACCAGCACTCCCAGCCGAGACCCCAGGCGCCGAGCGTCGGGCTTTCCCAGTCATCCTCGACAAAGCGGACATCGTGCAGCAGCGGGTCAAGGCCGATCGCGGCGAGCGAGCCGAGATAGAGTTCCTGCAAGTTCGGCGGGTTCGGCTTCAGGATCACCTGGTACTGATAGTAATGCTGCAGCCGGTTCGGGTTTTCGCCATAGCGACCGTCGGACGGGCGGCGCGAGGGCTGCACGTAGGCGGCCTTCCAGGGCTTGGGACCAAGCGCGCGCAGCGTGGTCGCCGGATGGAACGTACCGGCGCCGACTTCCATGTCGTAAGGCTGCAGCACCGCGCAACCCTTGTCCGCCCAGTAGCTGTGCAGCGTCAGGATCAGCGCCTGAAACGAGCGCTTCGGGTTCATGTGGTCGGGGATGCTGGGTGCAGACATGAGGTTAGTCGCCATTCAATTGGATCGGTGGGCGACAGGTGCCACGAGCGGCGATGGGGGTCAAGGGTTTCGCATCCCGATCTCTTCCCCACAGTTTGCAGGGAGGACAAGCGGTGTCGGTTGCCTTATAGTGAGAGCAGGTTTTGGCTTGGAGACGATTATGAGCGTCGAGATCACCGTGACATTGTCGGATCAAGACCTTCGCTTCGCCGAAGAACTGGTCGAAGAAGGACGCTATGCGAGCGTGCCGGATGTGGTCAGCGCAGCGCTGACGCGGGTCCGGATGCTTGAGCGAGCTTTAGACGACCCTTTGGCCGGAATGGCAGACGAGATTCGGCGGCGCGCGGAATTACCCAAGGATCAGAGGCTGCCTTGGGACGGCAAGGCCATGGCAGAAAGACTGAACGAAAGGCTGGCTCGAAAATTCAAGGAAGAGGCGCCGGATGCCGTACACGATCACGCAGCATCCGCTCGTCGAAGCCGATCTGTTTCAGATCGCTGAAGTCATTTCGAACTTCGCCGGGCTGCGGATCGGCCAAAGCAAAATAGACGAAATAACAGCGTTCATCGACCGCTTAACCGATTTCCCTCATATCGGCTCCATCCGAAGCGACCTTTATCCCGGGCTGCGCGCCATTCCGGCCTCAGAAAAAGCAGTCGTCTGCTTCACCGTGGACGACGAAGCCCAATCTGTCTTCGTTCTCTGCATCAGCTATGGCCGAGCGGATTGGCAAGCAAGGGTGCGGGAACGAGGCTGATCAAAGCCCTCCCCCTCACTCATCATCCTTCTTCAAATGATACTCCCCCGTCACCGGATCCTTCACCAGCGTGCCGATCGCTCCGGTCTGCTGCTCCCTCTGGGCGCGGAGGGATTTTTCCTGCAGGCGCTTGGCTTCGGCCACGAAGCGGCGGTAGAGGAGCCAGGCGCCCAGGACGAGCACACCCATAATCAAAAGCTGCGGCATGTCGTCTGTCTTCACCCCTCGTTATTTTAATGCAATTGCGTCAGAGCCCGTATCGGCTCCACAATGCCTTTTCTTCGGCCGTCTCGACAAGACCGGCCGCGAAGCCGGAGGCGGCTCCTTCGAGTGATGATGATATGCCGGGAATGCGGCGTCCGAAAAGCCCCCTTGCAGCGGTCACGAGTTCCAGCTTGGTTTTCGAGCCGTAGCGCTTCTTCAGTTCCTGGCGCATATCGCCGAGACCGTCGATAAGGCCGAGCTCCAGGCCGCGCGTGCCGGTCCAGAAAAGGCCGGAGAAGACCGTCTCGTCATCCCTCAACTTGCCGGCGCGGCGTTCGCGCACCATCGCGATGAAGACCTGGTGGATCTCCAGCTGCAGCGTCTTCAGATATTCGATGTCCTTTTCCTTCTCCGGCTGGAAGGGGTCGAGGATCACCTTGTTTTCGCCCGCGGTGTAGACGCGGCGCTCGACGCCGATCTTCTTCAGAAGCTCAGGGAAGCCGAAGCCGCCGGAGACGACGCCGATCGAGCCGACAATCGAGGTCGGGTCGGCGATGATCTCGTCGCCGGCGAGCGCGATCATATAGCCGCCGGAAGCCGCTACGTCCTCAACGAAGACGATGACCTTCTTCTGCTTCTCGCGCGCCAGCTCGCGGATACGGGTGAAGATCAGCCGCGACTGGACCGGCGAGCCGCCGGGGGAATTGATGGAGATGGCGACGGCGGGCGCGTCCTTGATGCTGAAGGCCTTTTCAAGCACTTGCGCGGTCGAGGCGAGGTTCAGCGCCGGGCGGAACTGGCTGCCGCCGGTCATGATCGCCCCCTGGAGCCTGACGACCGGGATCACGATGCCCTCCTTGCGGAAGCGCTTCGGCATCAGCTTTCTCAAAAATCCGGCCATTCCCATTCCTTCGTGCATGCTCGGTGAAACGTCACCTCCATGTATGCGTCACAACGGCAAACGCAATGGGCGAGACGCAAAACAACTGCGCGCAAAGTTTCCTGTTGCGAATGACTTGCATTATCATTCTAATCGGCCATATTGCTCTTATTGATAGAACAGGCGGATGCTGCATGGACATTATGACACCCAAGGCCAAGACGGGCTGGCGCCACGAGCGCGAGGAGGCGTCGATGGCCGATGTCCACCGTTCGATCGGAACGCAGAAGCACGCCTCGCGCTGGCGCCGCGCCATCGCTTTCGTCGGCCCCGGATATCTGGTGGCCGTCGGCTACATGGACCCCGGCAACTGGTCGACCTCGCTCGCCGGCGGCTCGAAGTTCGGCTATACGCTGCTGACGGTAGCGCTCTTGTCCAACCTGATGGCGATCGTGCTGCAATCGCTCTGCGCGCGCCTTGCCATCGGCTCCGGCCGCGATCTGGCGCAGGCCTGTCGCGATGCCTTTCCGCGCTGGGTATCGATCCCGCTCTGGCTGTTTGCCGAGATCGCCATCATCGCCACCGATATCGCCGAGGTGATCGGCACGGCGATCGGTCTCAACCTCTTGTTCGGCATTCCGCTCGAACTCGGCGTCCTCATCACCGCGCTCGACGTCTTCCTCATTCTCTATCTGCAGAAGATCGGTTTCCGCTGGGTCGAGGCCTTCGTGATCGCGCTGCTCGGGATCATCACCGTCTGCTTCGGCGTGCAGATCTTCATGGCCGATCCGCAGTGGGGCGATGTGATCCGCGGCTTCTTCCCGACCACGGAGATCGTCTCCAATCCTGAGATGCTCTATCTGGCGCTCGGCATTCTCGGCGCGACCGTCATGCCGCATAATCTCTACCTGCATTCCGGCATAGTCCAGACCCGCGACTACGGCCACAGCGTGCCGGAAAAGCGCGAGGCGCTGACCTATGCGACGATCGATTCCACCGTGGCGCTCTGCTTCGCGCTTCTGATCAATGCCTCGATCCTGATCCTCGCCGCCGCAGCCTTCCATGCCAATGGGCGCACCGATGTCGCGGAACTCGGCGAAGCCTCCTCGCTGCTCGCACCGCTGCTCGGGTTAGCGCTTGCGCCGACGCTATTTGGTATCGCGCTGTTGTGCTGCGGCCTGAACTCGACGGTGACGGCGACCATGGCCGGGCAGATCATCATGGAAGGGTTCCTGAAGATCAGGCTGCAGCCCTGGATCCGCCGGCTGATCACCCGCGCCATCGCCATCGTACCAGCAGGTTTCGTGACCATCTGGTATGGCGACGCGGGTACCGCAGAACTACTGATCCTGACACAGGTCGTGCTCAGCCTGCAGCTTTCCTTCGCGGTCTTCCCGCTGGTGATGTTCACCGCCAACAAGGCAAAGATGGGCGACCTCGTGGCACCGCGCTGGCTGTCCGCCATCGCCTACACGATCGCCATCATCATCGCCGGGCTGAACATCAAGCTGCTGTTCGATTTCGTGATCGGCTAACGCCTGGAGTAAGCCGCGCGGCCGTTGTTGAGGTCGTCGACGAAGGGGGAGAACTTGTGGCTCCCCTCTTCGTGCATGATCAGCGGCGCGCGTAGCGACAACCGGGCGCGCGAGCCCTTGATCGCGGTCACCAGGATGCGCACGGCGTTTTCGCCTTCACGCGGATGGATGGCCGTGATCTCGATGCCGCCGAAGCGACGGCCGCAGGCGTCGATGATTTCGGCGATCGATTCCGGGCGGGCGATCAACGACAGCTGGCCGCCGGGGATCATGATGGCGCCGGCCGTGCGCAGCCAGCTTTCGAACAGGTCCTCCGTCATCGCATGCGCCTCCGCCTTCAGCGCATCCGGCGTCTTGCGGTCGCCGGGATCGTTGAAGGGCGGATTGAGGATGACGTGGTGGAAGCTCTCGTCGACGAGGCCGGCGTCATTGCGCGCCTTGGCCTTCAGCGTCACATCCGCCTCGATGATGGTGACGCGGCCCAGCATGTGGGCGTTTTCCGCAAGATCCAGGCTGCGGCGGGCGTAATCGGCCATCTCGGCGGAGCGCTCGAAGAGCACGACCTCGGCCTTTGGCAGCCGCGAGGCGACAGCGAGACCGGCCGCGCCGGCACCGGCGCCGAGATCGGCGACCCTCACCGCTTTCTCATCATCCACCAATGCGGCAAGCAGCATGGCGTCCATGCCGGAGCGATGCCCCCTGCCCTTCGGCTGGAGAATATGAAAGGCGCCGCGATGGAAGGCGTCTATGGTCTCGGTTACGGGCTGATCGGGCGTGGGCTCGCTGGTCACGGCGTCGCTCACTTCTGCTCGCGCAATTCGTCGCCGAGACCGGCGTCGATGAGGATGCGACGGGCGCGGTCGGCCTGGTCGTCCTCGACCAGCAGACGGCGCGGCAGCATGCCGAGCGAGCCTTCCAATATGCTCATGCCCTGATCGGCGATAAAGCAATGGATGCCGGCATCCTTCATCAGGCTTTGCGCGAAGGAGAGCAGCACGGGATCGTTGGCGCGGATAAGTTCATGCATTTACCGTGAAATCCCTTTCAATTTTCCGCGACGTGGCAATTTCGCCTCTTGCCGCTCAAGCCGCCCCTTTCTATTGTCAAATCCAATGAGTGAACAGGAGTCCGGGTCGTTGGGCGTGGTCATACCGCTTGAAGAAAGCAAAAACAAACTGGCATCCGTCAAGCCTTTGGTGGATCTAACCAAGGCGGACATGGAGCGGGTCAACCAGTTGATCCTTTCTAAGGCCGGTTCAGACGTGCAGATGATCCCCGAAGTGGCGAACCATCTGATCTCGTCCGGCGGCAAGCGCCTGCGCCCAATGCTGACGCTCGCCTCCTCCGCGCTCTATGGCTATCAGGGCGAAAATCACATCAAGCTCGCGACCGCGGTCGAGTTCATGCACACGGCGACGCTGCTGCACGACGATGTCGTCGATGAAAGCGACCTGCGCCGTGGCAAGTCCACCGCCCGCATGATCTGGGGTAACCAGGCAAGCGTGCTGGTCGGCGACTTCCTGCTCGGCCAGGCCTTCCGCATGATGGTGGATGTCGGCTCGCTCGATGCGCTCGACGTGCTCTCGTCGGCCGCTTGCGTGATCGCGGAAGGCGAAGTGCTGCAGCTTTCCGTCGCCAAGAACATGGAAACCACCGAGGACGACTATCTCTCGGTCATCCGCGCCAAGACGGCGGCGCTGTTTGCGGCTGCCGCCGAAGTCGGCCCGATCGTGGCGGATGCCGGCAAGGCCGGCCGCAACGCGATGAAGTCCTACGGCATGAACCTTGGCCTCGCCTTCCAGCTGGTCGACGACGTGCTCGATTACGGCGGCAAGGCTGCCGATCTCGGCAAGAATGTCGGTGACGACTTCCGCGAAGGCAAGATCACGCTTCCCGTCATCCTCGCCTATCGGCGCGGCACCGAGGAAGAACGCGCCTTCTGGCGCAAGGCGATCGAGGGTGGCGAAAGCAACGATCAGAACCTCGAAAAGGCACTTGGCCTGATCACCAAGTACGGAACGCTGAACGATACCATCGGCCGGGCGGTCCATTATGGCACGATTGCACGCGATGCACTGGCGCCGCTTCCCGATACGGCATGGAAATCCGCACTGATGGAAGTCATCGACTTCTGCATCGAGCGCGTCAATTAACCGACGATCATTGGTCAAAGGCTGATTTTCTTGCGGGGTCGCTTCAAAAAAGCCATCCTGTCGTGAATCAGTCTTCTCAACTGATTTTGCAGTCGACGCTGGTGGGCTGTTCTCACGAAAGGTTTTCTAATGCGGCGGAAATTTGCCATACGTCTTCTTTCGAGCGCGTCGCTTGCGGCAGTTCTGTCGCTGAGCGTGCTCGGCGGCGCCAATGCCGAAGACGCGGCCAAGAAGGACGACGCCAGCGCGACCGTGATCTTCGATCCTGACAGCGTCAACACCTTCTCCGGCGCTTTGCTTGCCGCCCGCACCGCCGATGTCGACCACGATTACGAAACGGCGATCGAGCTCTACAAGAAGGCCTTGCAGATCGAGCCCGGCAATCCGGAGATCCGCCAGCGCCTGATGATCTCGCTGCTGCTCAATGGCGACATCAAGGACAGCGTGCGCTACGCCAACGAGCTGAAGAACGATCCGAGCATCGAGCGCCTCTCCACCATCGTGCGCGGCGCCGATGCGATCCGCCGCGGCGAATACAAGACCGCCGAGAGCGCGCTGAAGACTACCGGCCCGACCGATCTCGACCGTGTCATGAACGACCTGATGGCCGCCTGGGCGCGACTGGGTGCCGGCAAGGGCAAGGACGCGCTGTCGCAGGTCGAGAAGCTGAAGGGGCCGGAGTGGCTCGCGATCTTCCAGAACTACAATGCCGGCGCGATCGCCATCGTCAATGGTGACGTGCGCTCGGCGCGCAAGCACTTGAACGACGCCGTGCTCGACAAGGATGGCGCTGCCACTGCTCCCGATACCTTCATGCGCGCCATCATGGCGCTCGCTCGCCTGGAAGCCACGCAGGGCAATAAGCAGAAGGCGCTCGACACGGTTTCGGTCGGCGACAACCTGCTGCCCAACTACGCGCCGCTCAACGCGCTGCGCCAGAGCATCACCAAAGACGAAAAGCAGGTGCAGCAGATCACCACCGCCAAGCAGGGTGCGGCCGGCGTGCTGTTTTCCTTTGCCGGCGCGCTGAACCGCGATGGGGCTGAAGACATCGTCTCGCTCTACCTGCAGATCGCCCGCGCGCTCGATCCAGATAGCGCCGATGCGCTGGTCATGCTCGGCGGCCTCGCCGAGAAGCAGAACCAGCTGGACCGCGCAATCGCACTCTACAAGGAAGTGCCCGACAATTCGCCGATGAGCCGCATCTCCGAGCTGCAGCTTGGCCTGGCGCTCGCCGAAGGCGGCAAGGTCGATGAAGCCCGTGCGCATCTGCAGGGGCTCATCCAGTCGGACCCGAAGGATATCCGCAGCTACCTCGCCTATGGCAGCGTTCTCTCCGACGCCAAGGACTACAAGGCGATGGCTGAGAACTACGACAAGGCTGTCGATGTGATCGGGCCGCTGCCGGGCAAGAACACCTGGACTGTCTTCTTCCAGCGCGGCATCGCCTATGAGCGGCTGAAGCAGTGGGACAAGGCCGAGCCGAGCTTCCGCAAGGCTCTGGAATTGAACCCCAACCAGCCGCAGGTCTTGAACTATCTCGGCTATTCCTGGATCGACATGAACAAGAACCTCGACGAGGGTCTTGAGATGATCAAGAAGGCCGTCGATCTGCGCCCCGACGATGGCTACATCATCGATTCGCTCGGCTGGGCCTATTTCCGCCTCGGCAAGTTCGACGACGCCACCGAGGAGCTGGAGCGCGCCGCACAGATCAAGGCCGGCGACGCGACGATCAACGACCACCTGGGCGATGCCTACTGGCGCGTCGGGCGCAAGCTCGAGGCCGTCTACCAGTGGAACCGGGCGCTGGGCTCGGAACCAGAGGCCGCCGAGATCCCGAAGATCAAGGACAAGATCGCCAACGGCCTGCCTGCGGTGACCGACGATGCCAAGACCGTCGACAAGAAGATGCCGGATCCGGCCCCTGTCGACCCGAAGCCGGCCGACAAGAAGACCTGATCATCCATGGCTGACACCGGCTTCGGCTTCGCCGACGGCGTTGCGATCAGCGAGGATGCCTTTGCCAAGATCAATCTGGCCCTGCATGTGACGGGCCAGAGAGACGACGGCTATCATCTGCTCGAAATGCTGGTGACGTTCACGCGCGCGGGCGACCGGCTGGACTTCGCGCCGGCTGATGCCGACGAATTTCACATCTCTGGCCGCTTCGGCGACGCGCTTGCTGGCGATGGCGGTACCAATCTGGTGCTGAAGGCGCGCGACGCGTTGCGCACGGCCGTGCTTGAGGCGGGTGTCGTGGCACCGCCGGTCAGCATCCATCTGCGTAAGGATTTGCCGATTGCCTCAGGCATCGGCGGCGGCTCGGCGGATGCGGCAGCGGCGCTGCGTGGGCTGATGCGGCTCTGGGGCACTCCCCTACCCGCGGCGACCATCGACGCCATCGCCATCAAGCTCGGCGCCGATGTGCCGATGTGTCTGGCGAGCCGTCCGCTGATTGCGCGCGGGATCGGCGAGCGTATCGAGACGGTGCGCGACTTGCCTGCCTTTCCCATGGTGCTCGCCAATCCGCTGAAAGGTGTTTCGACGCCCGAGGTGTTCCGCCGACTGGCGACCAAGACGAACGGCACGCTTGCGGTAGCACCCGGCCTTTCCTGGCTCGACGCCATACGCACCATGCGCAACGATCTCGAACCGGCGGCGCGCGCGCTGCTGCCTGAGATCGCCGAGATTTCCGATATGCTCTCCGATCAGGGCGCGCTCTTCGTGCGAATGTCGGGCTCTGGCGCGACATGCTTCGGCATATTCGCCAATATGGACGAGGCGAAGGCTGCGGCGCGTGCGCTTCACGGCAAGCGGCCGGACTGGTATTTCGAGGCAACCGAAACATTGGCGGGAGACGATGATGACAGGCGTTGACGACACGCGTCCGTTCATTCCGGTGGGATTTGCCGTGCTAACGGTTTCAGACACGCGCACCACCGCCGACGACCGCTCCGGCGATACGCTGGCGGCACGCATCTCGGAGGCCGGACACCGGC
Source organism: Rhizobium sp. 01N48 (assembly GCF_056399145.1). NCBI lineage: Bacteria > Pseudomonadati > Pseudomonadota > Alphaproteobacteria > Hyphomicrobiales > Rhizobiaceae > Rhizobium > Rhizobium sp. 01N48. Next base: position 59,821 of record NZ_JBFTQT010000003.1, read on the forward strand.
TGATCGCGCGCGCCATCGCGCCCGACGACAGACAGGCGATCGCCACGCAGGTGCAGGCCTGGACGGCGCAATCGGATATCGACGTGATCATCACCACCGGCGGAACCGGCTTTACCGGTCGCGACGTGACGCCCGAGGCGCTGGAGCCACTGTTCGACAAGCGCATGGATGGCTTTTCGGCCGTCTTCCACCGGATCTCGCAGGACAAGATCGGCACCTCCACCGTGCAGTCGCGCGCGACGGCGGGGCTGATCGGCACCACCTTCGTCTTCGTGCTGCCGGGGTCGCCCGGCGCCTGCAAGGACGCGTGGGACGGCATCTTGAAGGCGCAGTTCGATTATCGCCACATGCCGTGCAACTTCGTGGAAATCATGCCCCGGCTCGACGAGCACCTGAAGCGCGGCGCTTAAAAGACTAGCTCCGCGCCGAACGCGCCACCCAGGACGGGATAAGCTCCGCCGACAGCTTGCGCAGCTTCTGCCCCTTGACGAATTCCGCCAGCTGCATGCCGCTGCGCGCCGTCGCCAGCGCATGTTTTTTCGGCAGCAACAGCCCAAGCTCGAGCGGCGCCAGACGGCGCAGGCGCTGATAGAAGGGCCTGCGATAACCGCGCGAGGCAGTGAAGCGAGCGGGCAGCTTGTTCAGCGCCACATATTCGGCGATCTCGTCGATCCAGCCGCTCTGCGGGCGGGCACCGGGCTCGACGAACAACAGCCATTCGCCGCGCGCCGAACGCAGTATGTCCTTGATATCCCAATGCTGATGGAAGCGGCAGCCGGCGGCGTCCGCGACCTTGGACGAGCCATCGCGCGAGCCGTGGTCGAGCACCACCACGTCGCTCACCAGCCCTTCCACGGCACCAGCAACCAACACCGATAATGTCTGCGCCAGCTCAGGTTCCTGATCCCGGCATTCCAATACGACAGTCAACATTGCTCATTTATAGTGCGACGCACAAAACATTACCAGCGACAGTTTTCCAAATTTGTTCTTGCATTGTTCTCATTTCGGCGATAGGAATTTAATCACCAGAACGGATGGGGACGCCGAGTCTTCCATCGACGGAGAAACCCGATGAACGAACAGTCCCTTGCAGGGCAGGCCGCATTCGCGCCTGCCAATACGGCGGATATTGCCGACGCGATGATCGTTTCTTCCGGCCTCAGGATCGAGGTCGACCGCCGGCGTGGCCGCGGTGCGGGACTGAACCCGAGCGGGCGCTTCGAGCCGCAGAGCCGCGAAGGCTTCGACGATGGCTGGCAGACGCTGGAAGAGCTGCCGCCATTCAAGACCGAGGTGCAGATCGAGAAGCCGCGCACGGCAATCACCCGCAATGAATCGCCGGATATCCCCTTCGACCGTTCGATCAATCCCTATCGCGGCTGCGAGCACGGCTGCATCTATTGCTTCGCGCGGCCCACGCACGCCTATATGGGCCTGTCCGCCGGGCTGGATTTCGAAACGCGGCTGTTTGCCAAGCCGGATGCGGCCAAGCTCCTGGAGCGCGAGCTCGCCAAGCCCGGCTACAAGCCGCGTGTGATCGCGATCGGCACCAATACGGACCCGTATCAGCCGATCGAGAAGGAATGGCGGATCATGCGGGATATACTCGAGGTGCTGGAGCGGGCGAACCATCCTGTCTCGATCGTCACCAAGTCTGCGCTCATCCTGCGCGATCTCGATATCCTGCAGCGCATGGCGGAGAAAAACCTGGTGCGCGCCTCTCTGTCGGTGACGACGCTGGACCGCAAGCTGGCGCGGACGATGGAGCCGCGCGCATCGACGCCATCGAAGCGGCTCGATGCGCTGAAAGCGCTGAGCGACGCCGGCATCCGCACGTCGGTGATGATGGCCCCGGTCATTCCGGCGCTGAACGACCACGAGATCGAGCGCGTTCTCGATGCGGCGCATGCAGCGGGCGCCACGGAAGCGGGCTATGTGATCCTGCGCCTGCCGCTGGAGGTGTCGCCGCTGTTTCGTGACTGGCTGCTGCAGCACTATCCCGATCGCTACCGCCACGTCATGTCGCTGGTGCGCTCGATGCGCGGTGGCAAGGATTACGACGCCGATTTCAGCAAGCGTATGAAGGGCGCCGGTCCCTATGCCTGGCAGATCGCCCGGCGCTTCGAGATGGCCACGAAGCGGCTCGGCATGACCCGCCGCAGCATGCCGCTGCGCGACGACCTGTTCGTGCCGCCGAACGGCAGCGGCGTGCAGCTGTCGCTGCTCTAGTTTTGTAGCATGTCGTTTTCGCAAAACCGCTGCACAGTTTTGCGCGACATGTTCGGACATTCCCTTACGGACGGCTGACCCTGGCCTTCCGTTCTCAAGTCCCCGGTCCGCCGCCCTGATCCGGGGACTTGCAGGAAATCGGGTTGGCGTGCGAAGTTCAGCCGCATGAAACGTCGCACGCCACCCGATTCTCCCATGCTTTTCGAAGATGTCCCGCTGCTTCCGGATTTCCGGCTGGAGCTGAAGGCGCGCGAGGCCGGCCACTGGCCGGTTGCCGGCGCCGACGAGGCGGGCCGCGGGCCGCTGGCGGGACCTGTGGTCGCCGCCGCCGTCATTCTCGACCCAAAGCGCATCCCCGATGGCCTGAATGATTCCAAGCAGCTTTCCGCGCAGCGGCGGGAAGAGCTCTTCGAGCAGATCCTTGCCACCGCGACCGTCGCGATCGCCTCATCCAGCTCACGCCGTATCGACGAGACGGATATCCGCAAGGCGAGCCTGGATGCCATGCGCCGCGCCATCCTCAGCCTCTCCATCCCGGCAAGTTATGTGCTGACTGATGGGCTGGACGTGCCCCCCGGGCTTGAGTGCCCCGGCGAGGCCGTCGTCAAGGGCGATGCCCGCTCGGTGTCGATCGCGGCCGCCTCCATCGTCGCCAAGGTCACGCGCGACCGGATGATGACCCGCGCAGACCTGATCTTCCCCGCCTATGGCTTCGCCGCACATGCCGGCTACGGCACCGCGCGCCACCGCGCCGGCATCGACAGCCATGGCCCCTGCCCGCTGCACCGTATGAGCTTCGGGCGGCTCAAGCAGTTCTTGGTCACCGACGGCGAGTAGGCTGCCGGCTCGGTCGACTTGCCGGGCGCGACCGCAAACGACATCGCCAAAACGCAAAAAGCCCCGGCGAACCGGGGCTTTGAAATGCGACAGGACCGATCTCAGTTGAGGCGGGTCTTTACCTGGCCGAGGGCGTTGCCGAAGAGTTCGGACTGAACCTTGGCATCGGCCTTCTTGACGAGAACCGTTTCAGCGGCGGCGATGGCGAGGTCGACGGCTGCGGAACGAACCGCCTTCATCGCATCGGCTTCGGCCTGCTTGATCTTCGCTTCCGAAACCGCTGTGCGGTTGGCGACGAATTCCTCGGTCTTCTTCTTGGCTTCGGCGGTGAACATTTCCGCTTCGCGCTCGGCAGCTGCCAGGATATGGGCAGCTTCCGCTTCGGCTTCCTTGCGCTTGCGCTGATATTCGGCCAGCAGGTGCTGGGCCTCTTCACGCAGCCGCTTGGCTTCCGACAGCTCGTTGCGGATCTGATCGGCGCGGTCGTCGAGCGACGTCGCCATCATGCCGGGAACCTTGAGGTAGACGACCAGCGCCAGGAACAGGACGAGACCGACGAATGCGAAGAATGTTGCGTCCAATGCAAATTCCATCGATCAAGCTCCCTTCTTGGCCGCGGTGACGGCGGACGTGACTTCAGCCTTGGTGGCGGTGCCACCGATCAGCTGTTCGACGACGGCCTTTGCCGTTTCCTCGGCGATCGTGCCGACATCCGCGAATGCCTTCGCCTTGATATCGGCGATGTGGCCTTCCGCAGCCTTCAATTTTTCGCCCAGAGCGGCTTCAACCGCGCGGCGGTCGGCCTCGGCCTTGAGCTTGGCGGCGTCGCGCGCTGCCGCGCCGATGGCGTTCGACTTGGCGCGGGCTTCTGCGAGTTCGGCTTCGTAGGCAGCAACGTCTGCGTCTGCCTGCGCCTTCAGGCGTGCAGCCTCATCGAGGTCCTGGGCGATGCGCGTGTGGCGCTGCTCGAGGATACCGCCGATGCGCGGTGCAATGACCTTTTGCATGAGCACGAAGAAAATGACGAAGGTAATCGCCAGCCAGAGCAGCTGGGACGCATACGTCGAAGTATCGAAAGGCGGGAAAACACCGCCATGGTGTTCGGCTGGCACGCCGGTCTCGGTATGAACCTCGCCTGCGGCCGGGGCAGCATGCGCGTCTGTACCGGTCGCTGCACCAGTTTCTGCGGTTCCCGCCGGGGCTTCTTCAGCGTAAGCCGGGGTCACAAAAAACATGCTCACCTCCAGGTGTACTGCAAATACAAAGGATCACGGCTCGCTGTTCGCAGGCCGTGATCCCTCAGTGCGCCGAAATTAAACGGCGAACAGCAGAAGGAGAGCGACGAGCAGCGAGAAGATGCCCAGAGCTTCCGTAACGGCGAAGCCGAATACCAGACGGCCGAACTGGCTGTCAGCGGCAGACGGGTTGCGCAGGGCGCCCGACAGGTAGCTGCCGAAGATGTTGCCGAGGCCGAGAGCCGTACCGGCCATACCAAAGCAAGCGAGGCCTGCACCGATGAATTTTGCTGCTTCCGCGTCCATGTTGTACTCCTTTGAAATGGTTGTTGCGGCGAATTGACTGACGCCCGCGGGCGTCAATGTCGGTATCCCTTAGTGGCCACCCGGATGGATCGCGTCGTTGAGGTACATGCAAGTCAGCACCGCAAAGACGTAAGCCTGGAGGAAGGCGACGAGGAACTCGAGACCCGTCAGGGCGACGGTCATGATGAGGGGAAGAACGGCGCCGCCGATACCAACAGCACCCATGGCTCCAAGCGAGGCAACGAAGCCCGCGAACACTTTAAGGGTGATGTGACCGGCCAGCATGTTGGCGAAGAGACGAACGGAGAGCGAAATCGGCCGCGACAGGAACGAGATGATTTCGATGGCGACGACCAGCGGCAGCAAGATGCCGGGAACGCCCTGAGGCACGAAGACATTCAGGAAGTGGAAGCCGTGCTTGTAGAAGCCGTAGACCAGAACCGTGCCGATGACGAGCAGAGCAAGAGCAAAGGTGACGATGATCTGGCTGGTGATGGTGAAGAAGTATGGGAACATGCCGAGCAGGTTTGCGGTCAGCACGAACATGAAGAGCGAGAAGACCAGCGGGAAGAACTTCATCCCCTTGGATCCGGCGCCCTCTTTCAGCATTCCCGCGATGAACTCGTAGGACATTTCGGCGACCGACTGCGAGCGGCCCGGCACGATGGCGCGGTTCGACGTCGAGAAATAGAGGAAGCCGGCGGCCACGGCAGCGGAAGCGGCCATGAACAGCGAGGCGTTCGTAAACGAGAAATCAATCCCGCCGATTTCGATCGGCACAATCTTCTGGATCAGGAACTGATGAGTCGGATCGTTAGACACCGCTTGTTCTCTCTATATCTTATACCCGCACGAGACGGGATTATTGCACTGGATCGAACGCCTGAACGTTCCGCCCTATTTCCGGTCGCTTTCGCGCATATCGAGATCAGGTTTCGCAACCTTGCCCGCAGCGCGCATCACGTTCAGCACGCCGGCACCAAATCCAAGAAGAAGAAGTACGATCAATCCCCAAGGCGCAGTGCCGACAAAACGGTCGAAGAGATAGCCCAGAACAGCGCCGACCACGACCGCGGAAATGAACTCGCTCGAAAGCTTCATCGCCTGGGCATAGCCCTTGCGGCTTACCTCGGCGCGGGCCTCGTCGGCCTCGTCCTTCCCCGCCTCGATGCGCTTGGTCGCGAGTTCCGCTCCCAGTTGCGCACGGCGCTTTTCCAGACTCTCCTCGCGGTCATCCGCCATCGTGCTCTCCTCCGCCTGCCGCCGTCCGCTACGCCGCTACCCCGGTTTACCGGACAACGACCCCAAGGCTGAAGAACCTTCCGGCCCGCTTTGAAGTCGCGCGCAACATAGTTTTAGCAAAATCCATAGTCAAGGCGTAGCAGGCCGATGTCCAGCCATAAAATAAGCGATCAAAAACATACGGTTAGATCGATACGGGCGGGTTGTGGCGGAATCGGGGGAAAGAATCCGCGGGCTGACGCGGCAATAAGGCGCGAAAACGCGCCTTTTACCGGGTTTTTGTCAGCTCCAGCCGCCGCCATAGGTGCGGTAGAAGACGTGCAGGCCGATGCGGCCGACCTTTTCCATGGTCTTTGCCCATTTCGGGCGGACGTAGACGGCGTGGTAATGGGTGGCGGAGCCGACCTGGGGCAGCCAGATGCGGCCGGCGGTGACGGCCATCGCCACATCACGGGCGATTCTCCAATGGGCCTGTGAGTTCACGCGCTCCTTTATGTTGTCGCAGGCGAAGGAGAACTGGCAGCGGTTGCGCCAATCCTCGTTCTGGTAGACGACGCCGCAGATGGTCTTCGGGTAAGCCGGGTTGCGCACGCGGTTGAGGATGACCTGGGCGACGGCCGCCTGGCCCTTCACGGTTTCCCCACGCGCCTCAAAATAGATGCCTGAGGCGAGACATTGCTGCTCGGCGGGCGAAAAGACGCTGGCCGGCAGGATGCTCGCGGCCCAGGCGTGATCCTTAGGCCCGATCTGAGGCACGAAGCGGCCATTGTCGGCCTTCTCCGTCAGGATCGAATCGAAAGGCGACTGGCGCGCGTAATCGGGAGCGGCGGGGGCAAAGGCGGTTGCGAGCACGTCGGACTTGTTGCTGGTGACGAGATCGGCCAGCATCGGCGAGATGTCGGCTGCGGGCTTCGGCGGCTGCTTGCGATAGAAATTGGTGGCGATCTCGATTTCCTTGCCGCGGATCTTCGGTTTCACGAAGGCCGACTTGTCCTTCAGGTTGAAGGTCGGCTGAAACAGAAGACGCGTGCGCTGCAGGATCGAGCCGGCGGAGAAATCCTTCGGCGGCTGCACGCGCTCGACAGCGACCACCCTGCCCTTCTTGGTGGCGCGGTTGACGCGGTCTTCATCGGGGGTGTCTTCGTGGCCCTTGTTCTCGGCGGTGAAGGCGACCTTGCGGCCATCGGGCAGCACCATGCCGGCGCCGGATGCGATGGCGCCGGTGACAGCAGGATCGGCAAAGGCGAGCTCGGCCTGGTGGATGGAGCCGGCGGGGGAATTGGTCAGCACCATGCGCCAGTTCTCGCGGCCCTGGTCGAGGCCGGCCAGAAGGGCTGCCAGATCGGCATGCGAGGCCATGGTGGGAAACGCCAGCCACGCGCAGACGCCGAAGAGCGCGGGGGAACTCCATCTTTGCAGCAAAGGGCGCAGCTTATCGAAGCGGCGCGACGCACCAGGGGTGCGTGATTTGCCAGGGACACGACTATTTCGACGCAACACCAGACTCCGGCATGGGACGCATGAACATGCCGATAAAAATGTCTCATTAACCTTGATGCTTGGTTAATACGCCGCCCTCAATTGATACAGCATTTGCTTATAGACACTGAAACGCAAAAGCCCGGCGCGAGGGCCGGGCTTTTGGAGGATGCAGTGCCACGTCAGATGATGACGTGCGAGCCGAGCTCGACCACGCGGTTGGCCGGCAGGCGGAAGTAATCCGACGGGTTGGCGGCGGCGTTGGCGAGCGCGATATAGAGGCGGTCCTGCCAATAGGGCATGCCCGACTTCGCATCCGGCACCAACTTGCGGCGGCCGAGATAGAAGGAGGTCGACATGATGTCGAACTTCAGCCCGGTCTTGCGCAACGTCGCCAGCGCCTGCGAGACGTTCTGCGATTCCATGAAGCCGAACAGAAGCTCGACGCGCGAGAAGCGCTCGGAGATCTGCTCGACCTTGTAGCGATCGGCGCTCGGCACGCGCGGCTTGTTGACCGTGCGGATCGTGAGGATCACGTTCTTGTCGTGCAGGACGTGGTTGTGCTTCAGATTGTGAAGCAGTGCCGCGGGTGCGGATTCCGGATCGCTGGTGAGGAAGATCGCGGTACCCGGCACATGAGCCGGCGAGTGATCGCTCTTGCGCTCGATCGAGGAGATGAACGAGGCCAGCGGGATATCCGTGTGGCGGGTCTTTTCCATCAAAAGCGCCGAGCCGCGACGCCATGTCCACATGACGACGACGAAGGCGGTGGCGATCAAGACAGGGATGTAGCCGCCATCGTGGATCTTGATGAGGTTGGCGCCGAGGAAGATCATTTCCAGGACGAAGAGCGGCGCCAGCACGGCGGTTGCCGTCAGCACCGACCAGTTCCAGCGGACGCGGACGAACTCGAAGGCCATGATGGAGGTCACGACCATGGCGCCGGTGACGGAGATACCATAGGCCGTCGACAGCGAATCCGACGAGCCGAAGGAGATGACGAGGAAGATCACGCCCAGGAACAGCAACAGATTGACCGACGGCACGAAGATCTGCCCGGTGTTGGTTTCCGAGGTGAAGAGGATTTCCATACGCGGCAGGAAGCCAAGGTTGATCGCCTGGCGGATCAGCGAGAACGCGCCGGTGATGACCGCCTGGCTGGCGATGATGGTGGCGGCGGTGGCCAAGATGACGGCCGGCAGCAGGGCCCACTTCGGGAACATCAGATAGAACGGATCGCTCATGGCATGCGGGTTGCCGAGCACCAGCGCGCCCTGGCCGAGATAGTTCAGCGTCAGAGCCGGGAAGACCAGCACGAACCACGCCCACTGGATCGGTCGGCGCCCAAAATGGCCGAGGTCGGCATAGAGCGCTTCTGCGCCCGTCAGCGTCAGGAACACGGCGCCGAGCACGATCACGCCGAAGAAGCCCTCATGCATGAGGAAGCTCACGGCATAATAGGGGTTGAAGGCGGCGAGGATGCCGAAATCATCCGAGATGTGCGAGATGCCGACGACGGCGAGCACGATGAACCAGAGCGCGGTGATCGGCCCGAAATAGCGCGCCATCGTTCCCGTGCCACGCGATTGCACCGCAAAGAGCACGGCGAGAATGGCGACCGAGATCGGCACGATATAGCTACTCAGCTGCGGCGCGACGAGCTTCAGACCTTCGACGGCCGACAGAACCGACAGCGCCGGCGTGATCATCGCGTCGCCCAAAAAGAGTGCGGCGCCGACGAGGCCGAGCATCATCAGAAGCGCGGTGTGGCCATTGGCGGTCTTCAGCAGAAGCGCCAGCAGCGACAGCGTGCCGCCCTCGCCTTCGTTATCGGCGCGCAAGAGAAGCAGCACGTATTTGATTGTGACGATGATGGTCAGCGCCCAGATCATCAGCGATACGACACTGATGACCTCGAAGCGGGTGAGGCCATCGGCGGCGACGGGCTTCAGCGCTTCGCGAAACGCGTAAAGCGGGCTGGTACCGATGTCACCGTAGACGACGCCGACAGAACCTAACGCGAGATAGAAGAGCTTGCGCGGGCTCATGTTCTGGTCGTGTGAATGGCTGTCTGCGGACATGAAACAAAAACAGGCTCTTCAGAGCCAGCCTTTCCAACGGAAGAAGAAGAAGGGGATTACGGCGGAAACCAGCATCAGCCCGAGCGAATAGGGATAGCCCTGGGCGAAATGCAGTTCCGGCATGAATTCAAAATTCATACCATAGATGGAGGCGACCAGCGTCGGCGGCAAGAAGACCACCGATGCGATCGAGAAAATCTTGATGATCGAGTTCTGCTCGATGTTGATCAGACCGAGCGATGCGTCGAGCAGGAAGGTGATGTTACCGGCGATATAGGACGAGTGCTCGTTGAGCGACTGGATATCACGCGAGACGGTGCGGCAGAGTTCCTTGGTGGCACGGTCCTGCTGGACGGCAGGGACATTGTAGAAGAAGGTCATCAGCCGCGACATGGAGGCCAGGCTGTCACGCACCTTGCTGACGAGGCGCTGATGGGCGGCGATATCGCGCAGCTTCTCCTCGAGATAGTTCGAGGGCTTGCGTACCTTCTTGGCGCGATCGCCGAAGACGTGGGTCGAGAGGATATCGATGCGGGCGACCGAAATTTCGAGAATTTCCGCCGTGCGGTCGATGATGGTCTCAAACAGCTTGGCCAGCAGCGAGGCGCCGTTGCGCCAGTGGGCGGGAATGCGGTGGAGCGCTGCGATGAAGAGCGCGAAGGATTTGGGCTGCGCGTAGCGGATGGTGATCAGGCGCTTGCCGGCAAGGATGAAGGCGACATCGGTCAGGACCGGCGCATCGGTCTCTGCCTTCCAGACCAGCGAGGCGGTCATGAAGACGGCATCGCCTTCCGTATAGAGACGGGCGGAGGGCTCGATGTCCTTGAGGTCTTCGCGGGTCGGCACTTCGATGCCGAGCGCCTTCTCGACATAGGCCTCTTCCTCGCGCGTCGGCTCGATCATGTCGATCCAGACGATATCGTCGCGCATGGTCTCGACCTTGGTGAGATCACCGAGTTCGACCGATTGGCAATTGGAGCAATAGGCAGTGATCACCGGGCGCGTCTCCCGTGATCCAGGGCTGTGAGGGCCATCGCCGTTCGCATCAAAAAACCTTCCGCGAAGCGCCAGAAAAAGCGGCGCTCAAGCTGCAAGTCTTTGAGATTAACGAAAGCGGCTGAAGAATGTTCATCAATATCCCGTCATAGCCGGCCGAAGCTCGGGTATGCACTATGCTCAACCGCATCGCAGTCACCAATCCTTCGATCGACAAGAGAACTCCGAACATGCAGCTGGCATTCGCCGCTGCAGGGCTGGCTATCATCGAGCATTCGCACACGCCGCCCTCATGGCGACGGCGCGCCATATGACGGAAACCCACGCAAGAATCAAGACATCTTACGTGAACTGCGTTGTTTGATCACATTTTGCCCGCAATTGGGAGTCTAGCCGCGCGCCCCGAAACGGCACACATCACTCGAATACGATCGCGGGAGCGGCGCGCTGAGGATTGCCCTCGAGCTGCGCCCAGACCTTGGCGGCGATGTCGCGGTAGATGCCGGCGACGATGCCGTTCGGCTCGCTGGCGACCAGCGGGGTGCCGGCGTCGGAGGCCTCGCGGATGTTGATCGTCAGCGGCACTTCGCCGAGGAAGGGTACGCCGATGCGCTCGGCTTCGGCGCGGGCGCCRCCATGACCGAAGATATCGTAGCGCGCGCCGGTATCGGGGGCGATGAAGTAGCTCATGTTCTCGACAACGCCGAGAACCGGCACTTCCACCTTCTTGAACATGTTCAGCCCCTTGCGGGCATCGATGAGCGCGAGATCCTGCGGCGTCGAGACGATGACGGCGCCGGCGAGCGGCACCTGCTGGGCCATTGTCAGCTGCGCGTCGCCGGTGCCGGGCGGCATGTCGACGACGAGAACATCGAGCTCGCCCCAGGCGACTTCGCGCAGCATCTGCATCAGAGCCGACTGCACCATCGGACCGCGCCAGATCATCGCGGTTTCCTCATCGACGAGGAAGCCCATCGACATGACCTTGAGGCCGTAATTCTCCATGGGATTGATGATGCGGCCATCGGTCTGGGTCGGGCGGCCGGAGATCTGCAGGAGGCGCGGCATCGACGGGCCGTAAATATCGGCGTCGAGAATACCGACGCGCAGGCCGTTTGCCTGCAGGCCGAGCGCGAGGTTGACCGATGTAGTGGACTTGCCGACGCCGCCCTTGCCGGAGGCGACCGCGACGATGGCGCCGATCCCGGGCACGCCGATCTTGCCGGCGCGCTGCTGCGGCTGCGCGTGTGCGTGGCCTTCGTGACCATGGCCGGCATGACCGTGACCAGCCTGCGGCGGCGTGCGGGAGGCGGCAGCGCCAGATGGCGCGCCCTTCTTGTCGGCGGTCAGCGCGACCAGGGCGCCCTTGACGCCGGGCATTTCCTTGATGACACGCTCGGCGGCGAGCCGCAGCGGCTCCAGCTCCTTGGCGCGCTCGGCGGGGACGGTAATGGAGAAGTAGACCTTGCCATCCGAGATGAACACATCGGAGACCATGCCGAGCTCGACAATATTATGCTCGAGATCGGGGCCGCGCACCGTTGCCAGCGTTTCCAGCACCTGTTCCTTGGTGACTTCAGTCATATCGTCCTCACACCCTTATCTGGCTCTGTAGATAGAGGAGCGCGAAGTGATCGCCAAACAAAATCGGTGCAGGGCAAAATCGGCGGGCATCGATAGCTGCGAAACGAGGGGGAGTTTCCAAAGGAGACCGCTGAGCCATCAAGTCCGCCGGGCTTTCGCCCTGATGGCACAACGGTCACCCAAGTGGATAAGGGGTTTCTAGGGCGTCAGATCTGAAAGACCAGTCAGAATTGAGGGAAAAATGCATCAGCTCGCGCTTATGGACCGGGAGGCGTATCCCAAAAACAACAAACCGCCGCTCGATGTCCAGCGCACTAGGCTGCCGGGATCGAGCGGCGGGTTGAAGGTCGCGCCTTTTATGGCGTCGTTGCCAAGTCCCCTCTGGACCGCTGGCAATAGAGAAGCATGAAGCGTGCCAACTCGAAATGGCGACGAATTCGGCGGCAACGCTAGCTGAAGAACCTCGCCGCGATCACGTCCTGGCGCAATTTTTAGGCTGGTGCGACAATAGCGCACAGGATTTGGGCAGTTACTTGATCAAGCCGATGCGCAATGCCTTGGCAACCGCCTGGGTGCGATTGACCGTGTCGAGCTTCTTGGTGGCGCGGTTGAGGTAGTGATTGACCGTGTGTTCGGACAGGCCAAGGATATCGGCGATCTCAACGCTGGTCTTGCCGGCGGCGGTCCAGTTGAGACAATCGATCTCGCGGTCGGTCAGAGCGTCCACCACCCGGTTATCGAGCGCGCGGATCTCGGCCAGCCTGTCGAATACGTGCGTCGAGATATAGTGGAGCTCCAGCATCTCCTCGGGCGCGAATGGCTCACGATCGCCGGAGAAGGACACCGCGCCGCGGGCGCCGGAGGGATCGTGCGTCGGGAAATAGGCGCAGCGCATCATCCGGAACCGCTCGAACAAAGCCACGACGAGGTTCGACTTGCCGTCCGAGCGTTCCAGCTTCGACTTCGACAAGTCGCTGAAGAACGGAACCGTCGACGATCGCAGCTTGCGGACGATCGGGCTGTTCGTGAGCAGCGCCTCATGATCATAGGCCGAGAGCAGCTCGGCAGGCCAGTTGGTGATGACGGTGTTGCTCTGCAGATCGCGTGCGGTGGCCGAGGGGAGATTGAGCACCATGAAGGCGCGAACCCGGTAGGCTTCCGTCAGCCTCTTCATGAAACGAAAGATATCGAACTGGGTGTTTAATCCAGATACCTCATTTACGTACACGTTCACGGAAGTCTGGTGCGGCAAAGGGTTCATCATGTCATCAGCTCAAAAAAAATCAGGAACGTCGTAAGTGACGTGCTTGGATCGCACGCCGACGGCGGCATCGCCGTCAATATAGCCTACGGCACTACACCCCAAGACTTGGGGTTGACAACTGGCAATTGTGACGATTCTTCACAAAATCACAATACGTCCACTACCGGAAAATGAGCATATTTCTGTACGAAAGGTGACGAAGCGTGTGCAGATTTGACAATTCTCAAATTGCTGGGGCTCTAGCGGCGCGGGCCAAGGCCGATCCGCATGCCGCTCATGATGCTCTGGGCAGCCCGGCGGACGGGCAACGCCCACTCCTCCAACCGCTCGAAGGTCAGCCGATAGGCCGGCCCGGTCACGGAGACGCCGCCGACGAAAGACAGGTCCTCGGAGTAGACGGGTGCCGCCACGCAGCGGATGCCGACCTCGTGTTCCTCGCGGTCGAAGGAATTTCCCGAGCGGCGGATGTCGGTGATCTCGCGGCGTAGCGTTTCCGGCGTCAGCGTGTTTTCGGTAAAGCGCTGGAACGACACGCTCGCGATAATCGCGGCCAGCCGATCGTCCGGCAGCGCGGAGAGCGCCGCCTTGCCGACGCCGGTGCAGTAGATGGGCGAGGCATTGCCGATCTGCGAATACATCCGGACCGGCTGACTTCCCTCAACCTTGTCGAGATAGATGACGGAGGCGCCGCGCAGGACGCCGAGATGCACGGTCTCGCCAGTCAGCTGCTGCAGGGCGTTCAGATGCGGCTCGGCAATCAGCCGGAACTCGTTGCGGGCCCAACTGCGCGAGGCGAGATCGAGAAGGCGCAGGCCGGGTGCATAGCGGCCGTCCGCCAGCACTTCCAGCAGGCCTTCCTCGGTGAGATGGCCAAGCTGGCGGTGCAGCGTGCCGCGCGGCTGGCCGGCGACTGCGAGAATATCGGTGAAGCGCATCGGAGCGTCTGCGTGCGTCACTATATCGAGCAGCACCATCAGCTTGCCGAGCGTGCCCGTCTCGCGTTTGTCCGCGGCCTCATTTTTATCCATGATGTCGCCATCAGTCGCGCTCATGCTGGCCCTCATGCCTTGACAGAGACCCAAGGCTAATCCGATAATTCCATATAGTCAAATTAAGTTCTGAATAATGGAACTATCGGGAGGATAGTGGTGGCGGAGCTTGGAGCGCGATATCCCGAATTCAGGGACCGAAGCGTGGTGGTGACGGGCGGCGGCTCCGGCATAGGTGCCGCGATCGTCGAGGGGTTCGCGCGCCAGGGCGCCAAGGTCTCCTTCATCGATATCGCCGAGGACGAGAGCCACGCGCTGGTCGACCGCCTGTCGCGCGACAGCCTGCACCCGGTGCGCTTCCACCACGCCGACCTGCGCGATGTCGCGGCGATCCGCGCGACCATTGAGGCGATCGTTGCCCATTCCGGCCCGATCGGCGTGCTCGTCAACAACGCGGCGCGCGACGACCGGCATGATTTCGACCAGGTGACGCCCGAATACTGGGACAACAACCAGGCGACCAATCTGCGGCACGTGTTCTTCGCGGCGCAGGCTGTGGCGCCATCGATGCGCGAGGCCGGCGGCGGGGCGATCATCAACATGTCGTCGATCGCCTTCATGCTCAACATGCCCGACTTCCCGGCCTACACGACGGCAAAGGCGGCGATCATCGGGCTGACGAAGAGCCTGGCCGGCAAGCTCGGTCCCGACAACATCCGCGTCAACTGCATCCTGCCGGGCATGATCGCTACCGAGCGGCAGATGAAGCTGTGGCTCACCGAAGAAGGCATTGCCGGCATGATCGAGCGGCAGTGCATCAAACGCGTTTTGCAGGCCGACGCCATTGTCGGGCCCTGCCTGTTTCTAGCATCCGACGGCGCCTCCGCAGTGACGGCGCAGTCCCTTATTGTCGATGGAGGCATTTTCTGATGGCAACACCCCGATATATCGCGGTCGACTGGGGCACGAGCAGCTTCCGGCTGTGGCTGATCGGCAGCGATGGCAGCGTGCTGAATGAAAGCCGCAGCGACGAGGGCATGACGACGGCGGCCAGGACCGGCTTCGCCGAGGTGCTGGCCAAGCATCTCGCCAAGGTCGAGGCGCCCGCCGATATTCCCGCCATCGTCTGCGGCATGGCCGGCGCCAAGCAGGGCTGGGTCGAAGCCGGTTATGTCGACGTCCCCACGTCGCTGTCGGCGATCCTGACCGGCGCCGTGCCTGTGCCCGGTCAGAGCCGCGACATCCGCATCCTGCCGGGCCTTGCCCAGCGCGACCGGGCATCGCCCGATGTGATGCGCGGCGAGGAGACCCAGCTCTTGGGCGCGCTTGGGCCCGACAGCACCGGCGCGCAGGCCGTCTGCATGCCCGGAACGCATTCCAAGTGGGTGCATGTGCAGGAAGGCGAAGTGATTGGCTTCTCCACCTTCATGACCGGCGAACTCTTCGACGCGATCACCAAGCATACGATCCTGTCGCATGCCGTTGCCGGCGCCGAGCAATCGCCGGCCGACAATTCCGCGTTCAAGGCGTCGGTGTCGACTGCCTTCCGCCAGCCGCAGATGGCGACCAACCTGTTGTTCACGGCCCGCTCCGGCCAGCTGCTGCACGGCATGACCGCTTCGGCGGCGCAGGCGCGGATTTCGGGCACGCTGATCGGCCTGGAGATCTCCGGCGCGCTGGCCGATGCCGCCAACGACACGCCGATCGCGCTCGTCGCGTCCGGCCGCCTGCAGAAGCTTTACGAGACCGCCTTCAAGGCGCTCTCGCT
The DNA here is from genome assembly GCF_056399145.1 of Rhizobium sp. 01N48. Classification (NCBI taxonomy): domain Bacteria; kingdom Pseudomonadati; phylum Pseudomonadota; class Alphaproteobacteria; order Hyphomicrobiales; family Rhizobiaceae; genus Rhizobium; species Rhizobium sp. 01N48. Next base: position 75,834 of record NZ_JBFTQT010000003.1, read on the forward strand.
CAACGTCACGACCATCGATGCCGATAAGGCGGTGCTTGCCGGCCTTTCGGCCGCCGCAAACGCCATTTGGCCCAACTAAGCCCAATCAAGAAAGAACAGAGCGATGAACCGCATCCCCTTCCCCGCCATGAAACGCCCGCTGATCGCCATCCTGCGTGGGATCAAGCCCGAGGAGACCGAGGGCGTCGTCGGCGCGCTGATCGAAAACGGCCTGACCGCGATCGAGATCCCGCTGAACTCGCCAGAGCCGTTCAAGTCGATCGAGACCGCCGCCAAGATGGCGCCGGCCGACGTGCTGATCGGCGCCGGCACCGTTTTGACGACCGAGGCGGTGGACAGCCTCCACAATGCCGGCGGCAAGCTGCTGGTGACGCCGAACGTCGAGCCAGACGTGATCATCCGCGCCCGCGACTACGGCATGGTGACGATGCCCGGCGTCTTCACGCCTACGGAAGCGCTTGCCGCGGCGCGCGCCGGCGCCACCGGGCTGAAGTTTTTCCCGGCCAGCGTGCTTGGCCCATCCGGCATCACGGCGATCCGCGCCATCCTGCCGCCGGAACTGACGATCGCGGCCGTCGGCGGCGTCTCCGACAAGAATTTCGCCGAATACACCAAGGCCGGAATCCTCGCCTTCGGTCTCGGCACGAGCATCTACAAGCCGGGAATGACTGTCGCCGAGGTTGCCGAGCGCGCCAAGGCAACCATTTACGCATACGACGCAGCAGTGGGAGCTTGAGCGTATGACCGACATTCATGAGTTCGCGGGGCGGACCCTTTCCAGCACCAATTCGGTGCTGGGCGAAGGACCGACCTACGATCCCGATACCAATACCATTTGGTGGTTCAACATTCTCGGCAAGGAATTGCACGAGCTGAACCTTTCGACCGAAGAGAAGAAGGTGCACGCGCTGCCTGTGATGGCGAGCGTGCTGGCGCGGATCGATGCCGGACGGCAGCTACTCGCGACCGAGCAGGGTCTGTTCGTGCGCGATGTCGAAAGCGGCGGCCTGACATTTTACGCGGCACTCGAAAACGACCGGCCGGAAAACCGCTCCAATGACGGGCGCATGCATCCCTCGGGCAGCCTGTGGATCAGCACGATGAGCAAGCGGGCCGAAAGCCAGGCCGGCGCGATCTATCATGTGGCGCGCGGCAAGGTGACGAAGCTCTTCGGCGGCATCACCATTCCGAACTCGATCTGCTTTTCGCCCGATGGCTCTGTCGGTTATTTCACCGATACGCATCTCAGCCGCCTGATGCGCGTGATGGTCGATCGCGAGACCGGCCTGCCGACCGGCGAGCCGATCGTGCTTGTCGACAGCATGGAGGAAGATGGCGGGATCGACGGCTCCGTGGTCGATGCCGACGGCTATATCTGGAACGCGCGCTGGGGTGCCGGCACTGTCGATCGCTACAGCCCCGACGGCCTGCGCATCGCCCGCTACAAGGTGCCCGCTGCGCAGCCCTCCTGCCCCGCCTTCATCGGCCCCGATGCCGACCGGCTGGCGGTCACCACCGCCTGGGAAGGCCTCGACGACGCGGCCCGCGCCAACCAGCCGGATGCCGGCGCCCTGCTTGAGCTCGGCGTCAGTGTCCGTGGCGTTTTCGACGCGGCCTACATTCTCTAAGGCATCTTCCAGGATATGTTTTGAAGGGCGTCCCTCGGGGCGCCCTTTTGCGTTTCAGGAGCACGGCGATCTGTGGCCCGCGCGGTCCCAGTGCCGGAAAAGTTCCGAAAATTCCGTCAGTTTCTGCGTGTATTTTTCTCGGAACCATTAGCCAACCCATTCATTTACTTCACGAACCGGCCGAGCTGATACAGCTCTCGCTAGAAGAGAAAAGCGCGGCCAGAGATCACCCAAGGACACTGAAAGTAGGTACGATATGACACGCAAACTTCTCACCACCGTTGCCGCTGGCGCCCTGTTTGCAACGGCCTTCGCACCGGTCGCTTTCTCGCAGAGCGCGACCCAGCCGGCCTCGCCGAGCGCACCGTCCATGTCGGCACCGGCCGACCCGGCAGCGCCCAAACCGGATGCGATGAAGCCGGCAGGTGATGCCGCCCAGGCGCCTGCACCGGCTGCCACCACCGATACCGCACAGGCGGGCGGCGGCACCTATCTGACGGAGCAGTCCGCGGACCAGGTCAGCGCCAACACCTATATCGGTCAGGCCGTCTACAACGGCACGAACGAAAGCATTGGTAATGTCAACGACCTGATCATGAAGAAGGATGGCGGCCTCGTCGCAGCCGTGATCGGTGTCGGCGGCTTCCTTGGCATCGGCGAAAAGAACGTGGCCGTGCCGATGGAAAAGATCACCGTGGCGCAGAACACGACGGATGGCAGCGTCAAGCTGACGACCACGGAAACGGCCGAAACGCTGAAGGCAGCGCCTGAGTTCAAGACGCTGCAGATGCAGTCGGCCGAAAAGGCCCCGGCTCCGGGTGCGATGGACAACACCGCAACCGGCTCCACGACAGCCAAGTAAACACTGCATCGTTAGTCGCAGTGCATGCGTAACCGATGGCGTCCGAGAGGGCGCCATCGACTTTTGTTGTAAGTGCAGATCGTTGCTGACGGGCAGCGGAAATGGCACAATCGACAACATGGGATATCGCGACACCAAAGCCATCGCCGATGACATGCGCTCGACGCTGAACACAGTGCTCGGACAGTTGGCGCGCATCGACAGCAAGCTCGATTCCAAACCCGATCAGGGTTGGATCATCAATGTCGTCTGCATCATTCTCGGCGTCGTGCTCGCCGCAATCGCGGCCACCACAGGCCTCTTCGCGCTGATCAAGTAATGACCGGCGCTTACGCCATCGCCCGTTCGCCGGTGTCGTATTCGTTCTCGTGCAGGAACCTGAGCGTCGCGATGGCGTCGGCGGGTTTGCCGAAATAGTAGCCCTGCCCCATGCCGCAGCCGAGCATGCGCAGTTTCGCGGCCTCCGAATAATCCTCGATGCCTTCGGCGACGACTTCGAGATCGAGGCCTTCGCACATGGTCAGGATCGCCTTGATGATGTGCTCGGAGGCACGGTCGGAGTTGATGCGCGAGACGAAGGCGCGGTCGATCTTAATCTTGTCGAACATGAAATCGCGCAGGCGGCCGAGGCTGGACTGGCCGGTGCCGAAGTCATCGAGCGAGATGCGCACGCCGGCTTGGCGCAGGTCGGCGATGATGCGGTTGGCGGTATCGGCCGAGCCCATGACCGCGGTCTCGGTGATCTCGAGTTCGAGACGGTGCGGATCGAAGCCGACGCGACCTAGGATGGAGAGCACGTTGGCGCTGGTGCCGGGGTCCATCAGCTGCGCGGATGAAAGGTTGAAGGACAGGAACATTTCGCGCGGCCAAGAGAGTGCCGCTTCGGCGGCCTTGCGCAGCAGCGCTTCCGAGAGCGCGTCGATGAAGCCGCGTTCTTCGGCGAGCGGCACGAAGACGCCTGGAGAGACGAAGCCGAGATCCGGGTCGTTCCAGCGGGCCAATGCCTCGAAGCCGAGGACCTGGCTGGTGGCGAGTGAGACGATCGGCTGGAAATGAACGTCGATGGCGTCGGAGATGATGGCGTTTCGAAGCGCCTGCTCCAGCTGCGTGGCGCGCTTCATCTCCTGCGCGATCTCGCGCGAATAGACGGTGATCTGGCTGCGGCCGCGGCGCTTGGAGCGATAGAGCGCGGTTTCGGCGCTCTTCAAGAGTTCCTCGAACTCCTCGCCCGCGAAGGGATAGATGGCGAATCCGAAGGAGGCCGAGAGGCGGACATTGCGGTCGCCGAGATCATAGGGCGCCGAGAGGACCTCGCGGATCATCTGGCCGAACTTTTCGGCGCTGGCGCGCTCGAAGACCAGCGGCAGGACGAAGGCGAATTCGTCGCCGTCGTGGCGCGTGACGACGGCGCCATCGGGAATGCAGGCTTTCAGGCGGTGCGCGACCTGGCAGAGAATTTCATCGCCGGCGGCCGAGCCGAAGAGGTCGTTGATCGGCTTGAAGCTATCGAGATTGGCGATGCCGATGGTAAACGGCGCCGGATCATCGGCGCGTTCGGCCGAGATCTGGGCGATACGGTCGCGCATGCGATAGCGGTTTCCGAGCCCGGTCAGCGGGTCGGTGTAGGCCATCGTCTGAAGCTCGTTCTGGCTTACCGGTGCCAATGGCATATCCGCCAACATCATAATTCTGATCCAGAGCTTCCCCAATACCCGGCAGAATGGCGGGCAAGTCTTAAAAATTCGATATTCGACAACCCTGGATCATCGTGAATCGCCTCCCAAGAATTGGGGAGTTGACCGCTATCGGAGCCTAGAGAGAGGCCCGCTGGGCTTCCGGCTGCATGAATTTCTGGAAAACCGTTTCCAGGATATCGGGGCTGACGGGCTTCATGATCACATCGTCCATGCCGGCATTGGCGCATTCGGCGCGGTCACGCTCGAAGGCCTGGGTGAGCACGCCGATGATGGGGGTGCGGGGTCCGTCGCCTTCGACCTGGCGGATCAGGCGGGCGGCTTCGAAACCGTTGAAGCCCGGCAGCGAGATATCCATCAGCACGATCTTCGGCCGGTGCTCCGTCCACATGCGTACGGCTTCGTCGCCGCTGGCGGCGATGCGGTAGCGGTAGCCGAGGCCTTCGAGGATCTGCGAGAAAACGATCTGGTTGATATCGTTGTCTTCGGCCACCAGCACATCGAGATCGAGCTGCTCGTCCGAAGTGGTGATCTCCCAGTCGCTGTCGATCCGGTCGGCCATGGCGCCGCGATTGTTGCGATTGAAATGGCGGGCGATCTGGAAGGTGAGCTCGGTGGAAATCTGGAAGCCATCCATGACCAGCGACGAGATGCCGTACTGCTCGGCAAGCTCCAGGCAGCGCATGCCCATCTGATTGTCGATGATGACGAGATCGAGCGACAGGCCGGCCGACGAGGCGATCTCCAGGAACTGCTCCTGCTCGTCCTCATTGCGCACCGAGCAAGCCTCGAAGCCATATTTGGCGAGCGTTCTCAGCGCCGCGGTCTCGGCGGCGATATCGCCGGTGACGACGAGGATGCGGCGGCCGGAGAAATTCTCGGGCACGATGGCTTCCATGGCGGCCGGTTCACGGCGCTCGCTGTCGTCGTTCATCGGAACATAGGCGCGGCGGTAGGTGCTCTTGGCCGATGTCGTGACGCTCGATGCCTTTTCGAATTCTTCGAGATCACTCCCCTCGCGCGGCAGGTCCTGCATGGTCGAGACGAGGAAATAGCGTCCCGGCTTGCCGATGCGGTGCTTGCGCGAGATGATTTCGCGTTCCGACCCATCGCGGGCGATCTGGCGCTGGCGCACGACCGACATCTCGCCGGTTTCGAGAACGTGGCGGTCGCTTTCCTCGAAGCGCGCAGCGACCTCGGGCGAGAAAAGCTCGATGCTCCTGCGGCCCAGCACCTCATCGGCGGTTGTCTGGTACTTCTCGCAGAAGGCGACGTTGACGGCGACGTAGACGAGGTTGCGGTCCTTGACGAAGAGCGGGAATGGCAGATTGTCGAGAATATCCTCGGTGAGCTGCACGCGCTCGAGATCGAGCCGCCACTGTTCCTCGCGCTTCTTCACTTCAGAGATATCGGAGATGACGCAGACGCCGTAGCCGTTGGGGAGACGGCGCTTCTGGAAGCCGACCCAGCAATCGTTGCCGTAGCGCTCGACCGCTTCGTAGCGTTCGCGCCAGTGCGTGGCGATCTTCTGCGACAGCCAATCCTCGCGGCTGAGCGCGCCCTGCTTGCCGGCCGAGCGGCTGCGGATGCCGGTCTCGTAGACGGCGCCGAGGAAATCGCGAAGCCGCGTTCCGGGCTGCAGGAGATCGGCGCAGATCGGGAAGAAATCGAGCACCTGCCGGCTTGCAAAGACGATGTGATCGGTCTTGTCATAGACGATGAAGGCGGAGGACAGGCTTTCGCAGACCGCGTCGAACAACGCCGCCTGGAGGCCAGCAGCGGTCTCAACCGCGCCCTCCTGCGGGGCTGTGTCCGCTTGATCGCGACCGGCACTCATACTTACGCGTCCTACATCTGTCCGAATGGATTGCATTTGCGGCGGGGTACTATCGGCAAAATGCCAGTTTTGTCTTAAGGCGTGCTTAACATTAAGCAGCGGAATCCTAGGGTCTGGACAAGCCCCAAGATCGTCGTTTTCACCCTTCCCTATCCCCGTCGAATCCGCGAAAATGGCGGCATGTCGATCAAGCAGCTTTCCGAAACGCTCATCAACCAAATCGCCGCCGGCGAGGTCATCGAACGGCCCGCGAGTGCGGCCAAGGAATTGATCGAGAACGCGCTCGACGCGGGTGCGACACGCATCGAGATCGCCACATCCGGCGGCGGCAAGAGCCTGCTGCGCGTCACCGACAACGGCTCGGGCATGGACGAGCGCGATCTGGAGCTTGCCGTGCGCCGGCATTGCACCTCGAAGATCACCGATACGCTCGACGATATCAGCACGCTCGGCTTTCGCGGCGAGGCTCTGCCCTCGATCGGCTCTGTGGCGCGGCTGACAATTTCGAGCCGCCGCCGCGACAGCGATGGCGGGGCGGAGATTTCGGTGGCGGGCGGCAAGCTGCAGCATCTCAGGCCATCAGCGCTCAACCCCGGCACCGTCGTCGAGGTGCGCGACCTGTTCTTCGCGACGCCGGCGCGGCTGAAGTTTCTGAAGACGGAAAAGGCCGAGGCGGCCGCGATCACCGAGATCGTCAAGCGCATGGCGATCGCCTTCCCGCAGGTGCGCTTCGTGCTTTCGGGCACCGACCGCACGACGCTGGAATTTCCGGCGACCGGCGAAGACCATCTGGCGCGCATGGCACAGATCCTCGGCAAGGATTTCCGCGACAACGCCATCGAGATCAATGCCGAGCGCGAGGATGTGACGCTGACGGGCTTTGCCGGCGTACCCACCTTCAACCGCGGCAACGCGGCGCATCAATATGCCTTTGTCAACGGACGGCCGGTGCAGGACAAGCTGGTGCTGTCGGCGATCCGCGGCGCCTATGCCGAGACGATCCCCTCGGGACGCTACGCGGTGGCGGTGCTGTCGATCGGGCTCGACCCGGCGCTCGTCGACATCAACGTGCATCCGGCGAAGTCCGACGTACGCTTCCGCGATCCGCAGCTGGTGCGCGGGCTGATCGTCGGCGCGATCCGCGAGGCCCTGGCGCGCGACGGCAGCCGGGCGGCGACGACCGGCGCCGACGGCATGCTGCGCGCCTTCCGCCCCGGCTTCCAGCCGAACGGATACCGGCCGCAGCAGCAGCCGCAGCAACCTTGGAGCGCCGAGACCTCGCCGTCACGGCCTTTCTCCTCCGCGGGCTCGTCGGCCTATTCCCCATCTTATCAACGCCCTGTTGGTAACGGCTTCGGCGAGAGGCCGCAGGCTTCGTTCGATGGACTGACCATGCCGGCGGCGCGGGCCGAGACCGCGCAGACCTCGTCCTGGACGGCGCCAGCGCCGGCCTCCGAGACGGAGGCACCGTCGCGGTTTCCGCTTGGGGCGGCGCGGGCGCAGCTGCACGAGAACTATATCGTGGCGCAGACAGAAACGGGGCTTGTTATCGTCGATCAGCACGCGGCGCATGAGCGACTGGTGTTCGAGGCGATGCGCAAGGCGCTGCACTCCAAGCGGCTGGCATCGCAGGTGCTGCTGATCCCCGAGATCATTGACCTGCCGGAAGAGGATTGCGACCGACTGATGCAGTTCTCATCCGAATTCGGCGAGCTCGGGCTTGGCATCGAGCGCTTCGGGCCGGGGGCGATCGCGGTGCGCGAGACGCCGGCAATGCTGGGCGAGGTCGATGCATCCGGGCTGATTAAGCAGCTGGCCGACGAGATCGCCGAATGGGACACGGCCTCGGGGCTTTCGGCCAAGCTCGAATATGTCGCCGCCACCATGGCCTGCCACGGATCGGTGCGCTCCGGACGGCGGCTGCGGCCGGAGGAGATGAACGCGCTGTTGCGCCAGATGGAGGTGACGCCGGGTTCCGGACAGTGCAATCACGGCCGGCCGACCTATATCGAGCTCAAGCTTTCCGACATCGAGCGGCTGTTCGGCCGGAGCTGAAATCGCTGGCAATGGCGGCTGTGGCGGGTTATGGCAATCCGATGACGGCCTCGTTTTGAGGATTGGCTTTAAGGATTGGAGCGCATGAACTTGTTTGAAGGAAACGGAAACCGCGAAGCGAAGATACGCTATCTCGATGCGGATTTTCAGATCCTGTCGCCGGGTTCCTATGTCGTCTGCGCCATGACGGGCAAGCAGATCCCACTCGACGAACTGCGCTACTGGAGCGTCGCCCGCCAGGAGCCCTATGCCGACGCCGTCTCCTCCTTCGAGGCCGACAAGCGCGCCGGCGTGCTGCCGAACCAGAAGCGCTAATCGCTTGCCTGACCGCTTTGGCGAGACGGCGGAAGCCGCGCCTCGGCCATGGAGAAAACAATGATCAAGATCCTCGCATTGCTGCACAGCGCCGTCGGCCGGGATTGGCAGACTCCTCCCAAGGAGATGGGGCTGAAGACGCTCTATGAGGCCGAGCAGCAGGGCTTCGTCGAAATCCGCGGCGAATTCCAGAAGCGGCAATTCCGCCTGACGCCGATGGGCTTCCAGACCGTCGAGCGCGACCGCCGGCGCCTGGAAGCGCGCAAGAGCTAAACCGGGCGCCCGCCGCCAGCTCCTCACACCGCAAAGGACGAGAACTGGTGCCTATCCGTTCATCCGGCCTGCTCTCCGCCGTCCTCATCGGGATGGCCGTTTTGCTGGGTGCTTTATTCGGCTCCACCCGGCCTGTGCTTGCCGGACCCTGCGCGCCGGAAACGGTCGAGAACACCAATTATGTCATCTGCACCGTCGATCCCGCCAAGTCGGATCTGCGCCTGTTCTGGAAGGGTGACGACGGGGCGCCCTACCGCTCCTTCCCCGGTATCGCTGACGTCATAACCGCCAAAGGAAAGACGCTCGTCTTCGCGCTCAATGCCGGGATGTATCACGAGGATTTCTCGCCGATCGGGCTTTATGTCGAAGATGGCCAGGAGTTGCGGCCGGTGGCGAGCGTCAAGGCGCCAAAGGCAAGCGGGCCGGTGCCGAACTTCTACAAGAACCCCAATGGCGTGTTCTTTATCGGCGACAAGGGCGCGGGCATCCTGCCGACCACGACGTTCGAGAAGCGACGTCCCGACGTCAGGCTTGCCACGCAATCGGGGCCGATGCTGGTGATTGCAAACCGGATCAACCCGATATTCATCGTCGGCTCCAGCGATCGGACGCGGCGCAGCGGCGTGGGTGTCTGCGCGGATGGGATGGTGCGGTTTGTCGTCAGCGACGATGCGGTGAATTTCCACGATTTCGCGCGGCTGTTCCGCGACCATCTGCAATGCGCCGATGCGCTGTTTCTCGATGGCGGTGGTGGCGCGGGGTTCTATAGCGCGGAATTGGGACGCAGCGATTTTTCCTGGCATGGTGGGTATGGGCCGGTGTTCGGGTTGGTGGAGTAGGCCGGCTTGTCGCGAGGTTAGAGCCAGGATTACCCCCCTCTGCCCTGCCGGGCATCTCCCCCACAAGGGGGGAGATCCGCCAGTGGCGAGGTCTACGCCAAACAATGAAGGTTGAGCGAGCGGCCAAGCCCAGCCAATCTCCCCACCTGTGGGGGAGATGTCCGGCAGGACAGAGGGGGGCGACACACGGCACAACGCCCCTCGTCTCGACAGCACTCTAATGAAAAGCCCGAACCTCTACAGGAGCCCGACAGGCGATAGCAGCCTTGCGGCCCCAGGCCAGCGCCTCCTCCATGCCGTCAGCCTCCAGCACCCAGAAACCGCCGACATGCTCGCTGGTGTTGAGATATGGACCATCGCTCACCGACACGGTTCCATCGGCATCGGCGCGCAACGACTTGGCGGTGCCCGCCCGATGCAGGCCGCCGACGAAGATCCGGATGCCGGCCGCGATCATCTCGTCGTTCAGCGCATCGATCGCCCGATGCATCGCCTCATCTTCCGAGACGGCGGGGTCGTAGTTGTCGGGGTGGTGAATGGCTACCAGATAGCGGGGCATGACGTCTCCTCCATGTTGAACCTATTGTAGAGACGAATGGGGCCGGCGGCATCCGACATGCCATTCTATTCGGCGTCCTCGATATCGAAGCGCGTGATCTTGTCGCCGGCCATTTGAAAGAGATGGACCACCGTCTTGTCCTTCAGCCCATGGCTTTGCCCCTGCAGCGGCTTTCCATCGAGATCGGTGATTGTCTGGATCACCTCGGCGGCAATACGGCCATCGGCTGTCCGGCGCACCGACACCGGCTCGACATGGGGACTGACGATGGACCATTGCCGCGTCCAGTAGTCGCGCAGGGCCTGATGTCCGTGGACATGGCCGCCGTCCATTCCGTTTGCCCAAGCGACGTCGTCGGTGAGCACCGCCAGCACAGCGTCGATGTCCCGTGCGTTGAAGCGATCATAGATGTGGCTGATCAGCAGGCTGTCTTTTTCCGACATGACGTCTCTCCAATTCCCTTTTGAAACCAGTCTGCGGCCGTCCTTGACCATACCGGCCCGCCAATTTATATATGTACGTATGTATTTTGGTCAACCGTTGAACCGGACACTGCTGAATATGGACATGGACGTACTTTCCACGCCGGGCCACCTCATCAGCCTTGCAGCACGCGGCTTCGCACGGCTGGCGGAAGCGCGCCTCAAGCGGCACGGTTTCGGTGTCGGTCAATTGCCGGTGCTGGTGGCGCTTCAAGAGGGAAATGCGAGCACGCAACGCGATCTTGCTCACTTCGCAAAAACCGAGCAGCCGCCGATGGCGCAGATGCTCGCCCGGATGGAGCGCGACGGATTGATCGAACGGACACCCGACCCCGCCGACGGGCGCAGTCGCCGCATCGTACTGACAGAGGACGCGCGGGCGCGGATGCCGGAAGCGATCGCAACGCTGATGCAAGGCAATCGCGACGCCTTGAACGGCTTTTCGGAAGCGGAGACGGTGCAGCTCGTGACCCTGCTGACGCGTTTGATCGGGAACCTGGACCGGATCGCCAGCGCCTCGCCGGCATTGGAGGATCGCTAGGGAGGCGCGTGGAACCTACCCGCCGCCTTCTCCTTCAGCCGTCGCTCACGGCAGGCGTGGAGCCGAGGGGGCTTTGGGCAGCGGAGCAAGGGTTGTTCGAGGCAGGCGTGGAGCGAGGATTACCCCCTCTGCCCTGCCGGGCATCTCCCCCACAGGTGGGGAGATTGCTGGGCGCGGCCGCTCGTTTCACTCTCAATTGTTTGGCTGAGAGCAGACCACGAGTCGATCTCCCCCCTTGTGGGGGAGATGTCCGGCAGGACAGAGGGGGGTGTTGCACGGCAGAACGCCCGTTAATGCCCCTACCCCGCCGCCGCCTTCTCCTTCAGCCGCCGTTCCCTGCACGCATCGAGCGCGCGGTCGATGATCAGCCCCGGCGCCAGATGGTCCTCGAAGGTCATTTCCACCTCGATCACCCGGCACTTGGATGCCAGCGTCTCGGCCTTGCCGTGGTGGCCCGCAAGACGCACGAAGTCCTTGGAGGTGGTCACGATCTGGAGATCGTCGCGGGCTGCGGTTTCGAGGATGTCGTCGATCTCGTCGTCGGTCAGGTGCTCGTGATCGCCGAAGGAGCGGCGGGCGACGGTTTCGGCGCCGATGCCGTCCACCGTGCGGAAGAACTTCGAGGGATCGGCGATGCCGGCGAAGGCCAGCACCTTCCGGCCCTTCAGGTCGGCGCCGTCGGAGACGGTGACGGAGGCGGTGAAATAGGGCTTGGCGGCGCGCGCCGCGATGCGCACGATCTGGTCGGCGGCAACCCCTGCGCCGACCTTCAGAAGCGCCGTCGCGTAGCGCAGCTGCAGCTTGATCGGCGCGCGCACCGGGCCGCCCGGAACGATGTGGCCGTTGCCGAGGCCGCGCGTGGCGTCGATGACGAGCAGCGCGTAGTCGATGGCGAGGCGGGCGCTCTGGAAGCCGTCGTCCATGATGATCAGGTCAGCGCCTTCCTTGACGAGGCGCTTTGCTCCCTCGACACGGCGGCGGGAGATGACGGTGAGCGCCTCGCGGGCGAGAAGCAGCGGTTCGTCGCCGACGGCCACGGCACGGTGATGGCCGGCATCGACCACGGTCGTCACATCGAGCGAGCCGCCATATCCCCGGCTGAGGAAACCGGGGGTCAGGCCCTTGGCCTTGGCCGCGCGGGCAATGGCGATCGCGGTCGGTGTCTTGCCGGCGCCGCCGACGGTGAAATTGCCGACGCAGATGACGGGCACCGGCACGGAGGCGCGCTTGGCGTTGACCATGCGGTAGCCGGAGATGCGGCCGTAAAGAAAGGAGATCGGATAAAGCGTCCAGGCGCGCCAATCGGCTTTCGTCCACCAGAACGGTGGCGCTTCGGATACCATCTTTGCCGTCCTGCCTTTCGCGCCACCGGCCCGCTCCACGCGGACGTCACCCCTAATTGGGCGAAAAGAGAAGGCAATTTTCAAGAAAAAGCAAGCCTTTGGTCGATCAGGCGAACTGCAGGTCGGGCAGCAGCCCTTCGAGTTCGGTTATATCGTTGAGGCAGTGATCGCTGGCGGCGGCGAGCGATTCCCGCGATCCGGTGCCGGTCAAAACCGCGACCGTAAGCCCCACCTTGGCGTTGCGGCCCATGTGCAGATCGTGGTTGTTGTCGCCGACGACGGCGACTTCCGAGGGGTCGAGACCGGTTGCCGCGCAGAAGCCGAGCACCATGCCCGGCTCCGGCTTGGTGCCGTGGCCGCTGTCGTAGCCGGCGACGTAATCGATGTAATCGGCAAAGCCGAAGCGCTTGGCCGTCTGGCGGATCGAGCGTTCATTGTCGCTGGAGGCGACGCCGAGCTTGAAGCCGCGCGCATGCAGGCGGGCGAAGAAGGCGGCGAGATCGGTGACCGGCACGGAGAAATCGGCGGCATGCGCAAAGAGTTCGTCGAGCCTGACCGTCAACTCTTCGACGGGGACCGTCGAGCCGGCGGCCACGAGCCCCTCCGAAATCTGGCGCGTATTGCCGGCGGCAAGCAGGCTGTCGGGAACGATGTGGCCGGTGACGGGATCCATGCCGCAGGCAAGCAGCAGGCGGTCAGCAAGGGCAGCGTCGTCCTTGGCGGCGATGCGTGCCAGCTCGCGGTTCACAGGTAGCCAGCTCTCGTCATAATCGAGGAGCGTGCCGTCCTTGTCGAACAGGATACCCTTGATCGCCTGCATGCCCGAACCTGCCCTCTAACTAGCGTTGCGCCGCCGTCTTCGGCAGCAATCTGGCCTTCACCGTCAGCGGATTGATGTAGGGTTCGAGACCCTTCATCGTCGCCGTCAGCGCACCGCGCATTTCTTGCACGGCGGCGGCGCCGGCCTCGATCATATTGCGGCGCGCCGGGTCGTTGGTCAGCAAATAATGCACGCCCTTGGCCAGCATCTCAGTATCGCGCACCGTGCGGGCGCTGCCACGGCGGGCGAGCCGCTGATAGGCCTCGCGGAAATTCTGGACGTTACTGCCCGAGAGCACCGCGCAGCCGAGCATGGCGGGTTCCAGCGGGTTTTGCCCGCCCTCGCCAAACAGCGAGCGGCCGACGAAGGCGACCTCGGTCATGCGCAGATAAAGCCCCATTTCGCCGATCGTATCGCCGAGGAAAACATCGATATCGGGCGTCAGCGCATCGTCGCGGGTGCGGCGGGCGACCTTGAGCCCCTGCTTGACCAGCTCGGCCTCGATCGCATCGGCACGCTCGGGATGGCGCGGCACGATGATGGTCAGCTGGCCGTTGCGCTCTTTCAGCGTGCGGTGGACGATGCCGGCGGCCTTCTCCTCGCCATCGAAGGTGGAGATCGCCGCCCATGTCTTGCGGTCGCCGACCTGCTGCTGGTAGCGGGCGAAGGTGGCGGGATCGTAGGACGGCGCGTCGGTATCGACCTTGAGATTGCCGGACATCAACACCTGGCGGGCGCCCAGATCGCGGAAGCGCTCGGCATCGACATCAGACTGCGCGATGACCAGCGCTAGGTTCTCGAACAGCGCCTCGGCCAGCGCCTGGCGGCGCGTCCAGCGGGCGAATGAGCGGTCGGACATGCGGGCGTTGACGAGGATCTGCGGGATGCGGCGGCGGCCGAGTTCGAGAACCGTTGCCGGCCAGATCTCGGATTCGGCGATCAGCGCGCAATCGGGCTGCCAGTAATTAAGGAAGCGGCTGACGGCAGGCTTCAGGTCGAGCGGCACATATTGGTGGATGACTTCGGAGCCGACGCGTTCGGCGGCAAGCTTGGCCGAGGTTACGGTGCCTGTCGTCAGGATGACGTGGACGTCGCGGCGACGGATCTCGCGGATGAGGGGAATGACGGCGTTCATCTCGCCGACGCTTGCGGCGTGGAACCAGACCAGCGGGCCGGCCGGGCGATCGGCGCTCGCATAGCCAGAGCGCTCAAGCCGCCGGGCCCTGTCTTCCTTGCCCTTGGCGGCGCGATAGGTCAGGTAGCCGCCGACGAAGGGCGTGATCAACGTCCCAACCGCCTGATAAGCGCCCAGCGCCAAACGCGCCATGCGGCCGCTCATATAACACGTCTCCGGTCAACGATGATCGACATCAACCCATTCCCAAATATCATTGCGGCCGAAATGACCGATCAGTTTGTTCAGAATGCGTCAACAGCCACCCCTATGCCCGGATAAGGCAGGCGGCTGGGTAAAACAGGGCCACGAGGGCCGAAAACTTATTTGCCGGACTTGTCTTCGGGATCAAGCAAGCGGTGCATATGGACAATGAAATAGCGCATGTGGGCATTATCAACGGTCGACTGCGCCTTGGACTTCCAGGCCGTCAGTGCAGATGCGTAATCAGGGAAGATGCCGACGATATCCAGGCCAGAGAGGTCGCGGAACTGCACGTCATCGAGACTTTCCAGTTCGCCGCCAAACACGAGGTGCAACAGTTGCTTCTTTTCACCGGACTTGGTCATTTCAGTCACTTCCTTCATCTGCTCCTCCGCCGTTTCATCTGAGGGATTTTGACGGAAACGTCAACTGCTCAGCGCGCGGCGATAGGGGATAGAAATTCATTCAACAGCGGCTCGGAGCCGGCGCAAAGCTCGCCGTGTCTCACATCCGCGCGGTTATAGGTCAGCGCCGTTCCGTCGAGATTGACGAGACGGCCGCCTGCCCTTTCCAGAATGAGATCGGCGGCGGCCAGATCCCAGTCGTGGGAATTGCGCTTCACGAAGGTGCCGTCGATCGCCGCATCGGCCACCATGGCGACGCGATAGGCGAGCGAGGGAACGTGCTTGACGCGCTCGATCCTGCCGCGCAGCGGCTTGGCGAAGCCATTCAGCACATCCTCGGCGATGGCGAAGCGAACGGGCGGCTTCGGCTCCGATACGCGGATCGGCAGGCCGTTCTTCAAGGCGATGCCACCGACGACCGCCTCATAGAGCTCATCGAGCGCCGGCGCGTTGAGCACGCCTGCCACCGGCCTGCCCTTGTGAACGACGGCGACGCTGACGCACCAGAGCTTCTGGCCGGCGAGGAAGCCGCGCGTGCCGTCGATCGGATCGATGATGAAGAGCGTGTCGCGCGACAGGCGATCGGCGCTGTCCTCGGTCTCTTCCGACAGCCAGCCGTAATCCGGCCGGGCGGCGCGCAGCACGGTTTCGAGGATTTCGTTGGCGGCGAAATCGGCGGCGCTGACCGGCGAGCGGCCCTCGTTCTTCCACCAGACCTCCGGCGACTGGTTGAAATGACTGAGCGCCACGGCACCCGCCCGCTTTGCAGCGTCGGCGATCAGCTCCAGATCGCTCTGCCAGCGGGCATTGTCCACGTCGCTCATCCCAAGTTCCAATCCGTCAGCAAGCAGCCGGCATCACCGTCCTGCCAGCGTCATTCCCTCGATCGCGATCGTCGGGGCGGCAACCCCGTACTTGCGGTCGATATCGTTGGCAGGCGTTACCCGCATGAACATCTCCTTGAGGTTCGATGCAATGGTCACTTCCGAAACCGCGAAGGTCAATTCACCGTTTTCGATCCAGAAACCGGTGGCGCCACGGCTGTATTCGCCGGTGATCATGTTGACGCCCTGGCCGATCAGCTCGGTGACGTAGAAACCGTTGCCGACGCCGCGGATCAGGTCCTCGGGCGAGATATCGCCAGGCTCGAGCGCCAGGTTGGTCGAGGCGGGCGTCACGGCATTGCCGCCGCGCACGCCACGGCCGTTGGTTTCCATGCCGATCTCGCGGGCGGTAGACGTTGAAAGGAACCAGTGCTTCAGCACACCGTCCTCGATCATCACCATGCGCTCGCCGGAGACACCTTCACCATCGAAGGGGCGCGAGGCCGGGCCGCGCACGATCATCGGATCGTCGGTGATCGACAGGCCGGACTTCAGCACCTGCTCGCCCATCTTGTCGCGCAGGAAGCTGGTCTTGCGGGCGACCGATGCACCGTTAATGGCGCCGGCGATGTGGCCGACGAAGCCGCGCGCGATACGCGGATCGAAGATCACGGTGACGTTCTTGCCGGTATCGACCTGGCGCGGCTTCAGGCGCTTGACGGCGCGCTCGCCGGCGCGACGGCCGATCTCGGCGGGATCGTCCAGTTCGGAGAAATAGATGCGGCTGTCGAAATCGTAATCGCGCTCCATGCCGGTGCCCTCGCCGGCGATGACGCTGACGGAGCGGCCGAAGCGCGAGCCCATGTAGCTGCCTTCAAAGCCGTGCGAGGTGACGAGCACCATGCCGCCGCGACCGGCCGAAGCACCGGCGCCCGAGGAATTGGTGACGCCATTGACCGCAAGGCCGGCCGCTTCCGTTGCAAGGGCGGCCTCGCGCAGCTGGTCCGCGGAGACTTCCGTCGTGTCGAGCAGCTGCAGGTCGGGATAGGATTTGGCGAGCCGGCTCTCATCCGCCAGGCACGCGAATGGATCTTCCGGCGAGACCTTGGCCATGGCGACCGCGCGCTCGGCGAGCACCGACATGTCGAAGCCGGGATTGGCCGAAACGCTGGCGACACGCTTGCCGACGAAGACGCGCAGCGAGAAATCATCGCTCTCGGAGGATTCAGTTTCCTCCACCTTGCCGAGCCGCACGCTGACGGACTGCGAACGGGAGCGGACGACCACCGCATCGGCGGCATCGGCGCCCGCCTTCCTGGCGAGATCGATCAGCTGGCTGGCGCGGGAGAGAAGCGTCGAGGAATCAATTTCAGAGGACATGGTTTGGCCTTTCCTTCGCGTTCCATTTATTGTGCGCTACGGAAAGCATCAAGGCCGACAGTGCCGATTCTTTTTCGCGCTGCTTGCGCAACCATGATCATTGAAAGAAGCTTAGCGGATGTCCGAGCCCAACGCCCTCTTCACCGAAACGATCCTGCTGCTCGGCGGCACCGTCGTTTCGGCCCCGATCTTCAAGCGGCTGGGGCTTGGAACCGTGCTCGGTTATCTCGCCGCCGGCGTGGTGATCGGCCCGATCTTTCACGGGCTGACTGACGGAGAGCAGATCCTCAACGTCGCCGAACTCGGTGTCGTTTTCCTGCTTTTCATCATCGGGCTGGAGCTGAAGCCAAGCCGCCTGTGGCAGATGCGGCGCGACATTTTCGGGCTGGGCACGGCGCAGGTGATCCTGACAGGGCTGGTGCTGACGGCGCTTGCCGATCTCTCCGGCCTGCTCGACTGGCGCGGCAGTATCATCGCCGGCTTTGGGTTGGCGTTGTCCTCCACGGCGTTTGCCATGCAGATCCTCGAGGATGACGGCGATGTGAGCACGCGTTACGGACAACGCTCCTTCTCGATGCTGTTGTTCCAGGACCTCGCCATCGTGCCGCTTTTGGCGCTGATCAATATTCTCGACACCGGCAAGGGCCACGGCACGCCGATCGTCGATTTCGGGATTGCTATCGGCGCTGTCGGCGCGATGATCGTCATGGGGCGCTACCTGCTGACGCCGCTGTTCCAGATCATCGCCAGCACCGGCGCGCGCGAGGCGATGATCGCGGCGGCACTTTTCGTCGTCATGGGATCGGCAACGCTGATGCAGATGGCCGGGTTGTCGATGGCGATGGGAGCTTTCCTGGCAGGCGTGATGCTGGCCGAATCCTCTTACCGACACGAGTTGGAAGCGGATATCGAGCCCTTCCGCGGCGTGCTTCTCGCCATCTTCTTCATCGCCGTCGGCCTGTCGCTGCAGCTCGACGTGCTGTGGGACAATGCACTCGTCATTCTCGTCACCGTTCCTGTCGTGATGGCGGCGAAGGCGCTGATCATCTACGGGCTCTGCCGGCTGACGGGCTCCGATCACAATGACGCGATCCGTATCGCCTTCCTGCTGCCGCAGGGTGGGGAGTTCGGCTTCGTGCTGTTTTCGACAGCGGGCGCCTCGTCGCTGATGCCATCGAGCACTGCATCACTTCTCATCGCCATCGTGACGCTCTCCATGGCGCTGACGCCGATCGGCACGAAGCTTGCCAAGCGGCTCGAGAGCGGAGAGACGAAGGAGACGCTGGAAGAAGATTTCGAGGGCGCGGGCGCCGACGTACTGATGATCGGCTTCTCCCGTTTCGGCCAGATCGCGGCGCAGATCCTGCTTGCCGGCGGGCGTGCGGTAACCGTCATCGACACCTCGGCCGACCGTATCCGCCAGGCCTCCTCCTTCGGCTTTCGCATCTATTTCGGCGATGGTACACGCAAGGACGTGCTGCGCGCGTCTGGCATCGACCATGCCAAGATCGTCGTCGTCTGCACGCAGAAGCGGGAAGTGACCGACAAGATCGTCGAGCTGGTGCAGGCCGACTATCCCGAGGCCAAGCTCTTCGTGCGCTCCTACGACCGCGTCCATTCGATCGCGCTGCGCAACCTCAATGTCGACTACGAACTGCGCGAGACGCTGGAATCGGGCTTGCTGTTCGGCCGCCGGACGCTGGAAGCGCTCGGCATCAGCGAGGCCGCCGCCTACGAGATCGGCGAAGACATCCGCCGCCGCGACGAACAGCGACTGGTGCTCCAGGTCACCGAGGGACTGCAGGCAGGCCGCGACATGCTCTATTCGCAGCCGGTCAAGCCGGAACCGCTGGTCAAGCCGAAGCGGACGATGGATTTTTCGCAGGACCCGCTGGCGGGAACGGGGGATGCGGTGGCGGATGCTTAGTCCTGCCAGGGCTTTTCCACGCGCATGAGCCGTCGAAAACCATCATTGCATGGCAGCTGATCCAGGATTTGGAGATAGTGGTCGTAGCTTGGGGCCGGGACCAACGCGACCGGGCAATCGGCAAGGACATCCTCGGCTACGCGCTGCGCGGCATCGACAAGGAACTCGGCGCTTGTCTGCCCTCGTAGCTTCGCGGCGCGGTCGATCAGCGACCAGACGTCGTCGGACGTTTTCAATCTGACTGTACGCATTGGCCGCCTCGCATTGCTCATGACGCCCTCCTATGCGGACGTTATCACAGTCGCTCGGCCCGCGCATGCGCCTCGATCGCCCCGTCCAGCGCATACTTCAGCTCGTCCTTGACGCCTTGAGACATGGCCAGCACTTCGCGGGCCTTCAGAAAATCCATGACGCCGGTGCGGCCGACGGCGGGGCGGAGGAAGATGTGCGGGGGCTGGATGCGGAGTTTGAGGGTGATCGCGGTCTGCATCATCAGCTGGCCGGAGCCGAAGATGCTTTCCATGCGGTTCGGTATATGCGTGCCGTCACCCTCCGGGGCGCCCACGACATCGATGCCGATGACGATATCGGCGCGATCCATCAGGCACTCATAGGGAACCGGATTACTGATGCCGCCGTCGATCATCACTCGGCCGTGCAGCCTGACGGGCATGAACACGGCGGGGATGGCCGACGAGGCTGCAAGCGCCGGAAACAGCTGGCCTTCGCTCACCAGCACTTCCTGCTGGCCGTAATAGTCGGTGGCAGTCACCGTCATCGGGATCGGCAGGTCCTCGAAGCGATCGGGGAGATCGGCCGGGAGAAATGCTTTCAGGATACGTTCGAGGTTGAACTGGCCGATGCGCACGCCGTTCGCCACCGCATCGCGCACGGTCTGCGGGCGCAGGCCCCAAAGGCGGCTCACCACGGCGGTCTTGTTGCCGACGGTCATCAGCGCGTGTTCGCGGATCGCCTCGCCGGTCATGCCGGCCGCCATGCCGGCGCCCATGATGGCGCCGATCGAGGAGCCCGATATCGCCACCGGGCGAATGCCGAGCTCATCGAGCGTTTCGATAACGTGGATATGGGCAAGCCCGCGGGCGCCGCCGCCGCCGAACGCGATGGCCACGCGCGGCGACGCGCCGGAGGCGACATCTTCGAGAGCAGGGAACGCGGAACTGGTCTTTTCGGCCTGCTGTGTCACCCTTTGCTCCCGATAGCCGCTACCTATTCAGGCTGGTAGCGGTAGAAATGCACCCTGGTATCGCCGAAAATCCGGCTTTCCAGGAACAGATAGGAAGGATCGACCGAAACGGCAACGTCGGCGCGCTCCTCGAGCACGGCAATCGCGCCCGGAAACAGCCAACCACCCTTGGCGGCAGCGGCCATTGCCTTCTCGCCGAGACCCTTGCCATAAGGCGGGTCGGCGAAGAGGAACTGGAACGGCTCAAGATTGCCGACACTGCCGAGATCGGTCGCGTCGCGCCTCAGGATGCGCGTCTTGCCGTGCAGGCCGAGCGCATCGATGTTTTCCCAGAGCAGCCCCCTGCCCTCGACGCTGTTTTCAACGAAGAGCGCATGGCGGCAGCCGCGCGAGACGGCCTCCAGCCCGACGGCGCCGGTGCCGGCGAAGAGATCGAGTATCCGGGTGCCATCGACGCATTCCGGATAGGCATGGCTCAGAATATTGAACAGGCTCTCACGCGTCCGGTCAGCAGTCGGCCGGATGTCGTTGGATTTAGGCACGGCGAGCGACCGTCCGCGAAACTCACCGCCGACGATCCGCACCGCGTCCTATTCCCTTGCCTTTTGGTCCACCACGAGACGGCCCGCCCGAGGGCTTGCCACCGCCACCGGGACGATCGCCCGAAGGCTTGCCCGAAAAACTCTTCGCACCCGGCTTGGAGCCGCTTGGCTTGCCGCCAAAGCTCTTGCCGCGCGGCCCGTCACCACGCGGCTTGTCGCCGAAGGGACGGTCGCCTCTCGGGCGCTCGCCCTGGGGACGGTCACCCTGCGGACGTTCACCACGAGGCCGGTCGCCATACGAACGCTCGCCGGCCGGACGCTCGGAGCGAGCCTCGCCGGAGAAACGGTTGGCGCGAGGACGCTCGTCCCCCTCTTCGCGCGGACGACGCGGCTTGTCGCCGAACGGCCGGTCGCCACGTGGGGGACGATCGCTGAAGGAACGGGGACGGTCGTCGCCATCCTCACGCGGCCTGCGGTCGCCGCGAGGCTTGGCTGCGAACGGGCGGTCGCCTGTCGGCCGGTCACCACGGGGAGGACGATCGCCGAAAGGCCGATCGCCACGTGGCCTGTCAGCACGGGGTGGGCGGTCGCCGAAGGAGCGCGGACGGTCGCCATCCTCGCGCGGCTTGCGCTCGCCGCGAGGCTTGTCGCTGAAGGGACGATCGCCCCTTGGGCGCTCGCCCTGGGGACGGTCGCCACGGGGTGGGCGATCACCATAAGGCCGGTCGCCGCGTGCCGTGCGGTCGCCGCCGGAGCGGTCAGCACGATCCCCGAAGGAGCGGTCGCCACGGGGACGGTCGCCGAAGCCGCGATCGCCACGATCACCGCGCTTGCGGTCGTCGTCGCGGCTCACATCGCTGGAGCGGATCCATTCGCCCTCTTCGTCGCGGGCGCGGTTGATCTGCACGCGCGGACCTTCGTCGTAGCTTGTCGGCTGCGGCTTGGAGCGGCCGGGCTTTTCGCCGCGGCGAAGCGCCGTCTGGGCGTTCTTTTCTGCCTTGGCTGCTGCCTTTTCGCCGAGCGGACGGGCGCCGGGCGCCATCCACACATTGGCGTTGCGGCGGCTGCCGAGCGCGGGACGCTTCGGGCCCTCGTCCTTGCGGTCGCCAGCACGGCTCGGGCCACGGCCGCCATCGCGATCGCGATCACCGCCACGGCGGTCGTCGCGTTTATCGTCGCGCTTGGTGTCGAGGCGGCTCAGCGCGCGTTCGCGCTTGTCTTCCGGCTTCCACGAGCGTTCGCGGCGCTCGGGCTTGGCGTCGGCTTCTTCTTCCTCAGTCACGGCGGGCGCGTTGTAGATCGGCGCGTCGAAATTGGCCTTGGCGTCCTCGATCAGGCGCGGGCCGAGCTGGTCGCGCAGGGTGCGGCCACGCACTTCGATTACCGCCCGCTCAGGGATATCGCCGAGCTGGAACGGGCCGTAGGAGATGCGGATCAGACGGTTGACGTCGAGACCGAGCGCGCCGAGCACGTTCTTGATTTCGCGGTTCTTGCCTTCGCGCAGGCCCATGGTGAGCCAGACGTTGGAGCCCTGCACCTTGTCGAGCGTCGCCTCGATGGCGCCGTAGAGCACGCCGTCGACGGCGATGCCGTCCTTCAGCTTGTCGAGCGCTTCCTGGTCGATCTCGCCATGGGCGCGCACGCGGTAGCGGCGCAGCCAGCCTGTCGTCGGCAGCTCCAGCGCACGCGCGAGGCCACCGTCGTTGGTAAGCAGCAGCAGACCTTCGGTGTTGATATCGAGGCGGCCGATCGACATGACGCGCGGCAGATCGTCCGGCAGGTTGTCGAATACGGTCGGGCGGCCTTCCGGATCGGCGTTGGTTGTCACCAGGCCGGCCGGCTTGTGGTAGAGCCACAGGCGAGTACGCTCGATGCCGCGGATCGGCATGCCGTCGACTTCGATCTTGTCGGTCAGCGTGACGTTGACGACGGGCGTATCCAGCGGCTTTCCGTTCAGCGTGACGCGGCCATCGAGGATCATGCGCTCGATGTCGCGACGCGAGGCAACGCCGGCGCGCGCCATCACCTTGGAGATGCGTTCCGCCTTGCTGTCGCTCGTCGCGTCGGACACGGCATCCGCCTTGTCAGCCGATTTTGCGAACTTCCTTACGGGCTTCTCTCCCGATTTCGCGCCGGTATCGCGCGGGGATGGCTTGCCACCCGGCCGTTTTGGCTTGTCTTTGAATGTCATTTGTTGTTTGCCTGCCTTTTGGGGCCTTCTATCAGTTCGCGCCCCTGCGGTTAAGTGGAAATTGTCGGATCGTGAAGACAAATCAATTTATGGAGCTGGCGCTGGATGAGGCGCGTGCCGCAGGCGCGCGCGGCGAGGTGCCGATCGGCGCCGTCGTCGTCCTCGACGGCACCGTGATTGCTTCATCCGGCAACCGCACCCGCGAGCTCAACGACATCACCGCGCATGCCGAAGTGGCCACCATCCGCATGGCCTGCGAGGCGCTTGGCCAGGAGCGGCTGACGGGTGCTGATCTCTACGTGACGCTGGAACCCTGCACGATGTGCGCCGCGGCGATCTCGTTCGCCCGCATCCGCCGGCTCTATTATGGGGCGGAAGATCCGAAGGGTGGCGGGGTGGATAGCGGGGTGCGGTTTTACGCACAGCCGACGTGCCATCATGCGCCGGAGGTGTATTCCGGGATGAGCGAGGTGCAGGCGGCGGAGATCCTGCGGGGGTTCTTTCAGGGGAAGCGGGATTAGGGGCGCTTGCGGCCAATCATCCACCGCGTTGCGCCACTTTTCGCCGATCTTCCAATGCTATACAATTGAAAGAAATCGGAGTTTCTGAATGGTCGGAATGACGGCACTGATGGCGAGGAGACGCGACAGGCGGCACAGTGCGGCATCGGCAGCCGTTTCGCAGGTGCTACACGACGCATCCATCAAGGGCATCGACATCACGCTCGTGGGATCCCTTGCGCGAGGAGAATTCCGCTCGCATTCGGATGTCGATCTGCTCGTTCGCGGCCCCATGGACCGAAAGCGCCGCGCCTTGGCTGAACAGCTCGTGGCTGACGGGATGCGGGCGTCGGAAATTCCATATGACCTCGTCTTCGAGGCCGATCTCCCCCACGATCGCCTTCAGGAGCTTCTCGATGGCATCGTTTAGCCTGCCGGCATTTGCGCGGCTTACGCCCAAGATTCATCGCGCCGAGCGCGAGCTCGCCCAGATGGAAGCTCTATGCGAAGCATGCGGCCGAGACGGCTGCAAATGACTGGGGCGCCATGTCGGCCGTCTCCGCCGGCATCCACAATGTTTACAACGGAATAGAGGACATTCTTCTCAGTCTCGCCCGTGACATCGACGACGATGTCCCGACAGGGCCTTCCGCGCACCAGGATGTACTCGACCAGATGGCATCGGAAGTTTCGGGAACGCGACCGGCGCTTATAGATCAAGATCTCTATGAGGCCCTGACGGAGCTCAAGGGCTTTCGACACCTCGTACGCCATCGGTACGGATTCGATCTAAAGCCAGATAAGGTCGTTGAAAATCTGGAGCTTTTGCGGCGAGTCTTTCCGACATTCATCGCCGCAGTCACCACGTTGGAAGCGGCAATGAGAGATGGCGTCGAAGAGGACGGCACACCGCATACGCCTAAAACCTAGTTCAGGCATGGATGGCGGCAACTTTTCACCTTCGCTACCGCCCGGCCCGAAGCCTTACTGCAGCAGGTTCCACCACTGCTTGCCGGAGCCGGCGACTGCGGCTTCCTTTTTCTTCTTCTTCATCTTCTTCAGCTCAGGCTCGCCGAGATCGTCGAGCTTGGCGGGATCGTCGATCTGGCGGTACTCGGTCGGCGGATCGGAGATGTAGCGGCGCTGGTCGATATAGGCGCCCTTCTGGATGGCGCGAGCTTCGCGGAAGGCCTTGGCCTGGGCTTCCGTCGTGCGGCGGCCGCCTTCGACCTCGTTGTTGGCGAGCGGCGACTGGTAGCCGGACTTGTCGCTGTTCTCGTCCGCTTCCTTGACGAGGCGGGCGCGGGTTTCCTCAGGCGATTCGACCCACTGCGGATTGTCCTTGCTGGCAATCGATTCCTGCGGCGCGACCAGGTTTTCCTTGTCGCCGGCCTTCGGAACCACGAGGCCCGGACGCGGATTGTACTTGACGCCCTTGTTCTTCGGCTCGGTGCCCGTCAGGGAGGTGGATTGGCCAAGGTCATCGGTCAGCTGCTCGAATGCCGTCTTGTCCGTGCCGTAGCGGGGGCCGCTCGTGCAGCTCGACATCATCGCAGTGCCTGCCATCGCAACAGTCAGGCATACGCCCAAACGGAACCAACGCTTCGATAACATGAAAACCCTTCCAGCCATGCCGGTGCAGTCAATGCTCAACCGGACACCCTCCCCGTGACGGAAAAATCCGGCCAATTTCAGGCAGCTTTTACCGGATGAACCGCGATAGCGCAATTCATCCGGTAACTTTCTTGCGTTTATGCCGCAAGTTCGCGCAACGCGGCAGCATCGCGGGCGGAAACGTCGGGATACTCGGGATCCGAGCCGACATCCGTGGTGATCCGCCACGAGCGGGCGCACTTCTCGCCTTCAGCAAGCTTCGGCTCGACGCTGACGCCGGCCACTTCGGGCAGGCGGAACGCTTCGGACGGGCCTTCATTGCCTTCGACGACGATACCCGAGGTGATGCAGATCTCCTCGAAGTCCTGGCCCTCAAGCGCCTTCAGGAGCTCGGCATCGGCGATGTGGACGACGGGTGCGGCTTCCAGCGAGGAACCAATGCGCTTGTCCTTGCGCTCGATTTCGAGAGCGCCGGTGACGACCGTGCGGACCGCGCGGATCTTCTTCCACTTCTCGGCCAGCGCCTCGTTCTTCCAGTTGCCTGGAATCTCGGGGAACTGCTCGAGGTGGACGGAGACGGCACCGGGGTTGCGCGACAGCCATGCCTCTTCGGTGGTGAAGGGCAGCATCGGGGCAAGCCAGGTCACCATGCAATCGAAGATGTTGCGGATGACATGCAGCGAGGCGCGGCGGCGCAGGCTCGACGGCGCGTCGCAATAGAGCGCATCCTTGCGGACGTCGAAGTAGAAGGCCGAGAGCTCGACATTGGCGAAGTCGATCAGCGCGCGGGCGATCTTCTTGAAGTCGAAAGCGTCGTAGTTCTCGCGCACCAGCTGGTCGAGCTCGGCCAGACGATGGAGCATCAGCTGCTCCAGCTCCGGCATTTCGGAGACTTCGAATGTCTCGCCCTTGTCGTGTGCCAGCGTGCCGAGCATCCAGCGGATGGTGTTGCGCAGCTTTCTATAGGCATCAACATTGGTCTGGATGATCGTCTTGCCGACGCGCAGGTCGTCTGCGTAGTCTGATGTCATGACCCAGAGGCGCAGGATGTCGGCGCCGGCATCCTTCATGATCTCCTGCGGCGAGGTGACGTTGCCCTTGGACTTCGACATCTTCTCGCCCTTCTCGTCCATGGTGAAGCCATGGGTGAGAACGGCGTTGTAGGGCGCGCGGCCACGGGTGGCGGCCGATTCCAAGAGTGACGAGTGGAACCAGCCGCGATGCTGGTCGGAGCCTTCGAGATAGAGATCGGCCGGCCACTTGAGGTCCGGGCGGTCTTCCAGCGTAAACGTGTGGGTCGAGCCACTGTCGAACCAGACATCGAGGATGTCCATGACCTGCTTCCAGGGTTCGTTGGCCATCTTGCCGAGGAAGCGCTCGCGCGCACCTTCGGCAAACCAGGCATCGGCGCCTTCGGCTTCGAAGGCTTCGAGGATGCGGGCGTTGACCTCGTCGTCGACCAAGACTTCGCCGGCTTCGTCGACGAAGACGCAGATCGGTACGCCCCAGGCGCGCTGACGCGACAGGACCCAGTCCGGGCGGCCTTCGATCATGGCGCGCAGACGGTTCTGGCCGGCGGCGGGGACGAAGCGAGTGTCGTCGATGGCGTTCAGCGCACGCGAGCGCAGCGTCGTGCCATCGGCCAGCGTCTTGTCCATGTAGACGAACCACTGCGGCGTGTTGCGGAAGATGACCGGCTTCTTGGAGCGCCAGGAATGCGGATAGGAATGCTTCAGCCGGCCGCGGGCAAAGAGCGCGTTGCGAGCGATGAGCTCCTTGATGACGCGCTCGTTGGCATCGCCCTTCTTGCCGTTGTCGTCGATGACGCGGCCGCCTTCGAGACCGGGGGCATCCGCGGTGTAGAAGCCGGCGTCGTCGACGGGGAACGGGATTTTGGTGTCGATGCCGCGGGCTTCGATCTCGCGAGCATGGCTCATCCAGGCATCAAAGTCCTCGCGGCCGTGGCTTGGCGCGGTGTGCACGAAGCCGGTGCCGGCGTCATCGGTGACATGGTCGCCATCGAGGAGGGGGACGAGGAATTCGTAGCCGCCGCCGAGGCCCTTGAAGGGGTGGGCGCAGGTGATGGCGGCGAGATACTCAGCCGGAACATCGCGCAAACGCTTAAACTGCAGCTTGGCTTTGGCAAAAGCGTCTTCGGCCAGTTTGTCAGCCAGGATGAGTTTTTCGCCGGGGCGCGGGCCGAAATCGTTCGCGGCTTCGGTAACCTCATAAAGGCCGTACGAAACGCGCGACGAAAAGGCGATCGCGCGGTTGCCGGGGATCGTCCAGGGAGTGGTTGTCCAGATGACGACGAAGGCATCTGCTAGATCAGAAAACTGCTGAGGAACAGCAACCGCCGTATTTGTAGCCTTGTCGTGCCACATCTTCGTCGGATCATGCGGCGCCACCGGGAACTTCACCCAGATCATGTCGCTCTCGATGTCGTGGTATTCGACCTCGGCTTCGGCCAGCGCGGTGCGCTCGACGACCGACCACATGACAGGCTTGGAGCCGCGATAGAGCTGCCCGGACTTGGCGATCTTCAGGAGTTCGCCGGCGATGCGGCTTTCGGCGTGGAAGGCCATCGTCGTGTAGGGGTTGTCGAAATCACCCTCGATGCCGAGACGCTTGAACTCGGCGGCCTGAGTCTGGATCCAGCCGGCGGCGAATTCGCGGCATTCCTTGCGGAATTCGTTGACCGGGATCTCGTCCTTGTTCTTGCCCTTCTCGCGATACTTCTCCTCGATCTTCCACTCGATCGGAAGGCCGTGGCAATCCCAGCCGGGAACATAGTTGGCGTCGAAGCCGCGCATCTGGAACGAGCGGTTGATGACGTCCTTCAGGATCTTGTTCAGCGCGTGGCCGATATGGATGTTGCCGTTGGCGTAGGGAGGGCCGTCGTGGAGGACGAATTTCTCGCGACCGGCGGCAGACGCGCGCAGCTTCTTGTAAAGGCCCATCTCCTGCCAGCGGGCAACGGTCTCCGGCTCCTTCTGCGGCAGGCCGGCGCGCATCGGGAAATCGGTTTCGGGGAGATAGAGGGTCTTGGAGTAATCGATCTTTTCGGCTGTATCGGTCATGTCTGGCAATCGTCTCTTCTAGCGATCGTGCTTTACGCCTCGCAAACGGGCGCAACGGACTTGGAAATATCGTGGTGGCGGAAGCGCTCTGAGGTCGAGCGCCGAAAACCCGGACCTTCCGGCCGCTTAGCGCGCGCGGAAGGCCGGGCCGATAATTCGTATCGTGATCGCCAGCCGGAACTTGTTCATCGCGCCGGTTCATAGGCGCTTTTGGCGGGAAAAGGAAGAGGAGAATTGGCGCTGCTCCGCCCTCTGCTACCGTTGTGCGTCACCGCCGATGCTATATATTGAGGCCATAGCAACACAGAGGCTCTTTCGATGGTGAAACGTACCTTTTTCATCAAGGCAATCTGGGACGAGGAGGCCAAGGTCTTCTATTCCGAGAGCGATATCGAAGGACTGCATATCGAAACGGCCGATATAGACGCTTTCGAAGACATCATCTTCGACAGCGCCATCGACCTGATCATCGCCAATCACATCGCCCCATCTGATCTTGCCGACACGCCGCTGAAAGACCTTATCCCGGCGATCCTCTGGCAGCGCCCGACCCCACATGTCGCGGCGGCCTGAATGGCCGAGGGCTACTACAAGGTCGTCTGCGAGATCATTTCCGCCCTCGGCTACGTCTATCTGAAGAATGCCAAGGGATCACACGAGAAATGGCAATCGCCGGATACCAAGAAGATGCTTCTGGTGCCGCGCAATCTCCAGAGCCGCCATACGGCGAACGCGATCCTGAAAGACGCCGGTTACAAGGGAAAGCTTTGAGGAAGGCCGCGGCTTACCCGCAGCCCTCCCCTCTCATCACTCTCACGCCCGCGCCACGGCCTTGCCCGGTGCCACAGCATTTACCACCACCGCGACGATGATGTTCACTGCCAGCGCCAGCAGCCCTATGTAGATCGTGAACGAGGTCTCGCCCATCGTCACCGGCTGCAGCGGCTTCAGGCCGTTGATCCAGACCAGCAGCGTGCCGCCGAAGAAGCCGACGAACCAGCCGGCAAGAAGGCCCGGGGCGCGGAACCAGTTGGTGTAGAGGCCGAAGACCAGGGCCGGGAGCGTTTGCAGGATCCAGATGCCGCCGAGGAGCTGCAGGTCGAGCGCGAACTGGGTGGGGAGGAAGATTATGACCAGAAGCGCGCCGACCTTGACGACCAGCGAGGTCATCTTCGCGACCTTTGCTTCGCCCGCATCCGTCACCTGGGGGTTTACATAGGCCTTCCAGAAGTTGCGGGTGAAGAGGTTGGCTGCGCCGATCGACATCACCGCCGCCGGCACCAGTGCGCCGATAGCGATGGCCGCGAAGGCGAAGCCGGCGAACCAGCTGGGGAAGAGCGTCTGGAATAGAGCCGGGACGACATCGTTGGCGCTGTCGAGCTTGAGGCCGGCGGCGTGGCCCATGTAGCCGAGCAGCGCCAAGAGGCCGAGCAGCAGCGTATAGGCCGGCAGCAGCACCGCGTTCTTGCGGATCGTGTTGCCGCTGTTGGAGGCGAAGATGCCGGTCAGCGTGTGCGGATACATGAAGGCCGCGAGCGCCGAGCCGAGCGCCAGCGTCGCATAGGCGACATACTGGTTGGAGCCGAGCAGCAGGCTGCCGGAACCCTTGGCCTGGAAAGCGGCGTCGGCGGAGGCGAAGACATTGGCGTAGCCGCCGAGTTTCGAGGGGATCAGCGCCACGGCGGCGATCACCACGATATAGATCATGATGTCCTTGACGAAGGCGATCAGTGCCGGCGCCCTGAGGCCCGCCGAATAGGTGTAGAGTGCCAGCACGATGAAGGCGATGGCGAGCGGCACCTCCCCGTGCAGGCCAAGCGCCTTCAGCGCCGCCGTCATGCCGACGAGCTGCAGGGCGATATAGGGCATGGTGGCGATGACGCCTGTGGCTGCAACCGCAAGCTCCAGCCCGCGCGAGCCATACTGGCCATGGACGACGTCGCCGGCCGTGACATAGCCGAAGTCCCGCGCCCGCTTCCAGAGCACCGGCATGACCATGAAGACAAAGGGG
This sequence comes from Rhizobium sp. 01N48, assembly GCF_056399145.1. Classification (NCBI taxonomy): domain Bacteria; kingdom Pseudomonadati; phylum Pseudomonadota; class Alphaproteobacteria; order Hyphomicrobiales; family Rhizobiaceae; genus Rhizobium; species Rhizobium sp. 01N48. Next base: position 106,137 of record NZ_JBFTQT010000003.1, read on the forward strand.
TAGACGACGATCGTATAGGGCAGCGCGAAGAAGCCGTAGGCGCCGACGGTGTAGACGAGCGCCGGAACGGCGATGACGGTGTAGGCGGTGTAGAAATCGCCACCAACCAGGAACCAGGTGATCCAGGTGCCGAAAGAGCGGCCGCCGAGGCCCCATTCGTCGATATGCGCCATGGTTTCGGGCCGGCGCCAACGCGACGCGACGAAGCCCATGACGGTGACGAGGACAAAGAAGAAGATAAAGACGCTGAGCGCCGTGACGTTGAGATCAGTCGTCATTGCGCATGCTCCGGTAGGCGATCCAGGTCAGGAAGGCGGTGATCGGCACCCAGAGGAGCTGATACCAGTAGAAGAAGGGGAAGCCGAAAAGAACCGGATCGTGGAAATTGTAGAAGGGGACCCAGAGCAGCCCGATATAGGGAATGATGAGCAGCCAGCAGGCCGCCGTTCCAAATCTTTTGTCCATGGGGAGAGTGCCTTTCGCGGATCGGGCGCGGCTTATCCGCGTCTTATCAGATAGATGAGATATGCCAGCCGGCTCGCTCGGCAAGCATCTCTGCCGCGAAAAAGACACAGTTCGTGAGCGGGCAAGCGCGCGTCGGACGCGGAGGCTCCCTCGCCTCGCCGCTTTCCTCGCGTGCCTTCACATTCAATTCAAATATTGCTAATATACTATAAGTTGATTTCAATCTGACGTACGTGGTTGCAGGCAGTGGCTCGTGGCGAAATCGCCGCGCGCGAAGCGTTGCCTGTTTTCAGCGAGAGGGCGCGGATGAAACATGTGATCGATAGCGACCGCGGCAGTGACCGGCGCTATCCCAACAATACCAAGTAGCAGATCCAAATAGCAGACAGGGTGTTTGAGGGGCGACGCTTGCGGGCGGCGGCGGCTGCCGTCGACCGCAAGCGCTCGATACCCTTATGGCATCCTCGGCTCGATCTCTTTTCGGGAGGGCATGCCGATGGATGATTTTCCATATCATGCGGCGCGCGGCGACATCTTGCCCGGTTTGCGGGCGGCGCACCACCTGGTCGTGGTGTGAACCGCCATGTCGAAGCGAAGCGCCTATATTTCGCTGATCCTCGCCGCCGCCTTCTGGGGCTTCGGCAATATCGCGCAGAAGACGGTGCTCACGCATATCGGCCCGCTGTCGGTCACCATGCTGCGCTGCCTGATCGCGGCGCTGGTGATGCTGCCGCTGGCGGTCGTCGAGCGCAATGAACGCCGCAGCGCGGGGTGGACGAAAAGCATCATTCGTGTTGCGCTCACCTTCACCGTGGCGATCGCGATACAGCAGACGGCCTATGTCAACGCCACGGTCGTCAATGCGAGCTTCCTGGTCAACACCGCCACCGTGCTCACGCCTGTCGTGGCATGGGTCTATTTCGGCGAGACGACGCGGCGGCTGGGTGTCTTCGCGGCCTGCCTGACACTTGCCGGCATCGGGCTGATGGCCGATGGGATCGGCGGCTTCGCGGCGCTGAACACGGGCGATATTGCCTGCCTGGTATCCGCCGTCTTCTACGCGTTCTGGATGGTGCTGCTCGGGCGCCACGCCCGGCGTCATGGCGGGCCGTTCACCTCGGCCTTCGTGCAATTCGCGATCGCCGCGCTGCTGTTGATGCCGGTGGCGCCGCTGCTGGAGCCGCTGACGGGCGAGATGATGTGGCGGGCGGCGCCGGAACTGGCGATGTTAGGCATTCTCTCGACGGCGGCGGCTTTCGGGCTGCAGACTTATGCGCAACGTCATGTGCCGGCATCGAAGGCGGCGGTATTGGTGTCCGGCGAGAGCATATTCGGCGCGATCGGCGCCTGCCTTGTCTTGCTGGAGCGGCCGCCTGTGATGGCCTGCGTCGGGGCGGCGCTGATCTTTCTCTCGATCGTGATCGTGACGATCGAGCCGGAGGATCCGGTGGCGGCATTGCTTCAACGCAATGCGGAAGAGGAATGAAGCTTCAGACGAGGCCGCAGAGTTTGCGGTCGAGCTCGCTGATCGGCTGGATGCCTGACAGGACCGCCCTCGCCTCTTCCTTGTCGCGGTTCATCTGCTCGACCAGCGGTTCGAGGCCGTCGAACTTCAGCTCGGGGCGCAGGTAGGAGAAGAAGGAGACGGAACAGATCTGGCCGTAGAGATCGCCGGAAAAATCGAAAACGAAGGTCTCGAGCAACGGCGCCCCGTTGTCGGTGACCGTCGGGCGGCGGCCGTAGCTTGCGACGGCGTCGTGCATCGACCCATCCTCGAAGCGGAAGCGGACGGCGTAGATGCCGGGCTTCAACTCGACCTCGGCCGGCAGGCGCATGTTGGCTGTCGGGAAGCCCAGCTGGCGGCCGAGCTTTTCGCCGCCGATCACCTCGGATTCGACCGTGTAGTGATAACCGAGCAGGCCGGCGACCTCGCTGACTTCGCCCTCCTTCAGCAGCGCGCGGATGCGGCTGGAAGAGACCACGTCGGCGTTCTCATCGCGGAAGGTGTCGATCAGGGTGACGCCGAAGCCGTATTTGTTGCCGGCGTCCATGAGGAAGGCCGGGCCACCCTCGCGACCGCGGCCGAAATGGAAATCGACGCCGGTGACAACCTCGGATGCAGCCAGCCAATCCTTGAGGATCGAGTGGATGAAATCGTCAGCCGAGCGCTGCGAGAATTCGCGGTCGAATGGGTATTCGATGACGGCGCCGAAGCCCATGGCCTCAAGGATGCGGGCACGCAGCGGCGCAGGCGTGAGGCGGAAGACCGGTGTCTGCGGATTGAAGACCGTCCGCGGATGCGGCTCGAAGGTGAGAACGAGGGCTGGAACGCCACGCGCCTCGGCGATCTCGAGCGCGCGCTCCAGCACCGACTGATGACCGCGATGGACACCGTCGAAATTGCCGATGGCGACCACGCCACCGTGCAGGTGATCGGGCAAGGGCTCTCGGGTTTCGTTGCGGTGGAAGACGGTCATCGGGCAGACTTTACTGATGCTTCGGGCTTAGGCAAGGCGGCTTCAGGTGCGCGAAGGCTCAGGCCAGTCGCGGCATCCACCACTTCGGCGTTGCCTTCTCGCGTTCGAGATAGGCGGTGAGGATCGCCTCGTCGGTCTCGCCGTTCAGCGTGTATTCGGCCGCATGAATGCCGCCGCTGATATAGAGAAGATCGAGACCGTAATCGAGGGCGCCGCGCACATCCGTCGGCATGCCGTCGCCGATCGCCAGAATGCGGTCCATCTTGAGATCGCCACGCATTTCGCGGGCAACCGAGAGCACGGCGTCATAGATCGGCTTGTGCGGCTTGCCGGCGATGCGGGTCTTGCCGCCGAGCTGATCGTAATAGGCGGCCATGGCGCCGGCGCAGGGGATCATCTTGTGGCCGCGCTCGACGATCAAGTCGGGGTTGGCACAGATCAGCGGCACGTCGCGGGCCTGGAAGGCCTTGAGCATGTCGGTGTAATCCTCAGGCGTCTCGGTCTCATCGTCGAAGAAGCCGGTGCAGACGACGCAATCGGCCTCCTCGGCGGAAACGCGGGTGACGCCGATGCCTTCGATGATGGCGATGTCGCGATCCGGGCCGAGCAGGAAGACCTTCTTCGGGCCCTCGGCGATCAGGCCACGGGTAACGTCGCCGGAGGTGACGATCCGATCATAGGCTTCATCCTGAATGCCGATGTTGCGGAGCTGATCGACGACGAGCGGCGCGATGCGCGGCGAATTGGTGATCAGTACGACCGTCAGGCCGGCCTCGCGCGCGGCCTGCAGCGCTGCAGCGGCCTTCGGGAACGGCGAAACGCCGTTGTGCAACACGCCCCACACATCGCAGAACACCGCATCATAGTGGCTGGTGATCTCTGCGAAATTCTCGATGCGCTGCGCCATTTCAAAGTCCCGGTTTTCATTCGATGAGGGCTGACATCGCAAAGCCCCGCCGCGATGGCAAGAAATTTTGCAATGCAGAACGATGAAATTCTTGCGACCCGGTGCGCTCTTGCGGCCTTCAAAGCAGCAGTTCGGCGCCCTTTATGGCGAGACCAGCCACGGCGCAAAGGCCCAAGACCTTCACCATGCCCATCTTCACGTAGAACAGCAGGACGGACGCGATCACGAAGATCGCCAGCGCCGCGATATCGATCGTGGCCCATTGCGGCCAGGCGAGGCTGACGATGGGGAGGCCCGCGCCGCGCGACAGAAGTGCGATCCGGCCGACCTCGGCGAAGAGCACATGCAGGCCGAACCAGAGAGACAGATTGAGGATGACGCCGACGACGGCTGATGTGATGGCCGATAGAGCCGCCGACAGACCGGCATTGTCGCGCAGCTTCTCGACGAAGGGCGCGCCGGCGAAGATCCAGACGAAGCTCGGGACGAAGGTGGCCCAGGCAACCAGCGTGGCGCCGAGCGCGCCGCCCATCAGCGGCGCCATGAAAAGCGGGTTACGGTAGCCCGCGAGGAAGCCGACGAAACAGAGGACGAGAACCAGCGGGCCGGGCGTGGTCTCGGCCAGCGCCAGGCCATCCAGCATCTCGCCCGGTTGCAGCCAGGCATAATGGCCGACGGCGACCTGCGCGACATAGGTGAGCACCGCATAGGCGCCGCCGAAAGTGATGACCGCCATCTTGGAGAAGAAGATGAAGAGCGCGCCGAAGACATTGGTCTCGCCGCTCAGCGCCTCGGCAATGAGATCGGATGGCGCGTGCAGATTGCGGACGAGCAGCAACGGCGCCTGCCAGATCAGGATCCAGAAGACGAGGACCAGCAGCGGCCGGGCGATAGCGTGGGTCGTAAACGTGGGCAGGCGGCGGGGCGATTTCGTGTTGAGTTGGGCTTGGGCTTCCTTCGTCGGCGCGTGGCGGCTGGCGTAGCGGTGCAGCGCAAATCCGGTCAGGCCGGCGAGGATGACGACGATGGGGAACGGCGCGTTCAGCATGAACAGCGCCAGGAAAGAGGCGCCGGCGATGTAATAATGCGCGCGGGTTTTCAGCGCGCGGCGGGCAAGGCGCAGCAGCGCCTCGACGACGACGGCAAGGACGGCGGCCTTTAGGCCGAAAAACAGGGCGGGAAGCCAGGTCGTTTCCTGGAAGACGGCGTAGAGGGCGGATAGCCCCAGCATGACCACGAAGCCGGGCAGGATGAAGAGCAGGCCGGCGAGGATGCCGCCACGTACGCCATGCATCAGCCAGCCGATATAGGTGGCGAGCTGCTGCGCCTCGGGGCCTGGCAAAAGCATGCAGTAGTTCAGCGCGTGGAGGAAGCGATCCTCGGAGATCCAGCGCTTTTCGTCGACGATGGTACGGTGCATCAGGGCGATCTGGCCGGCGGGGCCGCCGAAGCTCAGACAGCCGATCCTGGCCCACACGCGGACGGCTTCGCCAAACGGCACCGATGCCACGCTGTCATCCGCCATCACCGCTCCGTCCACGCTCATATATATCCACCCTTTTGCCGACCTCTGCCGGCTGCCCCTGTCGCTCGATATCACCCGTATCGAGGCTGGACAATCCCGGCCCGGCGGCGTGGCCGAGACGGCGCTGCCTGTTGGCATTTCGCAAATTCCGGACACGGGTTTATGACAAAGCTCGGCGCCGGGAGATGCGGACGGCCCCTGCCCTTTCCGGCATTAACCATCGAAGCGTTTTCCCCGCCTCCACAGGCGCGCGGCAGGTTCACAACTTTGCCATCAAACGGCTATAGACACGGGGCGTCGGAAAATTACGACAGCTTCCCTTGACTCCCCAGATGGCCGCTCCTAAATGCAGGTCGCTAGCACTCACCAAGGTAGAGTGCTAACACCCATCCGTGTGGGCCATACCGGCCTGCGAGTGTCATTTGATCGAGGGATTAGACAATGGCAAGCACCAACTTCCGCCCCCTTCACGATCGCGTCGTTGTTCGCCGCGTTGAGTCCGAAGAAAAGACCAAGGGCGGCATCATCATTCCTGACACCGCCAAGGAAAAGCCGCAGGAAGGCGAAATCGTCGCCGTCGGCACCGGCGCTCGTGACGAGTCCGGCAAGGTCGTCGCTCTCGACGTCAAGGCTGGCGATCGCGTTCTGTTCGGCAAGTGGTCCGGCACCGAAGTCAAGATCAACGGCGAAGACCTTCTGATCATGAAGGAAGCCGACATCATGGGCATCATCGGCTAATCAGCCGGTTCCCATCCATCTCAGTTCGCTGACACCCCTTTTCAGGAGTTCTCAAAATGGCAGCTAAAGAAGTAAAGTTCGGCCGCTCTGCGCGCGAAAAGATGCTGCGCGGCGTCGACATCCTCGCTGACGCAGTGCAGGTAACCCTCGGCCCGAAGGGTCGTAACGTCGTTATCGACAAGTCCTTCGGCGCTCCGCGCATCACCAAGGACGGTGTATCGGTCGCCAAGGAAATCGAACTCGAAGACAAGTTCGAAAACATGGGCGCCCAGATGGTCCGCGAAGTTGCTTCGAAGACCAACGACATCGCTGGCGACGGCACCACGACGGCTACCGTTCTGGCCCGCGCAATCGTTCGCGAGGGCGCCAAGGCAGTTGCTGCCGGCATGAACCCGATGGACCTGAAGCGCGGTATCGACCTCGCCGTTCTCGAAGTCGTCAAGGACCTGCAGGCCAAGGCAAAGAAGATCTCCACCTCGGCTGAAGTTGCCCAGGTCGGCACGATCTCCGCAAACGGCGACAAGCAGGTCGGTGACGACATTGCTGAAGCCATGCAGAAGGTCGGCAACGAAGGTGTCATCACCGTCGAAGAAGCCAAGACCGCTGAAACCGAACTCGAAGTCGTCGAAGGCATGCAGTTCGACCGCGGCTACCTGTCGCCTTACTTCGTCACCAACCCGGAAAAGATGGTCGCCGACCTCGACGACGCTTACATTCTCCTCCACGAGAAGAAGCTCTCGAACCTGCAGGCGATGCTCCCGGTTCTCGAAGCCGTCGTTCAGACCGGCAAGCCACTCCTCATCATCGCTGAAGACGTCGAAGGCGAAGCTCTTGCTACGCTCGTCGTCAACAAGCTGCGTGGCGGCCTGAAGATCGCTGCCGTCAAGGCTCCTGGCTTCGGCGATCGCCGTAAGGCCATGCTGGAAGACATCGCTATCCTCACGGGCGGCACTGTCATCTCCGAAGACCTCGGCATCAAGCTCGAATCCGTAACGCTCGACATGCTCGGCCGTTCGAAGAAGGTTTCGATCTCCAAGGAAACCACGACGATCGTCGACGGCGCTGGCGCCAAGTCCGACATCGAAGGCCGCGTTGCTCAGATCAAGGCTCAGATCGAAGAAACCTCTTCCGATTATGACCGCGAAAAGCTGCAGGAACGTCTTGCCAAGCTCGCTGGCGGCGTTGCCGTCATCCGCGTTGGCGGCTCGACCGAAATCGAAGTCAAGGAACGCAAGGACCGCATCGACGACGCTCTGAACGCGACGCGCGCTGCTGTTCAGGAAGGTATCGTACCTGGTGGTGGCGTTGCCCTCCTCCGTTCGGCTTCCAAGATCACCGCAAAGGGTGCAAACGACGACCAGGAAGCTGGCGTCAACATCATCCGTCGCGCTCTGCAGTCGCTGGTTCGCCAGATCTCCGAGAACGCCGGTGACGAAGCATCGATCGTTGTTGGCAAGATCCTTGAGAAGAACGAAGACAACTACGGCTACAACGCCCAGACGTCTGAATATGGCGACATGATTGCCATGGGCATCGTCGACCCGGTCAAGGTCGTTCGTACGGCTCTGCAGAACGCAGCTTCGGTTGCTTCGCTGCTGATCACCACGGAAGCCATGATCGCCGAGCTGCCGAAGAAGGACGCTCCTGCCGGCATGCCTGGCGGCATGGGCGGAATGGGCGGCATGGACATGATGTAAGACCGAAAGGTTTTACATCTGAGCCAACCGGTTCAGGTTACGGAAGGGCGGCCCTCGGGTCGCCCTTTTCGTTTTGTGATTCGTACTCACATTCGCCCCGATATTTTTCAACCGCCTGATGAAACGTATAATCATGGCACCTGCCGGCCTCGTCGTTTGGCGAGGCTTTCGTGAAGCTTGCTCGACGGGCGTTTTTTACCGACGGGTCAAATTCTCGCAGCAATCGAGTTTTCGTGCCAATGGTTGCCGTCAGAGACGGGAAACGCCCGCAACTCTATCAATTTCGCATTATTTAGCAGTGGTTTCATCAACCTTTCCGCTATTTTTGATCATTAATGACTGGATGCGCGGGTATGCCTGCGTGTTAAAAACCGTTGCCGTTTCTGCAAAAAAACTTATAGATTCGCGCTGTGTTCGGCGCTTCGTTCAGGCGTTCTTGCCGGTGCATCGCCGACACCGCTCAGAATTGCATTGACGCATGGACCRAGTTTCTTATCCTGAAATTAAATTAGAAGTTGCATATTTTGGAAAGGCTGGGCAGAGTGGGCTCACTTCTTGGGGCGACCGCTCGGAACGCTATTTTCCGGCCACCGAGCATGAAGCGCGGCGTCGACTGAAACTGTAATGTTTGCCGGGTGTGCAGCACGGGAGAACGCTGCGCCCAAACTGGGGAACAATGTGTTTAAGATAACAAAAACCAACGCATCCGCACCGCTGATGCGCGGATCGCTGGAACTCAACGACAACAATCCCGACATGCTCGCTCAGCTCTCGATATCGGAAAGCTGGGTCGGCGACTTTTCAAGCGGCGTGATCCGCCTTCAGGAACGCAGCGCCCGGCTTCATGGCCTGAGCGTACCCGAATGCGGCTTGCTCAGTCTGATGCGCTGCTACGATCCCAAGGATCGCGGCCGCATCGTCCAGATTTTCGAACAGGCAGCTGCCCTGTCCTCGTCCTTCTGTTTTTCGACCACGATCATCATGCCCAACGGCTACCGCCAGCCGCTTTTCTGCATGGGTGAATCGAACGGCTACGAAGAGGAAGGCAATGGCAGCATGATCGGCATGTTCATCTTCCCGCGCATCGAAGCCGACACCGGCAAGGCCGCCATTCGCCGCCAGTAAAATCTACTGCTGTCACGGAAAAGCCGGCCCAGTGGGCCGGCTTTTGACGTCATGGGCACCGCGTTTGCGCCGAGGACTCAGGCCGGGCGCGCCGGGATGTTCAGGCCCTTCTCGCTGGCCGGGCGCGCGATGCAACGCTTGAGCCAGTCCATGACCGCCGGGAACTTGTCGTATTCCAGGAGCTCCCGACCGCCATAAAAGACATCGGCGCCGCGTACCCACGGGAATGTGGTGATATCGGCGATGGTGTAGGTGTCGCCCATGATCCACTGTCGGCCCTGCAAGCGCTCCTCCAGAACGCCGAGCAGGCGCTTGGACTCGTCGCGGTAGCGCTCCACCGGATAGGAATTGTTGGCGACTTTGTCGGCGGCGAACTTGTGGAAGTGGCCGAACTGGCCGAACATCGGGCCGATGCCGCCCATCTGGAAGAACACCCACTGGAGCGTCTCGTACCGGCCGGCAGCGTCCGCCGGAATGAGCTTGCCGGTCTTTTCGGCGAGGTAGACGAGGATCGCTCCGGATTCGAACAGGCCGATCGGCTTTCCATCAGGGCCATTGGGATCGATGATTGCCGGAATGCGGCCATTCGGATTGAGCGACATGAACTCCGGCGATTTCTGATCATTGGTGCCGAAGGAGATCAGATGCGGCTCATAAGGCAGAGCAAGCTCCTCAAGCGCGATCGACACCTTCACGCCGTTCGGCGTCGGCAGCGAATAGAGCTGGATGATATCGGGGTTGCTCGCCGGCCAGCGTTTGGTGATCGGGAATGCGGAAAGGTCTGCCATCTGAGGTCTCCAGTTGCGGTAGGTGGCCCGACCATAAAAGAGCGCGCGGCGCAATGGCAAGCCGCCATCATTCGCTATTATCGTTCACTATTGCTGAACGAACTGTCCGCTCCCGTCCATCTTTCCATGACGACCAAAATAGAGGAGAAACGGTGCATACGAGATCGACAACCGTGCCGGGGGGCACACCGGTCTCAACTCATTCAACCGGAGACAGTTCCATGTCGAATACCCAGAACATTGTCATTCTCGTCGCCCGCATTCTTCTGTCCTTCATCTTCATCTATTCCGGCTTTGGCAAGTTGACCGACCCGGCTGGCACCGCCGGCATGATCACCGGCGCCGGCCTGCCTGCCGCCACCGCCCTTGCCTACCTCGCAGGCCTGTTCGAACTCGTCACCGGCCTTGCCGTTCTCATCGGCTTCCAGACGAAGATCGTTGGCTGGGCACTGGCCGCATTCTGCGTCTTCACCGGTCTCGTCTTCCACTCCGGCACCGTTGCCGTCCCAGGCTGGCCGGATGCCGCTCTCGGCTGGATCAACGCTCTCAACGGCATCATGCTGATGAAGAACTTCACGCTGGCCGGCGCCTATATCCTGCTCGCCACCTTCGGCCCGGGCCTCTACTCGATCGACGCCCGCCGTGGCGCCCTGCCGGTCGCTGCATAATCGGCATAGCATCCTCCCAAGTATGAAAAGCCCGCCGTCAGGTCATCTGGCGGCGGGCTTTTTTTTGCGTTCTCAATCAAGTGAGGAGGTTGCACGGCGGTCTCTGCAGCAGTCGAGCGGCTAAAGCGAATAAACGCTTGCCGTTGCGATTATATAGAGATCGGCGTTATGGGTGCGACACCATTCGTCGAGGTCTCGCCGCAACTCGGGCCAGAGGTCACGCGCCCATTCCGGCCCGTGCTCTTTCCACTCGTTCTCGCTTGGAAGGTAGGCCGACAATACGCCCATCGGCAGCTCCAGCACGAAGGAGCCACCGCTGCCGGTAACGACGAGTTCTTCCTTCCAGCGTGGCTGAAATCGGAAAAGTGGCTCCGCCATGGCAGCGCCCGGATTGTCATTGCCCGCTACAATGTTGTCGTCCTCGCCGGCCATCAGAGCGCGGCGCGGACGGCTTCGATCAGGCGGGTAACGGAAGGCTCGTTGGCGTGGCTTTGCTTGCGGGCGCGCACGAGGCAGGCCTCGGAGCGCAGGATGACGCCATCCGACAGGATCTTCAGGTGGTTGGCGCGCAGCGTCGAGCCCGTCGAGGTGATATCGACGATGATATCGGCCGAGCCCGAGGCCGGCGCTCCCTCGGTGGCGCCCAGGCTCTCGACGATGCGATAGAGCTGGATGCCGTGCTGACGCGAGAAGAACTGCTGCGTCAGGCGCCAGTATTTGGTGGCGATCGTCAGGCGGCGGCCGTGGCGGGCGCGGAAATCGGTGGCGACATCGCCGAGATCGGCCATGCTGTCGACATCGAGCCAAATCTCCGGCACGGCGACGATGACATCGGCGTGGCCGAAGCCGAGGCGGGCGCAGAACTCGACGCGCTTGTCGGCCTCCGCCAGGCCTTCGCGGATCAGGTCTTCGCCGGTGACGCCGAAATCGACCGTGCCGTTGCCGAGCTCCTTGGAAATCTCGGAGGCCGAGAGGAAGGCGACCTCGACATCATCCCAGCCTTCGACGCGGCCGCGATAGGAACGGTCGTTGCCGACAGCGGTGATCTTCATTCCGGCCTTCTCGAAGATGGCCGAGGCGTCGTCCTTCATCCGGCCCTTGGAAGGCAGCGCGATGGTGATGGTCATCAGGCGGCCCTTTCCGTTTCGATGCGATCCAGCCACAGCGAGAAGCCGACGGCCGGGATGCGTTCTTTCGCGCCGAGCAGGGTCATCAGCTTGTCGAAGCGACCACCACCGGCGAGCACGGCATCCGAACCCTCGACGCCGATCTCGAAGACGAGGCCGGTATAGTAATCCAGCGGTCGGCCGAAGGCGGCGCGATAATCGATGAGCGAGAGATCGACGCCGGCATTGGCGAGTGCGGCGACGCGACCATCGAAGCGCGACAGGGCGTTGCCGAGCTTGAGGCCGGCGGCATCGGCGAAGCCGGACAAGGCCGCAGATGCATTGATCAGCGGCACGTTGAGCGACAGGAACTCCTGGAGCACAAGGAAGGCCGCGTCATCGAGCCGGGTTTCCGACAGGATCAGCTTTTCCTTCAGCCTGCGGGCGATATCCTGCGGCGAGCGGCTGGCATTGGTGGAATAGCCTGTCGCCTGCATGGTGGCGTCGATATGGGCGACCAGCGCCTCTTCATCGTCGGCGCCGAGAAGGCGCGCGATATCGTCGCTGAGGCCGGTGACGAATTGCGGGCTGACGAGGCTGGCGAGCAACGCCTCGAGATGGGTCGTGTCGCCAAAGGCATGGATCAGCCGCTTCTGCCAGCCGAGCGGTAGGCCGAGCGCCTGGACGACGGCTTCGAACACGGCCTGATCGCCGAGCGTAACGGCCAGCTTCTTGCCCGGCAGCAGGCGCGACAGCACACCGGCCGCATCGCCGATGGCGCGGGCGTCGGCGCTCGGGATATTGATATCGCCGAGATCTTCGATACCTGCCTGATAGAACTCATTGCCGCCTTCGCGGCGCTGGCGGAAGACCTCGCCGAGATAGGCATAGCGCTTCGGCGTGCCCATGGCGCTTTCGATATGGCGCAGGCAGACGGGAATGGTGAACTCCGGACGCAGGCAAAGGCTGGCGCCGGTTTCGCTCTCGGTCATGAAGATGCGGCGGCGAAGATCCTCGCCGGCGATGTCGAGAAAGGGTTCGGCCGGCTGGATGACCGGGGTGTCGACGCGCTCGGTACTGCGGGCGGCGCACTCGGCGAGCAGGTCTTCGGAGAAGGCTGGGAGGTTGATCAGGGGCATGGGGTTGGTGTCTCCGGGGCTACCCCCCTCTGTCCTGCCGGACATCTCCCCCACAAGGGGGGAGATCGATGTGTTGCGCGGCTTGCGCCAAACAGTGAATGTGGGGCGAGCGGATGAACCTGGCCGATCTCCCCCCTTGTGGGGGAGATGTCCGGCAGGACAGAGGGGGGTATTCCCCGCTCAACCATTCGACGCTCGCTTGCGATCTTCCGCCTGCGCCGCCAGGATTTCCTTCACCTTGGCGACCAGATCGGCCTCCTTGACCGTCTCCTGCGCAACCCGGGCTTCGCGCCACGAAGCGTTGTCCTCGATCTCGCCGGAGAGGCGCTTGCCCTCGATCAGGTCCTTGATCTGCACGACGCCCTCGGCGCGCTCATCGCCGCCCTGAATGATGGCGACTGGGCAGCCGCGGCGGTCGGCGTATTTCAGCTGATTGCCGAACTTCTTCCAGTTGCCCTGGTACATTTCGGCGCGGATGCCGGCCGCACGCAGTTCCTGGGTGATGCGCTGATAGCGGCCCATGGCCTCGACATCGCCATCCATGACGGTGACGAGGACGGGTTCGATAACCTCGCTCTGGCCGAGCTTGCCGAGGTTCTTCAGCGCCGTCATCAGGCGCGAGACGCCGATGGAGAAGCCTGTTGCCGGAACCGGCTGGCCCATGAAGCGGGAGACCAGACCATCATAACGACCGCCGCCGCCGACGGAGCCGAAGACGACCTTTTCGCCCTTTTCGTTGGTGACGTCGAAAGTGAGTTCGGCTTCGTAGACCGGACCGGTGTAGTATTCGAGGCCGCGGACGACGGAAGGGTCGATCTTGATGCGGTCGGACTGGTAGCCGGCCGCTTCGACCAGCTGCCAGATTTGCTTCAGCTCGAAGACGCCTTCGACACCGGTTGGTGAATCTTTGAAGTTGTTATGCAGAGTATCGAAAATCGCACCCCGCACAGCCTTTGGACCGTCGATCTCAACTCCAGGCACTGGGTTTTGCACGAGTGGATGCGAGTCCAAAGCTGCTTCCGCGCTTTGCAGAATACTCATAAACCCGAGCAACTTGTCTATCTGACCCTGCTCAAGGCCAACACCCTTAGTGAAATCGCCGGACTCATCCTTGCGGCCGGGGCCGAGCAGCAGCGCCACGCCCTCGGGACCGAACTTGTCGAGCTTGTCGATGGCGCGGAGCACGTTGAGGCGCTGAGCGGCCTTGTCGTCGCCGCCGAGACCGATCGCTTCCAAAACGCCGTCGAGAACCTTGCGGTTGTTGACGCGGATGACATAGTCGCCGCGCTTGATGCCGAGGGCTTCCAGCGTGTCCGACATCATCATGCACATCTCGGCATCGGCCTGAACGCCGGGCGCGCCGACGGTATCGGCGTCGAACTGCATGAACTGGCGGAAGCGGCCCGGGCCGGGCTTCTCGTTGCGGAAGACATAGCCGGCGCGGTAGGTGCGGTAGGGCAGCTGGATCTCGTTGAAGTTTTCCGCGACATGGCGGGCGAGCGGCGCCGTCAGGTCGTAGCGCAGCGACATCCACTGCTCGTCGTCATCCTGCAGCGAGAAGACGCCTTCGTTCGGCCGATCGGCATCGGGCAGGAACTTGCCGAGCGCATCGGTGTATTCGAAGAGCGGCGTTTCGACAGGATCGAAACCATAATGCTCATAGACCTCCCGGATCTTCGCGGTCATCTCGTTGACGGCGCGAATATCGGCCGCCGAACGATCGACGAAGCCGCGGGGAAGTCTGGCCTTGAGCTTTTGTGGTTTCTTCTGCTTGTCGTTCATTTCCAACGTCTTCCGCTCAGTGTGACAGTGGCGGTTTCCTAGCGGAAAGGGCCGGATGCGGCAAGTGTCGGTCGACAAATCCGACATGACAGACAAGTTGGGCCGTGATAGATTGGGATACACGCATCCCAATCCTCGAAGGCCGCCGACATGAGCAAGCAAACAGCCATCCGTCTTCCCGACGAAACCTACGAGCGGCTGCAGGCATTGGCAAACCGCACCGGCCGCACCGCCACCTATTATATCCGCGAGGCGATCGAGACGCATCTGGAGGATCTGGAGGATCTCTATCTGGCGGAAGCGGCGATGCTCAGGATCAAGAGCGGCGAGTCCGAGATCATCAGCGCCGAGGAGTTCTGGCGTGGCCTGGACGATTGAGTTCGACCGCCACGCCCGCAAAAATGTCGAGAAACTCGACCAGCAGACACGACGCCGCATTCGCAGCTTTCTGTACGATCGGCTCGCATCACTCGACGACCCGAGGCAGATCGGCGACGCCCTGCAGGGATCGGAGCTTGGGACCTTCTGGCGTTATCGTGTTGGCGATTACCGCGTCATCTGCGACCTGCAAGACAACCGGCTCGTCGTTCTCGTGATCGACATCGGCCATCGCCGCGAAATTTATCGATGAAAGCCAGTCCGTGATCGCCGAAGCCCTCCTCTACGCCGCCACCCTCCCCTCCACCAGCAAGCTGCACCGCAAATACATCCGCTACTCCGTCAATCTCTGGTCGCGCGCCAATCGTTGCAGCCGGCAGTGGGCGGAGCATGAAACGAATACGAGGCGGGCGATCCTTGCGGCGATAGCGGGCTGCAAGCAGCGGCGGACGGCCGTGGTGCTGGGGTCCGGCTTGCTGCGCGATGTGCCGATCCGGGAGTTGGCGGCCAGCTTCGATACTGTCGTTCTGATCGATCTCGTGCATGTCGCGACGGTGAGGATGAAGATGCGCCGCAAGGCCTATCGCAATGTCCGGCTGATCGAGCGTGATCTCTCTGGCTATGATGCGCTCGCGGCCGGCGAGACGCCGGAGCCGCTGGGGTTCCTGCGCAATGTACCCTATCTGGATCTCGTGGTTTCGGCCAATCTCCTGTCGCAGATCGGGCGCGGGGTGCAGCGGCGGTTCGAGGCCGAGCGGCAGCGGATGCCTGAGGATACGGTGGAGCAGCTGATTGCGGCACATCTTTCCGGCCTGTCGCGCATGCCGTTCAAGAGTTGCCTTGTTACCGACATCTCATATGCGGTGATCGACCGTAATGGAAAGACCCACGAGGAGAGCGACCTGATGCACGGGGTGGCGGTGCCGGAGGCGCGGGCGGCTTGGGCCTGGCCGGTGGTGCCGATAGGCGAGGAAAGCGCGGATTATCAGGTTATCCATCAGGTGATTGCGGCCTGGTGAATTGCAAGATATCGTGATGCAATCAAAGATTTATTGTATCACTTTTATTTTGCGATATCGTATCGATGAAGATCGTTTGGGATGAGCCGAAACGCGTCCGCAATGCTGCAAAGCATGGGCTGGATTTTTGTGACCTGGATGAGGAGTTCTTCGCCGCGGCGGTGATCCTCGACGCCAGGAGCCCGAGGCTGAAGGCCGTGGGTGTCCTGATCGAGGATGTGATTGCCGTCGTTTTTGCCGTTCTCGGGAGCGAGGGGATTTCCGTTATCTCGATGCGCCGGGCAAGCCGCCAGGAAAGGAGGCTCTATGAACAGTTCAAGTCGAAAGATCCTCGGCCTCACTGACGAGGAAGAGGCCGCTATCCAGCGCGGTATCGCGGAGGACCCAGAGAACCCCGAATGGACGGAAGAGGACTTCAAGAAGGCTCGCCCCTTTGCCGAGGTTTTCCCCGAGCTTGCCGAGAGCATCCGGCGTTCGCGCGGGCGGCCGGCGGTGGAGAGCCCGAAGCGGCAGATATCGCTGAGGCTCGATCCCGATGTGATCGACGCCTTCAAGGCGACCGGCAAGGGGTGGCAAGGGCGGATCAACGATGCGTTACGCAAGGCCGCCAAGCTCGATTAGCGCGACGCGGCGTCTTGGCAGCGGTGGCGGGCTTGCCTATGTTTGGCCGATGCGGATTTTCTCTATCGCGGCGATGATAGTGGCTTGGCTGATCTACGGAACGATGTTCGCGTGGGCGGGATGCCCGATGTGCGCGTCGATGAGCCAGCCTGCCGCTGTCGATATGGCTGCCGGCGAGTTGCACCATCATATGCCTGATATGGAGATGGGCGAGACCGTCAAGGTCTCGGAGCGGGAGAAGAACCCGTGTGCCGACGGCGGCATGGCGCATATGCCGCTCTGTTCCGCCTGCCTGGTCGTGCCGGTCGACGTGATCGTTCATGCCGATGGCAAGCAGGTTTTCGCCTATCCCTCGCCGGCGATCGCACTTGCCTTCCCCGGCGCGCGGCCGGCGCCGCAGGCGCCCCCTCCCCGGTTGATCTGACAATCTAGACCCTGAGAAACGCGGCAAGATCAGCCGCATCGGACTTTCATTGCCAGACTGAGGAAGGAAATCCTATGTCTTTTAAACTACTCGCTCTCACCACCGGTCTTATCGCCGGCCTCTCGTTCAGCGCTCTTCCCGCAAGCGCGGAAGACAAGCCGATGGATATGGACATGAGCATGCCGATGGGCGACCACAGCCCGTCCAGCCATGCCTTTTCCGAGGCCAACAACAAGATGCACAAGGACATGATGATCGAATATAGCGGCGACGCCGATATCGACTTCGTGCGCGGTATGATCGCCCACCACCAGGGGGCGATCGACATGGCCAAGGTGGAGCTGCAATACGGGAAGGATCCCGAGATGCGCAAGCTGGCGGAGGGCGTGATCAAGGCGCAGGAAGCCGAAATCACCGAGATGCAGGCGTGGCTGAAGGCGCACGCCAAGTAAGGCCGCCTCCGCGGTTATATGCTGGACGCCGGGTTTGTGTTGGCGTCCAGCGTTTCGATGTGATCAAGCCTTCGGTTCGAACGGCGCGGGGCGGCGGCCGGTGCCCTGGCGGGCGAGCATCCAGCCGGGATATTCGGGCGCCAGTTGGCTCACCTCGTCCAGCCTCTTCAGGTCGTCGGCATCGAGTTTCAGTCCGACGGCTGCGAGGTTCTGGTCGAGCTGTTCGATGCGCTTGGCGCCGATGATGACAGTCGTCACGAAAGGCTTGGCGAGAACATAGGCGAGCGCCACGGTGGCGACGCTTGCGCCGTGCTTTTCGGCGATCTCGCGCATGACGGCGACGCAGGACCAGGCGCGGTCCTTGTCGACAGGCGGGAAGTCGAAGGCGGCGCGGCGGCCTTCGCCGTTGCCGGGCGCGCCGGGGCCGTATTTGCCCGACAGCAAGCCGCCGGCGAGCGGCGACCAGACCATCAGCCCAACCTTTTCCTCGTTCATCATTGGCACGATATCGCGCTCAAGATCGCGGCCGGCGATGGAGTAATAGGCCTGCACGGTCTCGAAGCGGGCGAAGCCTCGGCGCTCCGAAATCCCGAGCGCCTTGGCGATGCGCCAGGCCTGCCAGTTGGAGACGCCGACATAGCGGACAAGGCCGCGCGAGACGAGATCGTCCATCGCTCTGAGTGTCTCGTCGATCGGGGTGACACTGTCGGTGCCGTGGATCTGGTAGAGATCGATATGATCGGTCTGCAGGCGCTCGAGGCTCTTTTCGACGGAATCCATGATGTGCCCACGCGAGGCGCCACGGTCGTTCGGCTTGTCGCCCATCGCGCCATAGACCTTGGTGGCGATGACGACGTCCTTGCGGGCGACGCCGAGGTTCTTCAACGACTGGCCGAGCAATTTCTCGGAGTCGCCGAAGGAATAGACGTCGGCGGTATCGATGAAATTGACGCCGGCCGAAAGCGACCGCTCGACGATCGCATCAGCCGCCTTCTGATCGACATCGGCGATGGCGCCCCAGGGGCTTTTGTCGTCGGCGGCGCCGAAGGTCATCGTGCCCAGGCAGATTTCGGAGACGAACAGGCCGGTATTTCCAAGCTGGTTGTAACGCATGGTCAAACGTTTCCTTGTGAGGACCGCCGTGAAGCCGGCGGAGGGAATGATCCCGGTTCTATGATTTTTGGGCGGCGAGGCGCTGGGGTGGCGGCGCCTGCCGCAGGCATGAACCCATCAGACATAAGTTGCGCGTGAGCGGTTTCAACGGCTCGCGCGATACGCAGGGGTTGCAGCCATATCGGACGCCCGCAACTCATTGGCGCGCAACCTTGATTGCACCCAATAATTATCGCTCTTAGTGATTGTATTTACTGCGTTTTCCGAGCGGATTCATAAAATTCTAATTGATACCCACCTAAACAATCCTCGCAGATGCGGGGGCAATCATGACATTCTTGGTTCAGCTTGTGAGTTCACTGCTGCGCAACAAGCGCGGCAACGTGGCGATGATCGTCGCGCTGCTTTTCGTGCCAATGGTCTTGGCCGGTGGTGCCGGGGTCGATCTCGCGCGCTACGAGGCCGTGCGGGTGGAAATGCAGGATGGGCTCGACCGCGGCGTGCTGGCGGCGGCATCGCTGTCGCAGAAGCAGAAGACCGCCGACGTCCTGAAAAGCTATATGAACAATCTCGCCTACGGCGCCGACGTGGCCATCGACTTTTCCGAAGCGACGGCGATGAACTCGCGCAAGATCTCGGCCAACGCCTCCTACACGATCAACACCGCCTTCATGCATCTTGCCGGCGTCAAGACGTTGACGATCAAGACGGCGTCGAGCGCGGAAGAAGCCAAGCAGAATATCGAGCTGTCGCTGATGCTCGACATGTCGGGCTCGATGGTGGGGAGCAAGATCAAGAACCTCAAGCTCGCGTCGCAGCAGTTCATCGACCAGATCCTGACCGACGACACCAAGGACTATACGACGATCAGCGTCGTGCCCTATGCGGGACACGTCAATGCCGGAGCCGCGGTGTTCGACAAGCTGGGCGGTACGCGCCTGACCGGTCAGGCCCAGCCGACCAAGGATCCGACCTACAAGGGCTCCTGCTTCGAGCTCGACAATACGGGCTACGGCAGCGATGCGATCCCAAGCTTCAAGGCTCGGTCGAACCTGCCGATCTTCACGAACTGGAACTACAACACGACGGACAAGGAAAAGAGATGGTGGTGGTGTCCTGGCGAAGAGGACGCAATCACCTATTTCTCCAATGACGCGACCTATCTCAAAGCGCGGCTGAGCGCGCTGCAGCTTTATGACGGCACCGGCACACAGAACGCCATGCAGTGGGGCTATATGTTGCTCAACCCGGCCTCCTCCAGCATCGTCCAGGCGGCAATTGCCAGCGGGCAGATGTCCTCGAAGTTCTCCAACCGCCCCTCGAGCTTCAGCGACGCCGATACGATGAAGGTGCTTGTGCTGATGACGGATGGCGTGATCACCGCGCAGTATCGCCCGAACGACTACACGCGTTCGCCGGATCTCAAGGAAAGCAACAAGACGCTGGCCGGCGACACTGCGTCCTTCCTGAGCAAGATCTGCACGACCGCCAAGGCGAAGGGCATCACCATCTTCACCATTGGCTTCGAGCTCGGCAGCGACAGCACGGCGATCAACGCCATGAAGAACTGCGCGACGAGCTCCGCCCACTTCTACCAGGCCTCCGGCTCCGGCATCGGCGACGCGTTCAAGTCGATCTCGACATCGATCCGCAAATTGAGACTGACGCAGTAATGAGAATGGGCTTTTTCAGTAGCGCGCGCCGGCTTTTCGACGACAGCAAGGGCGCGGCGGCGATCGAGTTCGCCATTCTGGCGCCGATCATCTTTGCCGTCATTTTCTCGATCTTCGAGGCAGGCTTCATCATGACGCAGTCGATCATGCTCGACCGTGCCGTCAGCCGCAGCTCGCGCGCGCTGCAGATCAACGGCGCCAAGATGAGCTATGCCGATTTCAAGGCTTCAGTGTGCAAGGAAGCGGTGATCCTCAGCGATTGCGTCAAGTCGATCCGCATCGAGTTCACGCCGGTGAGCAAAGCGTCCGACTTTCCGACGACGGGGACGCCCTGCGTCGACCGCTCCGTCGCCATCGATCCTGTCACGACCTACAATTCCGGCCAGCCCTCGCAGATCATCTTCACCCGCGCATGTTATGTCGTCGATCCGCTGGTGCCGGGACTCGGCTTCGGCCTGAGTTTTCCCAAGGACAACACCGGCGCCATCCAGCTGACCTCCAGCTTTGCCTTCGTCAACGAGCCGACCTGATGTTGAAGCACGCCTTTTCCCGCCTGATCCGCGAGCGCTCCGGCGCATCCGCGATCGAGTTCGCGCTGCTGGCGCCGATCCTGCTGTTCTTCTTCCTGGCGAGCATCACGGTGTTCGACATGTACCGAACCTACCAGAATATCGTGCAGGCCAATGGTATCGTCGCCGACGTGATTTCGCGCCAGACCTCGATCGACAATACCTTCGTGTCCAATCTCTACAGCGTCTTCACGCATCTGCAGCAAAACAGCACGGCCCCGATCGCGCTTCGGATTTCCAGCATCAAGAAGACCGCCGGGGTCTACAAGCTGGACTGGACGAAGGAGAGCGGCACGGCCGGCCTGTTGAAGGCGCAGGTGCTCAGCGCATCGACGCTGCCGCAGCTGACGGACGGCGACTCGGTGATCTATGTCGAGGGCGCGGCAAGCTACACGGCGATGTCGAACATCATGGGCTTCGGCAGCATGACGTTCGCGGAAACCGCCTTTTCGCGCCCGCGCTTCATCGGCGCCATCGTCTATCAGTGACGCAATCCCTTGCGGTGAAGGCGCGAGGCTCCTAATTGTTTTGGATGAACAAGAGGGTGCGCCCATGACGACCCGCACGCTGACCACGATCGGCTTCGATGCCGACGACACGCTGTGGCAGAACGAGCAATTCTACCGGCTGACGGAAACGCACTTCACCGAACTGCTCTCCGACTACGCCGAGGGTACGGTGGTTTCGGACCGGCTGCTGGCCGCCGAGAAGCGCAATCTTCAGCATTACGGCTTTGGCATCAAAGGCTTTACGCTATCGATGATCGAGACGGCGATCGAAATCACTGAAGGCAATGTGCCGGCTTCGGTGATCGCGCAGATCCTCGATACCGGGCGGGATCTTCTCTCGCATCCGGTCGAGACGCTGCCTGAAGTGCGCGAAACGCTGGCCGCGCTTTCCGACCAGTATCTGCTCGTGCTGATCACAAAGGGTGACCTGTTCGACCAGGAGCGCAAGCTGGCGCAATCGGGCCTTGGCGATTTCTTCCATGCCGTCGAGATCGTTTCCGACAAGACGGCGGTCACCTATCGCCGAATCTTCTCCAAGATCGGCGGCGGGCCGGAGCGGGCGATGATGGTGGGGAACTCGCTGAAATCGGACATCGTGCCGGCGATCGCCGCCGGCAGCTACGGCGTGTTCGTGCCGCACGAACTGACCTGGGTGCTCGAGCATGTCGAGGAGCCGACCGAGGCGCCGCGCTTTCGCAAGATCGAACGGCTCGGCGAATTGCGCGGCGTGATCGACAGTTTGGGTTAGACGAAGCTTCGCTTACTTGCGCGAGGGGAAGAGCGGCGACGGCTTGCTGTCGTCGGCAGGGGCCGGCGCGGGTGTTGCCGGCGTGGCCGAGGCTGCCTGCGGTTCCACGAGAATGCTGTAGGGTGCGCCGAGGCCGCGTCTTGGCGAGGCCTTGGAATAATAAGGGCGGAGCAGCCAGGTGGCGTCCTGCTTGACCGTCGTCTGGAAGGTCTGCCCGTCCTCGTCGGTGCCGAAGATCGCCTCATCATCAGGGGCCGCGAGATCGAAGATCGCGAGGAAAGCGAACTGGCTCTTCGTCGAGAAATCGATCTTCACATGCTGGCCAGCCTTGACGGGCAAGGTATAGACCTTGCCGTTGCCGAATTTCGTCCAGCCCTTGAGCTCCATTGTTGCCGCCGGAAACTGCAGCTTTTCCAGCCTTTCGCCGCGCTGCAGCTCGGGTGTCTGCGCCATGGCGGCGGGCGCGATCGCGATTACGGCGACCGCCATTGCCATCAGTTTCAGTTTTTTCATGGACGTACCAATGCGTCGCGCATCGCCTCTACTTCGGGACGGCAGTAGCAGCCTTCGAGATGATCGTTGACGAGACCCATTGCCTGCATGAATGCGTAAACTGTGGTCGGGCCGACAAAGGTCCAGCCGCGCTTCTTCAAATTCTTGGATATGGCGACCGAGGTGGGCGTCGTGGGATTGGCCATGATCGTGGCGCGATCGACCACCTTGGGGCGTTCGTTATGACCGGGCTCGTAGCTCCAGAAATAATGCGCCAGCGAGCCGAACTCGTCGCGCAGCTCGATCGCGCGCTTGGCGTTGTTGATCGTCGAGACGATCTTGCCGCGATGGCGGATGATGCCGGCATCGGCCACGCAACGCTCGACATCCTCATCGTTAAACAGCGCCACCTTCTCGAAATCGAAGCCGGCGAAGGCCGCGCGGAAGTTCTCGCGCTTGCGCAGAATGGTGAGCCAGGAGAGGCCGGACTGGAAGCCTTCGAGGCAGATCTTCTCGAACAGGCGGATGTCGTTCACGACCGGCCTGCCCCATTCCTCGTCGTGATAGCGCAGATAATCCGGCAGGTTGCCGTGCCAATGACAGCGGCTCTTGCCGTCCTCACCGATTGTAATGCCTGTCTCGCTCATCACGTTCCATTCGTTTCAGCGGCTGCGAATCCGGCTTTACCATTTGCAAACCCTGTTTCCAAACCGAACGATAACCCTGACGAAAAGTTTATGGGCCAGTTCGGCTTTTAGTGAACGCGGGTTTACCATTCGCTGGCGAGCGCGGTGGCAGCATGATCGGCAGGTGGCGGATGCCGCCCGTCCATTTTCGGCCATTGTAGAGAGTTCGTCCGATGATGAAATCCGTTTTGCTCGCCGCAGCCCTGCTCGGCGTCTTTTCCACGGCCGCCCTTGGCGACGACCGTTATGTTTCCCGTCCACCTGTCGTGCTGAGCCCCGATCTCGCGGCACCGTGGATCATGCAGCTCAGCGGCGGCAATGTTCGCCCCGTCGTCTACCAGCGCCCCGTTGTCGTGCAGCAGCAGCGCGGACTGTTCGCCCCGCGCGCCGTTCGTCGCGCGCCGGCAGCACAGCAGGTCTCGGCGATCAATCCCGGCGTTCCGGTGATCCGTGGCCAGATCGAGCCGCAGTTCCTGCCGCAGATGGTCGACTACCAGACCAAGGAGCCGCCCGGCACCATCGTCATCGATACCAACAACCGCTTCCTCTATCTGGTCATGGCAAACGGCAAGGCGCGGCGCTATGGCGTCGGCGTCGGCAAGCCGGGCTTCGAGTGGGCCGGCGTGCACAAGGTGACCCGCAAGTCCGAGTGGCCGGACTGGACACCGCCGTCGGAAATGATCAGCCGCGAGGCGGCGAAGGGCCATTATCTGCCGGCGCGCATGGATGGCGGACCGGAAAATCCGCTCGGCGCGCGCGCCATGTATCTCGGCTCGACGCTCTACCGCATCCACGGCACCAATGCCCCGTGGACGATCGGAAGCGCGGTTTCCTCGGGCTGTATCCGCCTGCGCAACGAGGACGTCGTCGACCTCTACGAGCGTGTCAAAGTGGGCACGCGGGTCATCGTGATCTGAATTTTCTTATGGCGGCAAGGACACACCTTGCCGCCTACCCCCGCATTTTCAGGGTTTCCAGCTTGAAATCCCGGTCGATTCGGTTAGCTTTGCCGGCGATCGTGCCTTGAGAGGGAAATCGAAATGAAGAAAGTGTCTCTGCTCGTGGCGGCCGTTGCCGTCGCGATGTCGGGTATGGTGGCCGTTGCCAGCGCCGAGCCCGTGATGACGGCGACAGACGCCGTTCGTGGCGTCAAGCACAGCCAGCAGATCAAGCCGCAATACAAGAAGCGTGTCGTCCGCCTCATCACCAATGAAGCGCCGGGCACCGTGATCGTCGATACGGTCAACAAGTATCTCTACCTCGTCGAAGGCCGCAACAAGGCCACGCGCTACGGCATCGGCGTCGGCCGCGAAGGCTTCGGCTGGTCGGGCGTGGTGAAGATCGGCCGCAAGGCTGAATGGCCCACCTGGACGCCGCCGGCTGAAATGCGCGTCCGCGAGGCCCGCGCCGGCCACAATCTGCCGGCCGTACAGCCGGGTGGCCCCGACAATCCGCTCGGCGCCCGCGCGATGTATCTCTACCAGGGCGGCCGCGACACGATTTTCCGTATCCACGGCACCAACCAGCCCTGGACAATCGGCCTCAACCTGTCTTCCGGCTGCATCCGCATGGTCAATGACGACGTCGCCGATCTCTACGACCGCGTTCCCGTCGGCACCAAGGTGATCGTCGTCGGCCCTGGCAACAAGCAGGGCAACGTCGCCTTCGACGACCGCGGCATCGACGTCCTGAGAACGATCTTCGGCGGCTGACGCCTCATGTCATGAAAAGAAGGGCGGCTGGGTTTCCGGCCGCCTATTTCGATCCGCAGCTGACTTTGCCGTTGAAGGCCTGCGGCGCCGCACCGCCCTCGATCGCGAGTTCGTAGGTGCCGGCAAAGGCCTTGGCATTGTTGCGCTGCTCGGCCGATACGATCAGATTGGCCGTCTGGCCACCCGCCGCTTTCCCGCCATCATAGAGAACCTCGAGCCTGAGCTCGCCATTGTGCGACCAGTGGTTCGTTAGGCTGTCGGAATCGAGATCGATCCGGCCCAGCGGCTGAGGCGCAGTTTCGTTCTTCAGAATAAGCGCGCCACGGAAATGATTGAGCACGTGCCCGTTCTCCGCCTTGAAGCCGCTTTCGACGGTGAAGCGAACATTCTTGTCGTCGGCGGAACAGAAGAAACGGCTGTCGGCGTGTGCGACTTCGGTGGCGCCAAGAAGAGCGGTGAACGCCAGGATGAAACGATGCATGCTTGAGCTCCAAATGCCGCCGGACGATCCGGCCGCGTCAGGCTAGCCCGAAACCCTTAAATTTTTCTGGCCGCTAATTTTGTTGGCCGTCAACTTGGCTGGCCTTCAATTTTTCCGGCCTCTCGCCGCCATAGGCCCAATCGAGCAGCTCGACGGTGTGCAATATGGGGATCGCGGTGGCGGACGCGATCTGGGTGATGCAGCCGATATTGCCTGTGGCGATGATATCGGGCTTCGTCGCCTCGATATTCTTCACCTTGCGGGCCTTCAGCGCGTCGGAAATATCCGGCTGCATGATGTTGTAGGTGCCGGCCGAGCCGCAACAGAGGTGACCTTCGGCCGGATCGCGCACCGTAAAGCCCGCCGCCTTCAACAACTGCTTCGGCGCCAGCGTGATCTTCTGGCCGTGCTGCATCGAGCAGGCGGAGTGATAGGCGACCGTCAGCCCCCTCGGCACGTGCGAGGGAAGGTCTAGCGTCGCCAGATACTCGGTGACATCGCGGGCGAGCGCGGAAACGCGGGCGGCCTTTTCGGCGTAGATGGGATCGAGCCGCAGCATGTGGCCGTAATCCTTGATCGTCGTGCCGCAGCCGGACGCGGTGATGATGATGGCATCGAGCCCGCCCTTTTCGATCTCGCGGGTCCAGACATCGACATTGGCCCGGGCGCTCGCCAGCGCCTGCTCCTCGCGGCCCATGTGATGGACCAGCGACCCGCAGCAGACCTCTCCCTTCGGCACCACGACCTCGACGCCGAGACGGGTGAGAAGCCGGATGGTCGCCGCGTTGATTGATGGGTCGAGCACCTGTTGGGCGCAGCCGGTGAGGATCGCCACGCGGCCTTGCCTCTCGCCAGCTTCGGCTGGGTGGGTTGCCGGCGTTGCCAGATGCGAGGATGCGGGCAGGCTGCGCGGGGCGAGCGCCAGCATGGCGGCGAAGGGTTTCAGGGCCTGATGGCGACGAAAAAGGCTTTCGAGCGGCCGGCCGATGCGGGCCAGTCGAAGCGCCAGGCGGAAGCGGCCGGGATAGGGCAGAACGGCGGCCAGGATGCCGCGCGTCAGCCGGTTCATGAGGGGGCGCTTGTAGGTCTTTTCGATATGGGCGCGGGCGTGATCGACAAGGTGCATGTAATCGACGCCGGAGGGACAGGTCGTCACGCAGGCGAGGCAGGAGAGACAGCGGTCGATATGGGTGACCACCTCCGTGTCGGCCGGGCGGTCGTTTTCCAGCATGTCCTTGATGAGATAGATCCGACCGCGCGGGCTGTCGAGTTCGTTGCCAAGCGTGACATAGGTGGGACAGGTGGCGGTGCAGAAGCCGCAATGAACGCATTTGCGCAGGATCTGCTCGGAGGCCGCGACATGGGGATCGGCAAGCTGGGTGGGGGTGAAGTTGGTTTGCATGTCAGGCTTATCCGCCCTTCTCGCTGCATTGGTGGGTGGGGTACCCCCCTCTGCCCTGCCGGGCATCTCCCCCACAGGTGGGGAGATCGGCTGGGCGCAACCGCTCGTTCCACTCCCATTGGTTGGCTGAGAGCAAGCCACGAGTCGATCTCCCCCCTTGTGGGGGAGATGTCCGGCAGGACAGAGGGGGGTGCGCGGCACGGTACAGCATCAAAATCACCCCATCTTCCCCGGACTGAAAATCCCCGCCGGATCGAACTTCTCCTTTACCCGCGCCGACAGCAGCGCCACGGCATCGACCTGCGGCTCGAAGGCCGAGGTCATCGCGCGCATCGCATCAGGCGCGCGCATCAGCGTGGCGTGGCCGCCGCCGAGTGCGTGCATGAAACGTCGCAGCAGGTTCGCTTCGGCGTCCGCTTCCATGCGCATCCAGACGAGGCCGCCCTGCCAGTCGTAGAAGGCGTCGACGCCGGTCTCCAGCCTCAGTGCCGCGACCAGCTGGTGGCCGACCGAGGGTGCCACGGATACGCGCCAGACCGGGCGCGGGCCGCCATCGGCGTAGGGTTTCACATCGCGGATCTCGCGCCAGAGGGCGGCGCTGTCGTCCTCACCGAGCCGCGCGACGGGGCCGAAGGCGGACATCGTGGTGCCGAGCTTTTCAGCACGAACGGCGACGGAGGCCGGCAGGCCCTCGATGCGCAGCACGGTGGCCTCGCCCTCGGGCAGACGGTTGCCGAGGAAGGTCCAGGCGACGGTCATGGGCAGATGGGCGGCGCCCGAGACCTCGACCGGCAGCGCCATTGCCGCAGCCATGGCATTGGCGGCCTCGGCGTCGTTGAGGCCCGAGATCACGATCGTCGCTTCGGACTTCGGCTTCGGCGGCACGCGGAAGGTAACCTCGCTGATGAGGCCGAGCGTGCCGTGCGAGCCGGCGATCAGCTTGACGAGGTCGAGGCCGGTGACGTTCTTCATCACCCGCCCGCCGGCCTTGATCGCCTCGCCGCGTCCATTGACGAAACGGACACCGAGCAGGCTGTCGCGGGCGGCGCCTGATATCAGGCGGCGCGGGCCGGAGACGTTGGCGGCGAAGACCCCGCCAATGGTCGGCGCGCCGGATGTGCCCATGAGCGGGCGGTGATCCATCGGCTCGAAGGCCATGGTCTGGCCGCTCTCGGCCAACGCAGCCCCGATTTCGGCAAGCGGCGTTCCGGCGCGGGCGGTGAGCACCATCTCGCCGGGGTTATAGGCAACGATGCCCGAGAGCTCGGTCGAGCGCAGGCGGTGTTCGGCTGCGACAGCATTGCCGAAGCCGGAGCGGGTGTTGCCGCCAGCTATGCTCAGCGGCGTGCCGGCCTGCGCATGGGCGCGGATGATCTCCGACGCTTCCTCCTCTGTGGTCGGGCATAGCTCGATCATGTGGGTTGGCGCCCTTCGAGCGGGAAGACCTTGGAGGGATTGAGCAGCCAGCCGGGATCGAAGGCGGCGCGGACAGCCATCTGCTGGGCGAGATCGGCATCGGAATATTGATGGCGCATCAGATCGCGCTTCTCGATGCCGACGCCGTGTTCGCCGGTGAGGCAGCCGCCGGCATCGACGCAGAGCTTCAATATCTCCATGCCGGCCGCCTCGGCGCGGGCGGCGTCGTCTGGATCATTGGCGTTGAAAAGGATGAGCGGGTGCATGTTGCCGTCGCCAGCGTGGAAGACATTGGCGACGCGCAGGCCATGGCGCTCGATGATCTCGGAGGTCTTATTCAGCACATAGGAGAGCTGGCTGAGCGGAACGGTGCCATCCATGCAAATGTAATCGGCAATGCGGCCGGTGGCGCCGAAGGCGGATTTCCGGCCTTTCCAGATGAGTGCGGCTTCGGTGGCCGACTGGCATTCGCGCACGGTGCTGACGCCATGGCGGCGGGCGATGTCGACGATATCCTTCAGCATGTCGTCCATCTCGGCTTCCGAACCCTCGACCTCGACGATCAAAAGCGCGCCGACATCGAGCGGATATCCGGCCTTGGCGAAGGCCTCGCAGATTTCGATGGCCGGCTTGTCCATGAACTCGATGGCGACGGGGATGATGCCGGATGCGATGATATCGGCGACGCAGGAGCCCGCCTCTTCCGAGGTCGGGAAGCCGAAGAGCACCGGCCGCGCGCCTTCCGGCTTGGCGATCAGCCGCACCGTTGCTTCGGTGACGATGCCGAGCTGGCCCTCGTGGCCGCAGACGAGACCGAGTAGATCGTAGCCGCCGGCATCCAGCCCCTTGCCGCCGAGATCGATGACCGTGCCATCGACCAGCACCATTTTCACGCCGAGCAGGTTGTTGGTGGTGACGCCGTATTTCAGACAGTGGGCACCGCCGGAGTTCATGCCGATATTGCCGCCGATGGTGCAGGCGAGCTGCGAGCTCGGATCGGGCGCATAGAAGAAGCCATCGGCGGAGACGGCTTCGGAAATGTTGAGATTGGTCACGCCGGCCTCGACGACGGCGGCGCGATTGAAAAGGTCGATCTCGATGATGCGGTTCATCTTCGAGACGCAGACGACAACCGCATCTTCCTGCGGAATGGCGCCACCCGACAGCGACGTGCCGGCGCCGCGCGGGACGACGGGGATGCCGTAGCGATGGCAGTATTTCATCACCGCCGCCACTTCGGCGGTGCTGCGCGGGAGCGCCACGGCAAGCGGCATGCGGCGGTAGGAGACGAAGGCGTCGGTCTCGAAGGGCATGAGTTCGCGCGGCTCGGAAACCAGGCATTCCGGCGGCAGGAGATCGGCGAGATCGGCAACGATCTGCCGGCGGCGCGCCATGACATCGGCGCGCGGGGCAAGAAACGAAATGGCGTCGGACATGCCTTTCCTCCCTTCGCCACATCAGGCGAAACCGGCCGTATCCTCCATACTGCCAAGGCTTCGGGCTTAACACTTTCCCCAATCTGGCGCAAATGCTAAGCACTTATGACAAAATAAGAAATTATCGGGGCGACATGACCAATCTGGGAGATCTCGAAATCTTCGCCAAGGTGGCGGCGACGGGCAGCATGTCGCTTGCGGGGCGCGCCCTCGGTTTCTCGCCGGCTGTGGTTTCCAAGCGCATCAAGCGGCTGGAAGATCGGCTGGGAACGCGGCTTTTGCAGCGCACGACGCGGCAGATTTCGCTGACCGAAGCCGGCCAGGGTTTTTACGACCGGGTGCTCGGCATTCTGGCCGGGCTGGAAGAGGCGGAGTTCTACATTTCCGGGCGCTCGGCACAGATGCATGGGACGCTGAAGGTCTCGGCGCCGACCTCGTTCGGGCGCATGCATATCGCGCCGTATCTGAAGCGCTTCATGGACGCCCATCCCGATCTTGCCATCAACCTCGTGCTTTCCGACGAGTTCAGCGACATCGTCGGCGGCGGGTTCGATCTGGCGATCCGCATCGCGGAGCTCACCGATTCCAGCCTCGTCGCCCGCCGGCTGGCGCCGGTGCGCCGCGTGCTCTGCGCCTCTCCCGATTATCTCAAGGCCAATGGCACGCCCGATAGCATCGACGATCTCAAGCGGCACCGCTGCCTGCCGGCCCACAATAACGATGTCTGGCGGCTCGAGGGGCCTGAGGGCGCGCTGTCGATCCGGCCGGAGGGGATGCTTGTCACCAATTCCAGCGAGGTGATCCGCGAGGCCGTGATTGCCGGCCTCGGCATTGCGCTGCGCTCGACCTGGGATATCGGCGCGGAGCTGAAATCCGGGCAGCTGGTGCAGGTGCTGCCGGCCTATGAGGGGTCGCGCAACGTGACGCTATCGGCCGTCTACCCAAGCCGCCAGTTCCTGCCGGCCAAGGTGCGGCTGTTCATCGATTATCTCGCGGAGCTTTATGGGCCGGTGCCCTATTGGGAGCGGTGACGGTCAGTTGGCCAGCCGCTCGATGACGTGATCGAGCAGCGCGCGCAGCCGCGCCATCCGCTTCATGTCGCGGTGATAGCCGACCCAGGTGTCGCGCCCCGGCGGCGGTTCACCGAGGTCGACCCGCTCGATCGCGGCCAGGCTGTCGCCAAGCGGACGCGGCAGCACGGCGAGGCCGGCGCCGTTGGCGCAGAGCGTTGCCTGCACATCGCGGTTGTTGCTGCGAAGCGCGATCGCGGCTTTCGGCAGCAGACGCTGGAGCCACAAGACATCGGGCATGCCGCCGAAGGCCTCGTCCATGGTGACCAGACGCGCGCCCTCCCCGCTTCCCGCCACCGGGTGCGGCAGGCCACGCTTGATATAGAGGCCATATTCGATGCGCAGCAGCCGGCGGGAGATCACTTCCGGCTCCGTGAAGGGTGCGATGCGGAAGACGAGATCGGCCTCGCGCCGGGAGAGACTGAGCAGGCGACTATCGGTCAGGAGTTCGACGACAACCTTGGGATAGGCGTGCGAAAACTCGGCAATGACGGGCGCCAACAGATGAGTGCCGAACCAATCCGAGGACGAGAGGCGCAGAAAGCCGGTGAGGTCGCTGGCGGTGCCGGCCAGTTCGCGCTGCAGGGCGAGCGCCTCCTCCTCGATCCGCTCGGCATGGGCGAAGACCGCCACGCCTTCGTCGGTCAGCACAAAACCATCGGCTGTGCGCTGGAAGAGCGTCTGGCCGAGTGCAGCCTCAAGGGCGCGCAGGCGCCGGCCCATGGTCGGCTGGGTCAGCCCGAGGCTGCGCGCCGCCGCACCCAAGGTGCCGAGCCTGGCAATGGCCAGGAACAGCCTGAGATCGCTCCACTCCATGGCCACCCAAACATTTCTGCATGATCTTCATGCTTTATCTATGATTTCCATTCGATCTTCAACGGCGCATCCTCCTTTCACCAACACGAAAGGAGTGTCCCATGTCTTCGAAATCCAAGATGAAAGCGCTTGTCGTCAACGCGCCGCAGGGCGCGTTTCGGCAGACGGAGATCGCCCGGCCTGAGGCCGCCAAGGGCGAGGTGCTGGTGCGCATCCAGGCCAGCGGCGTCAATCCGCTCGACACCAAGATCCGCGCCGGCAACGCCGCCCATGCCCGCCACCCCCTGCCCGCCATCCTCGGCATCGACATGGCTGGTATCGTCGAGGCGGTCGGCCCCGATGTGACCGGTTTCCGGCGCGGCGACGCGGTCTACGGCATGACCGGCGGGGTCGGCGGCATTCAGGGGTCGCTGGCCGAGTTCGCGGCTGTCGACTCCGATCTCGTCGCGCTCAAGCCGAGCAATCTGTCGATGCGGGAAGCCGCCGCGCTGCCGCTGGCGGCTATGACCGCATGGGAAGGGCTGGTGGACCGGGCGAAGGTCGCAAGCGGCCAGCGTGTTCTCATCATCGGCGGTGCCGGCGGGGTCGGGCATATCGCCGTGCAGATCGCCCGGGCTGTCGGCGCCGAGGTCTATGCAATCGACGGCGCAGCGAAGGCCGACTATCTCCGCAGCCTCGGCGCAACGCCGATCGACCGCGCCGTCGGCACCATCGAGGATCACGTCGCGACCTATACCGCGGGGCGCGGCTTCGATGTCGTCTACGATACGGTCGGCGGCGCCGGGCTCGACATGGCGTTCAAGGCGGCGAGCCGGTTCGGCCATGTTGTCAGCGCGCTCGGCTGGGGCACGTATGCGCTGGCGCCGCTCTCGTTCAAGGCGGCGAGTTATTCCGGCGTGTTCACGCTGCTGCCCTTACTGACGGGCGAAGGCCGAGCGCATCATAGCGAGATCCTGCGCGAGGTGACCCGGCTCGCCGAAGCAGGCAAGCTTTTGCCCCGCATGGACAGCCGGCGGTTTTCGCTTGCCGATGTCGCCGAAGCACACAGGCTGATCGAAAGCCGCGAGGCTGAGGGCAAGCTGGTGATCGAGATCGATTGAGGCTCGGTTACGGCGCTCAACATTCTCATGGACGTTGAGCGCCGCCGGTGTTTGAGTGCATGCGCCCATCGAACAATGATCCGGATCCCGCAATGACCGCTTCGCCTGCCTTTCTTGGTCTCAACTCTCATATGCCCGACGGCGCCACGCCTCGCATGGTGATCTTCAGCGCCGCTCACGGCAGCACCTATCGCGACAAGGACAGCAGCGGCTACGCGACAGCGGCCAATGCCATCCGCGCCGCGAGCCAAGAAGACGCATCACTTGTCGAGCATTGGGATTTTGATCTCGGCGGACCGATTTTTGACGGCAAGCCGGCATGCTGCTTCGATGCCGGTGATTTGCCCACCGAGATGCATGACAACGCGCGGAATCGGGCGCTGATCGAGGCAAAGACACGGGAAATACTGGCGATGTCAGCCGTGCCGATCCTGCTCGGCGGCGACGATTCAGTCCCCATTCCTTTCTTCGCCGGCTTCGCGGATCACGGGCCGATCTGGATTGTCCAGATCGATGCGCACATCGACTGGCGTGATGAGCTCCATGGCGAGCGTTACGGCTATTCCAACCCGATGCGCCGGGCGAGCGAGATGGGACATATTGCCGGGATGGTGCAGGTAGGCATGCGCGGCGTCGGAAGCGCTCGTCGCGCGGAAATCGAAGCGGCCGAGGCCTATGGCAGCCGCTTCGTCACCGCTCGGGAGGTTCACTCCCTCGGTGTCGACGCCGCCCTCCGGCATGTTCCCGAGGGCGCGCGGGTCGCAATCACACTGGACTGCGATGGCCTCGACCCCAGCATCATGCCCGGCGTGGCTGCCCGATCGCCCGGCGGCCTTACCTACACACAGGTCATCGATCTGATTGCCGGCGTCGGCAGACGGGGCCGGATTGTCGGCTTCGATCTCGTCGAACTCTATCCGCCCGCCGATATCGACGGTATTTCCGCGCTGACGGCAGCGCGGCTGGTCACCAACGTCATCGGCACAATCGCCCGCCAAATCTGACGGGCATTC
Organism: Rhizobium sp. 01N48; assembly: GCF_056399145.1. Classification (NCBI taxonomy): domain Bacteria; kingdom Pseudomonadati; phylum Pseudomonadota; class Alphaproteobacteria; order Hyphomicrobiales; family Rhizobiaceae; genus Rhizobium; species Rhizobium sp. 01N48. The sequence continues at coordinate 139,684 of NZ_JBFTQT010000003.1, forward strand.
GCGCCTACCGCGCCAGATCGAGATAAGCGCTCGCCACCATCGCGTCGATATCCGCGGGGACCGGCACGATGCAGGCTTCGGGACCGACGCCACGCTTGGCGACGAGTTCCAGGCAGCGGACCTGCAGGGTGAAGCCGAGGTCCATGGATTCCACGGAATTACCTAGCGGGCGTGGGCCGGCGAGGTTGGCCATATGGCCGCCGCCCAGGATGTGGATGGCGCGGCCGTCCTTCAGATGCAGGGTCTCGATGCCATCGGCCGGATAGCGGTCGGTCGCGACGACGTCCTTGTGGGCGCGGAAGGCGGCGACGTCGATCTCGTTGGGGAAATGGCCGCCGTTCATCAGGATCGCGCCGTTCTTGATCAGCGGCAGGTCCTTCAAGGTGATGATATCGGGATGGCCGGTGACGGTGACGAGCACGTCGGCGGAGCGGATGGCGTCATCGCGCAGCGGTGTGACGAAACCATCCAGATGCGCTTCGAGCGTCGTCACCGGGTCGATATCGACGACGCTGACCTGCGAGAAGGCATTGCGGAAGCAGGCGGCAGTGCCCTTGCCGCAGGCGCCATAGCCGAAGACCGTGACGCGCTTGCCGTTGGTGGAGCGGTTGGTGAAACGCATGTAACTCTCGAACAGGCTCTGGCCAACGGCATGCTTGTTTTCGGCGAACTGCTTGATCGGGCTGTCGTTGATGACGAGGATCGGCATGTTGAGCTTGTCGCGCAGCGGCAGCAGGCGGGTGCGGCCGGAGGTGGTCTCCTCGGTGCCACCCAGGAGATTGGCGTAGGGGCTTTCCGCTGCGATGGCGAAGAGATCGCCGCCATTGTCGAGCAGCAGATCCGGCTTTTCCGCAACCACGGCAACAAGGCTCTGATGATGCGCGGCGGGATCGGTGGTCTGGGTGGCGAAGACGGTGATGCCCTGGCTGCGCAGATATTCCACCGTCGCGGGCTGGGTGCTGTTCAGGTTGCCGGTGCAGACCAGACGCGCGCCGCCGGCGTTGAGCGTCATCAGAAGCGCCACCGTTTTCGGTTCGAGATGGATGCCGGTGCCGATCGTCAGGCCCTTGAAGGGCCGGGTGTCGCGGAACTCCGCCGCCGTTGCCTGTAGCAGCCGGCAGCTACCCCCAATCCAATCGATGCGCGTTGCTTCCGATACCATGAACCATCCTCCTGTTTTCGACGCATTGATAAGCCGAATGGCAGGTGGCGACCAAGGATATTTTTCGCCGAGAGCAACGCAAACACGCCGACTCATTGCGCCGGATCACCTGTCTGAGCAGGCTTTGAGGGTCTCATTTACCTCTTCAGGATGTTAGCCGGGCAATCTTTTCTGTGGAGAACCGACGCAGAATTGCCAATGTTTGGGGCTATCGCGGGACAGCTTCACGTCGTCGTTGATTATGACGAAAGTCGATATCATATTAAATGGCACTCGACGTGACGGAAATAGAGCATTCGATGGCGGTTTTTTGAAACCGAAACCAAAACGAAAGGCTCTATTGATAGATATAAAGCCTGAACCGAAAGCAAAACACACACATGGATCGCGCAAGCTTTCCATGAGACACTAATATACGCACCCAACCGATAAAGGTGACCCGACCGTTGAGCCTACTTGCCCGCCTTGCCTCCGATGTCCAGCTGATGTTCCGGCGCCCTCCGCGCCAGCAATATGCTGCGCTCTGCTACCGGACGAAGGGCAAGACCGGCGCGCTTGAAGTGCTGCTTCTGACCAGCCGCGATACCGGCCGCTGGGTGATCCCCAAGGGATGGCCGATGGACGGCAAGACCTCCTACGAGGTGGCCGCTCGCGAGGCTTACGAGGAAGCCGGTGTGCGCGGTACGGTCGAGAGCCAGACGATCGGCTGCTACCACTATCCCAAGGTTCTGAAGAACGGGCTGAAGGTGACCTGCAAGGTTCAGGTCTACGTGCTCGAGGTCTCGACGATCGCCAAGAACTTCAAGGAGAAGGGCGAGCGGCGTTACGAGTGGGTCTCCTGCGAAGAGGCCGCCAAGCGCGTCAACGAGCCGGAACTGCGCGATCTCTTCCTGCTCTTCAAGCGCCGCATGACCGGGCAACTCGAACCTCTCGCGCTGCAGCAGATTCCGGCTGAATGATTCCTGCCATCTTGCGCTGCTAGAATTAGCGGCGCAAAAGCGGGCCTCAATCACAAGGAACAGCATGGCCGACCGCCCCACCGTCCTCACCAAACGAACGCTCGACAAGGATCTCGACAAGCTCACGCAGGTCGAAGACGCGTCGAAATACGTCTCGCGCAAGCTGGTGGCGCCGGGGATCGGTTTCGTCTTTCTCGGCCTCGCCATGCTGTTTGCGGCGATATACGTGTTCGGCCGTCCCGACGCCGGGCTGGTGATCGCGGCCGCGGCCCTTGCGGCCTACATGGCCATGAACATCGGCGCGAACGACGTGACCAACAACGTTGGCGCCGCCGTCGGTGCGCGTGCCATGACCATGGGCCAGGCGCTCGTCATCGCCGCTATCTTCGAGATCCTCGGCGCGACGATAGCGGGGGGCGCGGTGGTGAAGACGATCTCGTCCAGCATCGTCGACGCATCGCAGATCCCGCCCGCCACGCTCTCCTGGATCATGATGGCGGCGCTGATGGCGGCGGCACTCTGGATCAACCTCGCGACATGGCTGAACGCGCCCGTTTCGACCACGCACTCGATCGTCGGCGCGGTAATCGGCGCGGGCGTGGGCGCGCTCGGCCCGGGGCCGGTCAACTGGCGGGTCCTGGCCGAGATCACCTCCAGCTGGATGACGTCGCCGCTGATCGCCGGCGTGATTGCCGCCGGCATGCTCTATCTGGTCAAGACGCTGATCATCTACCGCGAGGACAAGATCACCTCGGCCAAGCGCTGGGTGCCGGTGCTCATCGCGATCATGGTGGGCGGCTTCACCGCCTATATGATCCTTCAGCTTGAAAGCATGAACGCGTTCTCAGCGTCGACGATCATCCTGCTCGGCATCGCAGCCGGCGTGGTCGGCTGGCTGGTGGCGCGGCCGCTGGTCAATATGCGGGCGCAGGGGCTGGAGAACCGCAACAGCTCGCTGCGGGTGCTGTTCCAGATGCCGCTGATCGGCGCGGCGGCACTTCTGTCCTTCGCGCACGGCGCCAACGACGTGTCCAACGCCGTAGGCCCGCTTTCGGCGATCGTGCGCGTGTCCTTTGGACAGCCTCTCATCCGCGGCTCAGAACCGCCGCTCTGGGTGATGCTGATCGGGGCGCTCGGCATTTCGGTCGGTCTTTTGCTGTTTGGACCGCGCCTGATCCGCCTCGTCGGCGGGCAGATCACCAAGCTCAACCCGATGCGTGCTTACTGCGTGGCGATGGCGACGGCGTTTACCGTCATCGTCGCCTCCTGGTTCGGACTGCCGGTCAGTACGACGCATATCGCCGTTGGTGCGGTGTTCGGTGTCGGCTTCTTCCGCGAATGGTACACCCGCAACTCCAAGCGCCGGATCGAATATATGCGCCGCAAGGCCGAGGTCTGGATGCTGGAGGAGCCCGACGACCCCAACACCCACGAGGTGCGCCGGCGCCGGCTGGTGCGGCGTTCGCACTTCATGACGATCATCGCCGCCTGGGTCATCACCGTGCCGGCATCCGCCGTGCTTGCGGCCGTGCTCTATTGGGCTATGGTCGCGCTCTTCGTTTAGCCAGGACATTTCGATGCGCGCCAATTTCAGAATGCAACGGCTGTTTGTCGCCGCTCCCCTCTCCAAAGGCGTGGCCGCCGAGGCGACGCCGGACCAGTATAATTATCTGGCCAATGTGCTGAGGATGGGCGACGGCGCCGAGATCCTCGTCTTCAACGGCCGCGACGGCGAGTGGAAGGCGAAGCTTTCGCTGCCGACCCGCAAGCGCATCATGATCGTGCCGGAGGAACAAACACGGCCGCAGCCAGCGCCTTCCGACCTGCACTATCTCTTCGCGCCGCTGAAGGTCGGGCGGCTGGATTATCTCGTGCAGAAGGCCGTGGAGATGGGCGCCGGCATACTGCAGCCTGTCATGACGCAGCATGTGCAGGGCAAGATCAACAACCTCGACAAGCTCCGCGCCAACGTCATCGAGGCGGCGGAACAATGCGGCATTCTCGGCATCCCAGATGTGGCCGAGCCGGTGCGGCTCTTCGACATGCTCGACGGATGGCCGAGCGACCGGCGGATCATCTATTGCGACGAGGGCGACGCCGGGCAGAACCCGCTGCCGATCCTCTCGGCGGTAAAGGAGCGCAAGCTGGCGCTGCTCGTCGGACCCGAGGGCGGCTTTTCCGAAGACGAGCGCGCGCGTCTGCGCAGCCTTGATTTCGTGACCGCGATCCCGCTCGGGCCGAGAATATTGCGCGCCGATACCGCAGCCGTTGCCGCCATGGCAGTGATACAGGTGGCACTCGGCGACTGGAACCAATAGCCGCGTGGGCAACGGGCCACAGTTGCTGGTATTTTTTTGATGGCTGGTTGAAACAATTTCACTTGCAACATACGTGCCAGCGGTCCTAATCACCCTTCCTACTGTCCGGATACTTTCCGGGCGTTTCCCGAATACAGGTTACTTGAATGGCTCGCGATACCACCGACCAGACCCCGCTCTCTTCGGTTCAGGAGCTGACCGATTATCTTGCGGCGGGAAACAAGCCGGAAGAGAAGTTCCGCATCGGCACCGAACATGAGAAGTTCGCCTTCTTCCGCGCCGATAACAGCCCGGTTCCATATTTTGGCGAAAACAGCATTTCCGGACTGCTGAAGGGTCTGGAAGCGAAGAGCGGCTGGGAGCCTATCCTTGACGGCGAGAACATCATCGGCCTTGCCGAGCCATCGGGCATGGGCGCGATCTCGATCGAGCCGGGCGGGCAGTTCGAGCTCTCGGGCGCGCCGCTCGAAAACATTCACCAGACCTGCAAGGAATCCAACGCGCATCTGGCCGTGCTGCGCGAGATCGCGGAACCGATGGGCATCCGCTTCCTTGGCATCGGCGGCAGCCCGAAGTGGACGCTGGCCGAGACCCCCGTCATGCCGAAGTCGCGCTACGGCATCATGAGCCGCTACATGCCGAAGGTTGGCACGCAGGGTCTCGACATGATGTACCGGACCTGCACGATCCAGGTGAACCTTGACTTCTCCTCGGAAGCCGACATGCGCAAGAAGATGCGCGTCTCGATGAAGCTGCAGTCGCTGGCAACGGCGCTGTTTGCCTCCTCCCCCTTTACCGAAGGCAAGCTCAACGGGCTGCAGTCCTGGCGCGGCGATATCTGGCGCGACACCGACAACAACCGCTCGGGCCTGCTCGACTTCACCTTCCGCGACGATTTCGGCTTCAGCGACTATGTGGAATGGGCGCTCGACGTGCCGATGTACTTCATCGTCCGCGACGGCCGCTACAAGGACTGTACCCACATCACTTTCCGCCAGTTCATGAACGGCGAGCTGAAGGGCGAGATCGCCGCCTGGGAGCCGACGATGGGCGACTGGACGAACCATCTATCGACGCTTTTCCCCGACGTGCGCCTGAAGCGCTTCCTCGAAATGCGCGGCGCCGATGGCGGCCCGTGGCGCCGCATCTGCGCGCTGCCGGCCTTCTGGGTTGGCCTGCTCTACGACGCAACGGCACTCGAGGCCGCCGACCAGCTGACCAAGGACTGGGGCTTCGACGAGGTGAACGCACTGCGCAACGCGGTGCCGGCCGAGGGGCTGACGGCGGCATTCCGTGGCCACACGCTTTACGATACTGCGCGCGAGGTTCTTGCCATTTCCAAGGCCGGCCTCAAGGCGCGCGGCAAGCTCAACAGCGAAGGCCAGGACGAGACGATCTTCCTGTCGCCGCTCGATGAGGTGATGGCCAAGAAGGCGACGCTGGCGGAAGACCTGCTCGCGCTCTACAACGGCCGCTGGAACGGTTCGGTCGAGCCCGCGTTCGAAGAGTACCAATACTAAGGGCAACCACTAAGCCCTTCTGCAAAAAGCGGTTTGCGCATTCCTTTTTCCGGCTATAGTGACGCGATCATGCGTCGCGAACCGGGAAAGGGCTTTTCCATGCTGCCACTCTTCGACATGATGATGCAGGCGCAGAACGGCGCGGCGATGGACGCGATCTCCAAGCAGTTCAACCTGGCGCAGGAGCAGGCGACGCAGGCGATGGCCGCGCTGATGCCGGCTTTCTCGGCCGGGCTGAAGCGGAGCAGCAGCAACCCCTACGATTTCATGGGCCTGATGCAGGCGGTGTCGTCAGGCAACTATGCCAAGTATTTCGAGGACATGAGCAAGGCGTTCACGCCGCAGGGGATCTCCGACGGCAACGACATCCTGGCGCAGCTCTTCGGCTCCAAGGACGTGTCGCGGGCAGTGGCGGCGCAGGCCGCGCAGATGACCGGGATCGGCCAGGAAATCTACAAGCAGATGCTGCCGATCATGGCCGGCACGCTGATGGGCGGGCTGTTCAAGCAATCGATGGGGCAGATGAACGCGCCGGTGAATCCTTTCGTCAACACGGCGATGGGCGAGAGCATCCAGCAATGGCTGCAGGCCACCGGCTTCGCGCCGAAACAGACGCCGACGCCGCAGCCCAGCATCTTCGACAATCCATTCACGCAGGCGATGCAGCTGATGTTCAGCGCGCCGAAGCCGGAGCCCGAAAAGGCGGCACCGGCCAATCCGTTCCTCGACAATCCCTTTACCAAGGCATTCCAGGAAATGATGGGAAGCTTCGCCCAGCCCGCGCCGCAGAAGCCCACGGAAACGCCGAAGGCCAGCGAGAAAGCGGAGAAGGCACCCGAGGCCTCCAGCTACATGGACATGCTGAACACCATGTTCGACAGCGGGCTTGAGGTGCAAAAGGGCTACCAGAAGAACATGGAAGCGATCTTCGAGAGCTATATGCCGAAGACGCCGCCCTCCTCCCCCAAGCCATAAGACGCGCATAAAAAAACCCGGAGACGACTGGGAGGTCGGCACCGGGCAAGAGGCAGGGTTATTGGCTATCACCCTGCGGGGAAAACTGGTTTCGGCTTAATCCTGGCGGAGCCGGTGAAGCGAATTGCGGCCGCGATTGCGCGCGGACCGCGTCAGCTGATCCGACGGATCCTCGAAGAAGGTCGAGGCCAGGAAGGCCGCGTCGAGATCGGCCCGCGAAAGGCCGATATCCTTCAGCTGGTTGTCGTCGAGCTCGTGCAGCGCGTTGATCTCCATACGATTGCGGAACACGCGCAGTACGGATGCCAGCGTTGCGAAACCGGCGACGAGACGCTGCGAATAGGTCTTGATCGCGGGGTTGCAGTCGAGTTCTAATATCCGGTCTGTCGTGCGCATGGGATGATCCTTTCATGGGCGCGCAACAACCCGCCCTTTCCGCGCGATCGGGCACGGAGAGGCAAGTTGGTTTTCGAGCGGACAGGCCGATTTGCCTGGCCATCACTTTGATTGATTTGCAGCCACAAGATGCCAAACGGCTATTGATCAGTCCAACGAATGTTTCTAATGATTATCATCAGAGATGTTTATAGGTGAGAACCATGGCCGCGCCTCTTGATATTGACCAGCTGCAGACCTTCATCGCCATCATCGATTCCGGCAGCTTCACCAAGGCCGCCGACCGGGTCTACAAGACGCAATCCGCCGTTTCGATGCAGATGCGCCGCCTCGAGGAGCGGATCGGCAAACAGCTGTTCATCAAGGACGGCCGCGGCAACCGGCTGACCGTCGAGGGCGAGAAGCTGCTCAACTATGCCCGCCGCATCATCCGCCTCAACAACGAAGCGATCGCAGCCTTCGACGACAACCGGCTCGAGGGCACGCTGAGGATCGGCACACCTGACGACTATGCCGAACGCTACATGCCGGAGATCATCGGCCGCTTCGCCAAGACGCATCCGAACGTCGAGCTCTATATCGTCTGCGAGCCGTCGGTCGATCTGGCCGAGCGCATGCACAGGGGCGAACTCGACATTGCGCTGGTGACGCATAATCCGCGCGTGCGCATGTCGGACGTGGTCAGGACCGAACCGCTCTGCTGGGTCGGTTCGGCCAACCATCCGATCCGCGACGATGCGCCGGTGCCGCTCGCCGTCGGGCGCCGCGACTGCCCGTGGAGACAGACCGCCATAGCCGCGCTCGACGCGGGCGGGCGCGAACATCAGATTCTGTTCACCAGCTGGTCTTGCACCGTCATCGCGGCGGCGGTTCTCTCCGGACTTGCCGTTTCGACCATGCCGGAATCGGCGCTGCGCACGGGCATGAAGGTGCTGACTCAGGCGGACGGCTTCCCGGCGCTCCCCCCGGTGCAGATCGGCATCATGAAGCGGCCGGGCGTTTCGATCTCGCTGATGAACGCGATCACCGCGCACATCACCGCCTGCCTCGACARCATCACGCCTGCCGTGGTGGAGGACAATCTCGACGCCGAGGTGAAAGGCACTTACGTGCGCGCGCAGCCGCGCCTGAAGGTCGCGAACACGGTGACCAGCTGGTAATTGGGATCAGCCGGCGACCAGCTCCGTCGGCATGGATGTGAAGAAGGACCTGCGCACGAGCGACTTGCATTCCTGCAGGATGCGGGCGGCGAAGCACGGGTCGCTCGTCACCGCGAGCCTGACCGACGAACCGATCAGGTGGCTGAAGAGATAGGTGCGCGCCTCGCTATCGACATTGCTGAGTTCGGGCGCGATGCGCTGGGCCGTTTCGCGAAAGATCCGGGCGATGCGGCTGTTGTGTTCCACATTGAGCTGCGAGAGGTCCTGATCGGTCTCGGTACCAAGCCAGATGCCAAGGCTCGCGGCATCATTGCGGTAGTCCTCATAATGCCAGTCGATTGTGGCTTCGAGCACATCGAGCGCTTCCGGCACGGATTGCACCGACGCGAAGGCGTCCGCGACCCTGGCGCGGATGGCCAGCGAGTGGCGGTCGAACAGCGCTTTGACGATCGCCGCCTTCTCGGGGAAATACTGGTAGACCGAGCCGATCGGCACATTGGCGGCGACCGCGAGTTCGGTCATGCGCATGGCGCCGACACCCTTGGCCGCAATCAGCTCCGAGGCGGCGGACAAGATCAGGTCCAGCCTTTGAATACTGCGTTCCTGTTTCGGCTTCCTACGGAGGCCAATGCGATCGAAGCTCCCGACGTTCATGTCGTTCCCCATCCCTCTTATTCGCAGACCGGACATTGCCCAAAACCGGCCCTTTCGGCCGATATGACATGCAGGCCTTCATGAGGCGTAAACGAGAAAGCTTGTATTCTAACGATCGGCAAAAGCTCAACCAAACCGGGGTGATAAGCCCTGATTTGGTCGGTTCCGGAGGGTAAATTTACGCCACTTTCGGGCCGAACACTGGCCGCGACACGCTGCTAGCCGTGTCGCTTATAGAAAACCGGCCGCATGGCTGATTCGTGGAGAGAGATGATGATTCCCGACCGCTCAGCCGTTCGGGAACATTATCCAGACGGCAAGCCAGACCCACATGACGCCGAGCACAAGATAGCCGGCGGCAAAGAGCGGGCTGCGGTAGCGCAGGTTGTTGCTGGTAACGTGGACGAAGGCGTGGACATAGCGCAAGGCGACGAAGATCCACGCGAGCACGAGCGCGATCAGATTGTCGGCTTCGGTCATGTAGAGAAGGATGCAGCAGGCGTAGAACAGCACCGGCAGCTCGTATTGGTTCGCCAGGCTGTTCTTGACGATCAGGCTTTCGGTCGGCTCGCCGCGGTTTTCGCGATAGTCGGATGCATGCACCTTGCCCGACTTAAGCATCTTCTGGCGACGGTAGCCGAGCAGCATGTAGAGCATGTAGACCAGCGCCGCATGGGCGATGATGGGCCAGAACATCTCATAGCCTGTCATTCCAGTCATACGCTCGTCTCCTTTGCCAGTTTTCTTTTGGTGTCAGAGCTTTAGAGCAAACGAACCGGCGTTTCCAGTGTCGGTTGGGCCAGCGACGTCAGCGATCCGTCGGCGGCACGATGCGGTAGACGAGGAAGCGCAGGATGACGATGACGCAGACGGTCAGGCTCGCGAATTTGAGGCTCGACGCCCAGGGCAGCAATGCCGTCGCGAAGCTCCACTCGGCGTCGCCGGCGAAGAGGTTGTCGGTCAGGATGTTCTCGGCATAGTCGGAAAAGCCGTAGAGGAAGGGCAGCGCATAGATCGCAGCGATCATCAAGGGATGCATCGGGCGATTGAAGTAGCGGCCGGCGGGGCGCAGCTTGGCGAGAACGGTAAAGAGGAATGCCGTCAGTACGAACGGCAGGATGAGATCAGGCCCGCGATGCATGGCGACAAGCAAGTCGCGCGCTTCCGGCTTTCGCTCGAGCAAGCCGCGCATGGCGTCGATATCGCTCGCATCATAGCGACCCAGCCGCGCTTCGAGCATCGCGGCGTGGGTCATATCCTGAAACGGCAGGACATAGCCCAGGAGCATCCAGATGAAGACACCCAGGGAGATGGCCGCGAGCAGCGCGACGACCGAGGTCGGAATACGGCTGCTCGCGTCGTTCATCAGGCGCCGGAACCCGGGTAGTTCGGGCTTTCGCGGGTGATGGTGACGTCGTGCGGATGGCTTTCACGCAGACCGGCGCCGGAGATGCGCACGAAGGTGGCGCGTTCCTGGAAGTCCTTGAGGTCCTTGCCGCCGACATAACCCATGGCAGCCTTCAGGCCGCCGGCGAGCTGATGCAGGACGCCGGAGACCGGGCCCTTGTAGGGTACCTGGCCTTCGATACCCTCGGGAACGAGCTTGAGGGTGTCGCGCACTTCCGCCTGGAAGTAGCGGTCCGCCGAGCCGCGGGCCATGGCGCCAACGGAGCCCATGCCGCGATAGGCTTTGAAGGAGCGACCCTGGTAGAGGTAGACTTCGCCCGGGCTTTCGTCGGTGCCAGCCAGCAGCGAGCCGATCATGACGGCGGATGCGCCGGATGCGATCGCCTTGGCGACGTCGCCGGAGAACTTGATGCCGCCATCGGCGATGACGGGGACATCCTGGGCGCGAGCCGCTTCGACCGCCGACATGATAGCCGCAAGCTGCGGAACGCCGACGCCGGCGACAATGCGGGTGGTGCAGATCGAGCCCGGGCCGATACCGACCTTGACGGCATCAGCACCTGCATCGATCAGCGCCTTGGTGCCATCCGACGTGGCGACGTTGCCGGCCATGACGCGAACGGAGTTGGAGAGCTTCTTGACGCGCGCGACGGCGTTCAGAACGCCCTGCGAGTGGCCATGGGCAGTATCGACGACGAGCAGGTCGACGCCGGCCTCGATCAGGCGCTCGGCGCGTTCGAAGCCATCGTCACCGACGCCGACTGCGGCAGCGGCGCGAAGGCGGCCCTGCGCATCCTTGGAGGCGTTCGGATTGAGCTGCGACTTCTCGATGTCCTTGACGGTGATGAGACCGACGCAACGGCCTTCGCCATCGATCACCAGCAGCTTTTCGATGCGGTGAGCGTGCAGCAGACGCTTGGCTTCCTGCTGGTCGACGGTTTCCTTGACTGTGACGAGGCCCTCGCGGGTCATCAGCTCATAGATCTTCTGGGCCGGATCGGAGGCGAAGCGGACGTCGCGGTTGGTGAGGATGCCGACGAGGCGGCCGGACTTTTCAACAACCGGGATGCCGGAGATGCTGTGGATCTTCATCAGCGCCAGCGCATCGGCGAGCGTCGCATCCGGGCCGATCGTGACAGGGTTGACGACCATGCCGCTTTCGAACTTCTTGACCTGGCGGACCTGCTCGGCCTGCTCGATCGGGGTCAGGTTCTTGTGAATGACGCCGAGGCCGCCGGCCTGCGCCATGGCGATCGCCAGACGGCTTTCGGTGACCGTGTCCATGGCAGACGAGATGATCGGAATATTGAGTTCGAAATCGGTGGCAATGCGCGTCGCGACGCTGGTCTGGCCCGGAAGGACGTCGGAGTGACCGGGCTGCAGCAGCACGTCATCGAAGGTGAGTGCGTCTAAACCGGTCGGCGTTTCAATGATGCGAGCCATGGCCAATTCCTTATAAAAGAAAAATGCACCCTCACCCGGAACGTCTTATCCGCACCGGCGATGTGTAAGGTTGCTTTGGAAGTTGGCGAGGGCTGGTACCACGTCTATGGCGTTAAGGGAATAGTAAAAAATGTGGCCGGCCGTGGGTGGCGTCGGGATGGCGAAGGCGTTGTAGAGACGCTCGCTATAAACCGGATGCCACCGGTTAAAAGCCGGCTTTCTTTCAGCGCACCCCGTTTCCCGTCCTCATCGCTGTGCTCGTCACAGGGATCCAGCGCGCTCAAGTCATTGAACAAAATAGACTCTTCTCGCCGCGCCGACGCGCATCGGCTGGTTTCCTGTGACAAGCACAGGAATGAGGGTGGAGAGGAGAAGCGATCGCGAATACGACCCAAGCCTGTCCCAAAAACACGACAAGCCCGGCGCGGCGGCCGGGCTTGGTATGGCTGCCATGCAGCAGGATCAGAGGTCGAACTGGTAGGTTTTGGGAACGAAGCGGTAGCCGCTTTCGTAAACTTCCGCATAGCCGACGGCCGGGAACGGCATGTGGTAGCCGAGGAACGGGACCTTGTCGGCTGCGATCATGTCGAACACCTTCTTGCGGGTGGCGGCTGCCTGGGCCTTGTCCATGTCGAAGCGGACTTCCCAGGTCGGGTTCTGCAGCGACAGGATATAGTGGTTGGCGGTATCGCCGGTGGCGACCAGGCGCTTTCCATCCGACTCGATGTTGAAGATCATGTGGCCGGGGGTGTGGCCGGGGGCCAGCATGGCGGTGATGCCGGAGGCGATCGTATCGCCCTCGCCGATGAAGGTCATCTTTTCGGCAAGCGGAGCGACATTGGCGAGCACCGCCTTGTGGCCGCCTTCGGCCGGCGTTCCCTCGCGGGCCTTGTCGGTCCAGAAATCGTACTCGGTCTTGCCGGCGACATAGCGGGCTTTGGCGAAGGCCGGCTTGCCGCCTTCCATCAGGCCGCCGATGTGATCGCCATGCAGATGGGTGAGCGCAACGATGGTGATGTCGTCGGTCGAATAGCCGGAAGCCTTGAGGCCGGCGGCGAGTTGTCCATTGCCCTTGGCGCGGCCGCTTTCGCCGAAGCCGGTATCGACAAGGATCACGTCAGAGCCGGTATCAACCACGAAGGGCGCGAAGGTGTTGACGAACTTGTCCGTCGGCAGGAAGTTCTTGGCGAGCAGCGCCTGAACGGTTTCCGGCGTCTGGTTGGTGCCGAAAGTTTCATTTGGCTTTTCGCCAACCACGCCACCGTCCTTCACGACTGTGAACTTGAAGGAGCCGAGCTTGAACTGATTGAACTGGGGCTGCGTCGTCGCATCCATCTTGGTGTTATCTCCGGTTGCGGCCATCACGGCCGTCTCTTTCAAAATCATCGGCGCGGCCAGCAGGCCAACGCCTGCCGCTACAAACGCGCGCCTGTTCATCCCCATCGAAATCGCCATGTTCCATCCTTTGTAATAACGCACGGCGCATTGGCGCGCCGCCCCCGTCGTCATCGCGGATCACCGTTTATCGCAATCCGCTGAAACGAACATATGTCAATTCCGCGCGTTGAAATCCCTGAACCATCCGTCTCACGCAGACGTGATGCATTCGTATTTCCTAAGATGAATGCGCACTTGGCAGACGCCGGTGCGAGGACTAAAGAGCAATGGCTTTCCAAGCCGCCTTTGCTAGACCCCCAAGGCTTTCGCGCATGAACCGCATCGTTCCCCTGATCCTTGCCGTCGCGCTCTTCATGGAGCAGATGGATTCCACCGTCATCTCGACCGCGCTGCCGGCGATCGCCAACGACCTGCATGTCGGGCCGATCACGCTGAAGCTGGCGCTGACATCCTATATGGTGTCGCTCGCCGTCTTCATCCCGATCAGCGGCTGGATGGCGGACCGGTTCGGTGCCAAGCGCATCTTCCGCCTCGCCATCTGCGTTTTCGTCGTCGGCTCTATCTTCTGCGCGATCTCGTCCGGCCTTATCGAATTCGTCGTCGCCCGCTTCCTGCAGGGCATGGGCGGAGCGATGATGACGCCTGTCGGCCGCTTGGTGCTGTTGCGCACCACCAAGCGCAGCGATCTGGTCTCGGCGATGGCGCTGCTGACTATCCCCGCGCTGGTCGGGCCGCTCGCGGGACCGCCGCTCGGCGGCTTCATCACCACCTATTTCACCTGGCACTGGATCTTCCTGATCAACGTGCCCGTCGGCATCATCGGCGTGTGGCTGGCAACGATCTTCCTGCCGGAGGTCGAGGCGACGGCGCCGCCGAAACTCGACATCACCGGGTTTGTGCTGACCTCGTTTGCCGCAGCCGGCGTGGTCTTCGGCCTCTCCGTCGTCAGCCTGCCGGCGCTGCCGCCGATCATCGGCATCGCGGCGACCGCGATCGGCGTCGTCTGCGGCGCGCTTTATGTGCGGCATGCGAGACAGCACCCGGCGCCGATTCTCAATCTGCAGCTCTTCAAGAACCCGACCTTCCGGGCATCGACGACGGGGGGCACGCTATTTCGCATCTGCATCGGCGCCATGCCGTTTCTGACGCCGCTGATGCTGCAGCTCGGTTTCGGGCTGACGCCGTTCCAATCCGGCCTCATCACATTCGCCGGCGCGATCGGCGCGATCACCACGAAGTTCATGGCCAAGCGGGTGTTCGCGGCCGTGGGCTTCCGCTCGACGCTGCTGACGGCGGCGGGCGTGACCACGCTGGTGACTGTCACGACCGGCTTCTTCACGCCGACCACGCCGCATCTCGTCATCATTCTCGTGCTTCTGATCGGCGGCTTCTCGCGCTCCTTCTTCTTTACCGGCGTCAACGCGCTCGCCTATGCCGATATCGACGACGCGCAGGCGAGCCAGGCGACCTCGATGAGCTCCGTGATGCAGCAGATCAGCCTGGCGCTTGGCGTGGCCGTGGCCGCGGCGATCCTCGAGACCTCGATCTTCATTCGCGGCGAAGCGCTGCAGGTGGTGGACTTCCACATTGCCTTCTACGTGATCGCGGTTATGACCGTGGTCGCGACCATCCCCTTCATCCGCATGGACAAGCATGCCGGCGCGCTGGTTTCCGGCCATCGCGTCAAGCCGCTGGCGCCAAGCGTGATGGAAGCCGAACAGCAGGCGGTAAAGTAAGCAGCCGTCTTTACTCGGCGGCCGGCTCGGGCGCCTCGCAGACGGCGCTCAGCTTGTTGCCATCGGGATCGCGCACGTAAGCCGCATAGAAATTGGCGTGGAAGGGGCGCAGACCCGGCTCGCCCTCGCTGACGCCGCCGGCTGATATCGCGGCGCGATAGAAGGCATCGACATCCGCCCTGGTCTCGGCCGCGAGCGCAATCATCGTGCCATTGCCATCCGATGCGCGGCGGCGATTGAAGGGGGTGACGATCCACAGCCGGCAGCGGATATCGCCATCGGCGGCGTAGCCGATTTCTTCTTCGGAATAGCGCTGGCGGCGGTAGCCCAGCACGGGGAGCACGACATCATAGAAATGCCGGGCCTGGTCGATGTCGTTGGTTCCGAGCGTGACGTAAAGCAGCATTGATATCCGCGGTCATTCCGGTCTTGGGCGTGTCATACTCCACCCGGAATGCGCCCGAAATCAAGCCTCCGTTTCGTCGGCGGCAGCTTTGCGTCCCTTGAAGCCCTTGGCGAGCAGGAACATCTCGACGGATTCGGCGCGCGAGGAGGCCGGCTTGACGTGGACGACCTGCTTGAAATTCTGCTTCAGCAGATTGAGCAGGTCCTTTTCCGTGCCGCCTTGGAAGGTCTTGGCCAGGAAGTGGCCGCCCTCGCCCAGAACCTCGATCGCGAAATGCGCGGCCACTTCGCACAGATGCATGGTGCGCAGATGGTCCGTTCTGTGGTGGCCCGTGGTCGGCGCCGCCATGTCGGAGATGACGAGATCGGGCGTGCCGCCAACGGCTTCCATCAGCTGGTCGGGCGCCGTCGGATCGAGGAAGTCGAGCTGCAGGATCTTGACGCCGGGGAGCTGCGCCATCTCCAGGAAGTCGATGGCCGCGACGCGGATGTCCTCATCCGTCGAGCCGGTGACCTTGGCGGCGATCTGCGACCAGCTGCCCGGTGCGGCACCCAGATCGATGATGCGGCGCGCGCCCTTCAGGATGCCGTGCTTCTCGTCGATCTCCAAAAGCTTGAAGGCGGCGCGGGCGCGGTAACCCTCAAGCTGGGCGCGCTGCACATAGGGATCGTTGATATGGCGCTGCAGCCACTGGCGCGAGGACGCCTTCATCTTCTTGTTCTTGACGCGCTGGCCGAGCTTGCGGCCGGTGCGGTTGCCCGCAATGGTTGGCTTGGTCATAGCTGATCCCCTATTTGCCGCACTTACTTGCCGCGCTGGCCGCGGCGGTGGCGATGGCGCCGCCAGACGCCGTCATCCGCCATCATGTCGGTGAGAAGGCCTTCCCTCAAGCCACGATCGGCAACGCGCATGCGCGGGCTCGGCCAACGGCGGCGAATGGCCTCGAGAATAGCGCAGCCTGCCAGCACCAGATCAGCGCGATCGGGCCCGATGCAGGGATTGGCGGCGCGGCTGGCGAAATCCCACGAAAGAAGCTTGGCCTGCATGGCCGAGACCTCATCATCCGACAGCCAGATGCCATCGACCTTGCGCCTATCGTAGCGCGGCAGATCGAGATGGACGCCGGCAAGCGTGGTGACCGTGCCCGAGGTGCCGATCAGGTGAAAATCGCCGAGGTCGCCATCGATCACAGGGCAATCGAAGCCGGAGAGCATGCCCTCGACCTCAAGCACCATGCCTTCGAAAACATCGGGCGTGACATCGCGGCCGCCATGGCGCTCCGAGAGCGTAACGACGCCGACGGGCAGCGAGGTCCAGTGGGTGATGTGATTGGCGAGCCGGCTGAAGCGGCTGTCGCCGATGCGGATGACCGCGATCTCAGACGAGCCGCCGCCGATATCGAAGAGCACGACGGAGCGCGTCTCGCGCCCGACCAGTGAGGAGCAGCCGGAGACGGCGAGCCGCGCCTCGGTCTCGCGATCGATGATCTCAAGTTCGAGCCCGGTTTCAGCAACGACGCGCTGAAGGAACTCCTCGCCATTGCTTGCCTGGCGGCAGGCTTCGGTGGCGATCAGCCGCATGCGGCGGATCTCGCGGTTCTTCAGCTTGCCGGCGCAGACGCGCAGCGCATCGACGGCGCGGTCCATGGCATCGTCGGACAAACGCCCGCTCGCAGCCAGCCCCTCGCCGAGACGCACGATGCGCGAGAAGGCATCGACGACGCGGAACTGGCCCGGACGGGTCGGCTGCGCGATCAGCAGGCGGCAATTGTTGGTGCCGAGGTCGAGCGCTGCGTAGAGCTCATCCGGCCAGGGATGGGCGGAAGCCGGCCGTTCGCCGCGCTCCTGATGATGACGCTGGACACGATTGTCGTTTTCGCGACGCGCTTCCTGCGCGGGACCACGGCCGACATTCGGCTGATTCGCAGGCGCTTGCGTGGGCTGATGGCCTGATGGTTTTGTCTGCGCCAGCGGCCGGCCCTGCAGGCCACGCTTGCCGCGATGCTTTCGCCGCCCGCGCTTTCCCGAAGCCGCGTCGCCATCATGCGCTAGCGCGCGATTGGCAGACGCGACCTGATCACCCTGTTGCTGCTGTCTTGGAGCACCCTCGCCCGACGCACCGGAACCGCGACGGCGGCGCTTACGCTTGCGGGCCGATGTCTCGGCCGCAATGTCCGTTGGACGTGCATCCATTGGGCGCGCTGCCTCGCCGGCGATGCCGGAGGGGGCATGCGAAGCGGCCTGAGCTGCATTGCGGGATTGCCCGCCACGCTTGCCCTTGCGGCGCCTGGACTTCTTGCCATCCTTGCGCGCTGCCGCCGACGCCCCGTCAGATTGCGACTTAAAGCCGCCTTCGGGGTCTTCCACGTTGTTTTTCCACCGCGCCGCGCAAGTCCTGAAGGATGAACTCCTGGAGGTATGCTGCTGGCGCTCGTTCGATTTTGCGTTGGCGCGAAGATACCAGCGCTCGGCCAAAACGACAAATTCTTTTTCCCAACCCTCAAGAATCCGCCTTTTGCAACACTCCACAGCACCGCTCAAATTTTTTTCAAACAGCTATTTGCATTCCGCGATGATTTGGTTATAAGCGCCGCACAGCAGCCAAGCACGCTTCGGCAGCGACTGCTGGGGAATAGTTCAATGGTAGAACGACGGACTCTGACTCCGTTAATCTTGGTTCGAGTCCAGGTTCCCCAGCCAAATTTTCTTAAGCGAAAACAATCACTTAGAAGCTGGGTAGCCTGAAGTTGCATGTTGCAGCCGTGTTGCAAGGCAATGCGACGTGGTACAAAGCAATTTCAATGGGTTGCGCGGATTTCACCAATCATTACAAACGGCTACTAGGCAATTTACTGCGACATGGTTGCGACATGGGCGGCATGTCTTGATCTGTCGGTATGGGGCGATTCTTGGCCGATGATTTTTGGGAAACAGATGCTGGCCGCTTCATCAGCCGCGCTAAGTGCTTCTTGGAGGCCGCCGGCGTCTTGGACGACAAGATGGCCGACGGCAGGAGTGGCATGCTCTTCACGCCGACGCTGCACATGGTGGGCCACGGCGTCGAGCTCCTGCTCAAAGGGTGCCTTCTCCATAACGGCATGTCCAAGGTTCAGGTGATTGGTTTCGGCCACCGCATTAACGACATGTGGTCGACACCCGGTGCCGAACGCCTGCGGCTTGGGGCTCGGCACAATTCCATAATTTCTCACGAGTACGCCTTAACCTGCGGTCGCTTTCCGGACGCCGCGCGGATAACCGATCCAGTTGCGACCTTTGAGGAGTACCTTTGCGCGCTGGGCAGATTGCATGCGGAGCCGCGTCAATATCCGATCAGGTACCCTACAGATGATGAGCGCGTTGCACCGCGCACTCCGCTCCTGGTGGCGGCACTGTGGCGCACGGCAGATGACTACGTGAAGCGGCCTGACGAATTTCTGGTCAGGTAAGGTAGCAACTGCTTCCGTTTTGGAAGTAGTTCCTCAGGTACGATCCGGAGAGCGCGCCAGTAGGTGCAATTTCTGCACACAGTGCCTGATCGGCAAGGCTTCCATGTACGATCCGGGCCGGATTAGCGTCTTGGCACAGACGGACTGGGTGTGCGTAGTTTTGCGCGGACCCACTATATCAACCGGCCACCTAAAGTCTTTCGGAAACAATAAGTTATTCGGAATTTCAGGATAACTCCGGCCACCCCACATGTCAAAGGAACGGTACTGACGAATACCGAAGCCCGTGGCGATTTCTGATGTAGTTGCAACGAACATAGCTTGCTCCCGAATTTCGGGGAGCAAGGCGTCAATGTCTTTGAGAAGGTGATCATGTCGCTCCCACGGGTCGCTGTCATCTGACATCAACCACATGAATTAGTTAACAAATTTCGTCCAAGTCGACGAGGATACTCGAATTCAGTTTGTAAGGATTCCTTACCAACTGCCACGAAACAAAAATGCCCTCCGGATGGTGAGACCGGAGGGCGCTCTGTGGTGGGCTCGGCGATAGGGCGCCCGCCGTGCTTGCGGCGTCACGGCGGGCTGGCTGGCGCAGGGCAACGCCAGCAGGAAAGATGGACCGGACGACGGCGTCTAGTCGCCACCGCCGCCCGGCAGAGCCAGTGTATCAAGCACCGGCTCTCCCCCGCGGGGGGTTCAATTCGTGTGTGTCTTGTAAAGCAATTTGCCTTGGACGGTGCGAAATGGCCGATCACGGTCGAAGGTGACAATCTTGTAAATCTCGCGGCCCATTGCCGAGCGGCTGCGCTCAAGGATGATGGCCGGTGTGACGCCCCAAGCGACAAGCTCGCCGATATGGAAGCGGAAGGTAGCGGTGTAGATCTTTATCTCTCGTCTGCCGACGAGACTTCTCGGCAATGAAATTCTGTCGATGTGCACCTGGGCGGCTGGCATTTCGGTAGCTCCTCGTTGCGTGTGCATTTGTTAGCATTTGTATATCGAATGATTTCATAGCGGTCAACAACGTTTTGCGGTAAAATGTTCGCAAATTACGAACCTGAGGGACAGACATGGCGAAGACTGCCGCTATCGGCATCCGCGTCGAGCCGGAATTGAATGAAGCTGTAAAGGCCGCCGCAAAAAGCGAGCGCCGTTCGGTGGCGTCTTATATTGAGAACTTGATTGCCGAAGACCTTGAGAAAAAAGGCTTGCTGCCGAAAAGCGGCACGGGCGCATACAATGGATAAGGTGAGAATTCCATGTATGTTTTCCTGAACATAGCAGGCGCATTTGAGATCTTTTTCGGGATCTGCGTAGTGGCTCTAGGTCCCACCATTATTCATCAGACTTTCGGGGCAGTTCTCTTTGGGTTCGGCATTCTGACGCTGGGCACGGCTGCCATCGTCGACAGGCTAGAGCGCCTTCATCGGGAATAATGAGCGCAATTTTGCGCTCATTCCTTTATAGCCTCACCGGTGCGCCGGATCTGATGATCTAGCTGCCCGAAAATCTTGGCACGACCTTTTTATGGTAGTGGTCAAAATACTGATCAAAGAAATCAGACCTCCACGTTTCCCGCCACTTAGGATCCGCACCTTCGCGGACACCGCCGCCCCAAGGTGCCATGCGCCAACCGAACGCGACGGGCGCGCTTGGGTCGACGAAAGTCTCGCCAGGCGCAGACGGACGCGTCTCAAGCCTCACCGAAGCGTAATCATGGCAAACAAAATGGCCATTGTAGATGCCGAAGTTTTCGCGCTTGTCGGTATCAAAGCATGCCGGCAAGAACATGGGCCAACGCTTCCGCGGGATTGGAGTGGTTTTGCCCATTATCAAAATGTCCGCGACAGCATCAAATGCAATGCAGGGCGCGAACCACCGAACGAGGCCCGCCGACTGGGCATTGACCTTTTGCCAGTTATCCCACTCCTTGGCATTCGTGCCAGCGATTGGCCAATGCAGACGTTTGGCTACAAGATTCGGGAACATATCTGATCCGAACACTTCACGGCCGCCACCGGTCCCAATGGGAACGTTGAAGACGTCGAGCACGCGGCCCGACGCCAACAGTTCCTTGATGTCTGTCACAGCTTTCTCCGCTTTTGCGCATCTTTGACGGTAGACACCACCGTGCCAGGAATATCCGCCTTCAATCGAGCAAGCTGCTGCTCAACGCGTGCCAGCCCGGCGCCATCCGCTCCCCGGGCGTCGATGACCGGAGCGAAATGCACGGTCACATTGGACCCGCCGCCTTTAGTTAGAGCGGGAAGCCGCATGTTCGGAATGACCTGCGAGCCACGCGGTAGGTTGACGAGCTCTGGACCTTTTTCTCCCACCATAGCGAGACCGCCAGGCGCAAAATCTGTGCCCTTTGCAAAGCCGGGAATAGATCCGGTGTAGGCCGTCGAACCGGCCCCAAGGTCGAACCCCTTGTTGCCACCGAACAGGCCCAGGAGGCCGGACAGGAAACCGCCGCCACCCGATGTCGCGCCATTGACCTTGAAGATGCTATCAAGCACATCATCAATCAGGCTGTCGCCGATACGCTTCAAGCTGTTGACAGCCACATCACCAAGCGATTTCCAGACGTTCTCTCCATCCGCAAGCGCGGAAAAAAGATCGTCCAGACCGGCGCGTGTGAGATCCTGATAAAGAGCCGCCTGTTGGGATGCCTTTTCCCTGGCTTCCTCTTCCTGCGCGATAGCTGCGGTCAGCGAAACAATCTGCGCGCGCTCAGCATCTGTGGCCTTTGCACCTGCCATTCGGAGAGCTGCCGAAGCGCGCTTCTGCTCGTCCGAAGCACCGACCAGCCGCAGCTCTTCTTGAAGGTCTGAAATGAGATCCACGACCGCTTGCCGCTCGTGGTCGACCGCAGCTGCCCGCGCCTTACTGCCCTCGGCTGCTTTGTAACTCGAGCCCTGATCCTCGAACGCTTGGTTCAGACGCTGCTCGATCAACTTGCCGCGAAGGATATCAGCAGCGGACGGCAGGCGGCCGGTTGTGGGCGTTGTGGTGTTGCTGGGTGGCTGCCTAGGGCCGATCGGCAGCTTTGTGTTTACAAGCGCTCCCATGGCGGCGCCAGCGTTGCCGGCGTCTACCGCACCTCGCCACTTAGCGTATTGATTTGTGAATTCGCCCATCGCATCTGCGGCAGCAACGATTGCTGACTTCAGGTTTACACTCACCGTGGTCGCAATGAGATTGAACTGGCGATCGACTTCCGCAGCCTTCTTGATGAGCTTCTCGTCCATGACGATGCCAAGATCGTTGGCGGCTTTGATATTCTTGCGTAAGCCGGCCTCGCCATCAGTGAGAAACTTGACGAATTCCTCGCCGCCTTGCCCTCCGAACAGCTCGTCGAAGATACGCGTTTGCGCCGCCCGATCCAGTTGCTGGACGCGTCCGACCAGCTCGACGAGCAGGTCGGAAGGTTCCTTGATTTTTTGCTTCAACTCGCCGACCGAATAGCCGAGGCGATTGAACGATTCGGCAGCCGAACCAGACTTTCCGCTAGATGCGACGAATTCGTCGGTCCGCAGCGATAGTTCTTTGAGCCCGTCCTGCAAGGCATCAACTGGAATGCGCACTTGGTCAGCCGCAAACTTCAGCTCCTGGAACGCTTTCACCGACACGCCGGCGATTCGAGCTCGGTCACCGACTTCTGCAACGCTAGCGGACAGCTCGCGGAATCCGGCGACGATCCCCGTGATGCCTCCGGCTGCAATGCCGCCAAGGCCAAGCTTGCCGAGAAGACCGCCGGCGGCCGAGGCTGCAGCTCCAACCCGATCGCGCATTGACACCGCGCCGCTTTCGATCTGCTTGAAGGATTTCGTCGCGCTCGCACTGGCGCGCGCCATACGCTTCTCGAAATCATTGACGCGCGCCTCGAGGAGAACGACAAGCCTCTCTTGATCTGCCATCTATTTTTTGCCTTTCACGGCTTTGGAAATAGCCCTGCTGATGCGCGACTTCACTTTCTTGCGGTTCAGGCGGTAGCCTGGCCAGAAGAACGGTTGCGCAGCACTTCCGGGGTGTTTTGTGCCAGGGAATTGACCCGCGTTGATGTGGGGTGCTGTGCCGAACTCAATGAGATGGGCGTATCGCACGAGTGTATCGCCTGCCGTCACCGCAACAGCGTTTTCCGGCACGACCTTCGATCCGCCAGGCTGGCTATGGGCTGGGGTCCGTTCGCCGGCCGGTGTGACAACGATGCTATCCTTTAGCCAACCGTCATCCTCGGGGGCGAGACGCTTCATGTCAGCTGCCATGTCCTCGGCACCCTTCAACAGCGCGGGTTGGACCTCTCGCTTCATTTGCCTGGGAATGGCGGCGAGCCGTCGCTGTAGGCTCGCCAGTCCGTTGTCAGCCATCGGCAGGATCGTCGGTGAACGACGCCTCTTCGTCGGTCGCGCCAAACAGGCAGGCGGCGAGAATCGCCATCGCTAGCGGCGCGTACGTGCCGACACCTTTCGCAACGATCGCCTCGTCGAGGAATGTCGGCTTAGGGGGGCGAATTGCGTCGATGGTGTTTCGCATGGCGTAAAACTGCGGGATATCATCTGCCGCCGGGCGGGTGCCAGTGGCAAACTTAATCACCTTGCGGATATCATCGTCTCGCCAGCCACCGGCCGAAATGATCTTGAACAGGTTCAACGCCGATCCGTGCAGAGCTTCGAAAAATCGCAGGTCTTCGCGGTGGATCTGGCAAACGTAGGATTTGCCGCCGATTTGGGCGGTCACTGATTTGTGCACTGAATTTTTCCTTGGGATAGAGGCGCTGCGCTCTGGACGCGCGGTGGGCAGCAGGCTTTCCATCTACAGATGAAAAAGCTTGTCGCCGGTCTCGTTGGATTTGTCGTCGGTCTACTGCTGTTCGCAGTTGGACGCGAACTGTGGTTGGCGCTTCACGAGCGACCGGCGGGTATGGTTGTGAACAACGCCATAACGGCGGTCGGCCAGCTTGGCTGGGTCGATACTACGCTGGTGACGGGCTTGGCGGCGGTAACCGCTGCCTATTTCAGTATCGATGCAGTCCGTCGCCAAATGGCTCAAGTTGATAGGATTGAAGAAGACAAGAAAGATGCGAGACATGCGGCCGCAAGGGCAATGCTCTCCCTTTCGCTGAGTTCTCTGTGCGACTACGCGACGAAATGCGCGAGGATCACGTATGACCTTACCTTCAAATACAACGGCCTTGACCTCTCTCTCGAAGCAGTAATTCCTGAATATCCGCCACTGCCCGATGGCGCATTGGCCGTCATCAGAGAGATGATTGAAGTTGTCGACGCCAAAGATCGGAAGGCGTTCTCCAAGCTTGTCTCGACGGTGCAGGTGCACGCATCCCGAATAAATGGGATGAGGGAGGACTACCTTAGTGGTCACCATCGCCCTAATCTGATTGAGGTTGACCAGTATGTTTATGATGCGGCGGAAATCTACGCACGGGCCAGCGCTCTCTTCCGGTACGCGCGATGGACTGACGAAGATATCCAATCGAACATTGACCAGGGGAAAATCGATCTTGCATTTCACCTCATGGGACTGGGCGGGTTTGAGCGCCTAAGCCAGGAGCGGCGGACACAATGGCTAAGCTAGTGTTTTCGGGCCAGCTGATTGTAGATAGCCACAGCATCAGGCAGCACCGCCCAGTTGACGGTTAGCCTTGGATGCCAGCAGCAAGGGGGTATAAGAGGCAGAGATAGCGCGCCCGCTTGGTCAAGCAGGTCATGTAGCCGCCAGTGTTCTGCCCACCCGCCGCCGCTTACCGGCGCACCGGCAATGTAGGCTCG
The DNA here is from genome assembly GCF_056399145.1 of Rhizobium sp. 01N48. Taxonomy (NCBI): domain Bacteria; kingdom Pseudomonadati; phylum Pseudomonadota; class Alphaproteobacteria; order Hyphomicrobiales; family Rhizobiaceae; genus Rhizobium; species Rhizobium sp. 01N48. The sequence goes on from NZ_JBFTQT010000003.1 coordinate 164,455, forward strand.
GAACGCGGAAGCAATGGCGGGCGTAACCTTAAACTCGGCTCGCTCGATGCGGCGATTTTCACGGCGTCTAACGGGCATAGCGACGCCTCCATGGTTCGCCGAATTCCGCTAGGGCCCAAGGATCGGCCTCGCCAGCGCCTGGTTGCTCTAGGAAGGCTTCACCCAGCCGTAACCAGGCGGCGCGAGCGTCGTCTATTGACGTCCGTCCGTAGCTGTCAACCTGGACACCGATGGCGGCTAGTTCGTCGAAGAAATCGAATCCGCTGCAAAAGACGAAGTACCAGTTGTCGAGCCCTTCAGTTGACCGCCGTTTGCTGGCGCGTCTCCGGACTGGCATCAGCGCCGGTTCCCATAGTCGGCCGTGCGAGGCGCGCGTGGCGCTTCTGGACTGTCCACGCCATCAAGCGCAAGCTCACGCAGAAGCCTGGCAAAGCTAATGCGGCTGTCGCGCTCAATTGCGATCTCTGGTCGGGCTTTTGGCTGGCCGAATCTGTCGTTGTAGGTCATCCCCTCGGCGTCGATGACGGTTCGGGCTGCTACTGCGCGATCCCAAGACTCGGCCGCCAAGACCAGCAATTTATGGTGGTGTTCGTCGAGTTCGAAGTCGGAAAGAACCGATTTCACCCATTTCTGGGTGCTGATTTCTAGGTGTTTTGGCGCCTTGAGCGCCGCAGATCCCTTGGCAGCCAAGGCGTCCTCCAGATTTTTATTTCATTCGGGGCATGCGCCGTGTGCAGAGTGGGACCCCGCCGGTCCGGGCTCGAGTGGCCTTTGGACTTTTGATGGCCCCCGGTCCCCGTCAGAGGTGGGCAGCGTCTTCCCACGAGGTAGCCCGACGGACGTTGACCGCCTTGCTGCGACCGTCGTTGCCTTGGATCCGCTCGAACTCAAACCGATCGCCGACATAGGGCGGCTCATGATCTGGCATGGACCGGATATGAATGAAGTCGTCGCCGCGCGACGAAGCATCATCGCCCCGAATAAAACCAAACCCGCGATCGTCATTCCATTTAATAATTCTGCCTACTGGCATCGTGGATCCTCCAAAGATAGGGAAGCCGCCCGATGGGGCTCAACGGGCGGCTATGCTCATGGCGCATGACAGTAAGGAGCGTGGCGGGCTGTCATGCGCCTGCGGCCGAAGCTGGCCGTCTCAACTACCCGCCGGATTGGATTAGGCTGCTACGAACGTACCGGTGACGAGGCTCTCCGGACGGTAGACCGCAAGCGCCAAGCGGCTTTCGATACGAGCCGTTGCCATGTTCTTCTCGAAGTCGTCGGTGTTCTCGGTCGAGATCTCGAAGGTGACCTGCTGTCGGTCGAAGACCTGGGCAGCGGTAGCGAGTGCACCGACAAGGAACTGGCCGGCAGGCATCGCTGTAGTGTCAACGATGTCGAGGCGCCATACACGTTCAGGGCCACCGTTGACTGGATCGCTGATGATGTAGCGGCCCTCTTCGTCCTTCGTCAGGTCGAGCGCCTCCAGGTCGTCGGGATGAAGCACGATGCCGGTCGCCCGGTATTCGGCTCGACGAACCTGCAGGATGGCGTGCCGGATGGTATCGATCCGTGTGTCACCTGCCTTGCGCAGCGCGTTGTCGAAAGCAGTAGCCTGAGGAACAAGTCCCGCGATATTCTGGCCCGTACCGGAGCCGAAGAGGAGCTGGTTCTCCTCCTTGATCTGCAGGCCGATGGTGCCACGAAGATCAAGGTAGCTGATGAGGCCAGGCGCGTCATCGAGCATCTGCTTGGAGATCTTGAAGAGATGCGCGATCGTCCGGACTGGTGCCGACTTCAAGTCGAACGTAAGATCCGAATACGGCTTGGCGGTCGTTTCCGCCACGGGCGCCGCATTGTTGGTGTAACCGGTTTCCTGCACGTACTCGATGCTGCCCGCCGTGGTCTGGCCGGGGGCAATCAGGTCGCGCACGGTGAGCGCGCGGTCGGGCTTGGTGACGATGCCTGGCAGACGCATGGACGGTACAAGCGAGGTGCTCGGAGAGCGACCCGTGCCGACCGTCGTGTTTGCGGTGGTGATTGCAGCCGCTTCGACGAACGCTCGACCACGATTTGCGCCGCCGTTCAGGTTCTTGAACGCAGGCGAGTTGACAAGCGAAGCTGCGAGGCTTTCGCCGGCAGCCACGTTGTCGTTGTCACCCTCTGGCATGCGAGCGATGCGCTTTTCGAGATCGCCGATGCGTGTGCTGAGGTCGGCTGCGGTTTCGGTGAATTTGTCACCGACTTCACGGATGGATTCTGCAAGATTGGTCATGTTCAATCCTTGAAATAAGAGGGGTTTTCCGCCCGGACACGTGCGCGCCGTGCGTTGTCTTCTGCCAGTTCGTCGGCGAGGACATGTTCTGTCGCAGCCACGGCTGCGCGGAACTCCGATGAGCTCTCGGCTAGCTTCTCGGCTAAGTGAGCGCGCTCCGCCGGAGCGGCGTAATGGCAGTCCCAAACGTGCTGCCTAGCGCCTGCGCCGTGGGTAGAGAGCGCCGCGGGGTCGTCGTCGATTGCGGATGCCGCCTTGGCGGCGCGCTCGATGAGCGTATCGATGTCAGTCATGCTGATCTCATGAGTTGGTTTAGTGCAGCGGCAGCATCTGCTTGCTCGGGTGTCATCCCGCGTAGCTCGGCTGCAATGGCAGCAAGGGCTTCTCCGGAAATGATCCGGGCGGGCGATGCGTTTGCTAGTGATGGGGGCTCGCCGAACAGAAGGTGCCTGCCGTCGACGGTGACAGAGACACCTGCAGGCGCTTGGCGAACCATGAGGTGGCGGATTGCTACGGGCGGTCCAAAAAGAACCGCCGACATGAACTCATCAAAGCGGTGGCCATCTGCGTCTTCGAGCGGGCCGAATGTACGATTAGTCTCCGCTGCCGAAGAAATGCCTCGCTCGCCTAGTAGGGCGATCAGGAAGCTGGTGATCTCCGGCTCGGCCATGTCGATTGGGTGCCCCTTGGCATCGCCTGGGCTTGAGACCGTGCCGGCCTCCTGTAGTTTGCTGAGGACCGCCTGCACGCGCCCAACTTTTGCGTTGAGGCGGCGGGCGAATATGTGGACGATTTCGTAACGACGCACGACGCCTCCTGATTTCTAAAGTTGCGATGGTCGGGTGAAAAAATCAGCGGCGCGCAGCTTGGGTGCCCGTGCTGCGCGCTCTGCCGATCAACCGCGCCATGGGGACGCGGGATGGTGTTTGCCGTGTCGGTACATCCGCGACTCCGGCAAATTGAAGCCGACGACAACCTGCCCGTTGTCGTCGGATCCGATGGCATCGACCGATGGCCCTGCCGTCAAAAACAAAAGGCGGCCCGGAGGCCGCCAATCGAATTCATGAAACCATTATATCACATTCGGGCTGAGCGACCCCCACCCCTGCTACGCTACGCTGCGGATTGCCTTGCGGTTGTCATTTGCCGCCTTGTGGAAAGAGATAGGAAGACCTCCTGATTTCCTACCAAGCGTCGTGACATGCGGACTGTCCATATGCGCATCTTCGCTCTCAGCTTTCCGCTCTCGCGCTTTCATGTCGCGCAGATCGGCAAAGCATTCATGCGCGATCAACAGTCCGTCGACGACCTTCTGCCTACCAAGCTTCGCCGAGTCCTCTTTGTTGCCACCATACTCCCGACCGATCGCCGCCATCGTCTTTCCGAAGACCAATGCGTCAACAATTGGCCGCCACAGGTGCATGAGCCGGTAGCGCAAGAATGATGCGGCCGACCGTGCGTCGATCCGACGATCGCTTATGGCAGAGCTTTCCGTATTGGCGGTCTCATACACATCAGCGAAGTCGGAAGCCGTACCGCGGAGTTTTTCGCCGATACGCCCAGTGCGAAACTCAGCTTCTATCGGCATCCCTTCTCCGGCCCATTTTCGCTCCTCTTTTGATGCAAGCAGCGGTTTGGCCTGCTCGAGCAGTTCTCGGCTGGCATCCTTCGCCCCAATGTTTGCACGGACAGCAAGGCGGTAGCGTTGCGGCATCTCCTCGCGGTGAGCATGTGCGGCTTTCCGGGCAAGTGTGATGCGCGCGCTTTCGGGTCCGTCTATTTCGCCGGTAGCGAACAGCTCAGCGTCGAGCCAGGCAATGCCCGACGACCGCGGCATCTGCCTTGCTTGGACAGGTAGTGGGGTCTCGAAGTCCCATTTTCCCGATGCGTCGCGGCCGTATTTCACACGGCTGCGATAAGGATGCGATTCAACGGTTCGATATCCGGATCCACGCTCTATCTCGCCGAGCCAGTGTGCGCGGTCGGCAATCGGCACATCTTTGATGTCGATCGCATTATCGTTGGCTGGGATGTGTTTGAGCGGAGTTTTTGCAAGCGTGATTGTCTTCGACAAAGGGAGCAGCCTTTTCGAAAGAGGAAGTCTTGCCGCTCGAATGTCAGCGGCGGGCTATTTGCCGCGCCGATGAGGCTGGCTTTGATATTTAAGGTTTCGCGCCGGAAATCCCAAGTCGGCGCCATGGCCTTAAGTGAAAAAGAGAAGAAAGCGTCAAGGGCGCGTTCACAAAATAGCGTGTCCCGCAACGGGAAAATGCAGATAGTTTTCCCGTGGAGGGACAGGAAAAGGTCAGCTAATTGAATGACCGCGACACTTTCAGGAAGCGGGTCAAGGAAACTTTTTTGCAAAATGTTTCCGTGAAACGGCTATGTGATCCGAGTATGTGGGAGGTCGCCTTTCGAACAACAGAGGACGACCGATGACCCTTCTGCAGATCGCCTACATGATGATTGCCGTATCCTATGCCGTTGCAGCGGTGGCGCTGTTTGCGGGGCATTGAGCCGGTGGTAATTCAAGGTTGAAAGTTCAAGGGGTGTAATGCAATCATCCCCAGAAATTAACCATTCGTTAACGTTTTGCGTTGACACTGTTAACTATTGGGGTATAAGCGGGAATAAATCAAAATTCCCCCGTTAAAGTTTCATTAATTACTTGCAATGACTCGGTCATTCGGGCATTAAAAAAGCACGTCGATTGGATCGACGTGCTTTTGTGTGTTTGCCGCGGTTGCCTGGCTTGCCGCGAAGCAAGCCGTGCGCCGAAGCGGTAGTCTGGACAACTCCGTAGATAGCGCCCACTAGCTGATTTGGCAAGGCCAGAGGGACTACGCACTATGACTAGCAAGACTACGCCTCGCGGACGTGATTCCGGCACCGGCCAGTTCATCCCGGTTAAGGAAGCCATTAAGCACCCTAAGACCACTACGGTTGAACGCGTGCCAAAGCCTGGCTACGGTGACACCAAGAAGTAAGTAAACAGCGGCGGGCGGGAAACCTCCCGCCGTTTTTTCTCTGTCATCAAGGAAAAACGTATGAGCGACGAAAAGAACTTTGTGTTCGTGGGCGACTCCCTTTCCACGGCGCATTTGACTAAAAACCTCGGCACCTTGGTTGAGAAGGGGCTCACTACACAGCACTTGACTGCTCAGCTCTCAGTGCCCGTGTCGCAACCGATTTCGACGTTAGCCCCTCAGCCAAGTAGCACCCCGACTGCACCAGCCAAGAAGTGACTTTAAGCGAAACAATCAGTTTATTCGCCAATCTCGCTTCAATATGCGGGATTGGCTTTGTGGTCATACAGATGAGGCGCGACGGATCTTATACGTCGGCCTCAACTGTGATGGTGATATGCGCGAGTATTAGAAGCACATTGGAGCAAATTGGGCTCGCGGCCCGCTCCGGCGATGTGGAGGCGTATGAGCACAGATTTCTCGATCTGTTGAATGAGCTGGAACTCGCTTCAGCAATCGTCCTAGACGGCGCAGCGACCGCAAGGACCGGAAAAATCGTCGAGCTATTGTTGGTAGATGTCCTGAAAACCGTGAACGATAATCCGGATCTGAGACTGCGTGTCCAAACAGCGGTTCATGCAGAAAGCACGTTTGAAAATCTTGCCGACTTCCTCAGGCGCCATCGAATACAGTTTCGGGAGTTGCGGCCTTAGGCGCGTTATCATTCGCAGCCATCGGCCGCCGATCTGGCCGCAGCCGGTAGAATTCCCACCAGGTGAGCCGGCGACCGCGCAGAGCGCGATCGGGGAATAATTCGACGTTGGTCATGCTTCACGATTCCCTGGTACTTGCTCGTCGGCATGGTCGACCAGTTCGGCAAAGATGCCGTTCGGGCCGCGGTGGATGATGACGAGCTTCGGTCCGAAGACAGAAGACATGTCGACGCCGACGACCGTGACTGGCCGGCCGGTATCGGGGTGACGAGCCTTGATCTGTTCTGAAAGTGGGATCACTGATGGTTCCATTGGTAGTCTCCTCGGGTTGATTGGGGTAACGAAAGTCTGCTCCACTTCGCGCCCGTTGCACCACCTCCACCTGCTCCACCCTTATATAAGGGGGTGGAGCAAGTGGCGCAGTGGAGCAAACGCAACGTTTTCAATGACTTGCCACCTTGTGATTTCAAGGTGGAGCAAGGTGGCGCAAAGGTGGAGCAAGTGGCGCGAAATCAGTCGTTGATTGCCCACTCTCCGACGACAACAAACGGCCGCTTCTTGCGGTTTTCGTCGTCCTTCTGCTCTACTTTGAGTGCGCCTGATCTCTTCCAGACCTTAAGTAGCTCTTTGATCCGCGCTTGATCCGCCACGACATCGATCTCGAGCGCTTCAGCCACTGCATTTCCGACCCAGTTGCCAGCCTGAACCGAGTCCTTGTAGCTTCCGGCGTTGACGATTTTCTGCACGGCCAGCAAGTCGGACACCTTCAGCCCCTCGGTAGCGCTCGGCCATTTCCAGAGTGTTGCAACGCCAACATTGTCAGCCGGACGATCATTCGTTGCGTTACCCAGGTCGTGGCTCGCCATCTTGTACCAGGTCGATTTGTCGGACGGAGGTGCCAGGTTTGACTTTGCGTCTGTCTCCCTGAAATGCAGGCGTTTGTTTTCGACGTTGGTGGTGTTGGCCTCTTCTGAGGTCATCGGGTTAAGAACGCGCGCGGCGCGGGCAGCGCCAATGAGGGCAACGCCGCCGCGTGCGCTCTCTGCCGTGACTTCCTGCCCGCCCATCTTTTTGGCGTGGTGCACGAGATCAATCGAGCAGTTTGTCCGATCGGCAATCGTGGCCCACGCCTGCTTGACGACGGCGTCCATAGCCATGTTGTCGTTTTCGCTGATGGCATGAGAGGAGACAAACGGGTCGACAATCATCACGTCGATGCCGTTTCTGATGATTTCCTCACACAAACGGTCGACGACAGGCACGGCGATCCGAGCGCCGTCTTTTGTCTGTGTGGCTGTGATTAGGGGCATGCGGCGACCGCTATCGACAAACAGCATTCCGTCCACTTCTTCCGCGCCGATGCCGTAGTGACGACAAGCGGCGGCAAGTCGTCGATCCAGTTCTTCCTGCGGGTCTTCTCCGTTCCATAGCCAGACGCGCGCGCGCTCATGCACCTTGATGCCGAACAATTCACGGCTAGTCGCCATGCAGAGGGCCTCCCCCATTCCGAGAGAGGTCTTACCGACGCCGCCAGGGCTCACGGTGACGGACACGAACTTTCGAATATAGTGATGGCCGTAGAGCCATTCGCGCGGCGGGATTGATTTTGGATCCGGAAGACGCCACGCTGTCGCAGCGATCGGTAGGTTGTCGTTTGCTGCGGTAAGGTTCGCCGCCTTCGGTGCCTTGCGAAGCATCGCAGCGTTGAATTTCTTTGCGGCCTCCTCGAACTTTGCAATCCGCTCAGCCGACGTGGCTGGCGTAGCCAAGGTCACCTCAATTAGAGCGTCCTGAAAGTCGACAGCGACGTCTTCAAAACTAGGCTGCGCTGCGGGTGTTGTCATTGGCTGTAAAGCCTCCCATTGCCGCGAGTACGGCCTCAACAATTTCGACGCATAGCGTCGGGTGGAACGAAGCCGAGTGCTTCCCAGCAGCATTCGGTGCCAGAATTCGATAACGCCCGTCGGGCAGTCGTCTAATGGCCAGACTAAAAATCCGAAGGTGCGGGCCGATCTGCAGATCGAACTCCGCGAGATCCTGCGGCCTGTAAGGCGGGCGCAGGTTTTTCACTTCCATGCTGTCTTCCTTTCTGCGCACAAAAGCGCAGCCCGCCGATGGTCTCGGCAGGCTGCTATCGCGTGGCTCTGAGTTTATTTAATAAAAGCTCGATCGTGACATTGCTTCGAAGTGTCGCTTGTTAGCGTTCGCCATGGCGGCGACCTTTTCGAAGGCGACAGCCACATCCTTCAGCTGCTCTTTTGTCATGTCGAGAGCATCCAAGTCATGGTCTAAAATCGTGTGCGCTGCTCCGCGAAACGTCCTGACGATGTCACTAGAGTATTGGATAATACTGCTCATGCCGCAGCCCTCCCAGCGCCTTCCTGCCCAGCAATCCATTCGAGAAGCACAGACTTCCGAGCGCGGATATTTGATCCGACGCGGTAGTGCGGAATTTTGCCCTTTGAGATCTGGTAGAACACGGCGCGCTGATCCTCACCGAGGAATGCGGCGATAGCTTCTGCACCCTTCAAGAGGTCGTCGGCAATATTGTCATTAGCGGAATTCATGGTGTCTCCTCTTGCTCGCGCGGACGGAATCCGGGCGCTAGATTGATCGAATGGAATTTTGAGAAGGTTCGGTACCGGCGAGTGCCGGGCTGATTGAAGTCCGCGGAAAAACCGCTGCTATGGGTGCGGGCTTAAGGTGTGAACCAGCCGTACCTCAATGCGGGCACCACCCCGCTGATGTCGAAACCACCACAATCTCGACGTTCATACCTATAGACGCGAGTAACAAATTTGTCAAGATATTGCCACTCATTACGCTTCTTGTTGCATAAACTCCGTTGTTCACATATATGCATTTTTGTAGGAGAAAACAGATGTCTATACGAGAACGAAAATGGACGTCGGGCGGCGTCGATAAAACCGCCTGGGTGGTCGATTACTTCGACCAAAACGGGAAGCGCCACATCAAGACCTTCGCCAAGAAGAAGGACGCAAAGGACTTCGACGCTGGCACTCGGATCGAGGTGAAGGGCAAGGTCCACGTCGCCGACCGCGATACGGTCACCGTTGCGGAGGCTGGAGACCTTTGGCATCAGGCGTGCGTGGGGGCTGGACTCGAGCGATCGACCACCAACCAGTATGAGCAGCACCTGAGGCTTCACATTAAGCCGCTGATCGGATCCACACGTCTCAACGAGATGACCGTCCCCAAGGTTCGACAGTTCCTCGACGACCTGCGAGACAATGGCCGCTCGCCGGCCATGCAGCGCGCTGTCCGAGTGAGCTTGGGTGCCCTTCTATCCGATGCCCAGGAGCGCGGACTAGTGGTGCGCAATCCGGTCAAGGATATGGGTCGCGGCAAGGCTCGCGCACGGTCGGCGGCTCGCCACGAGGAGCCAGTTGTTGTCGGGGTCGATCTTTTCACCCCAGAAGAGATCAAGCGGATCATGCCCACCCTCACCGGCAAGGTGCGGGCATTCTGGATGACGGCGATCTTTACGGGCATGCGGGCTAGCGAGCTCCGCGGCCTTCGGTGGTCGGACATCGATCTGCCTAAGGGATTCTTGACCGTCAATCAGCGTGCAAACATATGGAAGGCCATGGGCCCGCCCAAGACGAAAGCTGGCCGCCGGAAGATACCGCTCGTCGGCCATCTGGTGGCGACTTTGAAGGAGTGGAAAAAGGAATACCCTAAGGGTAATCCTGATCTCGATCTCGTCTTCCCGACCGGTATAGGCACCGTCGAAGAACACAATAACGTCGTCACCCGCTGGTACCAGCCGTTCCAGATCAGCGCCGGACTTACCAAGCCGAGCGGGAAGCTCGATAGGGATGGCAAGCCAATCGAGGAGGCCAAGTACACGGGCCTGCACGCGCTCCGCCACTTCTATGCTTCTTGGTGCATCAACTCCCCTGCCGACGGAGGGCTCGGTCTTTCAGCGAAAGTCGTCCAGGAGCGCATGGGACACAGCTCTATTCAGGTCACGCTAGACACCTATTCGCACCTATTTGAAAAGGCTGGTACTGGCGACACGATGGATGCTGCCGCAGCGGCACTTCTCGGGTGACTGCGACAAGAACGCGACAAGATGCAAATTTCTATAACCATTTCAATACCATATAACGGACTCTGACTCCGTTAATCTTGGTTCGAGTCCAGGTTCCCCAGCCAATTGATTTTGCTCACGTTTTTCTCTCGTTTAAGCAGAATGTTTCGTGACAGTTGGAAACTCAGTTGGGAGTTTCTGTTCTCCTTTCGAGCTTCCTGATCGCACTGACCGCCATTGCCACATCGCGGTTTAGGTAATTCGAATCGAGGATCGAGCGCACATCTCGCAGCGTGTGACCGGTGATCGTGGCGATCTCTGCCTCGGTGCACCCCGCAATGGCCAGGCGCGTTACAGCGGTTCTGTGAACGCTGAGGTAATCGAGAACCTCACCTTCGCTCAACACGACGACATCGGCGATCGTGCAGAGCTGCTCCTCAAGATCAGTGAGAAGGAAAAGGAGATCGAGGTAAAGGAGCGGGACCTCGTCGAGGCCGAGAAGGACATGAAGTTCTTAAGCAAGCTCATCGAAGACAAGGAAACTGTTCTCAGCGACTACCGGCAGGTAACAACGTTGTATAGGGCAGGCGTTTCACAGTTTGCCTCCCTCTACAAAGCACTCGCTGAAATGATGAAGCTGCGCGCTGATGAAATACCAGCCGAGCTTGTTGCTTTCGCCCAGGAGATGCAAAAAGACGCCGAAGCGATAGCGGCTCGTTTCTCCGAGCCGCGCGAATCGAGAAAGTCCTGAGTGCCGACAACGGAGCTTATCGGCAGGCAGGATCGGAGGTACTGCGGTGACGTGCGATCACGACGCGGAGGATGCAAAATCCGCCCTCATCGCATTTGCGCAGGCCCTTGCACGCCGTCAAGCGCGCCTCGACTACTCCGAGGAATCCGCACGATCAAGTCGCCAAGTTGGCAATCTGAAAACAAGTCGGGTCGGCAAATCTGCCGACCCGAAAAAAGGTCTAAGGCGGTGACCATTTCAGCGAGCGACAACCTGTCGCTCGCTGAGTATTGCGGACTTGGTGATCAGAGCAGGTGATCGATGGAAGTTTTCATCGCGGTAATAGGCTTGGCGGGAGCGATCGCCGGAGGAATTATTCAGGCTTACCCGGGCGTTGTTCCTGGCGGCGACTTCTATGTCGGTTGGTCGGCAATAATAATTTCCTTGGCAAGTTTCTCTTACATCTTGCTCATTCGGCTGCGTCGCTTCATCGGCGTGCGGAGGCTGAAAAATGAAGTTCTGCGGAGGTGTTCCAAAGACATGCCTATTCAGATCACCGTTATGATGGGTAGCGCGAAAGGCTCGGCTTTTGCCGAGGAGCTTTCCAGTTTTCTCCGTGAACATGGCTATCAAGTCCAGGTGTTTCCGGGGATATTCCAAGACAGCAATTTCCGAGGTATCTCACACCACGCACAGGAAGGAAAAAACATGATCGGTGTAGGTCATATTCCCTTTTAGCTGCCGGCCTCGGCGATCGGTCGGCGTGTCGGCTCAGTCGAGATTACATACCCGCTAGTTATCAGCACCCAGATCGCAAAGGCCATACAATGCTTACGATCAGTAAGACTGGCTTCAAGGTGATGCCTACAATTTCCGATAACGAACTCGCCGGGATAGGGTTGATCGCGCACAACTGGTCGCATCTGGAGTTTCTTCTCGGGGCCTATGTGACTGCGGCAAATAACGGCCAACCATACGACAGCGGACGAGGAAATAGAGCGTCTTTCATCGAGAGAGCGCGCTTCTTGAAAGAGCAGGCGCAGGCCCAACTTCTTCCAACATGGGCGAAGCGAATAGGCTCGATTTGCGACGACGCTCTGTCAATCAAAACGCAGCGCGATCAAGCCGTGCATGGCGTGTGGGGTTCCGAGAACGGGAAGACCGAAGTCAATCAAGTTAGCGGCGGAAAAGGCAAACAGTCGCGAGTGATTGATTTCGGGAAAATGAGAGACTTTGCATTGAAGATTGATGCGATCAACGCCCGCATTCTTGAGGTCATCATCTCAAGCTGCTTAGAAGGAAAGACAGAATTCTCCACTGGCCAGGAGAGTTGGAAGGCCATGAAGAAGGTGTAGGGCTAGAGACGATGAAGCGAGGAGCAAGGCTTGGCGGATGGGTGAACTCTTAAATCGAGAGCTGCAGCGCGATATACTGAATAAGCTCGCCGAGAACTATCCGAAGCCGGCGGACGTTGGTAGTCTTTTTGGCCGACCTTCAAATGCCATCATGGTGAACCTTTCATACCTTGAAGAGCACGGCCCGCTGACAACCATATGGGTAAACCGTCGAGACGATTATCCCACCGGTGCGAGGATTACCGCACGGGGGCTTGATTTCCTCGCCGACGATGGCGGCCTGACAGCGATATTGGGCGTGCTAACTGTTCGCATTGACGAGCGACAGCTCAAGAGCATCCTCATTGATCGAGTTAAGGCGAGCGCAGAACCAAAAGACGTCAAAACGCGCCTGATAGACATGATACGCGGCCTTCCTGCCGACATAAGCAAAGAAGCGCTAATGGAAGCCGCAAAGAACGGGCTGGATCACATTCCGGATATCGCTCAATGGATTATGGCCTTGGCAAAGTAAGAGCGCGGACGATGTGTCCGCGTAATTTTGTTAAAACAGAGAGGATTTCACTTGGAAGATTTCAAAGCATCCACCCAATACGACGACTGGAAAGGCACAGCGGCCGCAGACGACGGCCATGACGTCTATATTCACAGTTTCCTTAGGGACAAAGGCATTCTTGACGAGAATGCCCATGCCGTGGCGATCCACTTCTACACTGGTGAGAACTTCGACAAACCGTCTATCAGGGTGGTGGTTGCTGACGGAACCGGCTTCGATGACGTCAATGCGCAAATCACCTCGACATATACTCTGCGTTTCAAAGAAGTAGAACTTGACCTGTCCATCACCGAGTTTTTCGACCTTTTCAAGCGCTTCAGCATCGTGCTGACATCCCGAGACCTCGGGCTTGAGGGTCGCGAATACGAGGTGATCAACGACGAGTGATCAGCCAAGCGATAGGAGGCGGCACTAAGCCGCCGCCTCCAGTTGCGGTACTGCAGTGCTTGATGAAGCAGTCTCGATGATTGGAACCGACCACGGAGGAACCAAAGAGGAGCCTCGGATAGTACAATGGATCGTGAAGTTCGAATTGCCGGAAGATTTCGTGGAGACCTATCAAGCCGCATTCCGTCGCTATGAGCGTGCAATCGGGCTGGAATACTAGTCGGCACCCTCACCCCCGCCGCAGCATAAAATACCGCTGCGCCGTCTCCGCCCTGTTGCGCAGCGCCGGTGGGAACGCATACTCGCCGCAGACCTCGAACGCGAAGCCCGCCTTCACAAGCGTGTCGGTCATCACCTCGGTCAGTTCCGCCGTCGTGCGGTAGATGGCGTTGTAGACTTCGTCGAGTTCTTCGGAGAAATGCTCCTTCAGCGTCAGGCGGACGTCGAGTTCGGAGAGGGATTCGCGGACATAGATCGTGGCGTTCGGGGCCGCGAGCTTGGCGATCATTTTGAAGGTGTCGTGGACGGCTTCGTCGTTGAGATAGATGAAGAGGCCGGTGATCAGGAAGAAGTCGAAGGGCGGTTGCAGCTTGAAGTCTTCGACCGCGATCCGGGGGACTTCGACGACCTGGAACTGGACATTTTCATCGTCGCCGATCTCGGCCTTGGCGCGGGCGATCAGTTCTTCGGAGAAATCGAAGCCGAGATACTGGTTGCCGTTGTTGTTGTAGAAGGTGGCGAGGCGGCCGGCGCCGCAGCCGAGTTCGAGGATCTTCGAGGGGCGTTCGAGGCGCGGCAGCAGGTGCGTCTTCTCGTGGATGTCGCGGTCGACGGCGATCGTCGAGCCCTCGGATTGCAGCATCACGGCGTTGACGGCATTGCCTTCCTTTTTGGCGCGACCATTGAAGAAATCGCGAACCTTGACGGCGTCGATGCTTTCCTGGTCCTTGTATATGCGGCTCATGCTCGGTTCCGTTTCGTGACTGTTTGCTTGAAGCGTGTCGCTGTAGCAAAACCACTGCGTGCTCTTGCGCGACATGCTTCAGCCGGCCAGCGCCTGCAGATTGAAGTAGTGGAGATTGTCCCGCGCCAGCGCCAGGTCCTGCTCGCTGTCGATCTCGTAGGCGATCACTTCGTGGGTGCGGATCGGCAGGAACTGCCTGAGGTGTTCGTAGACGGCCGTGTTGCCGATATCGGCGAAGTAATCGACCGGCAGCCAGGCGATGTTGGCCCATTCGTATTCGGTCGGGTCGTCGCGGCGGAAGCTTACGGCAAGGCCGTCCTCGCGGGTCAAGAAAACGGCGTCGCGGGTCTTGGTCTTGGTGATGCCGAGCTGCGCCACGCCCGGCTCGCAAGATGCGAGGAAGGCTGCGAAGCTTTCCGGCTCGACCAGCATGTCGCCATCCATGAACAGGCAATCGCCCTTGATATAGCGGCCGCCGAGCTCGTAGCTGTGCAGCGTCGTCGTGCTGCGGAAGCCGGGGTTGCGGACGATGAGCACATCCGGGCGGATGGCGCGGATCGCCGCGATGACAGCCTTTTCCTCGAAGCCGACGATGACGCGGACGTCCTCGACATCCTTCAGCAGCGACAGCAGATGCTTGATGATCTTGACGCCTTCGATCTCGACCAGGCACTTCGGCTTGCCATGGCCCAGCCGCGAGCCGAGGCCGGCCGCCGCGATTACAGCGTGTTTAACAGACGGCATAGCGACTTCCCATCGAGAGCGACATAGTTGGACACGGAGACCAGCGCATCGGGCGCGCCATGCAGGCCGGTGAAGGCAATGCCGATGTCGGCGACGTCGAAGAGCGGCACGTCGTTGAAGCCGTCGCCGATCGCAACGAGACGGTCGAACTCGTCTTTCAGCTCAAGGCCGGCGACGTTCTTGCGCATGACCGTGTCGAGGCCGGTGATCCAGCCGTCCTTGTCGGTCGTGGCTGTCGAGGTGTAGAAGCGGCAGCCGAGGCGCTCTACCAGCGGCGCGATCCAGAGATCGAGATTGCCCGTGACGACGAAGCAGCGATCGCGGTTTTGGCGGATGAACTGCTCGATATCGGGATCGAACTCGACCTCGGAGACGATAGACTGGATGCGATCGAGGCCGGCGCTACGCAGGATGGCGAAGCGCAGCCGGAAGGAATCCTCGAAGGGGATCATGCCCGACATGGTGAGCTCGGTCAGGAGCCGCATTTCGGCTTCGAGGCCAAGCTCGGAGGCGATCATCGGCAGCAGTTCGGCGCGGGTGATCGTGCCATCGAGATCGAAGGCGAAGCCGGTGCCACGCTTGTGGGCGGGAACGGCACCCGTGTCGTTGGCGACGGGCAGTGTCAATGCATGCTGTTGCGCGCGGTACATGATCAGGACCTCGACGTCTGTATATCGGCTGCGATGGAATCAAGAATGATGCTGGAGGCCGGCTCGGTGCGCGGGAGCAGCACCTTCAGAAGCTCCTCGCGCTCCTTCACCAGCTTCCAGGCCTTGCCGTCCTTGTAATCAAGCGCCACCTGGCGCAGCTGATTGAAGGTTTCGACGCGGTGGGCGGCGCGTTCGGCAAGCCGACCCAGCGCATTGAAGGCGGCGTGGGCGCCGGAATCGATGAAGATGAGCGGCTTTTCGAAGAGGTGGTATTCGGTGAGGAAGGAGACGCCGTCGGTGATCATCAGATCCGACGCCTCGAACAGCTCGCCATAGGTGCCTTCGCGAATGGCGCAGTTGGGCAGCGCCGACCACGCATCGAGATAGCGCTGATAGGAATTGTCGCGGAAGAGGCCACTCTGCTCGGCGCCGAAGGCAAGTGCGGGATGCGGCTTCAGCACGAATTGGATATCCTTGGCGGAGCGCGCCCAATCCAGCATCTGCTTGTAGATCTTATGGAAAACGCCAAAGCCGAAGCCATTGACGGCCAGCGAGTGGTGCGGCGCCCAAATGACGCGGAAGGTTCGTCCGTTCGGCTCGGCGATCGGCCATTCGCCTTTGCCCTTGGCCTCCATCAGCTTGTTGAGCTTCGGATAGCCCGTCAGTACGAACTTGTCGGGATCGGAATGCGTGAAAGAGCGGTAGTAGGACTGAGTCAGCTCCGTCTCGCAGAAAACCTTCCAGGCGAGACGATGATATTGCTGGTCGTAGTTGTCGCTATAGGCTTCGTCGTCTTCGCTTTTGGCATCCGGGTTGGCAAGCACGCCCATGCCATAAGGCACGACGCAGATGCGCGCGAAGGTGATCTCCATCGTTCTGAGGCCATGCGGAACCGGAGAATCCCACTGCTGCTGGCGGAACACCACGTCGGGCATCAGGTTGCGCAGGATGTCGAGCGCATCGAAGGAATGCATATCGAGGCGGATATGGGGAATGCCGAGCGCGGTCAGCCCTGCGTGGACCTCCTCCTCACCCGCAAATTCCGCCACGCCGAGCTGGCTGTTGTCGATCGAGACGACCATGGGGTGATAGCGATCGTCCTCGGTCATCGCCCAGTAGACATCGGCCAGCGCATCCCACATCGGGATCGACTGGACGATGAAGACGCAACGGATCTTCGGTGTCGCGGGGCCAAGGCGGCGCAGCGTCAGGTGGCTGACCTGCTTCAAGACGTGCATGCCGACGCCGAGGCTGCCGAGGCGCGCGTCGAACTTGGTCAGCACTTCCTTGGTGAGCGGCACCTTGTCGTGATTGTTCAGCTCGATCGCCGTCTTGACGATCTCGTTCATCTGCTGCGGCAGGGCCGTGAGCTGGGAATGGAATGTCTGCAACAGCTTGGCGATTTCGAACTGGACCGAGCCCTGCGTATCGATGCGCTGCGTCAACTCTTCGACTTGCGCCTTCAACGATGCCAATTCGGCAAGGGTCTCGGCCGAAGAATTGCTTGGCTCGGTCTTGGGCATTCAAATCGCCTTCGTACATTGCAAAACGGCATTCAGCCGAACGCAGGTCTGCTTCTTTATCCGCAAACCCTAGGCCGGGAAGCTTTCGCCAAACTGGCCTGAATGCCGGCTTTTGCCGCCTGCCGCGACCGCCGAACCCACCAGCGCATTTATAAGATTTTTATATCGACGCCCCTCCCCGCGTCTCGAACCTTAATGCGCTTCGGCCGCATATTGATGGCCGGGCGATCGCGAGATCTTGCCCGAGACACCAGGGACAAGCGCATGGCCCACCGACCCGCGCCGCGTCTCCATTTCGAAAACAATTCAAGGAGTGATGGTCGATGATCGACATCGTTCTGCTCGGCATCACGATCTTATTTTTCGTGCTCTGCGCCGCCTACGCACACGTCTGCGACAGCCTCTAGCGGGAGAAACACAGTGATATTCGACTATGTCCTCAGCGGTGCCGTGACCGTGTTCCTCACCGTCTACCTCACCTATGCCCTCATCCGCCCTGAGCGATTCTGATCTCTCATAGCGCCGGGTATTGAAAGTTAATCAAGATGACCCTCAACGGATGGCTTCAGATCCTGCTCTACTGCGGGATCGTTCTCGCGCTCGTCAAACCGCTCGGCGGCTACATGACGCGTGTCTTTTCGGGCGAGCGCACGCTTCTCTCACCCGTCCTCGTTCCGATCGAACGGGGACTTTACGCATTGTCGGGCACCAGCGAGCGCGAAGAGCAGCACTGGACGACCTATGCGATCTCGATGCTCGCCTTCAATCTCCTGGGCGCGCTGGTGCTTTACGCGCTGCTGCGCCTGCAGGCGGTGCTGCCTTATAACCCGGCCGGCATGGCCGCCGTCGGGCCCGAGCTCTCCTTCAACACCGCCGTCAGCTTCGTCAGCAACACCAACTGGCAGAACTACGGCGGCGAAAGCACGATGTCCTATCTGACGCAGATGGCGGGACTGACCGTGCAGAACTTCGTCTCGGCGGCCACCGGCATTGCCATCGCGCTTGCCTTCATCCGGGCGTTTTCGCGCGCATCCGGCAAGGCAGTCGGCAATTTCTGGGTCGATATGGTGCGAGCGACCTTCTACATCCTCCTGCCGCTCTGCATCGTTATGACGCTTGTCTTCGTCGCACTCGGCGTGCCGCAGACGCTTGGCGCCTATGTCGAGGCGACCACGCTCGAAGGCGCCAAGCAGACGATCGCGGTCGGCCCCGTTGCCTCGCAGCTGGCGATCAAAATGCTGGGCACCAATGGCGGCGGCTTCTTCAACGCCAATTCCGCGCATCCGTTCGAAAACCCCGATGCGATTTCCAACCTGATCCAGATGGTGGCGATCTTCGCGATCGGTGCCGCGATGACCAACGTCTTCGGTCGCATGGTCGGCAACCAGAAACAGGGTTGGGCGATCCTTGCCAGCATGTTCGTGCTCTTCCTCATCGGCGTCGGCGTCACCTACTGGGCTGAAGCGGCCGGCAATCCGCTGATGCATGCCTTCGGCCTTGAAGGCGGCAACATGGAAGGCAAGGAAGTGCGCTTCGGCATCACGCTCTCCTCGCTCTTCGCCGTCATCACCACGGCAGCGTCGTGCGGCGCGGTCAACGCCATGCACGGCTCGTTCACGGCGCTCGGTGGCCTGATCCCGCTCATCAACATGCAGCTCGGCGAAGTGATCGTCGGCGGTGTCGGCGCGGGCTTCTACGGCATCCTGCTCTTCGTCATCATCGCCATCTTCGTGGCCGGTCTGATGGTCGGGCGCACACCTGAATATCTCGGCAAGAAGATCGAGGCGAAAGAGATGAAGATGGCGGTGCTTGCCATCCTCTGCCTGCCGCTGACGATGCTGGTGTTCACCGCGATCGCAAGCGTGCTGCCTTCGGCCGTCGCCTCGGTCGGCACGGCTGGACCGCACGGTTTCTCGGAGATCCTCTACGCCTACTCGTCCGCAGCCGCCAATAACGGCTCGGCCTTCGGCGGGCTGACGGGGAATACGCCCTGGTACAACGTGACGCTCGGGATCGCGATGCTGGCCGGCCGTTTCCTGGTCATCATCCCGGCTCTGGCGATTGCCGGTTCGCTGGCAGCCAAGAAGACGGTTCCGGCCTCGAACGGCACCTTCCCCACGGGCGGTCCACTGTTCGTCGGCCTCTTGACGGGCACCATCGTCATCGTCGGCGGCCTGACCTTCTTCCCGGCGCTGGCGCTCGGACCCGTCATCGAGCACCTGATGATGATCTCGGGCCAGACGTTCTGAGGACATGACCATGCTGATCCGCCACTTCAGGCGCCACAAGCTCCCTGCCCGTTCCGGTCTTCCGGGGCGGGCGGGCAAGACTGGAGCCAGATCGATAAAGGGCTCCGACGTGGCGCTTCTGATGCTGGCCGCCCTGCTGGTTGCGGCCGCTCTCTACAAACTGATTTTCGGCCAGAGCTTCTGATCGGAACCGATTTCGATTCACAGAGGGTGCGGTTGGGGAGGGGAATTTCGTTCGCGGAAAACCCCTCCCGCCTGCCGGCCACCCTCCCCACAAGGGGGGAGGGTTAAGAGCGCGGCGCCCGCCCCCATTCAATAATTGTCTCAAACGCTGGAGTTCTCTTATGAGCCAGGCAAAATCCGTGAGCATCCTCGATGCCCGCATTCTCATTCCGGCCTTCGGCGCGGCTTTCAAGAAGCTGAACCCGAAGGCGCTTGCCAAGAACCCCGTGATGTTCGTCGTCGCCACGGTTTCGGTTCTGACCACCGTCCTCTTCATCCGCGATCTCGTGACCGGCGGCAGCAATCTCGGCTTCTCGTTCCAGATCAACCTGTGGCTCTGGTTCACGGTGCTGTTTGCCAATTTCGCCGAAGCGGTCGCGGAAGGCCGCGGCAAGGCGCAGGCCGATTCCCTGCGCAAGGCGCGCACTGAAACCCAGGCCAAGTTGCTGACCGCCAACAATGGCAGCGGCTACCGCATGGTGCCGGGAACCAGCCTGAAGGTGGGCGATCTTGTGCTGGTCGAGGCTGGAGATATCATCCCCTCCGACGGCGAAGTGATCGAAGGCGTTGCCTCGGTCAACGAGGCGGCGATCACCGGTGAGTCCGCGCCCGTCATCCGTGAATCGGGCGGCGACCGCTCGGCTGTCACTGGCGGCACGCAGGTGCTGTCCGACTGGATACGCGTGCGCATCACGGCGGCTGCCGGCTCGACCTTCATCGACCGGATGATCGCGCTCGTCGAAGGTGCCGAGCGGCAGAAGACGCCGAACGAGATCGCGCTCAACATCCTGCTTGCCGGCATGACGCTGATCTTCGTGCTTGCCACGGCGACGATCCCGGGCTTTGCGGCCTATGCCGGCGGCTCGATCCCGATCATCGTGCTGGTCGCGCTGTTCGTGACGCTTATCCCGACGACGATCGGCGCGCTTCTCTCGGCGATCGGCATTGCCGGCATGGACCGCCTTGTGCGCTTCAACGTGCTTGCCATGTCGGGCCGCGCGGTTGAAGCAGCCGGCGACGTCGACATTCTGCTTCTCGACAAGACGGGCACGATCACGCTCGGCAACCGCCAGGCGACCGCCTTCCGTCCTGTACGCGGGGTCAGTGAGCAGGAACTGGCCGATGCGGCACAGCTCGCCTCGCTTGCCGACGAGACGCCCGAGGGGCGCTCGATCGTCGTGCTCGCCAAGGAGAAATACGCGATCCGCGGCCGCGACATGACCAGCCTGAAGGCCACCTTCATCCCCTTCACCGCGCAGACCCGCATGAGCGGCGTCGATGTCGAGGGATCGTCGATCCGCAAGGGTGCCGTCGATGCGGTGCTCTCCTATGTCGACGGTGGTTCCGCCATCGCCTCGGGCAACACGGCGATCGCGCTGCGCTCGAACTCCGACACGGTGCGCGAACTGCAGGCCATTGCCGACGAGATCGCCAAGGCAGGCGGCACGCCGCTTGCCGTTGCCCGCGACGGTCGCCTGCTCGGCGTCATCCAGCTGAAGGATATCGTCAAGGGCGGCATCCGCGAGCGTTTCGCGGAACTGCGCCGCATGGGCATTCGCACCGTCATGGTGACCGGCGACAACCCGATGACAGCGGCGGCAATTGCGGCCGAAGCCGGCGTCGACGATTTCCTGGCGCAGGCGACGCCTGAGAACAAGCTGGCGCTGATCCGCGAGGAGCAGGCCAAGGGCAAGCTGGTCGCCATGTGCGGCGACGGCACCAACGACGCGCCGGCGCTGGCGCAATCGGATGTCGGCGTTGCCATGAACACCGGCACCGTGGCCGCCCGCGAGGCCGGCAACATGGTCGATCTCGACAGCGACCCGACGAAGCTCATCGAGATCGTCGAGATCGGCAAGCAGCTCCTGATGACGCGCGGCGCGCTGACGACGTTTTCGATCGCCAATGACGTCGCCAAGTATTTCGCGATCATCCCGGCGATGTTCCTGACCTTCTATCCGCAGCTGACGGCGCTCAACGTCATGGGCCTGTCGACGCCGCAGAGCGCCATTCTCTCGGCGATCATCTTCAACGCGTTGATCATCATCGCGCTGATCCCGCTATCGCTGCGCGGCGTGCGCTATCGGCCGATTGGCGCCGGCGCGCTGCTGTCCCGCAACCTGTTGATCTACGGCCTGGGCGGCATCGTCGTTCCGTTCGTCGCCATCAAGGCGATCGACATGGCGATATCAGCCATCGGCCTCGTCTAAGGAGTTATGTCCATGCTCAAGCAACTTCGTCCCGCGATCGTGATGATCGTCGCCACCACAGCCATCACCGGCCTCGTCTATCCGCTCGCCATGACGGGCGCCGCGCAGGCGCTGTTTCCCGCCCAGGCGAACGGCAGCCTGATCGAGAAGGACGGCAAGGTCATCGGCTCGTCGCTGATCGGCCAGGCCTTCACCGGCGAGCAGTATTTCCACGGTCGCCCGTCGGCGGCCGGCGACGGCTACAATGCGGCAAGCTCCAGCGGCTCCAACCTCGGCCCGACCAGCAGCAAGCTGATCGACCGGGTGAAGGCCGACTACGAGGCCGCCAAGGCCAGCAACCCGAACGCGCCCGTGCCGGCCGACCTCGTCACCGCGTCGGGCAGCGGTCTTGACCCGCACATCTCGCCGGATGCCGCCTACTTCCAGGTACCGCGCGTTGCCAAGGCGCGCGGTCTGGACGAGGCCAAGGTGAAGACGCTGGTGGATGGCGCTGTCGAGGGTCGGGAGCTTGGTTTTCTCGGAGAGCCGGCGGTCAATGTTCTCAAGTTGAACCAGAGGCTTGATGCTTCTATGAGTGAGTGAAACAGCCAGAGCCCCCCTCACCCGGCCTCCGCTGCGCTCGGCCACCCTCTCCCCGAGGGGAGAGGAGAACCGCAGGCGTCGCGGCTCCTCCCTTCTCCCCCACGAGGAGAAGGTGGCCCGAAGGGTTCAGGTGCAACAAGTTGCACAAGGGATGAGGGGGCCGCTTGCGCCGACCGCCAGGAAAGAACAACACCGCATGCCAGACGACAACCGCGAACAGGCCGGACGGCCCTCGCCCGAGGCGCTTCTTGAAAAAGCGCGGGCGGAAACGCGTGGGCGGTTGAAGATCTTTCTGGGGGCAGCGCCCGGCGTCGGGAAGACTTATGAGATGCTGGCCTCCGGGCGCGCGAAGATCGCCGATGGCGTCGATGTGGTGGTTGGTGTCGTCGAGACGCATGGCCGCAAGGAGACGCAGGCGATGCTTGCGGGCTTCGAGATCGTGCCGCGCGTGGCGGTCGACTACCGGGGCCGGCGGCTGGAGGAGATGGATATCGACGCCATCATCGCCCGCAAGCCCGACCTCGTGCTGGTCGATGAACTCGCCCACTCCAATGCGGAGGGCAGCCGGCATCCGAAGCGCTATCTCGACGTCAAAGAACTGCTGGATCGCGGCATCGACGTCTATTCGACGCTCAACATCCAGCACGTCGAGAGCCTGAACGACGTCGTCTCGCAGATCACCCGCATCAGGGTGCGCGAGACGGTGCCGGACAAGGTGATCGACATGGCCGACGATGTCGAGATCATCGATCTTACGCCCGACGACCTGATCAAGCGTCTTCATGACGGCAAGGTCTACATGGCCAATACCGCCGAACGGGCGCTGACCAACTATTTCACGCCGGGCAACCTGACGGCGCTGCGAGAGCTGGCGCTTCGGCGCACGGCGCAGCGGGTGGACGACCAGCTTCTGAACCACATGCAGGCGCATGCGATCTCCGGCCCGTGGGCCGCGAGCGAGCGCGTGCTGGTCTCGGTCGATCACCATCCGGCCTCGGCGTCTCTGGTGCGCTATGCCGCACGCATGGCCTCGCGGCTGAGGGCGCCCTGGGCCGCGGTCTATGTCGAGACCAACCGCTCGATCAACCTCAGCGAGGGCGAGCGCGACACACTGGCCGCCAATCTGCGGCTGGCCGAACAGCTCGGCGGCGAGGCGATCACCGTTCCGGGGCGCGAGACCTCGGAAGAGCTGATCCGCTACGCCGCCTCCAACAACGTCACCCACATCGTGATCGGCGCGCCAAAACAGCCGACATGGCGGGAGTGGTTCTCACCGTCTGCCGCCGACCTCCTGATCCGCAAGGCGGGCGATATCAGCGTTCACGTCATTTCGGGCGACGAGCAGAAGGGTGGTGCGCAACGCGGCGTCAAGGCGGCGACGGCGCGTCCAGCCTTCGATCTGCGCGCCTATCTGCTGGCGGTCGTCTATGTCGCGATCGCGCTTGTCGCCGGCATCGTTCTCGACCAGGTGCTCGACGTGCGCAATCTGGCCCTGGTGTTCTTGATGGCGGTGCTGACCTCGGCGGTGCTGCACGGGCTGAGGCCGGCACTGTTTTCCTGCCTGCTCGGCGCCTTCGCCTTCAACTTCTTCTTCCTGCCACCGCGCTACACGCTGACGATCAGCGATCCTGAGAGCGTGCTGGCGCTGTTTTTCTTCCTCGGCGTGGCGATCGTCGCCAGCAACCTGACGGCGACGGTGCAGCGGCAGGCATCCGCGGCGCGGCAGCGGGCGCGCACGACCGAGGATCTCTATCTTTTCTCTAAGAAACTGGCCGGCACCGGCACGCTTGACGACGTGCTCTGGGCGACCGCCTTCCAGCTGGCCTCGATGCTGCGGGTGCGGGTCGTGCTGCTTTTGCCCGAGAACGGGACGATCGCGGTCAGGGCCGGCTATCCGCCTGATGATACGCTTGACGATGCAGACATCGCGGCCGCGCGCTGGGCCTGGGAGCACAACCACGCCGCCGGGCGCGGCGCAGACACGCTGCCCGGCGCCAAGCGGCTTTATGTGCCGCTGCGCACCGGACGCGCCGCCGTCGGCGTGATCGGGCTCGACAGCGACCGCCGCGACGGGCCGCTTCTGACGCCGGAGCAGCAGAGATTGCTGGACGCGCTGGCGGACCAGGCCGCCCTTGCGATCGAGCGTATCCAGCTGGTGGCCGACGTCGACCAGGCGAAGCTCGCCGCCGAGGCCGACCGGCTGCGCTCGGCGCTGCTGACCTCGATTTCGCACGACCTGAAGACTCCGCTTGCCGCTGTGCTCGGCGCCTCAACCACGCTGCGCGACTATTTCGCCTCGATGAGCGAGGAGGATCGCAAGGATCTGCTTTCTACCGTGGTCGACGAATCCGAGCGGCTGAACCGCTTCATCGCCAATCTGCTCGACATGACCCGGATCGAATCCGGGGCGATGGAGCCGAATTCGGCGCTGCACGATGTCGGCGACATCGTCGGCAGCGCGCTTCGCCGCGCTGCCAAAATCCTGGCGCATCACGGCGTGCACGTGACCATTCCGGCGGACCTGCCGACCGTGCGGGTCGATCCCGTTCTCTTCGAGCAGGTGCTGTTCAATCTCATCGACAACGCCGCGAAATACGCGCCCGAGGGTTCGACCGTTGAGATCAAGGGATGGGCCAACAATGGCATCGTGACCGGCGATGTGATGGTTCAGGTCGCTGACAGCGGCCCGGGCATTCCTGATAATGATCTCGACCGCGTGTTCGACACTTTCTACCGGGTGCGCAAGGGCGACCAGGTGCGGGCCGGCACTGGGCTTGGCCTGTCCATCTGCCGCGGCTTCGTCGAGGCGATGGGCGGCACCATCTCTGCTGCAAACCGGCCCGACCGATCGGGTGCCGTCTTCACCATCAGGCTGCCTCGCCCGCAAGAGATCACGAATGACATCACGAAGCTGGAAGATATGAAATGACCGGTTCGCCCGTGAAGATCCTCGTCGTCGACGACGAGCCCCCTATCCGCAAGCTTTTGCGCGTCGGCCTGACGGCGCAGGGATACGAGGTGCATGAAGCGCCGGATGCGGCGACCGCGCGCGCGCTTGCAAGCGAGGTCGGCCCCGATCTCATCGTGCTCGACCTCGGCCTTCCCGACACGCCGGGCCACGCGCTGCTCGGCGAATGGCGCGAACAGGGGCTGACGACACCGGTCGTGATCCTTTCCAGCCGCACCGATGAAGGCGGGATCGTCAAGGCGCTGGAGACGGGCGCGGACGATTACGTAACCAAGCCCTTCGGCATGAACGAGCTCGGCGCCCGCATCCGCGTGGCGCTGCGCCACCGGTTGCAGCAGCAGGGCGAGAAGGCGGTGTTTCGCACCGGCGGACTATCGATCGACCTCGTCAAGCGGATCGTCAAGGTCGACGAACGCGAGATCAAGCTGTCGCCGAAGGAGTACGATATCCTGCGGGTATTGGCGCAATATTCCGGCAAGGTGCTGACGCATCAATTCATGCTGAAGCAGATCTGGGGACCGGCAGCGGATGTGCAGTATCTGCGCGTCTATGTGCGCCAGCTGAGGCAAAAGATCGAGGCCACGCCCGACCAGCCGCAATACATCACCACCGAAACCGGCGTCGGCTACCGGCTGCGCGAGGCCGACCTGCCTGCAACCGAAAGTGCTTCACCAGACGGCCGATGAGGGATAGAGCAGTGATCGGTTGATACAGAAGAATGGACCGCATCATGACCGATACCGTTACCGACCGCTTCCTGCGCTATGTCGTCATCGACACGCAATCCGACCCGCAATCGCCGAGCCAGCCCTCCACCGAGAAGCAGAAGAACCTCGGGCGTGTGCTGGTCGGGGAACTGTTGGCGATCGGCCTTTCGGACGCGCATCTGGACGAGCACGGCTATATCTACGCGACCATTCCTGGGAATACCGACAAGCAGGTGCCCGTCATCTGCTTCTGCTCGCATATGGACACGGCGCCCGATTTCAGCGGCACCAACGTCAAGCCGCAGATCCTGCGCAACTACGAGGGCGGCGATATCCGTCTGGCTGCTGATACGCAGCAGGTGATCCGGGTGAGCGAGCATCCGGAGCTTAAGAACCAGATCGGCAACGACATCATCACGACGGATGGAACGACGCTGCTCGGCGCCGACGACAAGGCGGGGATCGCCGAAATCATGACGGCAGCTCAGTTCCTCGTTTCCAATCCCGATATCAAGCATGGCACGATCAAGATCCTGTTCACGCCGGACGAGGAGATCGGCCGCGGCGTGGACAAGGTGGACCTGAGGAAGCTCGGTGCCGATTTCGCCTACACGATGGATGGTTCAACGGCCGGGCATATCGAGGACGAGACGTTTTCGGCCGATGGTGTCGAGATCGCCATCCAGGGTGTCGCCATCCATCCCGGTTTCGCCAAGGGGAAGATGGAAAATGCCATCAAGATAGCCGGCGCGATCATCGACCGGTTGCCGAAGGATATCGGCCCCGAGACGACCTCGGGCCGGCAGGGCTTCATTCATCCGACCGGCTTTACCGGCTCGATGGAAAAGGCCGAGATCGGGCTGATCATCCGCGATTTCGACAATGCGGGACTGACGGCCAAGGAAGAGATGCTGGAAGCGATCGTAAAGGACGTGATGTCGGGCTATCCGGGTTCGACCTACACGTTCGAGGTCAAGCAGCAGTATCGCAACATGAAGGAAGTGGTCGATCGCCACCCTGATATCGTCGAAAATGCCGTCGAGGGCATCCGACGCGCCGGGATGGACCCGAAGCGCGGCAGCATTCGCGGCGGCACCGACGGCTCGCGTCTCTCCTTCATGGGCCTGCCCTGCCCCAACATCTTCGCCGGCGGTCACGCGTTTCATTCCCCGCTGGAATGGGTGAGCCGCCAGGATATGGAGCGGGCGGCCAAGACGATCGTCGAGATCGCCAAGGTTTGGGAGGAGCGGGCGTAAGCGCCCGCGCATCAATCTCACCGCAATGAAAAATGCCGGACGTCACCGCCCGGCATTTTATTATCCCCGCAGACCCGGCGCTTCCTGGCCGGTGCGCTCGACGTACTCTGTATAGCCGCCGCCGTACTGGTGGATGCCATCGGGCGTCAGCTCCAGCACGCGGTTGGACAGCGCCGCCAGGAAGTGGCGGTCGTGGCTGACGAAGAGCATGGTGCCTTCGTATTGCGACAGCGCCTTGATCAGCATTTCCTTGGTGTCGAGATCCAAGTGGTTGGTCGGCTCGTCGAGGACGAGCAGGTTGGGCGGGTCGAACA
This sequence comes from Rhizobium sp. 01N48, assembly GCF_056399145.1. Classification (NCBI taxonomy): domain Bacteria; kingdom Pseudomonadati; phylum Pseudomonadota; class Alphaproteobacteria; order Hyphomicrobiales; family Rhizobiaceae; genus Rhizobium; species Rhizobium sp. 01N48. The sequence continues at coordinate 191,877 of NZ_JBFTQT010000003.1, forward strand.
GCATCTTGGCCATGACCAGACGCGCCTTTTCGCCACCGGAGAGAACCCGGCACTTCTTTTCGACATCGTCGCCGGAAAAGCCGAAGCAGCCGGCGAGCGCGCGAAGCGGTGCCTGGCCGGCCAGCGGGAATGAATCTTCCAGCCATTCGAGAACCGTGCGTTCGCCATCGAGCAGGTCCATGGCGTGCTGGGCGAAATAGCCGAGCTTGACGCTGGCGCCGAGAGCAACCGTGCCCTGATCCGGCTCGGTGGAGCCCGTCACCAGCTTCAGCAGCGTCGACTTGCCGGCGCCGTTGATGCCCATGATGCACCAGCGCTCCTTGCGGCGAACCATGAAGTCGAGGCCTTCATAGATCGCGCGGCTGCCGTACTTCTTGTGGACGTTCTTCAGGTTGATCACGTCTTCGCCGGAGCGCGGCGCGGGAAGGAACTCAAAGGCGACCGACTGGCGGCGCTTGGGCGGCTCGACGCGGTCGATCTTTTCCAGCTTCTTGACGCGGCTCTGGACCTGCGAGGCATGTGAGGCGCGTGCCTTGAAGCGTTCGATGAACTTGATTTCCTTGGCAAGCATGGCCTGCTGGCGCTCGAACTGCGCCTGCTGCTGCTTCTCGTTCTGGGCGCGCTGCTGCTCGTAGAAGGCATAGTCGCCGGAATAGGAGGTGAGCTGGCCGCCATCGATCTCGATGATCTTGCCGACGATGCGGTTCATGAACTCGCGGTCGTGCGATGTCATCAAAAGCGCGCCGTCATAGTTCTTCAGGAATTCTTCCAGCCAGATCAGGCTTTCGAGATCCAAGTGGTTGCTCGGCTCGTCGAGCAGCATGACATCAGGGCGCATCAACAGGATGCGGGCGAGCGCGACGCGCATCTTCCAGCCGCCAGAGAGGCCGCCGACATCGCCATCCATCATTTCCTGGGTGAAGCTCAGGCCATCGAGCACTTCGCGAGCGCGGCCCTCGAGCGCGTAGCCGTCCAGCTCCTCGTAGCGCGCCTGCACCTCGCCATAGCGCTCGATGATGCGATCCATCTCGTCGAGCTTGTCGGGATCGACCATCTCGGCTTCGAGTTCGCGCAACTCGGCGGCGACAACGCTGACGGGGCCGGCGCCTTCCATGACCTCGGCCACGGCGCTGCGGCCGGACATTTCGCCGACATCCTGGTTGAAGTAGCCGATCGTGACACCCTTTTCACCGGCGACATTGCCCTCATCGGGCTGCTCCTCGCCTGTGATCATGCGGAAGAGCGTCGTCTTGCCGGCGCCGTTCGGGCCGACGAGGCCGATCTTCTCGCCCTTGTTGAGCGCCGCCGAGGCCTCGATGAAGAGGATGCGGTGGCTGTTCTGCTTGCTGATATTTTCGATGCGGATCATGGGAAGCGTGGTCCAAAACAGGTTTTCGGCGCCCTTATGCCACGCAACACCTGAGATGTCGCCCGTTTTCCGCAGTGCACCAAATGTTCGCTTAGGACCGTTTCCCTGTGGTGACATCGCCGTGGGACTTCCAAACATCAGACGGCACTGATACGTTCCATATTTGTTCCCGAGTCGCGCTTTTGCCGCGACGCGTATGCTAGAGGCTGAAGAATAGATGCAGGCGGCGGCCTATCTCGAGAAACTGAACGAACGGCAGCGTCTTGCCGTGGAGCATGGGGTCGGTCAGGGACCGGATACGACGGGCGGTCCGCTTCTGATCATCGCCGGCGCCGGATCGGGCAAGACCAACACGCTGGCGCACCGGGTGGCGCATCTGATCGTCAATGGCGCCGATCCGCGCCGCATCCTGTTGATGACCTTCTCGCGCAGGGCGGCGTCCGAGATGGCGCGGCGGGTGGAGCGCATCTGCCGGCAGGTGCTCGGCGCCAATTCCGCCGTGATGACCGACGCGCTGACCTGGGCCGGCACCTTCCACGGGATCGGCGCGCGACTGCTCCGCATCTATGCAGAGCAGATCGGCCTCAATGTCGATTTCACCATCCACGACCGGGAAGACAGCGCCGACCTGATGAACCTCATCCGGCACGAGCTCGGCTTCTCCAAGACCGAAAGCCGGTTTCCGACCAAGGGCACGTGCCTCGCGATCTATTCGCGCACGGTCAATTCCGAGACGCCGCTCTCCGAGGTGTTGAAGACCTGGTATCCGTGGGTGGCGACCTGGGAAGAGCAGTTGCGCGAACTGTTTGCCTGCTATGTCGAGGCCAAGCAGGCACAGAACGTGCTCGATTACGACGACCTGCTGCTCTACTGGGCGCAGATGGTGAGCGACCCGGAACTGGCAGCCGATATCGGCGGGCGTTTCGACCATGTGATGGTGGACGAGTACCAGGATACCAACCGGCTGCAATCCTCCGTGCTTATGGCGCTGAAGCCTGGCGGGCGGGGCTTAACCGTCGTCGGCGACGACGCGCAATCCATTTACTCCTTCCGGGCGGCGACGATCCGCAACATTCTCGACTTCCCGAAAACCTTTGAGCCGCCGGCCGACATCATCACGCTCGACCGCAACTATCGTTCGACGACGACGATCCTTGCTGCCGCCAACGGCGTTATCGAGCTGGCGCGCGAGCGCTTCACCAAGAACCTCTGGACCGACCGGCAATCCGAAGAGCGGCCGAAGCTCTTGACCGTCAAGGACGAGAACGAGCAGGCAAACTACATCGTCGAGCAGGTGCTCGCCAACCGCGAAGTGGGTATGACGCTGAAGCAGCAGGCGGTGCTGTTTCGCACCTCCTCGCACAGCGGTCCGCTCGAAGTGGAGCTGACGCGGCGCAACATTCCCTTCGTCAAGTTCGGCGGGCTGAAATTCCTGGATTCGGCGCATGTGAAAGACATGCTGGCGATCCTGCGCTTTGCGCAGAACCCGCGCGACCGGGTCTCCGGCTTCCGCCTGTTGAAGATGCTGCCGGGGATCGGGCCGCAGACGGCGGGCAAGATCCTCGACACGATCGCCGCCGACCCCGAGCCGCTGATGGCGCTCGCCGAAATCCCGCCGCCGGCCAAGACCGGCGAAAGCTGGCCGGCACTGGTGCAACTGCTGGAAGGATTGCGCAAGGCGAACGGGCCGTGGCCCGCCGAGATCGCGCAGGCGCGCGAATGGTACGAGCCGCATCTCGACCGCATCCACGAAGACGCCGACACCCGCAAGGCCGATCTGTTGCAGCTCGAGCAGATCGCATCAGGCTATGCCAACCGCGAACGCTTCCTCACCGAACTGACGCTCGACCCACCCGACGCCACCAGCGACCAGGCCGGCGTGCCGCTGCTCGACGAGGATTATCTGATCCTCTCCACCATCCATTCGGCCAAGGGGCAGGAATGGCGGGCGGTGTTCATGCTGAACGTCGTCGACGGCTGCATCCCCTCCGACCTCGCCGTCGGCACGACGCAGGAGATCGAGGAGGAACGCCGTCTGCTCTATGTCGGCATGACGCGCGCCAAGGACAATCTGACGCTGATCACCCCGCAACGCTTCTTCACCAGCGGCCAGCACGGCCAGGGCGACCGGCACGTCTATGCATCGCGCACGCGGTTCATTCCGGTGACGCTGCTGCAATATTTCGAGACGGCGGCATGGCCTGTCGTGGTCGCGACGCCTTCGGAGCGGAGTACGCAGCAGATAAGGGTGGATGTGGCGGCGCGGATGCGGACGATGTGGCGGTAGGGTAGGTTTGGGGTGGTCAGTCGGCGTTATGCCTGAAGCCCCCTCATCCGCATGCCGGCACCTTCTCCCCGTTGGGGAGAAGAGACTCGGGTTGGGCCGCTTGCGCCGACCTCCCCTTCGCCCCAACGGGGAGAAGGTGGCCCGAAGGGTCGGATGAGGGGGCTCCGGGCACTGAGTCTGCCAGCTAATTATTTGATGTCGCTTAGATTTGGCGTATTGCCGTGGGTTACCCCCCTCTGCCCTGCCGGGCATCTCCCCCACAGGTGGGGAGATTGGCTGGGCTTAACCGCTCGCATCCACCTCAACGTTTGGCGTAAACCTCTCTGCGAGTCGATCTCCCCCCTTGTGGGGGAGATGTCCGGCAGGACAGAGGGGGGTGTCACGCGGCACAACACCCAACACCGTCCCACTCAAGCAGCCAACCGCATCCTTACATCTCCCGCCAACGTCTTCATCCGCTCCAGCGGCGCATGGCCGATCAGCATGAAGGCGTGGGCCTTATCCGACCAGTAGACGACGTTCATGCCCTTGCGGGCTTCGACGTCGGGCGGCTGGACACCGTTGTCGGAGCGGACGATGCAGAGTGCTAGGGGTCCCGTCTCGGGGTCGAGATAGGCGAGCTGGGCGAGTGGCTGGTCGTCATATTGCAGGAGCAGCGCGCGCTTGAAATCGACGCCCTGCAGCGCGATCGCTTCCGGAGAGAGGCGCAGGCCGAGCCTTGCTTCGACGGCCGACAGCTGACCGACCTGCGACGTAAGCGAGGGCACCGGGCCGGCCAGTGTTTCGGGCGTGTAGAGCGCGATGTAGTCGGCGACGGTCGCGCGCCATTCGCTGCTTTCATCGGTGGCGGCAAGCTGCCGGCTGAGCCCGATGAAGGCGCGGTCGGCGATGACGCCGGCCACCAGGCAGGCGGCGAGTGCGCCGAGGAAGCGACGGCGGATGGGGGCCGGCGTTGCCGATGGTGCGGCGGAGAGGCGCGAGAGGATGGCTTCGAGCTCGGCCTTCGGCGCCTGAGCGAGCAGCGGATCGAAGGCCTGCGCGAAGGGCAGGCTGGCGCGGGACAGGAACTCGAGGCGGGCGGCCAGCTCGGCGTCCATTTCCAGGAGTGCTTCGAGACGCGCGGCTTCCGCGGATGGCAGTTCGCCGTCGAGATAGGCGGTCAGCTCCTCATCGGAGGGGATCGTGGTCTTGTCGGTCATCGTCCGCCCTCCTCTTTCAGATTGCCGGCCAGGGTCGCGCGGGCGGCGGCGAGCCGGCTCATGACGGTGCCGATCGGAATATCGAGCACGGCGGCCACCTCCTTGTAGGACAGGCCCTCGACATAGGCCAGGAAGACCGCGGCACGTTGCGCATCGGGCAGCGCGCCAACGAGACGAAGCACCTGAGCGGCCATGACATGCGTCTCCGTTTCGCGCGCACCATCGACGACGAGCACCTGCTCGGCGTCGACGAAGCCCTGCCCTTCGCGGACCCGCCGCGAGCGGATTTCATTGAGCCAGATCGAATGCAGAATGGCAAACAGCCAGCGGTCGAGCCTTGTGCCCACTTGAAACTGCGTGGCCCTCTCCAGAGCGCGCACGCAGGTCTGCTGCACCAGATCGTCGGCCACGTCGCGGCGATGCGAGAGCACGAGACCATAGCGCCAGAGCCGCGACAGGTTTTCCGTCAGACCGCTCCTGATATCGGATTCGCTTGCGATGGCCGCCTCCGCCACGGGGTTTGCCGAAGACCGCACCGGGCGAGCCGGCGCGGTCTTGTTGGCGTGACTATAGGCAGGAAATGTCGTGTAAGCGACGACCATCGGCATGTTCCTCGTCACATTATCGGGTGTTCTCGCGCGTTAAAGCGTGTCGCGATCCTTCGGATTCGCTCGCCACGCTTTAAGTCTTTGTTTTGTCGCATGTCGGTGCCGCAAAACCGCTGCACACTTTTGCGCGACATGCTTTAGATCTTCGACGGATTGGTGATCGCTTCGTTGAGATCGCGATATTCCTCGCAAGACGTGCCGCACAGCGTCTTGATGGTGCCGAGCTGCTCCTTGGCGAGATCGATGCGGCCCTTGATGACATAAGCTTCGCCGAGATATTCGCGGACCTTTGCATATTGCGGATCGAGCTGGACCGACTTCAGATAGTAGCCAATGCCTTCATCCGTGCGTCCGAGCTTACGCGTTGCGTAGCCGCGGTAGTTCAGCGCCTCGGCGGTGTTCTGGTCCTTCAGCGTGTCGAGCATGGCCAGCGCCTCGTCGTAACGGCCTGCCTTGGCGAGCGAATAGGCGTATTCGGTGCGGTTGTCGTCGGTGATGTTGGCGCCCGACTGCTTGACGCATTTCTGCGTCTTCTTGTCATAGACCTCACCCTTCTTGCAGGTCGGCGTGGTGGCGCCGCCGCTATCATCGCCGCCGGCGGCGAAAGCAGGGGCGGTGAACGCGAAGGCGGCGATCGCGCCGCTGATGAGGACGGATGCAATTCGGGAGGTTGCTGAGGTCATGATGTATCTCCTTCGGGACAATGTCTGAGACGCGGTTGGTCTTGAGGACAGGGTTGCGGCGAATGAACACCGCAGCCGGCGGGTTTATTCGGCGCGTGCCGCGATTTTTCCGATCACCGTTTCGTGAGAGCCAGCGGCGAATAAAGCGCGGGCTGGCGTGTTTGCTCCGCGTGCGCCGGGGGACGAACAGGAGCATTTTCGTGAACGAGACCGTCAAACTACTCAGCCTCGCCACCGCGGCGCCACTGCATGTCATCACGCAGGAGGAAGCCGCGGAGACGTCGGCGCGGCTGTTTTCCAGCCGCCTGAAGGACTTCGCGCATCTGGTGCCGGTCTTCATCAATGCCGGCATCCGCACCCGGCATGCCGCGCGGCCACTCTCATGGTTCACCGAGCCGCACGGCTGGGAAGACAGGATGCAGGCCTATCAGGAGGAGGCGCGAAACCTGTTTCGGCGGACCGTCACGGCGGCGCTCGATCAGGCTGGGCTTAGGGGAGCCGATGTCGATTGCATCGTCACGGTCTCCTCGACCGGCATCGCGACGCCGAGCCTCGATGCGCAGCTGGCATCGGAGATCGGGTTTCGGACGGATGTCGAGCGCCTGCCTGTCTTCGGCCTCGGCTGTGCGGCCGGCGTTTCCGGTTTCGCGATCGCAGCGCGGCTCGCCAAGGCGCGGCCCGGCGCGACCGTGCTCTTCGTTTCGATCGAGCTCTGCACGCTCGCGTTCCGGCTCGATGAGCTGACGCGGGCGAATATCATCGCAACCGCGCTGTTCGGCGATGGTGCGGCGGCCTGTATCTTGAGGGCTGGGCCGGAGGGGCTTGCCGCGGTCGAATCCACCGGGGAGCATCTGTTTCCCGATACGCTCGGGATCATGGGCTGGAAGATCGACGATACCGGCTTCGGGATCGTGCTGGCGCAATCCCTGCCGCCCTTCGCGGAAAAGGAGTTGGGGCCGGCGATCGACGGCATTCTTGGTCGCAACGGACTGAGCCGCGCGGATATCGACCGCTTCATCTGCCATCCCGGCGGGGCACGCGTTCTGGCGGCGCTGGAGACGGCCTTGTCGATCCCGTCCTCGGCGCTCGATCATGAGCGGGCGGTGCTTGAGGAATACGGCAACATGTCCTCGCCGACCGTGCTGTTCGTGCTTGAGCGGGTGCTGCGCCAGGGATTGCCGAAGCGGGCGGCGATGATCGCGATGGGGCCGGGATTTTCGGCCAGCTGCGTGACGTTGACGAGGGCCTGACCATGTGGCCATCGATCATCATCCTCGGTTTCGTGACGCTGCAGCGGCTGGCGGAGCTTATCATCGCCCGCCGCAACACCCGCGCGCTGATGGCGCGCGGCGCCCGCGAGATCGGCGCCGAGCATTATCCCGTCATGATAGCGCTACATGCGAGCTGGCTTGCCGGGCTCTGGCTGCTTGCGCCGGGCCATCCGGTGCAGCCGATATGGCTCGTGCTCTTCGTCGTGCTGCAGCTTGGGCGGCTTTGGGTTCTGGCGACGCTCAAGGGGCGATGGACGACGCGGATCATCGTGCTGCCGGGGGCGTCGCTGGTGCGTGAGGGACCGTATCGGCTGCTCTCGCATCCGAATTACGCGGTCGTCACCGGTGAGATCGCGGTGCTGCCGCTGGCGCTCGGCATGCCGCTTTATGCCGCCATTTTCTCCATCTTGAACGGGCTGATGCTGTGGCTTCGCATCTCGGTCGAGAACCGCGCGCTGAAGACGGCAATGTTTTTGAAATGAATGCGATTTTTCATTTGCACGCGGCTTGGCGGAGGGGCATTTTCCATGCCTAGACTATCGTGGGTTTCGTGGGAAAATGACGAAGAACGTAATCGTGCTTGGAGCCGGCATCGTCGGCGTATCGACGGCCATTCATCTGCAGCGGCGCGGACGCCAGGTGACATTGATCGATCGCAAGCCGCCGGGCAACGGCACATCCTTCGGCAATGCCGGATTGATCCAGCGTGAGGGCGTGGTCCCCTATGGCTTTCCGCAGCAGCTCGGCCTTCTCGTCCGCTACGCCTTCAACAACCGTATCGACGCGCATTATCACCTGAACGCGCTGCCGGGCCAGCTGACGTTTCTGGCGCGGTACTGGTGGCACTCCAACACCAAGCGCCACCAGATGATCTCGAAGGCCTATGCGCCGCTGATCGCGCATTCGATCTCCGAGCACAACGATCTGATCGAGGCGGCCGGCGCCGAGCATCTGATCCGCAAGAACGGCTGGATCGAGGTTTTTCGCACCGGTGAAAAGCGCGACGCGGAATTCGCCGAGGCCGAGCGGTTGCAGCGGGAATTCGGCGTCGGCTTCGACAAGCTGGATACTGGCGATCTGGCGCGGCTGGAGCCGGATCTCAATCTCGGCTTCGTTGGCGCGCTGAAGTGGCGCGATCCGTGGTCGGTCATCAATCCGCAGGCGCTGACGGCAAGCTATCTGCGCTATTTCGAAAGCATCGGCGGTCGCTTTATCACCGGGGATGCGAACTCCTTCGGCAAGTTCGGCGCCGGCTGGAAGATCGCGACCGACGTGGGTCCCGTCGAAGCCGACGAGGCGGTGATGGCGCTCGGGCCGTGGGCGGCGGTGGCGACACGGCGGCTCGGCTACGCCTTCCCGCTCGGGGTCAAACGCGGCTATCACATGCATTATTCCGCGAAGGGCAATGCGGTGCTCAACAACACCGTGGCCGACACGGAGCTCGGCTATCTGATGGCGCCGATGGAAAACGGCATCCGGCTGACGACGGGCGCGGAGTTCGCGGCGATCGACGCGCCGAAGACGCCGGTGCAGCTCGACCGCGCTGAAACGGTGGCGCGCGGTGTGTTTCCGCTTGGCGAGCGGCTGGATCCGGAACCCTGGATGGGCGCCCGCCCCTGCACGCCCGACATGATGCCCATCATCGGCAAGGCGCCGCGCCACGAAGGCCTGTGGTTCGCCTTCGGCCACGCGCATCACGGGCTGACGCTTGGGCCGGTGACCGGAAGGGCGTTGGCGGAGCAGATGACGGGCGAAAAGCCCTTCGTTGATATCTCTGCCTATTCGCCGCAACGGTTCAATCCGTAAACGATCCGGCTAGGATATACCCAAAGCCTTGAGATCGCGGAGCGCCGTCTTCGCGATCTCGTCGATCGTTCCATCGATATCGACAGTGACGACGCCCGGCTCGCCGGTCGGGATTTCGAGCGTTGCCAGCTGGTTTTCAAGCAAAGAGAGCGGCATGAAGTGGCCCTTGCGGGCGCCCATGCGTGCGGTCAAGAGCTCCTTGGAGCCGTGCAGGTAGACGAAGAACAGGTTGCCATCGACGGCGGCGCGCAGGCGGTCGCGGTAGCTTTTCTTCAGCGCCGAGCAGGAAACGACGATGCCCTCATTGCGGTCGAGAGCGGCTTTAATGGTCTGGCCGATGATATCGAGCCAGGGCATGCGATCCTCGTCGGCGAGCGGAATGCCCTTCGACATCTTCTCGACATTCGAGGCCGGATGCAGAGCGTCGCCTTCGGCGAATTCGACGGCGAGCGCTTGCGCTATGGCCTCGCCCACGGACGACTTGCCGCAGCCGCTGACCCCCATGACGATGATGGCATGGGGGCGCGTGTTTTGTGCTGACATTCCAGAAACTCTCCTCACCTCGGCATGATCCGCCGTGTCAGGAGACCCAAGCTTACGACGCGATGGCCGCATTCTTGCGGGCGAGACGTGCCCTGATGGTGTCGACATCGGCGCGCGGCGTCGCCGCGAACAATGTCTTGGTATAGCTGTGCTGCGGGTCGTTGAAAACCTGATCCCGCGATCCGTATTCGACAGCTTCGCCGTAATACATGACCATGACGTCATCGGCCATGTAGCGGACGACCGAGAGGTCGTGGCTGATGAAAACGTAGGTCAGGTTCAGCTCGTCCTGCAGGTCGGCAAGCAGGTTCAGCACCTGTGCCTGGACCGACAGATCGAGCGCCGAGACCGGCTCGTCCAGCACCAGAAGCCGTGGCTTCAGCATCAGCGCGCGGGCAATGGCGATACGCTGGCGCTGGCCGCCGGAGAACATGTGCGGATAGCGGTTGAAGTGGACGTCCTGCAGGCCGACCTTCTTCAACATCGACATCGCCAGTTCGCGGCGTTCGGCAGCGGGCGTGTTGGTGTTGATGATCAGCGGTTCCATCAGGATATCGCCGATCTTCTTGCGCGGGTTCAGCGAACCATAGGGGTTCTGGAACACGATCTGCACCTTGCGGCGCATCTCGGGCGTCAGGTCGCCGGCTGCGATATCCACCTTCTTGCCGTCGATGAAGAGTTCGCCGTCGCTTGCCGGATCGATCATAGTGATGATGCGGGCGAGCGTGGACTTGCCGCAGCCGCTTTCACCGACGATGGCGAGCGTCTTGCCCTGTTCCACCTTGAAGTTCACGCCCTTGACGGCGTGGACGGTCTTTTCTTTCTTGAACAGGCCACCCGGCAGAAAGTAGTTGCGGACGATGTTCTTGCCTTCGAGGACTGGCGTCATTGGGCCGCTCCCTCACTCGTCTGTTTGAAGATTTCGCCGATGGTCGGCAGGCGGTCGCCGGTGGCGTTGTCGGGCAGAGCCGCGAGCAGCGCGCGGGTGTAATCGCTCTTCGGTGCTTCGAACAGCGACAGCACGTCGGCCTCCTCCATCTTGCGGCCCTTGTACTGCACGATCACGCGATCGGCGGTCTCGGCGACCACGCCCATGTTGTGGGTGATCATGATGAGACCCATGCCGTGTTCCGTCTGCAGGCGCATCAGGAGATCGAGGATCTGCTTCTGGATCGTGACGTCGAGTGCTGTGGTCGGCTCGTCGGCGATCAGGAGCTTCGGATTGCAGGCAATCGCAATCGCGATCATCACGCGCTGGCACTGGCCACCCGACATCTGGTGCGGGAAGTGGCCGAGGCGCTCGGCCGGGTTCGGAATGCCGACGGCTTCGAAGAGCTCGATGGCGCGCTTGCGGCGCTCCGCCTTGCCGAGGCCGAGGTGAATGCGCAGCACTTCCTCGATCTGGAAGCCGACCGTGAAGCACGGGTTGAGGCTGGCGATCGGCTCCTGGAAGATCATCGACATGTCCTTGCCGATGATCTTGCGGCGCTCGCTTCCGGACATGCCGAGCAGGTTGCGACCGTCGAAGACCAGCTTGTCGGCGGTGACCTTCGCGGTCCAGGGCAAGAGGCCCATGGCGGCCAGCATGGAGACGGACTTGCCGGAGCCGGATTCGCCGACGATGGCGAGAACCTCACCGGCAGAGACCTTCATCGACACGCCATCGACGGCGCGGAAGGTGCCGGTCGAGGTCTGGAACTCGACGACGAGATTTTCGATTTCGAGAAGTGCCATATCAGGACCTCTTCAGTTTGGGATCGAGCGCATCGCGCAGACCGTCGCCCATCAGGTTGATGGCGAGAACGGTGATGAGGATGCACAGGCCCGGGAAAGTGACGAGCGACGGCGAGCTCTGGAAGAACTCGCGGGCGTCGGCGAGCATCGTGCCCCACTCGGATGTCGGCGGCTGGGCGCCCATGCCGAGGAAGCCGAGGGCCGCCGCGTCGAGGATCGCCGCCGAGAAGGCGAGCGTTGCCTGGACGATCAGCGGTGCCAGGCAGTTTGGCAGGATCGTCTTGAACATCAGGCGAAGCGTGCCGGCGCCGGCGACGCGGGAGGCCACGACATATTCCTTCTCGCGCTCGCTGATGACGGCGGCGCGGGTCAGGCGGACGAAGTGCGGCTGGTTGACGATCGAGATCGCGATCATGGCGTTCAACAGGCCGGGACCGAGAACGGCGACCAGCACGAGGGCCAGAAGCAGCGACGGGAAGGCCAGGATGATATCCATGACGCGCATGATGATCGTATCGGTGCGGCCACGGAAGTAACCGGCGATGAGGCCGAGCAGGACGCCGGCGACGGCCGACAGCGAGGCGACGACGAGGCCGATGAACAGCGAGAAGCGGGTACCGAAGATCAGGCGCGAAAGCATGTCGCGACCGACTGCATCGGTGCCGAGCAGATAGGCGCTGTTGCCGCCTTCCGACCATGCCGGCGGCAGGCGCTGGAAGCCCGACGGCACGTTCGGATCATGCGGGGCGACGACGGATGCGAAGATCGCCAGCAGGAGAACGAAGACGAAGACGACGAGGCCGATGACCGCGCCCTTGTTTCGGGAGAAGTAGTACCAGAACTCCGAGAGACCGGAGGGCTGGGCAGACGTGGTGTTTGTCGTGCTCATGGGCCGCTCCTAGTGTCTGATGCGTGGGTTGATGAGACCGTACATGAGATCGACGATCAGATTGACGAGCATGATGATGGCCGCGATCAGGAGCAGGCCGCCCTGAACCACGGTGTAATCACGCTTGAACACCGCATCGACCATCCACTTGCCGATACCCGGCCAGGAGAAGATGGTTTCAGTGAGGATCGCGCCACCGAGGAGAACGCCGACCTGCAGGCCGATCGAGGTGACGACAGGGATCATGGCGTTGCGCAGCGCATGTACGCCGACGACGCGCAGCGGGGCCAGACCCTTGGAGCGGGCGGTGCGGACGTAATCCTCGCCGAGAACCTCGAGCATGGCCGAGCGGGTCTGGCGGGCGATAACGGCCAGCGGGATGGTGCCGAGAACGATGGTCGGCAAGATCAGCGACTGGAAGGCCGACTTGAAGGCGCCGGCCTGACCGGACAGCAGACTGTCGATCAGCATGAAGCCGGTGACCGGCTTGAAGAAGTACATCAGCGAGATACGGCCGGAGACGGGTGTCCAGTGCAGCGTATTCGAGAAGAGAACGATGAGGAGCAGGCCCCACCAGAAGATCGGCATCGAGTAGCCGACAAGGGCGACGCCCATGACCCCCTGGTCGAACCACGTCCCCCTCTTCACCGCGGCGAAGATGCCGGCGGGAATGCCGAGGATGATGGCGAACAGGATGGCACAGAGCGACAGCTCCAGCGTTGCCGGAAACAGCGACATGAACTCCTGCAGGACCGGTCGCTTGGTGACGATCGACGAACCGAGATCGCCCTGCACGAGATTACCGAGGTAATCGATGTACTGGACGTAAACGGGCCGATCGAGGCCGAGGTCGTGCATGATTTCAGCATGGCGTTCCGGCGCCATGACACGCTCGCCCGACATCAGCATGACCGGATCTCCGGGCAGCAGGCGGATGAACGCGAAGGCGATGATGGAAACACCGAGGAAGGTGGGGATCAGGACCGCTAGGCGCCCGATGAAAAAACGAAACATATCATATGTCCATATTAGTCCGGCGGTCAGGTATCAAACCTGACCGCCGGCCAAGCCCGATCTTGTCGGGCATCTTTGCATAGTTTTGGTTATTCGGCGATATCAACGCCGTCGAAGCGGTGAACACCGACCGGATCCTGCACGTAGCCGGAAACCTTGGCGTTCATCGGAACGAATTCCGTCGAATGGTCGAGGGTTGCCCAGGGTGCTTCCTTCTTGAAGACGACCTGTGCTTCTTCGTAGAGCTTCGTGCGCTCAGCAACGTCAGAGGTCTTCTTGGCCTTCTTCACGAGGGCGTCGAATTCCTTGTTGCACCACTGCGCGCGGTTGTTGCCGCCGACAGCTTCGCAGCCGAGCAGCGTGTCGAGGAAGTTGTCCGGATCACCGTTGTCACCCGTCCAGCCGAGGATGGCGGCGCCATCGCGCTTCACGTCCTTGGAGAGCTTCAGGTATTCGGCCCATTCGTGGGTGACGATCTCGACCTTGACGCCAACCTTTGCGAGGTCAGCCTGCATCAGCTCGGCGGCGCGACGTGCGTTCAGCATGTACGGACGCGAGACCGGCATTGCCCAGATCTTCATCGAGAGATCCTTGACGCCAGCGGCTTCAAGCATCTTCTTGGCTTCGTCGGGGCTGTAGGCATCGTCCTTGACGGCGTCGTTGTAGGACCACATCGTCGGCGGGATCGGGTTCTTGGCAACCTGGCCAGCGCCCTGGAAGACGGCATCGACGATCGCCTGCTTGTTGATCGCCATGTTGAGCGCCTTGCGCACCTCAGGCTTGTCGAACGGCGCCTGCTGCGTGTTGTAGGCGAGGTAGGAAACGTTCAGGCCCGGCTGTTCCAGAACCTTGAGGCTGGAATCAGCCTTCAGATCCTTGACGTCGGCAGCGTTCGGGTAAGGCATGATGTGGCATTCGCCGGCCTTGAGCTTCTGAGCGCGAACCGAAGCGTCGGGGGTGATCGCGAAAACGAGATCGTCGATCTTTTCCTTGCCCTTGAAGTAGGTTTCGTTGGCCTTGTAGCGGATGACGGCATCCGGCTGGTATGCGACGAAGGTGAACGGACCGGTGCCGAGCGGCATCTGGTTCATCTGCTCCATCTTGCCATCGGCCTGCAGCTTGTCGGCATATTCCTTGGAAACGACCGATGCAAAGTCCATCGCGAGGTCGGCGAGGAACGGTGCTTCCGGATGGTTCAGCGTGAACTTGACGGTCAGGTCATCGACCTTTTCGACCGACTTGATCAGATCCGGGAAGCCCATGCCGGCAGCGTATTCGTAGGAAACGCCGGCGACGTACTTGGCCCAGGGGCTGTCGGCCTTCAGCTGGCGGTCGAACGAGAAGACGACGTCGTCAGCGTTGAGGTCGCGGGTCGGCGTGAAGAACTCGGTGGTCTGGAACTTGACGCCCGGATGCAGCTTGAACGTATAGGTCAGGCCGTCATCGGAAACGGTCCAGCTGTCAGCAAGGCCCGGCTCGACTTCGGTCTTGCCATGCTTGAACTCAACCAGGCGGCTGTAGACGGTACGCGAGGAAGCGTCGAAGGTGGTGCCAGCCGTGTAGATTGCGGGATCGAAGCCTTCCGGCGATCCTTCCGAGCAATATACAAGCGTCTTGGACCAAGCGGTCGACGCCATGGCCGAGGCCAAAACGGTCGCTGCCAGAAGGACAGAGATCTTTTTCATGATTTCGTTTCCCAGGTTTGTTCTTTTATACGTTTGTCTGATCGCAGAGCGCTCCTCCCGATCGAGCGCCGATGGAACGATATTTGATTGTTTAAATCAACGACCGGGCCGGAAAATTTTTCCGACCGGGCAACTTTAGTAATTTTACGCCGAAAATGGGCCGCATTTAGCAATATTCACGCTGGATAACCCTTGTTTTGGTCACATTTAATGTTGCGCATATCAACGACAGTGCAAATACGGGCCCATTGGGCAGACGCTTGAGGTCTGAATCCGGAAACGAAACAACCGCAGCCACGATCAGTGACTGCGGTTGCGAAAAATAAAGAAACGCTACCTCAAGCAGCGGGTGCGACAGCCCGCGACTTCGGGTGATGATGATTGCCTTCGAGGCCGAGCAGGAAGTTGATCTGCGGACGGGCCTTGACCAGATCGTCGATCGAGTACTGCGTAAGCACATCGAAGAAGGCGTTCAGCGCCTTGCGCAGCGCCGAGTTCAGGCCGCAGCTATCGACCAGCGGGCAATCGACTTCGCCATCATCCTCGAAGCACTCGGCCATGGCGAAGCTGTCTTCGGTGACGCGCACGACGTCGAAGAGGCTGATCTTGTCCGCAGGCTTGCCGAGGCGGACGCCACCGTTGCGGCCGCGCACGGTCTCGACGAGACCAGCCTTGTTCAGCGGCTGCAGGATCTTGAACAGGAAGAGCTCGGAAACGCCGTATGCCTTGGCAATTTCGGGAATCCGGCTGAGACTGCCTTCATTGGCAGCGCAGTACATCAACATGCGAACAGCATAGTTGGTCTGCTTGGTCAAACGCATGCCGATCTCCAGATTCGTTCTCGTTAGGCACCGTATATAATGCCTTAGATAGTTTTGAACAATTCCAAAATAGAAAAAGATGAAAAAATCAATCACGTTATAAATGCGAGCGGCGCGTGGACCTGAACGAGAACGGGCCCCTCGCGGGGCCCGGTTCCAAAGCGCAGCTTTTACAGATACTTACTTCATCGTCGGCATGACGAACTCGGCGCCGTCCTTGATGCCGGATGGCCAACGGGCGGTGATCGTCTTGGTCTTCGTCCAGAATTTGATCGAGTCCGTGCCGTGCTGGTTGAGGTCGCCGAAGCTCGATGCCTTCCAGCCGCCGAAAGAGTGGTAAGCGAGCGGAACGGGGATCGGAACGTTGACGCCGATCATGCCGATATTGATGCGGGAGGCGAAGTCGCGGGCCGCATCGCCGTCACGGGTGTAGATCGCGACACCGTTGCCGTATTCATGCTTCATCGGCAGTTCGAGGGCTTCCTCATAGTTCTTGGCGCGAACGACGGAGAGAACCGGTCCGAAGATTTCGGTCTTGTAGATGTCCATATCCGGCGTGACGTGATCGAACAGCGTGCCGCCGACGAAGTAGCCATCCTCATAGCCCTGCAGCTTGAAGCCGCGGCCATCGACGACCAGCTTGGCGCCTTCTTCGACACCCTTGTCGATAAGACCGGAGACGCGGGCCTGGGCTTCCTTGGTGACGAGCGGGCCGAGGTCGGCCTTGTCATCCGTATAAGGACCGATGCGCAGCGCCTCGATCTTCGGCGTCAGCTTCTCGACCAGGCGGTTGGCGGTTTCCTCGCCGACAGGAACGGCAACCGAGATCGCCATGCAGCGTTCGCCGGCGGAACCGTAGCCAGCGCCCATCAGCGCGTTGACGGCCTGATCCATGTCGGCGTCGGGCATGATGATCATGTGGTTCTTGGCGCCGCCGAAGCACTGCGCGCGCTTGCCGTTCATGGCAGCGGTGCCATAGACGTAACGGGCGATCGGGGTCGAGCCGACGAAGGAGACGGCGCCGATATCCGGGTCCGTCAGGATGGCGTCGACGGCTTCCTTGTCACCGTTGACGACGTTCAGGATGCCTGCCGGAAGGCCGGCTTCGATCATCAATTCGGCGAGGCGCATCGGCACGGACGGATCGCGCTCGGAAGGCTTCAGGATGAAGGCGTTGCCGCAGGCGATGGCGGGCGCAAACATCCACACCGGAATCATGGCCGGGAAGTTGAACGGGGTRATGCCGGCACCAATGCCGACGGCCTGGCGCATCGAGTACATGTCGATCGCAGGACCGGCGCCCTCGGTGAACTCGCCCTTCTGCAGGTGCGGAATGCCGCAGACGAATTCGCAGACTTCGAGACCACGGACGATATCACCCTTGGAGTCTTCGACCGTCTTGCCGTGCTCCTTGGAGAGCATGACGGCGAGCTCGTCCATGTGCTTGTTCAAGAGCTCAACGAACTTGAAGAAGACGCGGGCGCGACGCTGCGGGTTGGTGGCGGCCCACTTCGGCTGCGCGGCTTTGGCGTTTTCGACGGCGGCGCGCATCTCTTCGACGCTGGCAAGTGCCACAGTCGCCTGAACTTCGCCCGTTGCTGGATTATAGACGTTGCTCGCGCGGCCGCTGGAGCCAACGACGTGCCTGCCGCCGATGAAATGACCAATCTCATGCATGGGTGTGCCTCCTCTGGGTTTCACAGTCTTTATTGAATGAGCCAGCATCGCACTTCAATTTGCACAAATCAATGAACAGGTTTAAGCAACCGTTGTGCAAAAATTAAAGCCGGAGGCCGATTTGGACTGGGATGATGTGCGTATGTTCCTGGCCGTGGCCCGAACCGGACAGATCCTTTCGGCCTCCAAGCGGCTGGGTGTCAACCACGCCACGCTGAGCCGGCGGGTGACGACACTGGAGGAGCGGCTGAAGACGCGGCTGCTCGTGCGCCGCACCAATGGCTGCGACCTTACGGCGGAGGGCGAGATGTTTCTGCACGCCGCCGAGCGCATGGAGACCGAGATGCTGAGGGCGCAGGCGAGCCTCGGCCATCTCGACAGCAGCATCGCGGGAACGGTCAGGATCGGCGCGCCTGACGGATTCGGCGTCGCATTTCTCGCACCTAGGCTCGGCCGGCTGATCAAGCGGCATCCGGAGCTCAGGATACAGCTCGTGCCGGTGCCCCGCTCCTTCTCGCTGTCGCAGCGCGAGGCCGATATCGCGATCACGCTTGAGCGGCCGGAACAGGGGCGGCTCGTCTCCTCGAAGCTGACGGACTACACGCTCGGGCTCTACGCCTCGAAAGATTACCTCGAAGCAAACGGCGCCCCTCAAGATATCGAAGCGCTGAAGGATCATCCCCGGATCGGCTATGTCGAGGACCTGATCTTCACCGCATCGCTGAATTTCTCATCGGCGGTCATGCGCAGCTGGGATGCAGGCTTCGAGATTTCGACCGCAACAGGCCAGACGGAAGCGGTTCGCTCCGGCGCCGGCATCGGTATCCTGCACGACTATATTGCCCGGCAATATCCCGAGCTGATCCGCATCCTGCCCGACGTGTCGATCGAGCGCGCCTACTGGACGACGTATCATGAGAGCGCGCGCGACCTGCTGCGCGTGCGCACCGTTGTCGATTTCCTTCAGGAACTGGTGTCCGTCGACAGGCAGATGTTCCTGTAGTTACGTCCGCACGCCTCACGCATGCTTGGGTGGCTCGTCGTTCTCATCGGGGTTCGGATTGGGCAGTTCGTCGGGCAAGCCGTCGGGCTCCGGCTCGTGGATCGGAGGCTGCGGCGCCCAATCGGGTCCCGGCATCGGCGGCGTGCCGGGCAAAGGTTCGTTTGGCACGGACATGATCCGCTCCTTTCTTGGATATGTGTTTCTGAAGATGTGCCGGCTTAGCGCCGGGCGGCTTCGGCTGAGCGCATCGACATGGCATCGATGATGGTGAAAAGCTCGGCGGCCGATATTGGCTCGCCGATGGTGAGCTTCACTGTTCCATCCTTGCCGACAAGGAAGGCCATGAATTCTCCCGGCGGTGGGGCGGCCAGATCATGGGCGAGCGCTTTTGCGTCCAGATCCCCGACGGCGCCGAAAAGCGGGCGCACGGTATCACCTGCTACCTTCATCACGACGACATCGCGCTCTTCGAGGCCCGGCCTGTCTGCCATCAGCTGGTTTTCCTGCCGGGCGGTTCGGGCATTATCCTTGTCGGGAAAGATGACGACGACGCGGCTCTCCCAGCGGAACTGCGCAAGGCTTGCGACAACCGACTTGTCGGCTTGGGTTTCCATAGACACGCTCCTTTGAGAGAAGGAAAACGTGTGCTGATGCCCGGAGTTCCATGATTGGCCCGAAGGATCGGGAGAGACTGACGATTATCCGCGCCAGGAGCGGCGCATTTGCCATAGGCTGCCGAAGAGCAGGAAGAAGAGCGGCACACTGCCGTAAGACAGGTGAAATCCTGTAAGCGGAACCGAAGCGAGACTGCCCTCGTCCACGGTGACCGGGAGGTGAACCCATCCAATCAAATAGACGGCGCGGGAGACTGCAATGGCGGCCATGATCAGTCCCGCGAGATCGATAAAGCGCATGTGCTCGCGCACGGCCAGCGCGAAAACCCCGAAGAAGGCGGCGGCATAGGTTGCCAGCATAAGATAGGTGGCTCCACCAAGCAGGCTGAAGTCGTGCAGCAGGATATCGTCGGTCGTATCCGGGAGACCGGTGTCGAGGATTGGAAGCACGACAGCCAGAACTGCGCAAACGAGCAACATGCCGCGTTCCACGAGTTCACCGCCATCGACCAATCGATCGCCGATGCGAAATGCACGTCGTTCCATGATGCTGTCCCCATGATACCGTCCGGCTGCCGCTCAACACGGTGTAGCGCCCGGCGGAACATTCGCCCTCAGGTTGCCAATATATCCTATATGGGGAGAGGTAAAACTACCTCCGGCATCGGCCCGTCCCTGGGGTTCGGGCAATACGGTTAATGAACCGCTAAGCGAGGAGGCAAGCGGCAGGACCGGCGAAAAGCCGCCGGTCCCGCAATAACAACTGGATTATTCGAGGCCCAGCGAAGCAAGCGGCAGCTGCAAGGCAGCGGCGATGCGCTTGATCTTGGCGGAATCCGTGTCTTCGCCGCGTTCGATTTCCTCGATTTCAGCGACGAGCAAACCACACGTCACGGCGAGATCGTCAACGCTATAGCCAATGGTCTCGCGTGCCGTTCTAAGAACTGCGGCTGCGTTGACCGGAGGGATTGGCTGGGCGTTGGATTTATCCAGATTGCTGAGCGAAATGGACATATAAGTCTCCTTCTAAAATCACTCTGAATTAACCCCCGGCGGGAAAATGGCATTCTCGTTCACATTTTGCAACGCAATATAACGCAGGGGGCGCGGGGCATGGCGATGATATTGATTAGCAACGCCTTTTATACAAGGGTGACTGACGAAAAATACCTGTCCGGCGCGGCGACAGGCCTTTGGTAAGCCACATCACGCACAGCTTGGAGAGGCGGACGACTCGCCAAAACGCTTGATTTTGTATGCGCGGAGCATGTTGCAGAGCGTCATTTGCAGGCGTAAAATCATGCCATCGGCGCCTGCGGTGAGGTCGCCTCGATGCGACCATTGTTTGATCCGGCAAGCGCCCCTTTGGAGCGCGTATGGCCATGTTCACGCGGGATCGCAGAGACGCTGACCGGGATATCGAGAGCTACAGTCCGCTGTGCCGATCGCGTGGCGGCGCGGAGGTCCTGGCGCTTCTGCCCGATCCGATGACCGCCCGGCTCTGCCTCGACCTTGCCGAGGACGCGGCGCATGCCATCCATGGCTCCATGGCCGCCGCCCATATCGGATCGGAGCCGATGACGCTGGTTTTCTCGCCCGAGGAGATCGATTTGATACAGTTGCGCGATCACGCCGAGGGCTCATCGCGGCAGCGTTTCGAGCAGGTTGGCCGGGCATTTGCCACCTGGCGCCGGCGCCACGCGCAGCGACGCACGGTTTTTCTCGACGATTGCCGTGGCGATGTCGCGCGATGCGTCGCCACCGAATGCGCGGCGAGCGAACTCGTGGTCACATCGAGATACGGCAACGCTGACGCACGAGACGCCTTTCGCAGCGTCGTTTTCAGCCAGCACAAACTGGTCCTGATGCCGCCCGCTCGAGACTATTACCAAGGCGATCTGTTCGGCCATGTGGTGATCGGCTGGAGACAACAGGGACACGCCGAAGACACGCTGATCGCCGCCAAACGCTGGCTTGCCGCTGCGAGACGGATCACGCTCGTCTGCATCGACGACACCGACGGCAAGGCCAAGACCAGCGCCGAGGCCCTGCTTGCCCGCCTCGCGCTTCAAGGCCAGGTGTTGGCGATATCGTCGAATGGCCGTTCGATCGGCGAGACGATCGTAGAATTCGCCAAGACAGAGAAAGCAACCTGCCTGCTGATCGGCGCGTTCAAGCACGGCTATCTTCTGGAACTGCTCTTCGGCCGGATCACCCGATACGTGCTCTCGCACGCGACCATGCCTGTCATGATGAAGCATTGAGGCGGTGTCTCGAGCGCGAGCAAAGCCGGATACTTATCTCATTATAGTGGAGGGAATGGTACGGTTGGGGGGTCTCGAACCTCCGACCTCAGGTGCCACAAACCTGCGCTCTAACCAACTGAGCTACAACCGCACAAACGTCGCTTGGCGCGACGGGGGTGACATACGGGGACTTGAAATTTAATTCAAGCCCTATCTGTCCTTAATATACAAAAAGGCCGGACAAAGGGTCCAGCCTTTTCGTTCGTCTGTCATAAAAATCAGGCAGCCTTGAAAGAAGCCATGACCTTTTCAGCGGCTTCCTTCGACGGCTTGGCAACCTTTTCGGCCACCAGCTTGGAGGTTTCCTGCATGGCCTTGGCCTGTTCGATCGTCAGTTCCGCCTGCTTGCGCAGGAAGGAGGTCTGCAGTTCGAAGAATTCGGCAACGGACTTGACCGAGAGGAGCGCATCCATGTGGCTCAGCGAGTTCTCGGCATTGGTGCGCAGGGCGCCGATTGCCTGATGGCCGATTTCGGCAGCGCCGGCCTGGGCCGTCTGAACGGTGGATTCGAGTGTCTTGCTGGCTTCTTCGCCGGCTGCCTTCATCTTGGCATAGGCGTCGCGCGACTGCTGCGAGCCCTTTTCGGCGAAATCGCGAAACGAGTCAGCGAACTTCGCGGGGTCAAAAGAGGAGATAGAAAATACGTCTTCCATTTTCGCCATTGGTGTTTGCTCCTTTTGTCTCGGCATCGTGAAAGCCTCGTTTGTTAGGTAAGCATCATATAGCGCATCTTATTGTGCACTGCAACATGATTGTGCGGCGCAACCGACGTTAACCTTTTCGGCCGAAAGCCATTGGTCGCGCTGGACCGGTTTGCGCCCTGTCGTTATTAATAGACCGTTAATTTGCCAGGCCCGAAGACTAAAGGTCCACTGATGCCCGCAGTCCAATATCCGTTCATCGACATCGCCGTTCATCCGCGTGTGCGGGAGCACTTTGCCCGCGGGGAAGCGCTCGTGCTTTTCTCGGCGGACCTTGCGCGTGCGCTCTGGGCGAACGGCGCGGGGGCCGAGCTTTTCGGGCATGCGGCCGTCTATGATCTCCTGGATCAGGGCGTCAATCGCGGCGATATCACCTATCGCCAGCTCGAGGTCACCGCCCGCCAGCTTTCAAGGACTGGCGATACCAGGAACTTCATGATCCGCATCGCGCAGGGTTTCCAGCGCGTGGCCGTGCAGGCCTCGGTTGAACTGATTGACGTTTCCGGCGAAGCGGCGGTGCTGGTCTCATTGCCGGTCGCGACGCGGGCGCTGTCGACGGAGCAATCGGCAACGCAGATGCTGAAGGGGCTCGACGATCCCGATACGCATATGGCCGTCATCGGCGGCGAAGGCGAGATCGTTGCCGCCTCCCCTGGTTTTTCATCCCTCGGCGTAACGCAGCCGACCGCCAAGGCGCTGGCGACGATGGCCGGTGCGCATCCGCACGGGCTGATCAAGCGACCGGTCGCGACGGGCAAGGGTTACCTGCCGGCCGCTGTCGGGCGAATCAGCAGCGAGCCCGCGCTTTACCTGCTTTTCGCGGTCGAGACCGTGCTAGGCCGTCTGGACCCGATGGATGCGCCGGACTTATCCACAAGCCCCGTTAACCATACCGTTGTCGCGCCTGCCTCGACATTCGCCGACGCGATCGACGCCGTCGCCGAGATCGAGGATATCGAGGACGCGCCGGACGAGAACATCGCAGACGATAGCGACATCGCAGAGGCCGCGGCGGTTGCCGCGGAGGCCTTCGAGGCGGAGACCGTGCCCGCCGGCGACGAAGCCTTCGAGGCAGGCGTGATCGAGCCCGACATGGGCCGCGACATCGATGAGGAGACGGCCGCGCCCGCTGACGTCGAGACGCTGGCGGATTCTGATCCGGAGCCCGAGGCATTGCTTGCGGCAGATGATTCTGCCGATGATATCGATGATGACGAAGCGCCTCCGATCGCCGAGCAGACGGTAGCGTCCGACGATGGCGAGGCCGACGAGGCATTCCATCCGGGCGAGACGGTTGCCGATGACGACATCGCGGCTTTTGAGCCGGATGATATGAGTGTTGAGCCGGTGGCTGCAGCCGAACCGACCGATGGCGAGCTTGCGAGCGACGATGCGGTGGTCCATGAGGCGCCGGCACAGGCGGAGGAGACCCACGTCGTCGATTTGGATGATGACGCCGAAGTCGCTCCCGCCGCTGCCGAGGTCGCGCCCGAAGCTGCGCAAGCAACGAACGAGAACGGTCGCTTTGTCTTCAAGCCGAACAGCCGGGCGACGCGTTTCGTCTGGAAGATCGACGCCGAAGGTCATTTCAGCGAGGTGTCCGGCGAGTTCGCGGAAGCGGTTGGTCCGCATGCGGCAGACATTATCGGCATCGCCTTCAGCGATGTGTCGGCGCTGTTCAACCTCGATCCCGAGGGCAAGATTTCCGAGGCGCTGGCGCGCCGCGACACATGGTCGGGCAAGACCATTCACTGGCCGATCGAGGGCACGAGCCTCGCCGTGCCGGTCGATCTGGCGGCGCTGCCGACCTATACGCGCAGCCGCGAATTCGACGGCTTCCGCGGCTTCGGCGTCGTGCGCCTCTCCGACGCGGCGGAAGATCCGCTGGCGCTTGGCCTGACATTCGGCCCTGATGGCATTGCTTACGGCGACGCTGCACTAGATCAGCAGGACGACGAGACCGTGGCGGATGAGCATGAGCTCGTGGAAGAGCCGCCTGTTGAGGACAGCATCGACGAGGCACCGGTTCCCGTGGAGCCGACGGACGCTGCCGATGCGGGCACGGACGATTTCCTGGCTGAGGAAGAGCACGCCGTCGAAGACGATACGCCTGCCCCGGCTCCAACGCCAAGCGTGGAAACACCGCGCGCCGAACCGCCGGTTTTGCGCATCGTCGAAACGCCGAACCGCAGGCTGACCGACAAGATCGTGCAGCTGCATGGCCTTGGCCCCGGCCTAACGAACGCCGAGCAGGCGAACTTCCGCGAGATCGCCAAGCGTCTTGAGGCTTTTGGTGTGAATACGCCGGATGAGAATGGCGAGGCGAAGGTCGCGGCGAAGGCAGAAGCTGACGAGGCGCGGAAGGCGACCGACGAGGCGTCTCGAACGGACCTTACCGACGACAAGGCATCGCTGGGCGATGAGGTCGTTGCCGAAAATGATGGCGCCGATGAAGACAACGCCGAGGTTTCGGGATCGGATCAAGCTCAGCAGCCGGTATCCAGCAACACCGTAGACAGCGATGCTGTGCTCAGTGACGCCGAGGCACCCTCCTCTTCCGAGCATTCGACGGACGAGCCGCTCGACGATACGCCTGTTGCAGCCAACGACGACAGCGACGATGTGACCGAAGGTCTCGAGGAAACGGTAAGTCAGATGGATATCCTGGCGAGCTTCATTCCGCCGCGGGTGAAGATGACCGATGGGTTCTCGGCAGGCATGATCGATCAGCTGCCGGTTGCCGTACTCATTCATGCGGGCGATCAGCTCATCCATGCCAACCCCGAATTCATGCGCCTGACGGGCTACCGCTCACTGCAGGATCTGGCCGATGTCGGCGGCATCGATGCGCTTCTGCAGCGCGACGATATTGCCGACGCGAGCGCGCGCCATGACGGCATGATGCTGGTCACCATGGAAGACGACCTCGTGCCGGTGTCGGCGCGGCTGCAATCGATCCGCTGGGAAGACAGCACGGCATTGATGCTGGCGCTGATGCCTGTCGTCAGCGAGCGGCCGGCGCCTGCTCCGGAGGCTGCTCCAGCCATCGACGGACGCGCCGCCGACCGCATGGTCGAGAAGGTCGCCAAGCTGCAGGTGGAAGTCGAGGAACTGCGCTCGATCCTGGAAACCGCGACCGATGGCGTCGTGGTGATCGGCGCCGAGGGCGACATTCGCTCGATGAACCGGTCGGCCAGCGCGCTCTTTAACTATGACGAGGACGACACGCGCGGCAAACCCTTCGTGATGCTCTTCGCGCATGAAAGCCAGAAGGCTGTGCTCGACTATATCAACGGCATTTCCAGCCATGGTGTCGCCAGCGTCCTCAATGATGGGCGCGAGGTGATCGGCCGCGAGGCATCGGGCGGTTTCGTGCCGTTGTTCATGACGCTCGGACGGCTGACCTCCTCCAGCGGCTATTGCGCCGTGATCCGCGACATCACCCAGTGGAAGCGCACCGAGGACGAGTTGCGCGGCGCCAAGAGTGCCGCCGAGACGGCCAACGCCCACAAGACTGATTTCCTGGCCCGCGTCAGCCACGAGATCCGCACGCCGCTCAATGCCATCATAGGCTTCTCCGACATGATGGCCGGCGAGCGCTTCGGGCCGATCGGCCATCCGCGCTACGTCGAATATGCCAACGATATCGGCCGCTCGGGCCGGCATGTGCTCGATATTGTCAACGACCTGCTCGATATCTCGAAGATCGAAGCCGGCGAGATGGATCTAGATTTCGACTCCATCAATCTCAACGAAGCGATCTCGGAAGCCGTGGCGCTGCTGCAGCCGCAGGCAAACAGCCAGCGGGTGATCATCCGCACGGCGCTTTCGCACGCGGTTCCCGATGTGGTCGCCGATCTGCGCTCGATCAAGCAGATCGCGCTCAACATCCTTTCCAACGCCATCCGCTTCACGCCGTCTGGCGGGCAGATCGTCGTGTCGACCTCCTATGAGACGAATGGCAGCGTCGTGCTTCGCATTCGCGATACCGGCGTCGGGATGACCCGCAGCGAGCTCGACCAGGCGATGAAGCCGTTCCGACAGGTCTCGACGCAATCGCGCCACCGCGGCGAAGGTACTGGCCTCGGCCTGCCGCTCACCAAGGCGATGGTGGATGCCAACCGAGCGATCTTCGCGATCAGCTCCACGCCCAACGAAGGGACGCTCGTCGAGATCGCGTTTCCGTCGCAGCGGGTTCTGGCCAGCTAAGAAAAAAGGCAGCCAAGAGGCTGCCTGAGAGTTTGGGTGCTGTTCAACAAGGACTAGGCGATTAACATCATGTTGCGGGAGCAAAGGCTCCAAGCTGCCTCGTTCATATGCAGCCCCAAGTTACATTTACCTTTGACAAGGCTTTCTTAACGAAAGGTTGCCGGGGCCACGAAGCTCTGCCCGGTCATATATTGTAGTTTCGCTATCATTTTAATGATTCAGGCGCGTAGCTCTTTGAGATCTGAAAACAAATCAAGAGCTTGCGGATTGGCGAGCGCTTCCTTGTTCTTCACCGGCCGTCCATGCACGATTTCGCGAACGGCGAGTTCAACGATCTTGCCGGATTTGGTGCGCGGAATATCGGCAACCGCGATGATTTTGGCGGGGACATGGCGTGGCGAGGCGCCGCTGCGAACTCGCGCTTTGATTGACTTGACCAGCTCATCGGTCAGCGCAACGCCCGATGCCAGGCGCACGAAGAGAACGACCCTGACATCGTCCTCCCAATCCTGGCCGATGCAGAGCGCCTCGGCGACCTCGGGCATCTGCTCGACCTGATTGTAGATTTCCGCCGTGCCGATGCGCACGCCACCCGGATTGAGCGTTGCGTCCGAGCGGCCGTGAATGATGATGCCGTCATGCTCGGTCCACTCAGCGAAATCGCCGTGGCACCAGATGTTGTCGAAGCGCTCGAAATAGGCGGCGCGGTATTTGGCGCCATCGCTGTCGTTCCAGAACATGACCGGCATGGACGGGAAGGCCTTGGTGCAGACGAGCTCGCCCTTTTC
This sequence comes from Rhizobium sp. 01N48, assembly GCF_056399145.1. Taxonomy (NCBI): domain Bacteria; kingdom Pseudomonadati; phylum Pseudomonadota; class Alphaproteobacteria; order Hyphomicrobiales; family Rhizobiaceae; genus Rhizobium; species Rhizobium sp. 01N48. Next base: position 219,084 of record NZ_JBFTQT010000003.1, read on the forward strand.
GCCACGCACCGGATGGCCGTCGTCGTCCCAGACATCCATGGCAAGGCCAAGCCCGGGGCCCTGGATTTCGCCACGCCAGACCGGCTGCATGGGATTGCCCAGCACGAAGCAGGAGACGATGTCGGTGCCGCCGGAGATGGAGGCGAGCTGAATGTCCTCCTTGATGCCCTCATAGACAAAGGTGAAGCCCTCGGGCGATAGCGGCGATCCGGTCGAGGTCATGAGGCGCAGGCTGCTCAGGTCGTGCGAGTTGCGCGGCGTCAGGCCGCTCTTGCGCACGGCGTCGATATATTTCGCCGAGGTGCCGAAGACCGCGAACTGTTCGGCTTGCGCATAATCGAAGAGAACATTGCCATCGGGCGCGAAGGGAGAGCCGTCGAAGAGGCAGAGCGTGGCGCCGACGGCGAGCCCCGATACCAGCCAGTTCCACATCATCCAGCCGCAAGTGGTGAAATAGAAAAGCTTCTCGCCGGCGCCGAGGCCGCAATGCAGCCGATGCTCCTTGAGGTGCTGCAGCAGCGTGCCGCCGGCCGAATGCACGATGCACTTGGGCACGCCTGTCGTGCCCGAGGAGAACAGTATGTAGAGAGGGTGCGAGAACGGCAGACGCAGGAATTCGACCGGGCGGACGGGATGGGCGGCGATGAAGGTCTCCAGCGTTCGAGCACCGGATACGGCCCGCGCGACATCGTCGGCGTCACCCGCATAGTGCACGACGATGGTGGGAACGCCGAGCCTGGCAGCGACCGCGGCCACCTTCTCCTTGATTGGCTGCAGCTTGCCGCCATACCAATAGGCATCGCAGGTGACGAAGAGCTTCGGCTCGATCTGGCCGAAGCGATCGAGCACGCCCTGCTCGCCAAAATCAGGAGAGCAGGACGACCAGATCGCGCCGATGGAGGCGGCTGCGAGCATGAAGGCGACCGTTTCGGGCACGTTCGGCATCATTGCCGCCACACGGTCTCCAGGCCCGATGCCCTCGGCGCGCATGGCCTGCTGCAATCGCGAGACCTGCTCATGCAGCCGGTCCCAGCTCCAGCGATCCTCTACCTTGTCTTCTCCGCGAAAGATGATCGCTTCGCCACCCCCCTCGCCCGAGAGCAGATTTTCGGCGAAGTTCAGCGTCGCGTCGGGAAAGAAGCGGGCGTCAAGCATGATCTCGTCATCGACAAGCACCCGTTCCCCGCGCTCGCCCTTGACGCCACAGAACTCCCAGACCGCCGTCCAGAATTTGGCGCGGTCGGCGACCGACCAGGCATGCAACTCGCCATAAGTGGATAGGGAGAGACCGAAGTCCCGGTTGCACTTCTGCATGAAGGCGAAGATCGGGCTCGCTTCGACCGAGGCTCGCGAAGGGATCCAGAGTGGCTTATCGTCACGCAATGCAGAACTCCTCTTGTTAGCCCCTATATAACACGCCATGAAGACGGATAAAGGTGGCGGCCGATCGGGTCGCCCGGCTATCTATTTGCAACCGCCCGGCATTTGATATATCCGGAATTTCAGTACATTAACGGGCAGATGTCGAAAGACTGGCGAAACGCATGGGTACGTCCCGACCACCGCCGCGGCGGATAAAAATCAGGCCCGTCTCTCGTTGGCTGCCGGGTGTCGCCCGCGTCGCGACGATCTCGCTGCTGGTCTTTCTTGCCGTCTTCGTTTCGCTTCGGGTGGCTGGCCCCTATGTGATCTCGACCGGGCTTGTGCGCTCCGGCATCGAGGACAGGCTTTCGCGATGGACGGGCTATAATGCCGAGATTTCCGGATCACCTGTCATCGAGTTCTGGCCGACGCCGCGCATCACCGTCAACAAGATCGCGGTGCGCCAGAAGGACGCCAACAACAAGCTGCTCGGCACCATCGAAAGCATTTCGGCCGAGTTCAGCTTGATCGATGCCTTCAGGGGCAAGGCGAGCTTCCACGAATTTCATATCCTGCGCCCCAACCTGCTTCTGACCCGCGAACGCGACGGCACGATCGACTGGACGAATGACGGCCAGTTGGCGCAGGCGATCGCCGGCGCGCAGGAAAAGAACGGCGAGGAAACACTCGACACGACGCTCGATGCCGATATCGGCACCATCACGGTCGAAGACGGCACCTTGAACGTGACCGATGTCGCCAGCGGCAGGACCTATCGCTTCGACGGCGTGACCGCCGATATCGGCTGGCCGCGCCTGTCGAGCCCGATCAGCGCGGTGCTGATCGCTCGCACAAATGGCCTCGACCTGAAGCTGGACTTCTCGTCGCGCAGCCCGTTGCTGACCTTCGGCGGCAAGAACGCGCCGCTGAGGGCCGCACTGACATCGAACATGGTGACGGCCAAGTTCGATGGCGTGGCCAACATTGCCCATCTCTTCAGCCTGCAGGGCACGATGTCCGTCGGCATTCCGGATCTGCCGGCCTTGCTGACATGGGCGGGGCGTGCGCTACCCGACGCGGCGACCCTCAGGGCATTTTCCATCGACAGCGATGTGACGTCGTCGGCGAACGGCTTTCGCTTCGACAACCTAACGCTCGGGATGAACGGCTCGAACGCCAACGGCGCCATGGATGTGAGCTTCGTGCCCGGCAAGCGCGCGAAACTCGGCGGCACGCTGGCTTTCGATCAGATCAATTTCAAATCCCTGTTCGATGCCTTCGTGGTGCGCCTCGTGGCCGGTGAAGACCATGGACCGCCAGACGGCGGAGCCTTGCAGCAGCTTGATATCGACTTGCGCCTGTCGGCCAAGCAGGCCGATCTCGCCCCTTTCAAGCTCTCCAATGTCGGCGCCAGCATTATCGTTTCCAGCAACGAGGCGCGGTTCGACGTCGGCGACAGCCAATTCGAGGGCGGCTCTCTGACTGCCCATATCGAGACGACGCGCGGCGACTTCGATGGCGGCGGCAAGCTGCAGATGTCGATCCGCGGCGCGGATTTCGCCAGCCTGATCGAACGCCTGAACCTGAAGGGGCCGCTGCCGCTTGCAACCGGCTCGCTCGACCTTGCCGTGCGCACCGCGCTGCCGATCTGGAAGGCGGGGCCGGCTGATGTGACCGGCAATATTCATTTTCGCACGCAATCAGGCTCGCTGCCCGGGTTTGATTCCGAGGCGGTGCGCAGCGAAGCGGCGAAGGCGGAGTTCTTTGCGTTGAGCGCTGTCTCGCATCGCGCCTTCGCGTTCGATCGCCTGGATATCGCGGCCGATCTCGACGACGGTGCCGCGCAGATCAAGCGCGGCCGGATCGAAGGGCCGCAGGAAACGATCACGCTGTCAGGCGTCATTCCCTATAAGTCGAGCGGGCTCGCGCTATCAGGCAAGATCATTGCCACCGATCCCGTTAACGACGCGGCGTTTCCTGTGCTGCCGTTCTTCGTCGGCGGCTCCTGGCCGGATCCGGTCCTTTCGGCGTTGCCGGGCAACCAGCAGCAGCCGCAGGAAGGCGCTACGAAATAATCACGGCGCGTTCGCCGCCGCCCGCTCATCCCTCTCACGCTGAAGCTCGCGCCGCTTGGTGATGACCGATGCGCAGATGACGCCGACCGCGACGATGGCAATCAGCAGCGTGCAGACCGCGTTGATCTCGGGCGTGACGCCGAGGCGCACCTGGCTGTAGATCTTCATCGGTAGCGTGGTGGCGCCGGGCCCTGAGGTGAAGCTGGCGATGACGAGATCGTCCAGCGACAGGGTGAAGGCGAGGATCCAGCCAGAGGCCACGGCGGGCGCGATGATCGGCAGCGTGATCTCGAAGAAGGTGCGCACCGGCGGCGAGCCGAGATCGAGCGCTGCCTCCTCGATCGAGCGATCGAAGGTCAGCAGGCGCGACTGCACGACGACGGCGACGAAGCACATGGTGAGCGTCGTATGGGCCAGCGTGATGGTCCAGAAGCCGCGGTCGAAGCCGATTGCCACGAAAAGCAGCAGCAGCGACAGGCCGGTGATTACCTCGGGCATGACCAGCGGCGCGTAGACCATGCCGGAGAAGAGCATGCGGCCGCGGAAGCGCGTGTAGCGCACCAGCGTAATGGCGGCGAGCGTACCGAGAATGGTCGCCGCGGTGGCCGAGAGCACGCCAACGCGCAGCGTCACCCAGGCGGCGTCGAGCAGCGCCTGGTTCTGGAAGAGCGACACGTACCACTTGGTCGAGAAGCCGCCCCAGACAGTGACGAGCTTCGATTCGTTGAACGAGAAGACAACAAGAAGTACGATCGGCAGATAGAGGAAGGCGAAGCCGAGTGTCACGGAGGCGACGTTGAAGCGGGTCCATTTCATCATGGCTTATCTCCCCTGCTCGTCGGCTTTGGCCTGCGCATTCTGGAAGAACACGATCGGAATCACCAGGATGAGAAGCAAGATGGTGGCCACGGCCGAGGAGACCGGCCAGTCGCGATTGGCGTTGAACTCGTTCCACAGTGTCTTGCCGATCATCAGCGTCTGCGATCCACCGAGCAGATCGGGGATGACGAACTCGCCGACGGCGGGGATGAAGACCAGCATGCAGCCGGCGACGACGCCGGGAAGCGACAGCGGGAAGGTCACGCGCCAGAAAGCCGTTATCGGCGGGCAGCCGAGATCCTGTGCCGCCTCGATCAGCGTGCCGTCCATCTTCTCCAGCGCGGAATAGAGCGGCAGGACCATGAAAGGCAGATAGGAATAGACGATGCCGATATAGACGGCGACGTTGGTGTTGAGGATGATCAGCGGGCTGTCGATAATATGCAGCGACTGCAGCAGCTGGTTGAGCAGCCCTTCGGGCTTCAGGATCGCAATCCAGGCGTAGACGCGGATCAGGAAACTCGTCCAGAACGGCAGGATGACCAGCATCAAGAGCGTCGGGCGGATGCTGCGCGGGGCGTTGGCCATGCCGTAGGCGATCGGATAGGCGATCAGCAGCGTCAGCAGCGTGGAGATGCCGGCGATGATGACGCTGGATAGATAGGCGTTGAAATAAAGCGGATCGTCGATCAGATAGCTGTAATTATCAAAGGAGAAGCTCGACACCTTCTCCCAGAAATCGGCCCAGCCATCGGCCAGCGAAAATACCGGCTCGTATGGTGGCATTGCGATTGCCGTCGTCGACAGCGAGATGCGGAAGACGATGAAGAACGGCGCCAGGAAGAAGAGCAGCAGCCAGACGTAGGGGACGATGATGACGAGGCGGTTGTAGACCGATGATCCAAGCTTGCCCATGGCGTCAATCCTTCAACAGAACGCCGGCGTCCTCGGCGAAGGTGACCCAGACTTCCTGATCGTAGACGAAGGGATCATCGACCGAGCGCTGCGCATTCAGCGACGACGCCTTGACCACCTTGCCGCTCTTCAGCTTCACATGGAAAACGGTCATGTCGCCGAGATAGGCGATGTCCCAGAGTTCGCCGGAGGCGGCATTGACGCCGGGGTTGGCCGGTGGAGTGCGCGTGACCTTCAGCTTTTCGGGACGGATGGCGAAGCCGGCGGCGCTTCCGACCGGCAGCGGCTCGGCGCCGGACAGCTTGATGGTCAGGCTCTCGTCGATTGACATCTCGACGCTGTTGGCATTGGAGGCAGTGATCTTGCCGTCGAAGATGTTCACGTCGCCGATAAAGTCGGCCACGAAGCGGGAGTTCGGGGCTTCGTAGATTTCGGCCGGCGTCGCCACCTGGATGACCTTGCCGTGGCTCATGACCGCGATGCGGTCTGCCATGGTCATAGCCTCTTCCTGGTCGTGGGTGACGACGACGAAGGTGAGACCGAGGTTCTGCTGCAGGTCCATCAGCTCGAACTGGGTTTCCTCGCGCAGCTTCTTGTCGAGCGCGCCAAGCGGTTCGTCGAGCAGCAGCACTTTCGGGCGCTTGGCAAGCGAGCGGGCAAGCGCCACGCGCTGGCGCTGGCCGCCGGAAAGCTGGTTCGGCTTGCGGGAGGCGAATTTCTCAAGCTTCACCATCTTCAGCATCTGCAGCACGCGTTCGCCGATCTCGTCCTTGCCCATGCCGTCCTGGCGCAGGCCGAAGGCGATGTTCTTTTCGACCGTCATGTGCGGGAAGAGCGCGTAGGACTGGAACATCATGTTGACCGGGCGCTTATAGGGCGGGGTGCCGGCCAAGTCGGTGCCATCCAGGATGATCTCGCCCGAGGTCGGCTGCTCGAAACCAGCAAGCATGCGCAGCAGCGTGGACTTGCCGCAGCCCGATGCGCCAAGCAGCGCGAAGAACTCGCGGTGATAGATATCGAGAGACAGATCGTCGACGGCGGTGAAATCGCCGAAACGCTTGGTGACGTTCTTGAAGGATATGAAAGGCTTAGCTGCCGGATCTGTCCACGGCGCAAATGAACGGCGGGTATTGCCAAGTGACTTCATCGTGTTCCCCGAAAAATCATTCTCAAAAGCCGCCGTCCCCACGATCGGCATATAAAAAGGCCCGGTCGTTGCCGCCCGGGCCTGGTGGTCTTACTGGCCGGTGACGATCTTCGTCCAGAGCCGCGTCGCCGTGCGCTGCGTTTTGGGATCCCACGGAGAGATGGTGAAGAGCTTGCCCATGATATCCTCGGTCGGGTAGATCGCCGGATCTTCCAGGACATCCTTGCTCACGAACTGCTGCGAGGCCTTGTTGCCGTTGGCGTAGAAGACATAGTCGCTTGCCTTGGCGATGACTTCGGGCTTCATCATGTAGTTGATGAATTCGTGGGCCTCGGCGACATGCGGAGCATCGGCCGGGATCGCCATCATGTCGAACCACATCTGGGCGCCCTGCGACGGGATCGAGTAATTCACCTCGACACCATTCTTGGCTTCAACGGCACGGTCGCGCGCCTGCAGAACATCACCCGAATAGCCGAAGGCGATGCAGATGTCGCCGTTGGCCAATGCATTGATGTATTCCGACGAGTGGAACTTGCGGATGAAGGGGCGAACCGAGGTCATCAGCTCCTCGACCTTCTTGAAATCCTCGGGATTCTTGGAGTTCGGATCGAGGCCAAGATAGTGCAGCGCGGTGGACAGCACATCCTTCGGCGTGTCGAGCACGTAGATGCCGCAATCCTTGAACTTGGCGGCGACCTTCGGATCGAAGATCACTTCCAGGCCTGGCTTGACGTCGGGGCCGAGGATTTCGGCGACCTTCTTGACGTTGTAGCCGATGCCATCGGTGCCCCACATGTAGTCCACGGCATATTCGTTGCCGGGATCGTAGCTCGCGGTGCGCTGCTGGATCACGTCCCACATATTGGTGATGTTCGGCAGCTTCGACTTGTCGAGCTTCTGGAACACGCCGGCCTGAATCTGGCGCTGCAGGAAGTCGGCCGTCGGAACGACAACGTCATAGCCGGTACCGCCTGCCAGAAGCTTGGTTTCCACCGTCTCGTTGCTGTCGAAGGTGTCGTAGACGACCTTGATGCCGGTTTCCTTGGTGAAATCTTCGAGGATGGAACTGTCGATATAATCGGACCAGTTGTAGACGTTGACGACGCGATCCGCGGCAACGGATGGCGTGATCGAAAGCCCAGTCACGAGAGCCGTGGCCGCGAGCTTTGCGAGAATTGACCTCATGCTATCTCCTGCTTTTTGTTTGGGCACCGTTTGCGCGGATGCTTCCCTCTGGTTTTGGTTGCAGACTAGAAAGGATTTATGGAGCCGACAAGCGCAAAATCCTGCACTCTCAATGATTTCGCCCTGATTAGAAGTCGAAGCTGCTGAGGCCCGAGACCATCTCATCGAGCCCCAATGGGCGTGTGACAGGCGGCTCGGCGCGCGAGAGGCAACCGCGCCTTTCGCAGAGCCGACAGCCCGAGCCTGCCGTGATCGCCTTTTGCGCGGAAACCGCCTTGCCGTAGACCGTCCCCTCGCCCGCTAAAATATCACAACCGACGAGAAGCGCCGTGCGGCGGACGCGCTCGCCGAACGGCGCGTTCGGCCCTTCCAGCGTGCGGGATATGGTGAGGTAGCGATTACTGTCCGGCATCTCGACCATCTCGGCGAGGATCTGCCCGGGCTGGAGCAGCGCGACATGGACGTTGAGCTTGGGACAGTCGCCGCCGAAGCGCAGATGCGGGAAGCCTTGCGATCCTGACCGACGCAGCCGATGACCGGCGCCGTCGATCTCCATGGTGAAAAAGGAGACCGCCGACGCGCCGGGGCGCTGCAGCGTGGTCAGCCGGGTTGCAGCCTGGGCGAAGGAGACGTTGAAGCGGACGCGCAGGAGATCGATATCATAGGCCGCCGCCTGGGCCGCGGCGAGGAAGGGCGCGTAGGGCATGGTCAGCGCCAGCGCCGCATAGCGCGCGAGCTCGAAGCGGGCGATGCGCCTCGCCTCCTCGGTGGAGAGCATCAGGCCTTCGAGCTCGGCAAGGATCGCCTCGCGCAGCGCCAGCGTCGCGACTTCGATTGCGATCTCCTGCGCCTGGTCGGCCGGCGACAGGCGCTCGGAAATGAAGAGCCGCATGGAGTGACGATCGAAACGACGGCGGAGATCCGGCATGACATGGATGGGTAGAACGCGGACGCCGATGCCGCGCTCGGCGCGCAGCCACTCCTTGAATGTCGAGATGATATCGCGCGGATCGGAGAGCGCATGCAGGAACGTCTCGGCCGCCGTTTCGATGCGCGGGAAGTAAGCCGAGCGGCGCTCCAGCACGTCGCGCACCTCATCGGCCGGCAGCCGGGCGCCCGACAGCGGTACCTGCCCCTCGCCTGCACTCAGAAGTGTTAGATCGGAGAGGCGCGCCGCCTGTTCCCTGTAGGCACGGTAGAGCTTGATGACGCCGCTTGCCGCATTGGGCGCTGCTTCCGCGACTTCCACCAGTTCCTGATCGCCCGGCAGCTCGCCGGATAGCAGCGGATCGGCGAAGACTTCCTTCAACTGAGTGAGACTGCCGCCGCTTTCGGCGCGCAGCTCCTCCAGATCGACCTTGTAGACCGCCGCGAGCTTCAGGAGCAGCTGGACGGTCAGCGGGCGCTGGTTGCGCTCGATCAGGTTGAGATAGGACGGCGAGATTTCCAGCGCCTCGGCCATCGCCGCCTGCGTCACACCGAGACCGTTTCGGATACGGCGGACCTTGGGACCGGCAAACATCTTTCGCTCAGCCATGTGACAATCCTTTACAGAAGATCCGGATCAAAGAATTTACAAAACTTGACAAATTTACTCTCGAAACTTGTCACGTTCTTTGCATCGCGACCCCTATTCCATCGCGTTTCTCCGTTTAACTCTGGCCATTTCCGGATGATTTGTAAATCCTGTCAATCAGCCACACCGGCCATGATGTTATGCAAGGAGGAAGACATGACAGAGTTTGACAAGCTTCACCGCAATATCCCCGCCAACCGTTTCGCCGGCATCGAGCGCCCCTATTCGGCCGATGATGTGAAAAGACTGCGCGGATCGGTGGAGCTTCGTTACTCGCTGGCCGAAATCGGCGCCAACCGGCTCTGGCAGCTGCTGCATCAGGACGACTTCGTCAACGCCCTCGGCGCGCTTTCCGGCAACCAGGCCATGCAGATGGTTCGCGCCGGGCTGAAGGCGATCTATCTGTCGGGCTGGCAGGTCGCGGCTGATTCCAACACGGCATCGGCGATGTATCCCGATCAGTCGCTCTACCCTGCCAATGCCGGGCCGGAGCTTGCCAAGCGGATCAACCGGACGCTGCAGCGCGCCGACCAGATCGAGACCTCGGAAGACAAGGGGCTTTCGGTCGAGACATGGTTCGCGCCGATCGTTGCCGATGCCGAAGCCGGCTTCGGCGGGCCGCTCAACGCCTTCGAGATCATGAAGGCCTATATCGAGGCCGGTGTCGCAGGGGTTCACTTCGAGGACCAACTGGCGTCGGAAAAGAAGTGCGGCCATCTCGGCGGCAAGGTTCTGATCCCGACCGCCGCCCATATCCGCAACCTCGATGCCGCGCGCCTCGCCGCCGACGTCATGGGCGTGCCGACGCTCGTCATCGCCCGCACCGACGCGGAAGCCGCCAAGCTGTTGACCTCCGATATCGACGAGCGCGACCAGCCTTTCGTCGATTACGATGCCGGCCGCACAGTCGAAGGCTTCTATCAGGTGCGCAACGGGCTGGAGCCGTGCATCGCGCGCGCCGTCGCCTACGCGCCGCATTGCGATCTGATCTGGTGCGAGACCTCCAAGCCGGATCTGGAACAGGCACGGCGGTTCGCCGAGGGCGTGCACAAGGTGCATCCGGGCAAGCTCTTGGCCTACAACTGCTCGCCGTCGTTCAACTGGAAAAAGAACCTCGACGACGCGACGATCGCCAAGTTCCAGCGCGAGCTTGGTGCCATGGGCTACAAATTCCAGTTCATCACGCTGGCCGGTTTCCATCAGCTGAACTTCGGCATGTACGAGCTCGCCCGCGGCTACAGGGATCGGCAGATGGCCGCCTATTCGGAGCTGCAGCAGGCGGAGTTCGCCGCCGAAGCGAACGGCTACACCGCGACCAAGCACCAGCGCGAAGTCGGCACCGGCTATTTCGACGCCGTATCGATGGCAATCACAGGCGGGCGATCCTCGACCACCGCGATGGGGGAATCGACGGAACACGCACAGTTCAAGCCAGCAGCCGAGTAAAGCCAACCGAAGGAGGAGAAAGCCATGCCTACGCTTGCACGCGTCAAGGAACGCGCAGAGGAACAATCCACCAGCATGACGCCGGATCAGCAGGGCATGATCCGCATGCTCGCCAATGATCTGCATCGGCTGAACCAGTCGGTCATGAAGGCGGTCGATGCCGGCGTTTCGGTCGAGATCGTCCGCTCGGCCCGCCATCATGGCGGCGATGGAAACTGGGGTGACCTGTTGATCCCGGTCATTGTTGCGGGCCGGAGCTGACTAGCCCCCAATCCGCCCTGCAACGCGGCGCCTCAGCTTCGGCTGGGGCGCTTTCCCGCGAAAAGATCGCTGTAGCTTTTCAAGAGCTTGGTCATGCGATCGGTGACGGTTCGGATTTCCTGGCGATGCCGGTCTTCGTTGTTCATGACGATCCATTGTTGGTGGCGCAGGTCCGGTAGTTCCGGGCCGAGGCGCTGCAGGTCTGGATCGAGATCGCCGACGAAGCAGGGGAGCACCGCCTTGCCGGCGCCGGCGCGGACGAGATCGAGCAGCGAGCGCGGGCGGTTGACGGTGGCAACGATGGCGCCCGCGGCATTGCGATGCGGCCAGCGCAGATAGTTGGAGATCGCATCCTCCTCCCCGACAGCCAGCCATCGCTCTTCCTGTTCGCCGGCATTGCGCCTGGCATAGACGGCGTAGGCCACCTCGCCCAGCAGCCGCGCGGCGAGATTGTTTTCCTCCGGCTCGAAGGCGCGGATGCCGATATTAATCTCGCGGTAGTTCAGATTGGCGCGCGCCTCGCCTATCGTCATCGACACCGCGAAATGGTCGCCGGGCATGCGGATGGCGCCAAAATTCTCGGCCATCAGCCAGGCAACCCAGGTGCCGGCGGCGATCCGCACGGTTGCTCCGACGCTGCTTGCCTGGCGCCACGCATCGACCTTGCGGGCGGCGGCCTCCATGTCCTTCAGATGATCGAGCAGGGCCTGACCATCCGGCGTCAGCCTGTAGCCGGTGTGGCTGCGGGAAAAGAGCGTCCGGCCGATCTCCTGTTCGAGATCGAGCATCCGCCGGCCGATCGTGGCCGGGCTCAGCCCGCTCGCGGCAGCCGCCCCCGTCAGCCCGCCGAGACGCGCGACATGAAGAAAGAGCTGAAAGGAATCCCATTGCGTACTTTTCATGAGTGAAAAACATAGTGGGATTTCTTGCGTTTATGAAGCGAATTTTGGCGAATACCCTATGTCCATCTTCAATTCAGAAAGGACACGGTCATGATCGAGCTGTTAGCCTTCATCGAGCTCGCCAAACTCACCGCGAGGAATTCCGACCCGTATCGTGCGCGGGCCGAGGAGGCCTTCTACCAGGGCTACGGACAATCGAAGATCGAGCGCTTCGCCGCTCGTCTTTTCGCCGTGCTGCCCATGAAAAAGGGCCGCCCAACGGGCAGCCCTTCGATGATCAAAGCTGGTGGAGAACCGATCAGGCAGCGTTTCGCATGCGGACCTGCTGGGGCGCCGAAGACGCATCGATGCGGAACTGCTGTATCAGCGACATGAGGGCGTCAGCTTCGCTCGCCAGCTGGCGGCTCTGCTCGGTGGTCTCTTCGACCATGGCTGCGTTCTTCTGCGTCATCTGATCCATCGCGTTGACGGAGCTGTTGACTTCCTGAAGAGCTGCCGACTGGTCGGCGCTGGCGGTGGCGATGGTTTCGACGTGCTTGCTGATTGCGATGATCTCGCTGCTGATCGAGGCCAGAACCGAGCCGGTCTTCTGGACCAGTCCCGAGCCTGCCGCGACTTCGCGGGTCGAGGTTTCGATCAGGCTCTTGATTTCGCGCGCGGCATCGGCCGAGCGCTGGGCGAGTTCGCGCACTTCCATGGCGACGACGGCGAAGCCCTTGCCGGCTTCACCGGCGCGCGCGGCCTCAATACCGGCGTTCAATGCCAGGAGGTTGGTCTGGAAGGCGATGTCGTCGATCACCTCGATGATCTGCTCGATCTGCTTGGACGCGGCCTCGATGCGATCCATCGCGGCAACGGTGTCGCCGACCACGACAGTCGAGCTGTCCGCCGTCTTCTTGGTGACGATAACAGCGCTGTTTGCCTCGCGGGCGCGTTCGGCCGACGAGCGCACGGTGACGGTGATTTCTTCCACGGCAGCAGCGGTTTCTTCCAGGCTTGCGGCCTGGGCTTCGGTGCGCTTGGAGAGCTCATCGGCCGAGTGCAGCATGGAGCCGGAATTGCGGTGGATGGTCGCCGCGTTGTCGCGGATGCGCGAAAGCGTATCCTGCAGGCGCTCCAGCGAGGCGTTGAAATCCACGCGCAGCTGTTCAAGCCGGCCGACGAAGGGCGTCTCGATCGTTTCCGAGACATCGCCGCTCGACAGGCGGCCAAGGCCGGCGGCGAGCTGATTGACAGCAAACTGGATCTGGTCGTCGAGCGTGCGCTTTTCGGCGTCGTTGCGGCTGCGTTCCGCGTCGCTGAAGGCGCGCTGTTCGGCCGCCTGCGTTTCCAGCGTGAGCCGGGCGCGAGCGCCGTCCTGGAACAGGGCGAGCGCCTTGCCGATCGCGCCGAACTCGTTCTCCTTTTCGGTGCAGGGGATCTTCGTGTCGAGATTGCCCGCGGAGATCGTGTTGATCGCACCCGTCAGCGTCTCGAGCGGGCGGATCGTGGCGCGGATGGCGAAGTAGGCGATGACGCCGACGATCAGCAGGACCGCGAGGCCGACGCCGACAACCAGGGTCAGGAGCTGCTGCAGGCTGCTGTAGTAGACTTCCATCGGAATGCCGATGAAGAGGACGCCAACGGTGGTGCCTGCGGCACTCTTGACCGGGAAGTATCCGGTCATGAACTTCTTACCGAAGAGATCGGCCGGGCCGTAATAGGCTTCACCCTTGGCCAGAACCGCCTGCGCCGGGTGTCCGGCGGCAAGCTTGGTGCCAACGGCGCGCTCGCCGTTTTCCTTCTTTATGTTCGTCGAAACGCGGACGTAGTCATCGCCCTGACGCTCGAACACCGTGGCATAGCCCGCGATGGAGGCGGCGGTGCGATCGACAAGCGCGTGGTCGCTGAGCGACGTCGGCAGCTTCTCTTCGCTGACGGCCACCAGCTTATTGTCGCGAACATCGACCTTCGCGGCCGGATCGCCTGCCGCGTAGAGCACCGCCATGGCGCGACTTGCGTCCTTGGCATCGGTGACCGCGCTGGTCATGACATACGCGCTAAGATTGTAGTAAGTTACAGAAACAATCGCCGCTGTACTGAAGACCAGAAGAGCAAGCGTAATCGCGACGATTTGCCGAACAATAGACGCTGAGAAGAAGCGAAGCATACAAAGACCCCTGAGGAATAATCGGGGCCGAAATTAGTGCTAAAGTTTTAAGATAAATCCCATGAAAACTGACGGGTGTCATGTCTGGACAAACTAAAATGCATGGATGATTTCCTGCATATCCGCACCGGAGAAACGCAAATGGCTCCGTTTCCGGAGCCATCGCATGTTCCTATCGAAAGTATCGGCCTCGATCAGGCGGCGCGGTAGACCCTGTCCTGGCTAGTACTGTCGATCTTGAACTGCCTGATGAGACCAAGCAGAGCATCGGCTTCGTTGGCGAGTTCGCGGCTGGCGGCCGTGGTTTCCTCGACCATCGCAGCGTTCTGCTGAGTCATCTGGTCCATCTGGTTGACCGTGGTGTTGACCTCCTGCAGCGCGCCCGACTGATCGTGGCTGGCGCGGGCGATGACTTCAACATGCTCGCTGATGGCGACGATCTGGGTGCTGATCTTAGCCAGCACCGTGCCGGTCTGCTGCACGAACTGCGAACCGGAGTTCACCTCGTTGGTCGACTTGTTGATCAGCCCCTTGATCTCCTGGGCGGCAGCGGCCGAGCGCTGCGCCAGTTCGCGGACTTCCATGGCGACTACGGCGAAGCCCTTGCCGGCTTCCCCGGCGCGCGCAGCCTCGATCCCGGCGTTCAGCGCCAGAAGGTTGGTCTGGAAGGCGATCTCGTCGATGACGCCGATGATCTGCTCGATCTGCTGCGAGGCTTCCTCGATGCGGGTCATCGCGTCGATCGCGTTGTTGACGACGGTGGCGGAATCGTCGGCGCTGCGCTTGGCCTGGCGCACGACCTGATCGGCCTCCTTGGCGCGTTCGGCGGACGAGCGCACAGTGACGGTGATCTGGTCCACGGCGGCTGCCGTCTCTTCCAGAGAAGCGGCCTGGTTTTCGGTGCGCTTGGCAAGATCCTCGGCCGACTGGGCCATCTGGTTGCCATTGCCCTGGATCATTTCGACGTTGTCGCGAATCTGGCTCATGGTGGCCTGGAGGCGCATCATCGAGCCGTTGAAATCCTGGCGAAGTTGTTCGAGACGGCCGATGAAGGGCGTGTCGATCGTGGTCGAGATATCGCCCTGCGACATGCGCTCGAGACCAGAAGCAAGCGCGTTGACCGCGAACTCGATCTGGCGGTCCATCTCGCGCTTTTCGGCGTCGTTGCGCTGGCGCTCGTGCTCGGAAGCGGCGCGCTCCTCGTCGCTCTGCTCCTCGATGCGGATCTTGGAGATCGCGTTTTCCTTGAAGATGCCGAGCGCGCGGGCCATGTCGCCGATTTCGTCGTGGCGCTGTTCACCTGATATGCTGGTGTCGAGCGCGCCATCGGCGATGCGGCGCATGGCTGATGTGATCTGGCCGATCGGCCGCTGCAGGGTCAGAACCAGCGCGATGCCGCCGACAACCGAGAGCAGGATGCCGAGACCGGTCGTGAGAACGGAAATGCCGTTGGCCTGGGTGCGCTCGACGCCGGCCGTCTGCTTCTGCAATTCGGCGAAGGCGGTGAGTTCGCCCCAGACGGCGTTCAGCTGCGTGCGGGCGGAGGCGTAGTCGGCGACGCGCTGCTCGATGGTGGAGACGAGGCTTTCGGCATCCTTGTCCATCGAGGCAAGCGCCGGCGACATGGCGGCGACGATATCCTCGGCGAAGTTCATGCCCTTGGCGCTGGCGAGCAGCGTATTGAGGTTGGTGCCGAGGGTGGCGATTTCCTGATGCAGGCGAACGCGGTTGTCCTTGTCCGGCTTGGCGGCGAATTCGCCGAGCACGAGCTGCAGCGAATAGATCGCGCTTTCGAGGCGGCGCGTGTCTTCCAGCACCGAATTGGTCTGGGCGATGCGGCTGTCGAGCTCGACGAAGGTGGTCGTGGCGGCCCGCATCATCTGCGTTGCCGTCAGCTGGGTGTAAGTCGACATCTGGCGGAAGCGCGAAACGAGACGGCCGAGATTGGCGATCGCCTCATCGGTGCCGGCGTCGGCGGCGGTCGCCTGCGCTTTCACGTCGCTGATCGTCTGAGCGAGCGACTGCGTCATGCTCTTCTGGTTCTGCGGGACGGAGATCTCGATCAGGCGCTGGGCTTTCAGGATGCCCGGGAGCGCGTCGGTAACCACCTTGAGCTTGTCGGCCGGCAGTTGCGCCTTGCCGAAATCGGCCATCACGGTTGCCAGCGCATCGCCGCCCTTCAGGAGGCGGTYGGCGGCGCGGAGCGTCGCGGTGGCGTTGCCTTCGTCGTTGCGAATGTTTTCCTGCAGCTGCTGGGCGTCGTAATTGACGTTGAAGCGGCTGGAGATCATCACCTTCTGGGCTTCGTCGATCGACTTGCGCAGGGCGACTTCCTGTTCGTGCAGGGTCCAGAGCTTGCCGACGGTGTCGGAGATGCCATTGGTTCCATCGGTCGCGGCCTGCAGATTGGCGCGGCCGGCATTGTCGCCGATCTGCTTCAGCGTGGCGCTCAGCGTCGCATGCTGGGTGGAGACATCGGCGTAGAGCTTGTCGCGCGCTTCCTCATTGGTCACGCGCAGGAAATCGTCCATGGAGCCGAAGAGATCCTTGAAACCGCTCAGCGACTGAAGAACGCTGTTGGAGATCTCCATTCGACCCTGAAGCAGGCCGGACGCGTAAAGGCCGGTGAAGCCGACTGCTGAAATGCTTAAAACAAACGGCAAGACGAAGATAAGGACCTTGGTCTTGATCCTGAAACGGGAAAGAATCCTGTCAATAAACATGGGGGTTCCGGCCTTCCATACACCACTCCTCCCACCGGCGGCGCGATTGCGCGTCGGCTGAGTGCATCGAACATTTTGGAACAATGGGGGATCGCGAGCGCATGCTCGGACGGCAATCATTGCCTGTCACGCTCCGCAAGATGCGAGGCGCCCATAAGTCATACTAAAGCTTTGCCGAAGATGCGTTAATTTTTATATAAGCTTAGGTAGCCGGATATCGCAGCAAACCGGGCGTTCGCGCGCTTATAGTGCAGGCGCATCGGTGCGCCGCAAGGTCTCGTTGTCTTGAAGGGGAATGCCTTAGAGCATTCGCGGGAGGAAGAGCGCCATGACGGCGGCGGCGGCACTGGCGGCCAGGACGAAGTAGCGGATTGCGACAAGCCGTGTATCCGGCTGGGTCTTGGCAATTGCGATGGCGCGGGCGCGTCGTGTGTTCTTGTTCATCTGCAGAACCTCACTTCTCTATGTCACAACAATCCAACAAAAGACTGTGCTCGTAAAGCCTTATTTAGGAAGCCAATTCAAGCACGTCATCGAGACAGGATGGCGCACCCTGCTTAAGAACTCTTGAATCCTTCAACTGGTTTCATCTCTACGAAGAATAAGCTTTATAGACTGTCACCAGCCGCGACACCCGAGGCCCAGGCCCACTGGAAATTGTAGCCGCCGAGCCAGCCGGTCACGTCGACGCACTCGCCGATGAAGTGGAGACCGGGGACCGCCTTGGCCTGCATGCTGCGGGAATCGAGTGCTGCTGTGTCGATGCCACCAAGCGTGACTTCAGCGGTGCGGTAGCCCTCTGAGCCCGAAGGCTTGATCGTCCAGTTCTGCGCGGAATCGACGAGGCGCGCCAGCACCTTGTCGGACATATCGGCCATGTTGCCGGTCACGCCGGCGCGCTCGGTCAGATATTGCGCCAGGCGCTTGGGGAGCACCTCACCGAGTGCTGTCTGCGCCGACTGGCGGCCGTTCGCCTGCTTTGCCGCCTTCAAATGCGCGAGGAGATCGACGTCGGGCTCGATATCGACGGTGATCTCGTCACCCTCGCGCCAGTAGGAGGAGATCTGCAGGATGGCCGGGCCGCTCAGGCCGCGATGGGTGAAGAGCAGCGCTTCGCGAAAGGCGGTCCTGCCATGGCGTAGTTCGGCGGGGGCCGCGATCCCCGACAGCGGCGCGACGCTTTCGAGCAGCGCCGGGTCGAGCGTCAACGGCACGAGGCCGGGGCGGGTTTCGATCAGCGGCAGGCAGAACTGTTCGGCGATGCGATAGGCGAAACCGGTCGCGCCCATTTTCGGGATCGACTTCCCGCCGGTGGCGATCACCAGCGAGGTGGCGTGATACTCGCCCTCGGAGGTGGAGACGCGAAAGCCGTCTTCGGTCTTATCGACCGCGACAATCTCGGTGCGCAGTTCGAGCCTGGCGCCCGCCGCCTGCATCTCGTCCAGCAGCATGCGGATGATGTCCTTGGCGCTGTCGTCGCAAAACAGCTGGCCGAGCGTCTTCTCATGCCAGGCGATCTTGTGGCGATCGACCATGGCGACGAAGTCCGATGGCGTGAAGCGGGCGAGCGCCGACTTACCGAAATGCGGATTGGCCGAGAGGAAATTCTTCGGCGAGGCGTGGATATTGGTGAAGTTGCAGCGACCACCGCCGGAGATGCGGATCTTGTCGCCGGGCGCCTTGGCGTGATCCAGCACGACCACCGAACGGCCGCGCTGGCCGGCGCGGATGGCGCACATCATGCCTGCGGCGCCCGCGCCTATGACGATCACATCGCTTCTTCGCTGCACGGCTGTTTCCTTCGTCGAAAGGCGTCTTCTTTTTCCATCAATAGGCGAAAGTCAACCCGCATCCCCCCTCGCCAATTGCCAAACTCCGGTTATTATGGCTGCAAGATCAACGCAAACCGGTGTGTCATGTCCCCAAAAAAGACGACGCTGAAGCCTGCCAAGAACGTTCCCGCCTCGAAGAAATCTCCCCCGGACCCAGGATATCTTCGCGGCGTGGCCTCCTGGAAGGAAGCAGCGCAGTTCTTGCGGGCACGCGGGATCGAAGACATCGAATGCATCACGCCCGACCTCGCCGGCGTGCCGCGCGGCAAGATGATGCCTAGCTCGAAATTCACCTCCAACACATCGCTGGCGCTGCCTTCGGCGATCTATCGCCACACGATTTCGGGCGAATATCCCGAAGAGACCGAAAGCTTCCGCTACGAGCCGCGCGACAGCGATTTGAAACTGGTGCCCGACCTTTCGACGCTTTCCGTCGTGCCGTGGGAGACGGACCCGACCGCGCAGGTGATCTGCGATATCGTCAGCGCCGACGGAGAAGAGGTCCCCTACACGCCGCGCAACGTCTTGAAGCGGATCATGAAGCTCTATCATGACCGCGGCTGGAAGCCGATCGTGGCGCCTGAAATCGAGTTCTATCTCGTCGCCAAGAACGACGACCCGGATTATCCGCTGCATCCGCCGAAGGGCCGCTCGGGCCGCGCCATTCTCGGCGGCCAGGGCTATTCGATCGCGGGGATCAACGAGTTCGACGAGCTGATCGACGACATCTACCATTTCTCTGAAAAGCAGGGGCTGGAGATCGACACGCTGATCCACGAAGAAGGACCGGCGCAGCTCGAGATCAACCTTCGCCACGGCAATCCGATCGAGCTTGCCGACCAGGTCTTCATGTTCAAGCGGACGATCCGCGAGGCGGCGATGAAGCATGGCATCTACGCCACCTTCATGGCCAAGCCGATGCAGGGCCAAGCCGGATCGGCGATGCACATCCACCAGTCGGTCATCCACGAGGACACGGGCAAGAACGTGTTTTCCAACCCCGACGGCTCGCCCTCGAAGGAGTTCTTCCACTTCATCGGCGGCATGCAGAAATACGTGCCGAGCGCGCTCTGCATGCTGGCGCCATATGTCAACTCCTACCGTCGCCTGACGCCCGACATGTCGTGCCCCGTCAACAACGCCTGGGGCTATGACAACCGCACGACGGCGTTCCGCGTGCCGGTGTCTGATCCGCAGGCGCGGCGTGTCGAGAACCGGCTGCCGAGCTCCGACGCCAACCCCTATCTGGCGCTGGCGGCTTCGCTTGCCTGCGGCCTCTTGGGCATCATGAAGGAAATCGAGCCGACGGCGCCGACCGAAGATTCGGCCAACGAAGGCTCGATCGACCTGCCGCGCGGCTTGCTTGAAGCCGTCGCGCTGATGGAGGATGAGCCCGCGTTTGAGGAGGTGTTCGGCCGCGAGTTCATCGGGCTCTATGCCGGCGTCAAGCGCGGCGAGTTCGAGACCTTCATGCAGGTGATCAGCCCGTGGGAACGCGAATTCCTTCTGCTCAACGTGTGAGGATGGCGCCATGACATCCGAACAGAAATGGCAGAGCCCGATCGCGCCCGGCATTTCGTGGTATCAGGCAACGGCGGGCGAGCGGCCCACCTATCCTGAGCTCGACGGATCGAAGACATGCGACGTCGCCATTATCGGCGGCGGCTATACCGGGCTGCAGGCCGCCTATCATCTCGCCAAGGCGGGCGTTTCGGTGGTGCTCATCGAGGCATGCCGGTTCGGCGATGGTGCATCGGGCCGCAACGGCGGCCAGCTCGGCACCGGGCAGCGTTCGTGGCCGGAAGAGCTGGAAGAAGAGATCGGCTTCGAGCGCTCGAAGGCGCTGTTCGATCTGGCCGAGGACGCCAAGAAGCACTTGCTCGCCTTCGCGACCGAGCACCAGATCGACATCGACTTCATACCCGGTCAGATGAACGTGGCGCACAAGGCGAGTTACGAGAAGGACTTTCGCGCCAATGCGGAGATCGCAGCGACCCGCTACGGCTACCCGCACGCCACCTTCATGGACCGCGCGGAAACGCAGGAGCGGCTGGGGTCGACACGCTTTTTCTGCGGCGTGCGCGACACCGGCACCGGCCACATTCACCCGTTGAAGCTCCTGATCGGGCTGGCGCGGGCGGCTGCGGCTTCCGGCGCTCAGGTCTTCGAAATGACGAAGGCGACGGCGATCCGGCAGGGCGGCGGCAAGGTTACGATCGATACGCCGCGCGGGCAGATCACAGCCGACAAGGCGCTGATTGCCTGCAACGGCTATATCGACAATCTCGAACCGATCACTGCCAGCCATGTCATGCCGATCCGCTCCTTCATCGGCGCGACCGTGCCGCTCGGCGAGAAATCCACGGTCATTCCTGGTAGCGAGGCGGTTGCCGATTCGCGTTTCGTCGTCCGCTACTTCCGAAAATCCAAGGACGGGCGGCTGCTGTTTGGTGGTCGCGAGGCCTATACTGCGGACAATCCACGCGACATATCGCAGCACATCCGCCGCCAGATCGCCGAGATTTATCCCGAACTCGATAACGTCGAGATCACCCATGCCTGGGGCGGATCGGTCGCGATCACCATGCCGCGGCAGCCCTTCGTGCGCGAAGTCATGCCAGGGGTGACCTCGATCGGCGGCTATTCCGGCCATGGCGTGATGCTTGCGAACTATTGCGGGCGGCTCTATGCCGAAACTGTGATCGGGAAATCCAGGGACCTCGAGCTGTTCAAGGCGCTCAAAATCCCGGCCTTCCCGGGTGGTCCGGCGATGCGCGCGCCCCTGCTCTTCCTGGCGCTTTCGTGGTTTGCGCTGCGCGACAAGTTTTAGTCAGATTGCGGATTTCCTCACGAGGCTTTTCGATCTAAAACCAGTGCCGGACAAATTCGTTGCAGCGCACACTGGCTTTTTTAAATCGATTAGATTAAAGAGGCCATGAACCAGTCTGATTGAGAGATAGCCTCATGAGCAGCCAAATCATTCCCGTTGAACCTTTCGATTACGTCGTCTTTGGCGGCAGTGGCGACCTTGCCGAGCGCAAGTTGCTGCCGGCCCTCTACCATCGTCAGATCGAAGGCCAGTTCTCCGAGCCGACCCGCATCATCGGCGCTTCCAGAAGCGCGCTGACCCACGAAGAATACCGCAAATTCGCGCAGGACGCTCTCAAGGAGCACCTGAAGAAGGGCGAGTACGACGAGGCGGAGGTCGCCAAGTTCTGCGAACGCCTTTACTATGTGCCGGTCGATGCCCGCTCCGACGCCGGTTGGGACCAACTGAAGAAGCTGCTCGACGAGGGCAAGGACCGCGTGCGCGCCTTCTATCTCGCCGTCGCACCCGGCATCTTCGGCGACATCTCGCAGAAGATCCACGATCACAAGCTGATCACCAAGACCACCCGCATCGTCGTCGAAAAGCCGATCGGTCGCGACCTGGACTCGGCCCTGCAGCTCAACGACACGATCGGCAAGGTCTTCAAGGAAGAGCAGATCTTCCGTATCGACCACTACCTCGGCAAGGAAACCGTGCAGAACCTGATGGCGCTGCGCTTTGCCAACGCGCTCTATGAGCCGCTCTGGAATGCACAGCATATCGACCACGTGCAGATCACCGTTGCCGAATCCGTCGGCCTCGAAGGTCGTGCCGGCTACTACGACACCGCCGGCGCGCTGCGCGACATGGTGCAGAACCACATCATGCAGCTCGTCTGCCTGGTTGCCATGGAAGTCCCGTCCTCGATGGATTCCGAAGCGGTTCGCGACGAGAAGCTGAAAGTGCTGCGCGCGCTGAAGCCGATCGACGCGTCCAATGTCGAGCAGACCACCGTGCGCGGCCAGTATCGCGCCGGCGCTTCGGCCGGCGGCCCGGTCAAGGGTTACCTAGAAGAGCTCGAAGGCGGCGTGTCCAACACCGAAACCTTCGTCGCCATCAAGGCCGAGATCAACAATTGGCGCTGGGCTGGCGTTCCCTTCTACATCCGCACCGGCAAGCGTCTTGCCGGCCGCATGTCGGAGATTGTCATCACCTTCAAGTCGATCCCGCACTCGGTCTTCGACCAGTCGGCTGGCCGCATCAACCAGAACCAGCTGATCATCCGCCTGCAGCCCGACGAAGGCGTCAAGCAGTCGCTGATGATCAAGGATCCGGGCCCAGGCGGCATGCGCCTGCGCAACGTTTCGCTCGACATGAGCTTCGCCGATTCCTTCCAGGTTCGTAACCCCGACGCCTACGAGCGCCTGCTGATGGACGTCATCCGTTCGAACCAGACTCTGTTCATGCGCCGCGACGAAGTCGAGGCGGCGTGGCAGTGGGTCGACCCGATCCTCAAGGGTTGGGAATCTACCGGCCAGAAGGTTCAGGGCTACACGGCCGGCACCTGGGGCCCGAGCCAGTCGATCGCGCTCATCGAGCGTGACGGCCGCACCTGGCACGACAACCTCTAAGGATCGAGAGAATGGCAGCGACCATGCACAATTTTGCCAACGCCGCCGAACTGGCGCGCAACCTTGCCGACAAGGTCGCTGCATCGCTTTCGACGGCCATCGCCAAGAAGGGAACGGCGGAAATCGCCGTTTCCGGCGGCTCCACGCCGAAGGCATTCTTCCAGGAACTGTCGACGCGCGATCTCGACTGGACGAAGGTGGTCATCACCCTCGTCGACGAGCGTTTCGTGCCCGCCGACAATCCGCGCTCGAACCATCTGCTCGTGATCAGCAATCTCCTGCAGAACAAGGCGAAGGCGGCAAAGTTCCAGCCGCTCTACCAGCCGGCGGCAACGGTCGAGGAAGCAGCAAAGCTTTCGACTGCGGCCACGGCTTCGATCGGCAATCCGTTCGATGTCGTCATTCTCGGCATGGGCGGCGACGGCCACACGGCATCGTTCTTCCCTGGCGGCAGCAATCTTGCGGTCGCTCTTGATCCGAAGACGCCGCGCGGCATCATCACCATGGACGCTGACGGCGCAGGCGAACCACGCCTGACCTTCACCTTCTCCAGCCTGCAGGATGCAGGGCTGCTCGTTCTTCACATCGAAGGCGACGGCAAGAAGGACGTTCTGGCAAAGGCCGAGGGTGCCGGCGACGAGGCGGAGATGCCGATCCGGGCTATCCTTCGCCGCGCCGCGACGCCCGTCGACATCTACTGGGCTCCGTAAGCCGACGGCCTTAATGGCCAACACGGCGTAAAGCCGCGAACAGACAATCGAATACCAGCAAACGACAAGGATCTCCCATGTCCGCTCATTCGCGCGTTGCCGCCATCACCAACCGTATCGTCGAACGGTCGAAACCGTCGCGAGAACTCTATCTTGAGCGCTTGCGAAACGCGGTGGGCAAGAGCGTGGTTCGCTCCACGCTCGGCTGCGCGAACCTGGCACACGGCTTCGCAGTCTGTTCCCCCGCCGAGAAGGATGCACTGGCCGGCGACCGTGTTTCCAATCTCGGCATCATCACTTCCTACAACGACATGCTCTCGGCGCATCAGCCCTTCGAGACCTATCCCGCGATCATTCGCGAGGCGGCCGCGGAAGCCGGCGGCATCGCGCAGGTGGCGGGCGCTGTTCCGGCCATGTGCGATGGCGTGACCCAGGGCCAGCCGGGCATGGAGCTCTCGCTCTTCTCGCGCGACCTGATCGCCATGGCTGCCGGTATCGGCCTGTCGCACAACATGTTCGACGCGGCCCTCTATCTCGGCGTCTGCGACAAGATCGTGCCGGGCCTGACGATCGCCGCGCTGACCTTCGGCCATCTGCCGTCGATCTTCGTACCGGCGGGACCGATGACCTCGGGCCTGCCGAACGACGAGAAGTCGCGCGTGCGCCAGCTTTACGCCGAGGGCAAGGTCGGCCGCGCCGAGCTGCTCGAAGCCGAGTCGAAGTCCTATCACGGACCGGGCACCTGCACCTTCTACGGCACGGCCAACTCGAACCAGATGCTGATGGAAATCATGGGCTTCCATATGCCCGGCTCCTCCTTCATCAATCCGGGCACGCCGCTTCGCGAAGCATTCACCCGCGAGGCGACCAAGCGGGCGCTGGCGATCACGGCGCAGGGCAACGAGTTCACGCCGGCGGGCGAGATGATCGACGAGCGCTCGATCGTCAACGGCGTCGTCGGCCTGCACGCCACCGGCGGCTCGACCAACCACACGCTGCACCTCGTGGCCATGGCGCGCGCCGCTGGCATCGAGCTGACCTGGCAGGATATTGCCGAGCTCTCCGAAGTGGTGCCGCTGCTTGCCCGCGTCTACCCGAACGGACTTGCCGACGTGAACCATTTCCACGCGGCCGGCGGCATGGGCTTCCTGATCAAGGAACTGTTGAAGCACGGCCTGGTGCACGACGACGTGCGCACCGTGTTCGGCCACGGCCTGCAGGCCTACACAATCGATCCGCGCCTTGGTGAGGATGGAAACATCGTGCGCGAACCTTCCCCGGAAAAGAGCGTCGATCCGAAGGTGCTCGCCAACATCGAGACGCCGTTCCAGGCCAATGGTGGCCTGAAGATGCTGCGCGGCAATCTCGGCAAGGGCGTGATCAAGATTTCGGCGGTGAAGGCCGACCGCCACGTCATCGAGGCGCCGGCGATCGTCTTCCACAGCCAGCAGGAGCTTCAGGACGCCTTCAAGGACGGCAAGCTCAACCGCGACTTCATCGCCGTCGTCCGCTTCCAGGGACCGAAGGCCAACGGCATGCCAGAGCTGCACAAGCTGACGCCGCCGCTCGGCGTGCTGCAGGACCGCGGCTTCCGCGTGGCGCTTCTCACCGACGGGCGCATGTCCGGCGCGTCGGGCAAGGTTCCGGCAGCGATCCATGTGACGCCGGAGGCCGTCGACGGCGGACCGATCGCGCGCATCATGGACGGCGATATCATCCGTCTCGATGCGATCGCGGGAACGCTCGAGGTGCTTGTGGACGCTGCCACCATGGCCGATCGCAAGCCTGTCGTGGCCGATCTCTCCGATAACGAGTTCGGCATGGGCCGCGAGCTGTTCGCCCCCTTCCGCCGCGCCGTCGGCGCATCCGACAAGGGCGCCAGCGTGCTGTTCCACTAAGCCGCAGCGATTTACCGCTATAAACGACAAGGCCCGCGAGACGATCTCGCGGGCCTTGTCGTTTCAGACTTAGAAATCAGCGATCAGCCGCGGATATCCAGAACGCGGTCGCGGTGAGCCGGATGGCTGCTGTAGACGAAGATCTTGTTCAGTTCCTTGTCGGTCAGCATGCGCAGGAAGCGGACTTCCACGGTGTTGTTGGGATTAACACGGGTCAGCATGCAGCCGATCTTGGTGATGCGGGCATCGGGAAGATCGAGATAGAACTGACGCGGGAGATTGAACTGCGTCAGGATCGCAAGGACCGCGCTGCTCTTGGAAATGCGGATGATGTCGCAACGACGCGAGGCCATGTTCATGACGCCCTTCTCGGTATATTCGAGACGCGCGGCGTTCATCGTGTCCTCCATCTTGAACCGCACTTCGCGGTCGTACATGAAGGATTCTTCCTTGTTTAGAAAATGGCCTGATGACTGGGGGCTCGGTGTCGCCACTGTCGTAATCCTCTAAGTATGTAATGAGGAAAGACTACCAAGCGATCTTTAACAGAAGGTTCGAACAGCATAGCGCCGGGCCGCATTATTCACACGGCCCGGGAGCGATTTACAACTTACTTGCGATAGGTGCGGCCTTCCGCATCGAAGAGGTGCAGTTTCGAGCGTTCGGCCGAGAAATGCATCTTCTGGCCGCGCTTCACATCATAGATGCCGGGCAGCTTGACGATGATCGGCTCGTTCTGAACGAGGCCCTCGATATAGAGCAGCGTCACCTCGCCGAGCGCTTCGACGATCGAGACTTCACCTTCGAAGAGGTAGTCGTCGGTTGGGCCGGCGACGCGCAGGTCTTCGGGGCGAACGCCGAAGCTGGCGGTCTTGCCCTTTTCGGACGCAGCGGTCGGGATATCGAGCGCGACAGACTTGCCGCCCGTCAGCGTCACCGTGGTCGTGTTGCCGGCTTCCGTGACGGTGGCGGGGATAACGTTCATTGCGGGCGAGCCGATGAACTTGGCGACGAAGAGATTGGCAGGACGCTCATAGAGCTCCAGCGGCGCGCCGACCTGTTCGATATTGCCGGCGGACAGCACCACGATGCGATCGGCCAGCGTCATCGCCTCGACCTGGTCGTGGGTGACATAGATCATGGTCGTGTCGGCCATCTGCTCGTTGAGGCGGGCGATCTCGATGCGGGTGGCGACGCGCAGTGCCGCGTCGAGGTTCGACAACGGCTCGTCGAAGAGGAAGACCTTCGGGTTGCGGCAGATGGCGCGACCGATGGCGACGCGCTGGCGCTGGCCGCCCGAGAGCGCCTTGGGCAGGCGATCGAGATAGGCGGTCAACTGAAGGCTTTCGGCCGCCGCGCGCACGCGACGATCGATTTCCTGCTTGTTCTCGCCGGCGATCTTCATCCCGAAGGCCATGTTGTCGTAGACGGTCATATGCGGGTAGAGCGCATAGGACTGGAACACCATGGCGATGCCGCGCTTGGAAGGCGGAACGTCGTTGACCAGCTGGCCGTCGATATACATGTCGCCGCCGGTGATGTTCTCCAGGCCGGCGATCATGCGCAGCAGGGTGGACTTGCCGCAGCCCGACGGACCGACGAACACAACGAATTCGCCCTCCTTGATATCAAGATCGATGCCATGGAGCACGTCCACGGCACCGTAGGATTTGCGAATGTCCTTGAGTGTCAGTCCAGTCATCGAGTTCTCCTCCTCCAGAAGTCTCTAGGCGAGCCGAGCGAAATACGCGCCCCAGGCGGGTATATCGATCTTGTCGCCATAGTTATTGCTGACGAAACCATGGCCCGTCAACGCCTGCCAGTTGCCTTCAGGTAGAGCAACCAAGGCTTCGGTCGCGCTCATGTTGAAAACGCAGAGCAGCTTTTCGTTGCCGTATTCGCGCTGGAAGACCAGCATGTCGCCCTGCGGCTCCATGAACTTGATCTCGCCCTTGGCGAAGGCCGGATACTGCTTGCGGAAGGCGATGAAGCGGCGATAGTGCTCCAGCACCGAGGTCTCGTCGCCCTGCTGAACGCTGACGGCGCGCAGGATATGTTCGACGGGAACCGGCAGCCACGGCTTGACGGTCGAGAAGCCACCCTGGGCGACCTGGCTGTCCCAGACCATTGGCGTGCGGCAGCCATCGCGGCCCTTGAACTCCGGCCAGAACTGGATGCCGTAGGGGTCCTGCAGGTCCTCGTAGGCAAGGTCAGCTTCCGTCAGGCCGAGCTCCTCGCCCTGATAGAGGCAGACGGAACCGCGCATGGTCATCAGCATCGCCGCATATTGCTTGGCGAAGGCGTCGCGATCGGCAACGAGCGAGCCCCAGCGGGTCACATGGCGCACGACATCGTGGTTGGAGAGCGCCCAGCAGGCCCAGCCATCGGGGGCGGCGGCGGCGAAATCGTTCATCACGTCTTCGATGCGCTCGGGCGACAGCGGATCCGGCGACAGGAACTCGAAGGCGTAGCACATGTGCATCTTGTCATCGCCCGACGTGTATTCGCCGACGATCTCGAGACCGCGCTGGCTATCGCCGACTTCGCCGACAGCGGCGATATCCTGAAACTCCTCTAGCACAGCGCGGAAGCGCTTCAGGAAGGCGATATTCTCCGGGCGGTTCTTGTCGTAGATGTGTTCCTGGAAATTGTAGGGGTTCACAGCCGGCGCCGTCGAGGCGTTACGCCGCTCGGGCGCCAAGGCCGGGTTGTCGCGCAATTCCTTGTCGTGGAAATAGAAGTTGATGGTGTCGAGGCGGAAGCCGTCGACGCCGCGCTTCAGCCAGAAGCGGACGACATCGAGCAGACGGTTCTGAACCTCAGGGTTATGCAGGTTGAGATCCGGCTGTGAGGTCAGGAAGTTGTGCATGTAATATTGCATGCGGGTCGGATCCCACGCCCAGGCGGAGCCGCCGAAGATCGACAGCCAGTTGTTGGGCGGGGTGCCATCGGGCTTCGAGTCGCTCCAGACGTACCAGTCGGCCTTGGCGTTGGTGCGGCTGGAACGGCTTTCGACGAACCAGGGATGCTGATCCGACGAGTGCGAGATGACGAGATCGATCATCACGCGGATGCCGAGGCGGTGGGCTTCGGCGATCAGGGAATCGAAATCAACCAGCGTGCCGAAGATCGAGTCGACGTTCTCGTAGTCGGAGACGTCATAGCCGAAATCGCGCATCGGCGAGGTGAAGAAGGGTGAAATCCAGATGGCGTCGGCGCCAAGGGCGGCCACATGCGGCAATCTCGCGGTGATGCCCTTGAGATCGCCGATGCCGTCGCCGTTGCTGTCCTGGTAGGAGCGCGGATAGATCTGGTAGATCACCGCGCCGCGCCACCAGTCCTTGTCCGCCGTCAGGTTGGATTGAGATGCCATGCTCATATGTGGTCCTGTTGGATATTGCCTTGTTAGGAAATGACTAGCCGCCCTTGACCGAACCCGAGAGCAGACCACGCACGAGATAGCGCTGCAATGCGAAGAAGACGAGCAGCGGTACTATAATCGTGATGAAGGCCGAGGCCGTCAGGATTTCCCAGTTGCCGCCGCGCGAGCCGAGCAGCGCGTTGAGCGCACCCGTCAGCACGAGGTGATCCCTGTCGGTGCCGAGGAAGACCATGGCGACGAGCAGATCGTTCCAGACCCAGAGGAACTGGAAGATCGAGAAGGAGGCGAGTGCCGGGAAGGACAAGGGCAAAACGATGCGGGTGAAGATCTCGAAATCGCTGGCGCCATCGACGCGGGCGGATTCGATGATCTCCTTGGGCAGACCCGCGATGTAGGATCGCAGGAGATAGATGGCGAGCGGCATGCCGAAGGCGGTGTGCGCCAACCAGATGCCGGGATAGGTCTTGGACGGCGTATCGAGCAGCATGCCGACCTGATTGTAGAGCCTCAGAAGCGGGATCAGCGACATCTGCAGCGGCACGACGATGAGGCCGACGACCAGCGCGATCAGGAGCGCGCGGCCAGGGAATTCCATCCAGCTCAGCGCGTATGCTGCGAAGGCGGCGATCAGGATCGGGATGATCGTGGCCGGGATCGTGACCGTCAGCGAGTTGATGAAGGACTGGCCGATCCCCTCGCCCGTCAGCACCGTGCGGTAGTTCTGCAGCGTGAACTCCGGCGGCGTGGCGACCGAGACATAGACACGGCGGCCGCCGTCATCCGGGCCGAAGGCGGCGTTCTTGGCGTAGCGGTAGGTGCCGTCTTCGTTGACGGTGAGCGAGAGGCCATCGCCGAGATCGGCGGTCTCGCCGGCCTTGTAGGCCGATGGTTGGGCGACGCGGGTGCCGAAGGCATTGATCGAGCGCCCCTCCTGGCCCTCCAGCACATTGCCTGAGATGACGTAAGCGGGGCCATCCTGCTTCTGCTGGTCGACTTGGCCGAGACGGGCGGCGACGGTGCGCGACGAGCCGGAGAAGGCCGTCCACCAGCCGGAGACGACGATCTGATCCTTGTCGCGCAGCGCGCTGACGAAGATGCCGAGCGTCGGGATCAGCCAGATGATGACGATCAGGAGAACGGCTGCGTGGACGAACAGGCGGGCCGGGCCGATCTTCAAGAAATCGCGGGTCAGGGTCATCTCACTTGCCTCCCATTTCGCGATTGGCGCGGCGGACGTTCCACACCATGATCGGCGTGACGGCCAGCATGATGATCAGCGCGATGACCGCACTTCGGCCGCTGTCGCCGCCGCCCCGGAACATCCAGTTGAACATGAGATTGGCAAGGACCATCGTGTCCCACTGACCGTTGGTCATGGTGAGCACGATATCGAAGACCTTCAGCACGAGGATGGTGATGGTGGTCCAGACGACGGCGATCGTGCCCCAGACC
This sequence comes from Rhizobium sp. 01N48, assembly GCF_056399145.1. NCBI lineage: Bacteria > Pseudomonadati > Pseudomonadota > Alphaproteobacteria > Hyphomicrobiales > Rhizobiaceae > Rhizobium > Rhizobium sp. 01N48. The sequence continues at coordinate 249,361 of NZ_JBFTQT010000003.1, forward strand.
TGCGGAACCATGATGCGCCAGAAGATCTGCCAGCCATTGGCGCCATCGATGACGGCCGCCTCGATGGTCTCTTCCGGAATGCCGCGCAGCGCCGCCGATAGGATGACCATGGCAAAGCCGGTCTGGATCCAGATGAGGATGATCATCAGGAAAAAGCTGTTCCAGAAAGGCACCGAGATCCGCACCTGCGGCGTGCCGCCGAAGAGCTGGACGATGGCGTTGAGCAAGCCGATCTGCGTGGCGTTGCCGCCGCGATATTCGTAGATGAACTTCCAGATGACGGAGGCGCCGACGAAGGAGATCGCCATCGGCATGAAGACGATGCTTTTCGCGATATTTCCCCACCAGATGCGGTCGGTCATGACGGCGATGACGAGGCCGAAGAAGGTGCAGGCGGCGGGTACGACGGCGAGCCAGAGGATGTTGTTGAAGATCGACTGGCGGAACTCGCGGTCACCGAGGGCCCACTGGTAATTGCTGAAGCCGACGAACTCAGCCCCGGAGCGATCGTAGAAGGACAGGATCACGGTCGCGACCACGGGATAGACGAGATAGACGACCAGCAGGAAGAGCGCCGGGAACAGGAACAGCCACGGCCTTATGACAGAGCGGCGGTTGAGGTTCTGCGAGGCGGCGCGAATGTCGCCGTCCCTCACCGGAAGCGCCATGTCCAGGAGCTTGTTCGAGAAATAGAAATAGGCCGCGCATGCGAATACGGCGACGACCACGACCCCCAAAGCGGAAACCAGCTGCGATAGCATTCATCCCTCCCCTGATGCCTACGTCTTTTTGAAATCACGCCGCCCAATGGCCGCTTGCATCGGACGCAAGAGGCGGCGATGGCCGGCGCTTGTGACGGCGTCCGGCCAGGCATTTTCATCCATGCCGCCTAATCAGGCGGCATGGAGCTCAGGCGATGTTACTTGATGCCGTCCCAGGCGCTCTGGATTTCCTTGGCGGTATCCTGAGCGGACTTGCCGCCGACGAAATCAACCATGCCGGTCCAGAAAGCGCCGGCGCCGATCTTGCCGGGCATCAGGTCGGAACCGTCGAAGCGGAACGTCGTTGCCGTGGTCAGGATTTCGCCTTCGCGCTTCATCTGCTCGTTGGCATAGGCGGCCGTGTTGACGCCCTTGTACGGAGTCAGGAAGCTCGACTGCGCCATCCAGACTTCATGCGCGATCGGCGTCTTCAGGAATTCCACGAAGGCGCGAGCGGGCTTGGAGTCCTTGGCGATGGTGACCAGCGTGCCGGCGCCCAGAACCGGCTTGCCGAGTTCGGGATGCGAGGCAAAGGTCGGCATGTAGAAGAAGTCCGCATCCTGGCCCATCTTCGTGCCTTCAGGGAAGAAGGACGGGATGAAGGACGCCTGGTGGTGCATGTAGCACTTCGGCGGCACGGCGAAGAGGCCCTTCGGGCTGTCGCGGAAGTCGGTCGAGGCCACGGCCTTCACGCCACCATCGACATAAGCCTCGTTCTTGGCGAACTTGCCGAACTCGTCGATGACCGAAACGACTGCGGGATCATCGAACTTCAGTTCGTTGGTGGTCCACTTGTCGTAGGCTTCCGGCGGCTGCATGCGCAGCATCAGGTCTTCGATCCAGTCGGTTGCCGGCCAGCCGGTGGCACCGCCGGAACCGAGACCGATGCACCACGGAACGCCGCCGTCCTTGACGATCTGCTCGGACAGAGCCTGCAGCTCTTCCATCGTGGTCGGGACCTTGTAACCCGCTTCCTTGAAGTTTTCAGGCACGTACCAGACCAGCGACTTCACGTCGGCCTTGTAGGGGAAAGCGAAGAAGGCGTCCTTGCCGTCCTTGCCCTTGTAGGTGCCGTAGCCGACCCAGCTGTCGCCGGCGCCGTAATTGTCCTTGATCCACTTGGAATTCTCATCGCCGAGCGGCGCCAGGAAGCCCTTGCTGGCGAGATCGGCGAGAAGGCCCGGCTGCGGCAGGATCGCGATATTCGGCGGCGAACCGGCCTGGGTATCGATGACGATCTGCTGCTCGTAGTTTTCCGAGGACGAATACTTGGCGTCGATGCCGGTCGCCTCGGTGAAGTAGGCGAGAATGCTGCGGAATAGCGTCTCGTCCTCGCCGCGCCACGGCCCGAAGATCGTCAGCTCCTGGCCCTTCAGGTCGGCACTGGCCGCCTTGAAGTCATCGTAGCTCTTCCAGTTGAACTTGGCGTCCTCGCCCGGCGCGAATTTCAGATCGGCCGCCGACGCGCCGCCGGCCAGAAGCGCTGCCACGGCAACGCCCATCAAAAATGACTTTTTCATGTGATCAACCTCCCATCACAATCCCAATCACGCCCTGCAACCGAAATTCCAAAGCGCTTTGACAACGAACTCATTTCACTTTCGGCATAAAAGAGTCAAGGCAATTCGCAAAACCCAGCTTTGGGCCCTGCGATATCGCAATGCAGCAACGCCTATGGGGCAATATGGAGCGATTTTTCTTGAGTCAAGCTGCGCAGCTGCTACATTGCTAAAAGCGCTTTGGATGCCATTTGGGAGACATGACCTCCAAGGCGTTGGAGGAAGTTTAACACGTGAATCTGAAACAGCTATCGGAAATGCTGGGCCTGTCCCAGACGACGGTGAGCCGTGCGCTGAACGGCTATCCCGAGGTCAACGAGGCGACACGAGAGCGCGTGCTGCGCGCCGTGCAGGAAACCGGCTATCGTCCCAACAAGGCGGCCCAACGGCTGGCGACCGGCAAGGCGGGCTCGATCGGCCTCGTCATGCCCACCGCGCCCGGGCATTATTCCGACGTGCATTTCGGCGAATTCCTGACCGGGCTTGGCGAGGAAGCGGTAAGGCACGACTTTCATTTCGTGATCATGCCGGCCGATCCCGACGACGAGGTGGGCGCGCTGAGGCGGCTCGCGATCAGCGGCAATGTCGATGCGCTGTTCGTCGCCTATATGCGCGGGCACGACCCCCGGCTGCCGCTCCTGAAATCGCTTTCCATGCCGTTTCTCGTGCATGGCCGCTCGTTTGGGATCGAGCCGGATTACCCCTATCTCGACATCGACAATGAGGGCGCCTTCTACGATGCGACGCGGCTGTTGCTGCAGCTCGGGCATACCCGCTTCTGCCTGCTGAACGGGCCGGAGCATCTGGATTTCGCGATCCGGCGCAAGAAGGGCGTGGTCTCTGCGCTCGCCGAGCGCGGACTGGAGCTGCCCGAAAACTGCACCAGCCACATGTCGATGACCGACGAGCACGGACAATTCGCGATGGAGCGCTTTCTGCAGCTATCGGAGCCACCGACGCCCATTCTCTGTTCCAGCACGGTGCTGGCGCTCGGCGCCATCCGCGCGGTGACGCAAGCGGGGCTGAAGCTTGGCGAGGATATTTCGCTGATCGCCCATGACGACGTGCTGCCGCATCTGAAGCCGGAGAATTTCTCCGTGCCGCTGACGACGACGCGCTCGTCGCTGCGCGCGGCGGGTGTCCGGATCGCCGAGCGGCTGATCGGGACCGTCAAGCAGGACGGCCCCTTCCCCGAACAGGAATTGTGGAAGACGGAGCTGATCGTGCGGGCATCGACGGGCGCCGCGCCGCGCTAGGTCTATCCGGATCAGAACTTCGGCGGTGTCTGGCCGGCGGCGCGATGCGCCGCAATCACAGTATTGGCCATCAGCATGGCGATGGTCATCGGGCCGACGCCACCCGGGACCGGGGTGATGACATCCGCGACTGCGGCGGCCTCTGCGAAGGCGACATCGCCGACGAGGCGCGTCTTGCCCTCACCCTTTTCTGGCGCTGCGATGCGGTTGATGCCGACGTCGATGACGGTCGCGCCGCGCTTGACCCAATCGGCCTTGACCATCTCTGGACGGCCGACGGCGGCAACGAGGATGTCGGCGTTGCGGCAAACGGCAGGGAGATCCTTGGTTCTCGAATGGGCGATGGTGACCGTGGCGTTGGCGTTGAGCAGAAGCTGCGCCATCGGCTTGCCGAACAGATTGGAACGGCCGACGACGACGGCGTTGAGGCCGGAGAGATCCTCGCCGTGGGTGCGGCGCACGAAGACCATGGCGCCCGCCGGCGTGCAGGAAACGAGGCCGGTCTCGAGATCGCCGACCGCCAGCTTGCCGGCGTTGACGACGTGAAGACCGTCGACATCCTTTTCGGGCAAGATCGACTGGATGATCGGCTCGGAATTCAGGTGCCTGGGCAGCGGCAGCTGCACGAGGATGCCGTGGATCGTGTCGTCAGCGTTCAGCGAGGCTACCAGCGCGGTCAGTTCTTCCTGCGTCGTCTCGACCGGCAGCGTGTGCTGCACGGATTTGAAGCCGCATTCCTTGGCCATCTTGCTCTTGGAGCCTACGTAAGCGTGGCTTGCCGGATCGTCGCCGACGATGATGACCGCGAGACCGGCCTGAACGCCGCTCTGCTTGTCCAACGCCGCAGTCGCCGCCTTCACCGTGTCGATGACCGAAGCTGCAACCTGTTTGCCGTCGATTACTGTCGCCAAGACCGTCTCCCTGCCATTACCCGCCATTCTAGTCGGCGGCATCAGACACAATTTGCCTGTCCACGCCCTATCCTGCCTGAAACGAGAAATGCAAGAACAATCATGCCGCAGGTGGGCGACGATCAGGCCGTCGCCGCGTAGGAGCGCAGGCGATCGCGCATGGCGGCGATCTCGGCGCGCAGCGTTTCGACCTCGTCGGGAGTGCCTTCTGCCAAGGGCTCCGGCGCGGGTACTCGCGGGATATCGACCAATGGTTCGATCACGGCAACGGGCTCGACATGCGCGATGGCATTGCCCGAATCCACGCGTCTGCGGAAACCGGCAAGGCCGAAGGCAAGACCGGCGAGCGCGCCGAGCGCTGGGGCGAGCCACGGGCTGCGGCCCGGCTCGATGGCCGTGACCACGGGCGCCTTGATGACCTGCACATGCGCGCCATCCGTGTCGATCGCGCCGGTGCTGAGCTGATCTTCGAGACGCTGGCGCGCGACCGCGGATTTTTCACGCAGTTCCGTCAGCTTGGCAAGATCGACGCCGGTGTCGCGGCTTTGCGCGATCAGCGTGTTGCGCTGGTCGCCAAGCTGCCTGCCGGCGGCGACCGTTGATTTGACTTCGTCGGCGGCATCGCGCGACAGCCTGCCGAGTTCCTGGCCGATACTGGCGCGCAGGCCATCGACTTCGGCCTGCTGGGCGATCAGACGCGGATGCCGGGGGCCTAGGCTGGCGGCAAGCTGCGCGAGCGTCGATTTGGCGACGGCATAGCGGCCGCGGCGATCGTCCAGCGCTGGCGAGGTGATGTCTGCGGCGAGCGCGCCGGTCAGCGCATCGTCTGCGGTCGCAGTCTTCAACAGGTCGGCGCGCGTCTTTGCGGTCATGACCTTCTGCTGTGCGTCCTTCAAGGTCTCGTTGGCTTGCACCAGCTGCTGCTGCAGTCTGGTTGCGACCTCGACATTGCCTTCGCCGTTCTGCTTGGTGAATGCCTCAAGCTCGGCGTCGGCGACCGCGCTTGCCTTTTTCACCGCGCCGTCGTTGACGCTTGCGGCCGACACCGGATGGGCGACGGTCGAGACGAGATAGGATGCGATGCGCGCGGATTTTGCCGCACTTGCCGTCGTGACGCTGAAGCCGACCGTTCCCGATTTCGGATCGGCGGATGCGCGAATGGCGGCGGCGAGAGACGCTTCGGCGCGCGAGACGGGATCGGCGGCGGCACCGCTCGCGGAGAGGAGATCGACCACGACATTGAACGCGCTGCCGCTGGCGCCGGCGAACTCAACGTCGCGGTCGAGCTGCAACTTGGCGACGGCCATGGCGATGGTTTTCTGCGAGATCAGTGCATCATGCGCGGCGCTGACCAGCGCCCGATGATCCTTGGCCGGGCCTTCGACGCCGAGCAGGCTCTGCGCCCGAAAGCCGGATGGCTCGCTCGGGATCAGCGTTCCGCCAAGCGCGCCCAATGCGCACAGTGCGCCGGCTGCGATCAGCGAGCGGCCGCTGCGCGGGGATGCCAGCGGTGGATGCTCGACGGGCGGATGCGATGTGGATTCGACGTGGAATTCCTGTGCGGCCAGATCGTCGATCAGGTCGTCCATCGCTGCGTCATCCATCGCCGTTGCGTCGACGGCAGCGCCGACGAAGGCGGTACTCGGAGCAGCATCATCGATAGATGGCTTTGGCGCCGTGGCGGCGTCGTTGGCGGCCTCGAGCCTTTTGCCGAGAATGGTTTCGATGCGGCTGACGAGAGGTGCGGTGGTGTCTTGCGGCGCGGGTTGCTCAAGTTCCGGCATTCGCTGCGCCTGGAGAGCGCGTTCGATGACCCGCAGGAGCTCGGCTTCCGGCACGGCCATTTCGTCCTGATAGTGGCCGCTGGAAAAGCCGTTCGAGCCGGCTTCATCCTTCGGCTGGGATGACCATGAGTGGGTGGGACGTCTCGAATGATTTTCGCGCATCACCAAGTCTCGTGCATGGAACGATCGAACCAATCGCAGTCGCGTGTGGTTAATCGAGCCTAAACAGGCTTGGCAAACAAAAGGTTAATTTTCGCTCAATCTCGACGTGTATCGCCGATTTCCGAGCGCTTCATGATCACCTTGCGGCGGCTGAAGCGGTCCTTGGCGACGTGATAGAGAAAGACCGGGATGCCCAACGCGTAGCGGCGCCAGAGACGGCCGGGTTCCTGAACGAGCCGATAGGCCCATTCCAGGCGCATCGAGCGCACCAGCTTGGGCGCGCGCGGCACCGAGCCGGAGACGAAATCGAACAGGGCGCCAACGGTCAGCACCAGGCGCGCGTGATCGGCGCGAATGTGCTTGTGCGCCCACTTTTCCTGCAGGGGCGTGCCCATGCCGACGATGATGATGTCGAGATCCTGTGCCGCGATCTCGGCGATCACGGCCGAGGGGTCATTCTTGTCGAAGAAGCCGTCGGAGATGACGACGAATTCATGCCAGGGCGCATGCCGGCGGAAATTGGACGCGGCGCGCTCGACCACGGCACGTGTGCCACCGATCAAGCCGATGCGGCGGGGCTGTTCCATGAAGGTCAGCAGCGCGGGCACGAAATCGGTGCCGTTCAGATTGGCCGGGAAAGGCGATCCGTGGGCGATCTGCGAGGCGATGTTGAGGCCGATGCCATCGGGCAGGACGAGGTTCTGCGAGAGAATGTCGCGATACTCTTCATCGCGCAGCGCCAAGAGCATGTTGTGCGCGTTGACGAAGGAGATCGACGTCTGGCCGACGGGCATGGACAGGAGCTCGTTGATGAAGACGAGCGCGTCATCCCAGCCGAGATCGCAGACGGGCAGATCGAAAATGGCGCGACGAGAGGCGAGGACCGCGAAATTCGCGATCAGATTCATACCCGCTTCCTGACGATAATGCTTCATGGCTCGGAGATCCCGGTAACACTGAGGTCTGCCTGGGATCAGGCGCCGGCTTCCAAATCTGGAATGCGGCGCGCATGTCGGCCCATCACGGGACGGTATAACAGGGCTCCCTCAAACAACCTTTAGGAAAACCCGTCGACTTTGCGTAGCGATATCAGGGATTTGTTAACCATCGCGGATGGCTGGTCGCGGTGATAAGGCCACCGCGACGATAAGCAGGCGTCAACCGCCGGCGGCCGGGTCCTTGACGGGCTCTGGCGGCACGACGTTGACAGGCTTGCCGGTTTTCTTCGGCTGCCCGGAGGCGTTGGCGGCGACCTCTTCCTTGGAGAGATAGTCGAGCTGCTCCAGCAGCACCTGGTCGATGTACTCGCCGCCCAGATGCGTGTTGAGGTCTTTCTTGATCATGTCGCGGAAGGCATTCGGATCGAATGCCTTCATATTCGAAATATCGACCATCTTGTTGCCGACAAGCAGCGAGAAGAGTTCGTCGGTGGTCATCTCGGTCAGCGGCAGGGTCGCGCCCTTGAGCATTTCCTTCTTGACCATGAAGGATATCTTCCCGAGGAAATAACCGCTGACGGCGCCATCGTGGACCACAGGGATGGTGATGGACTCGCCCTTAACAAGCTCGACAAGGCTCTGCTTCGACTGATCGGGGGCCGGCGCCGGCGCGGTTGCCAGATGCACCGACATATAGACCGCCGCCAGCGTGATCACGCAGACCCAGACGCCTGTAAGAACGAGTTTAATCATCAGTGTTCACGCGCCAGGAACTGTTCCTGGGAATAGGTGCCGTCGGCATCCGCATCCTGAACCGCGTTCTTCAGGAGATCGGCAACCGTGCGCACGGCTTCGAGGTGAGCCTCGACGCGGCGGGCGTTGAGCGCCAGCTTTTCCTTCAGGCCATGCAGCTGCTCAAGGTGGGAGGCGGCGAGTTCCTTGGGATCCGTATCGCTGAAAAGCATAGACAGCTCATAGAGGCAGCGGCTCTTGTGGGCATTCGACACCTTGAGATCGAACTGCGGGTCGCTGCCGATACGCGTGTTCTCGTTGTCGATGATCATTTCCAGGCGTCCAAGAACCGATTTGATACGGTATTCGTTCGAGATTATTTCCATTGTTCTCCTCGATTCCCTTAGGCGTCGTTTGCGGACTTGTTGTCCGTCGATGTCACGCCAAACGTCTGGCGCTGTATTTCATTGATCATGCTGACCGCGGCATTGCGGTCATCCTTGTCGGTAGTGGCGTTGACGACCCTACCTTCCTGTTTCTTCAAGGCATCGTGATAGAGCTGCTTGGCAACGCCGATGCCATCGCCCTTGGCGATGGTGTTGCCGAGCTGTTCGGCCATCATGCCCTTCCAGATGTCGCCCGTGGCGCCCTTGCCGTAGACGTCTTCGCTCTCGTTGGGCAGCATGTTCTTGATGAAGTTCTGCAGCACCATCGCTTCGAACTTGCGATAGGTCTCGGGAACTTCTTCCGTCTTGCCGGTGCGATTCTGGACGTCGCTGAGGCCTGCCTTGTTGGAGGCGCGGTCGAGAATATCCACCGCCGAGGTGAAGCCCTTGCCCGCTTCGGCAAGGCTATTGGCCGCGAATGCTGCCTGGTTTGCCTTCAGTTTCTCCTGAGCAGCCTGAACCTCCATGGGGTCGGCCGCCTTGACAACATCCAGCACCAGATCACTCGGAGGTGAAATAGCCACGTCATAATCCTCTTGATTTCAGATCGAGGCGATTATGATTTTTGAAGCTTGCTGGAGGCTGGTGTACCGTATTTTTGATCGATGATATCATAGACCGCGTTGTCATCGGCCTCGCGGCGCTCGTCTTCGAGCGCTTCACGCATGCCGTCTTCCAGCCGGTCTCCCTTGGCGCGCTCTTGCTGAACGCGCATCTGGTGAACCTCCTGCATGCCGTTCAACTGCTTATCCTTGATGCCAAGCCGGTTGAAACGATCGGCATAGCCTTGCGAGAAGGCGTGATGCACAGGATCCATAGAGCCAAGCGCATGGATCACGCTGTCCATCTCTTCGCTGACCTCGGCGCGCTGGCGCGTCGTTTCGGCGAGATCGAATTCCGCCATCTGTTCGAGATGCCGCTGGACGGCGACGAGGCGTTTGAGCTTGTCCGAGCGCGTCCTTTCCGCCATCCGCCTACTGCCCCATGAAGACGGCGGTGAAGGACTGGCCGAACTGGCTGATCATCGCCGCGACGGCGAAATAGAACAGGAAGAGGCCGCCGAACAGCAGGTAAGGCGTGGAGATGAAGTAAACAGGGATCTGCGGCGCCAGCTTGTTGATGAAGCCGATCGCGACGTTGAACAGCAGGCCGTAGATCAGGAACGGGCTCGCGAGCCGCAACATGATGAATGTGGTCGTCGACAGCGTGTCGGTGAACGAGATCAGCGTGGCGCGCATCTGCATGGCGCCGCCGAACGGCATCGACGTGTAGGAATCGATAAGCGCCCTGAAGACGATGTGATGGAAGTCCATCATGAAGAGAATCATCATGCCGGCGAAGATGATGAAGCCCGAAATGGCGCTTTCCTGGCCTTCTTCGAAGATATCGGCGGCGCTCGGCTGGGTGTAACCGATCATCATGGCGGCGATGTTGGCGGCGAACTGGAGGCCCAGCGTATAGAGACGGGCCAGCATGCCGAACATCACGCCGATCAGCGATTCGCTGAAGATGAAGCCGATATAGGTGGCGTTCGAGGTGCGCACGGCCGGATAGACCGTGTCCCAGAGCACCGGCATGATCGCCAGCGACAGCGCGCCGGCGATGAAGACCCGCAAGATCGAAGGGATACGCGCCGAGGAAAAACCCGGCATTGTCAGCACACAGCCACCGATCCTGCAGAAGATCAGAAAGAGCGCCAACACGGTCCCTTGCGGGTCAGTTATCATGAAATAGAGCCTAGAATCTTTATCTCGATGCCCTTTGCCAGTTCCACATGCGAGAGAACCGGGAGCGTGGCGAACAGGCGTTCGATGATCATGCGCACATAGGACCGTGTTTCCGGCGAGGTGACAAGGGCGAAAGGCAGGCCGCGATCCATGAATTCACGGATAACTTTGCTCGCCTGCTCGCTGAACTCTTCTAGCATGCGCGGATCGATGTCGAATTCGACGACTTCGCCCTTATTGTCACGCTTCAGCGCCTGGTGGAAAGCGAGGTCCCACTTGCTGCCGAGGCGGAGCACGCGAAGCACGCCGTTGTCGGCAAGGTCGCCGCAGAGCTGCTGCGCCATGCGCACGCGGACATGTTCGACGATCTGCTCGGTCTTGCGGACATGCGGGGCCAGTTCGGCCACGGCTTCGAGAATGAGATGCAGGTTACGGATCGAGACGCGCTCGGCAAGCAGCAACTTCAGCACGGCCTGCAGACCCGAATAGGACATGTGCGAGGAGCAGATCTCGTCGGCGAGCTTCTTGTACTCGGGATCGAGACGATCGATCAGAACCTTGAGGTCCTTATACGAGAGAAGTGCCGGCAGGTTGTTGCGGATGACTTCGCTCATGTGCGTCAGGACGACCGAGACGTTGTCGATCGGCTGGAAGCCTTCGCGCTTCAGATCCTCCGTGAAGGCCTCAAGCACCGAGACGGCAGGCATGCCGAAAGCGGGTTCGCGGATCTCGTCGCCCGGCACGCGCGGTTTGCGGCCGGAGCCGGTCACGACCAGCACTTCGCCGACGCGCAGCTCGTTGGAGGCGACCGTCGTGCCGTGGATACGGATCTGGTAGGACTTCTCGGTGATGGCGATATCGTCCGTGACCTTGATTTCCGGAACGACGAAGCCGTACTGGGTCGCGAACTTCTTGCGCATCTTGCCGACGCGGAAGGCGAGTTCCTGGTGGGCACCGAGAAGGCGAGAGGAGACCATCTTGCCGAGTGCGAGCTCGATTTCCGAGGTGCGCAGCACGGACTTGACCGAATCCTTCTCCAGTTCCTTGTTCTCGACGACCTTCTTTTCTTCCTGCTCGCGCAGGATCTTGTTTTCCGCATCGATCTGGCGCGGGATGAACCAGGCGCCGAAGGCAAGAACGCCACCGAGGAACATGAACGGAATGAGCGGCAGGCCAGGCATGAGGCCGAGAACGATCATCAGCACGGCGGAGACCGACAGCGCGCGCGGATAGCCGCTCAGCTGATCGACGACGGCCTTGTCGGTCGAGCCGACCGTGCCGCCGCGCGAAACGAGAAGGCCGGCGGCCAGCGAGATGATGAGGGCCGGCATCTGCGAGACCAGGCCGTCGCCCACGGAAAGCTTGACGAAGACGTCGGCCGCTTCGCCGATCGGCATGCCGTGGCGGAAGTAGCCGATGATGATGCCGCCGAAGACGTTGATGGCGGTGATCAGGAGGCCGGCGATGGCGTCGCCGCGCACGAACTTGGACGCACCGTCCATGGCACCGAAGAAGGAGCTTTCCTCTTCCAGTTCCTTACGCCGGCGCTGCGCCTCGCGCTCGTCGATGATACCCGCCGACAGGTCGGCGTCGATCGACATCTGCTTGCCGGGGATGGCGTCGAGGGTGAAGCGGGCGCCGACTTCCGCGATACGGGTGGCGCCCTTGGTGATGACGATGAAGTTGATGGTGATCAGGATCAGGAAGACGATCAGACCGATCACGAAGTCGCCCGACATCACGAGGCTGGCGAAGCCGGCGATGACGCCGCCCGCCGCATCGTGGCCTTCGTTGCCGTGCGAGAGAATGACGCGGGTCGTCGCGATGTTCAGCGATAGACGCGTCATCGTGGCGATCAGCAGAATGGTCGGGAAGGACGAGAATTCGAGCGGCTTCTGGATCCACAGCGCCACCATCAGGATCAGCACGGACAGCGCGATCGAGAACGCCAAGCCCATATCGATGAGGAACGGCGGGATCGGCAGGAAGAGTACGCAGATGATGACGACGATGCCAAGGGCAAAGCCAACGTCACGCAGGCTGGGGCCGGCTTTCGGAAGGGGGAGTGCGGGTGGTTGCGCCATATCGATTCCGTCTCGTCATGAGATGTACGGGCATGATGCCCAGAATTCGCATCGATAATTAAATGGCGAAGCTTGCGCGAGGGTGGCTCAGAAGCCGGACTGGATGCGCGAGAAGACGAGATTGGTGAAGATCGAAATCTGCGAGCCGACGAAGGGAGCAGAGATGCCGATGGTCACCAGAACCGCGACGATCTTCGGAACGAAAGTGAGCGTTGCTTCCTGGACCTGGGTCAGCGCCTGGAACAGCGCGATGACGAGACCGACGATCATCGCCGCGGCCACGGCCGGCCCGGCGGAAACGAGAACCGTCCAGATCGCCGCCTGGAACAGATCGAGTGCGTCAGCTTCATTCATCCAGGCAACCTCATATCGCCTTTCGGTCCGTCCGAAACCCGGCCGGACCGTCGTTCAGTTTCTTGTCGATCAGCTGCCGGTCGTGGGCGACTTGGGCGCCTGATCCGCGACAGTGATTCCCGCCTGGACGAGAATACTCTTCCCATCGGTGGTCGTCGCGATAATTCCGTCGGAATACACTTTTACCGAATCGACGGTGCCGGCGACGGTGCCATCGGCGCTGGTCATGTACTTGCCGACGTAGCTGCTGGCCTGCGTGAGGCTCGAGCTCGCCAGAAGCGTGTCCAGCTTAGTGTTGGTCTGGATCGTCTGCTCGACCTGCGAGAAGCTGGCGAGCTGCGCCATCTGCTGGCTGGCATCGACCGGTTCCGTCGGATCCTGGTTCTTCATCTGAGCGATGAGGAGCTGCAGGAAGTTATCGTAATTGAGCGTCGCCTTCTGCTGGGCAGTAGACGTCGTCGATGAGGTGTTCTGCGTCGATGTCGCGGAACCGGTTGCGCCTACCGCCATGGTGCGATCTCCTTGCGAATCTGCTCAACCATTGCAGGGTGCATTTCCTGGTTGTTCAGAATGTTGTCTTCGATAACGTAGAGACCGCGGATGGCCTTCAGGGCGTCGAAGGCGCGACCGGTCGAAACCAGACCGTCGATGCGCTTCAGCTCGGCCAGAACTTCCTCGTTCTTGAAGCAGGTCAGAAGCATCGTCACCGACTTGCGGAACATTGCCGTCGACTGATCCTTGCCCTCAGGGTTGATCAGGATCATCTGCGCGATGAAGTAGAGCTGGCGCAGAGGCGTTGTCGCGTCTTCCGGCTGGAGAACGTGGTTTTCCAGAAGGAACGTTACATCATTCAGGAATTCCAGCGCGACCTTGCGATCGACGCGCAAAACCGCACCGTTGATGAAGATCTTTTCCCCGGCTTTTAGCGAGATACGAAGCGTGCTTTTCATTTAAGTCCATCCCTGATGATGGTGGTAACGTCAATAATGCCTTGAAAGTTGGTCGACTGCCGTTTCCGGATCCGGTCGCTTTCTTTCAAGATCCAAATAGCGATCGAGATCAGATTGGCGCGCAACTGAACTTCGAGCTGATTGTCCGGATGCTTGAGGTCTTCGATAAAGCTCACCCAAACGCGTCGGGTGTAAAACAATGCATCGATAGCCTCACGGCCATACTTCTCTTTGTCGCGTGCAATCGCGAGCAGCTCGATGGACCGGTCGAGAACTTGACGTTCCCGCTCCTTTGCATCGGCTACCGAGTCTTGCATGACCTCGGCGTAAGAGAACTGATACATTCATGCATCCTTCTTTGTACTTGTACTTCTACCGCTGATCATCAGAGGTAGTTCACGAGGCTCAACTGCTGAATTTTTGAAACGATCGTGTATGCGGTTTCGAGCTGCGTCTGCAGGGTGTTGACCAGTGTGGACGCTTCCGACTGATCGACGCCCTGAAGGTCGACGAGCTTGTTCTGAATGATGCTGGACTGCGCATCGAGGGCATCGTTGGCCTTCGTGACGCGCTCCTGCGACAGACCGAGCTGGCTCGCCTGGGTGACGATGCCGGTCGTGCCCTGCGCGGCGTAGCCGATTGCCTTCGACGTGGTCATCGCCAGCGCATCGCCACTGAGGCCGGTGCCGGCGAGCGCGGAGACGGTGATGGACGCGAGCGCGAAGTAGCGCATGCCTTCGGAGTTCGAATTGGTCGAGGACGTGACGGTCTCGGAGTTGCTGATCCGGCTCGTCATGTTCTGGTTGGACGCGCTCGACCAGTCGGCCCATGCCGGCGGCGTCACGTAAGCCAGCGGCGGCGTGGGCGTGCCGACGCCAACCGGCGGGAACGGCAGCGGCGTCGAGGTCGCGTTCAGCGTATCCTGCGAGAACATCGGCTCGACGAAGTTGGAGATGAACGTGTCCATCTCGTCGCCGGTCAGCTCGGACTTGGTCTTGCCGAGGCTGCTTGCCCAGGCGTCGAGATTCTTCTGGATCGCGTCGGTTGCGGCATCCGTCTGATCGGTCAGCGGCTGGATGTCGGTATTGATGCCGGAGAAGAGATATTCGCCGTTGAGCATCGAGTTGCCGGTATCCATCAGCGACGACAGCGCGTCTCCCGCCGACTGCATGGCAACGGTGATGCTGGTGTTGTCCTGGCTGCCCTGCAGCGCCGTCAGCTTCGAGACGAGCGCATCGCCCGCCGTCTTCATGCTGGTCAGACCAAGCTGGGATGCTTCGAGGCGACCTGATACAACCGAGTTGCTGCCCTGCAGCGCCTTGATCCGTGTGACCTCGGCGCTGAAATTGACACTCTTCGCAGCTCCGGAACCAAGCGAGGCGCCGATATCGGCGTAGACGCCGGTGGTCGCCTCAAGCGAGGACTTGACGAGCTGGGTCTGCGACTGGCGAATGGTCAGTCGCATCGCGTTTTGAATGGCCGAACTCGAAATAAATGAACTTTTCATGGGCTTACCTCGCAATGTCCAGCAGCGACTGGTACATCTCGTTGACGGCGTTCAATATCTTGGTGGCCGCCTTGTAAGACTGCTCAATATCAAGCAGCAGTGTCAGTTCCTCGTCAAGGTTGACGCCTGTCTCATTTGAGTACGCTTCGGTTGAGCGAGAGAGGGCAGCGGTTGTATTTTCCGATGCCGTCGTGGCGTCACTTCGCAGCTGTTCGAGCCAGCCGACCGAGTTCTGAGCGTAGCTGATGACGCTGACATTCGAGGAGATGCCGGCATCCGACGAGAAGTTCTGTGCCGAGCCCAGCGCGGTGTACAGCGTGTCGAGATTGTCCGAGAAGCCGCTGGCATTGTCCGGGTTCAGGTTGGTCAATCCGGTGATGGTGCCGTCGCGCAGCTTCATCGGATCGCCACCCTGGCTGGTGATTACCGCTGTGTTTACCGTAATTGTACCTGCGATGCCGTTGATGACATCAGGGGTCGTCGGCGTGTCGCCGTCGAGGCCGGTCGAGGTCTTCCAGACGAAGAGACCCGGCTCGGTCGTCGCGCCGTCGGTTTCCGAGAACATCGTCACCAGCGACTTTGCGATCTCGTCGAGCTGCGACTGGAAGGTCGGAGCAACGTCGTCGCGGATCTGCAGCAGCGACTGAAGGCTACCCTGAGCTGTCGTCGTGGACCCCTGCCCGCTGGTGAGCGCCACGCCGTCGATATAGACGCCGTTGCCTTTCGTGCCCGTCGTATAGGTGTCCTGCGAAACGAAGGTGACTGCGCGGGGAATGGTGTCGAAGACGACCGTTCCATCATTCGTATAGAGCGCCATGTCGCCATTGGCGCGATCGGCGGTCTTGACGCCGACGATCGAGGAAATCTGCTTCAGCAGCTTGTCGCGCTCATCGAGCGCATCGGCCGGGTTGCCGCCGCTGGCGGTCGCGCCCTTGACGGCGTCGTTCGCCGTCTTGAACTGCGCCAAGAGCGTATTCAGCGTACCGACCTGTGTCGCGATCTCCTTGTCCGCGTTCTGGCGGATAAGCTGGACCGACTTGGTGGCGTCGTTCAACGAGTTGGTGACATCCTGCGCGGCCGTGACCGCACTCTGCGCGGCGATCGCGCTGCTCGGCGACGTACGGAACGCCTGGAGTTTCTGCTGGAAGGTCGAGAGATAGGTGGCCGGCGACGTTTCGTAGTCGTTACCGCCGAGCACCGACTTCAGGTCGGTGAGGCCGCCCAGCAAGGTCTGCTGAGCGCTGTCACCGGCGCTTGCCTTCAGCCACTGCCGCATCAAGGCGTCTTCCTGCGCCCTGCTGATCTTCACAACCTGCGCACCATTCAGCGACGTCGTGACCATCGCCTGACGGCGGACGTAATCGCTGTTGCTGGAGTTCGAGATATTGTTCGATACGACACTGCTCTGCGTGCCGGTATTGTTGAATATGCTCTGCGCGGTATTCAGTGCTGATGTAAGCGACATGGCTAACCCGTTACCCTACTTATCTCTTGAGGTTGACGAGGACGTCCATGATGTCGGACCCCGTCTGGAACACCTTGGAGTTGGCAGTGTAGCTGCGCTGCGATTCGATCATCTCGGTCAGTTCACCGGCGAGGTCGACGTTCGAGCTTTCGATCGCACCCGACTGGATAGAGCCGAAGCCATTGGTCTGCGGGAAGCCGGTAACCGTGACGCCCGAGGTGCCGTTGGCGCTGTAGACATTGCCGCTCATGAGCGTCATGTTGTCCGGGCTTGCAACGGTTGCGAGCGGAATGCGGTAGAGCGGCTTGGAGGTGCCGTCGGCATACTTCGCCGAGACCGTGCCATCCTTGCCGATCGAGACGCTGTCGACCGGGCTGGCAGCCTGGCCGTTCGGCGTACCCTTGCCGGAGAAGTCGGAAGCGAGCTGCGTGAAGCCGGAGAGATCCATCTGGATCTGGCCTGTCGTCACCGGGTCGTCGATCAGAAGCGAGTTGCCGGAAACAAGCTTGCCTTCGGCGTCGAACTCCATCGTGCCGCCACCGACGGCTGCCGTCGAATAGGGGAAGGATGTCGTGCTGCCCGTTGCGGCGTCCGCATGGCGGTAGACCGTAACATCCCAGGTGCTCGCGGCGCCTGTAGCAGGCGGCGGCGTCGTCACGTCCGTCTTCGTGAAGTAGAAGTCGTACTGCACGGTGTTGCCGAGCTTGTCGTAGCCGACCATCGAAATCTGCTTGGTATCGGCCGTCATCGGCACCGCGTTGTCGGACGGCAGGTTGCCCGTTGCGACTTCGGCGCCAGAATCCAGGTTGCCGGCGAAGGTACCGGCGGTCGAGGCGATCGCCGTCAGCCCTGACTGGGCGACGTTAACCGGGACCAGACCCGAGAAGCCGTTGACGACGACAGCCGGAGCACCTGAATCGTAGGAGTAACCCATCAGCTTGAAGCCGGCGGAGTTGACGAGGTTGCCTTCGTCGTCCTTGGTGAAGTCGCCGGCTCGGGTCAGGACCGGAACGCCGTCAGGGCTCTGGACGATGAAGAAGCCGTCGCCGGAGATGGCAAGGTCGTAGCCCGAGGTCGTGTAGGAGATATCGCCCTGTGCGGAGACAGACTGGCGAACCGACGTCTGCACGCCGCCGGAGTTGTAGTTGCCCGAGCTCGAAGGCAGGACAAGCGACGAGAAGGCGGTCGATACCGCCTTGTAGCCAGACGTGTTTACGTTGGCGATGTTGTCGGCCACGGTGCTGAGGCGGTTCGCCTGTGCGTTCATGCCGGACACAGCCGTCTTCATGCTGCCGAAAATGCTCATCTGAAAACCTCGATTCCCTTAGTAGGCTTGAGAGTATCCGGTGGGCCTTGCGTGAAGCTGTCTGGCATTTGCGTGATCAAAGAAAGATCGAAGCCTAGACCGCCGCGCCCACCAAGGACGCCAAAAAACTATTCCCAATCAATGCAGTAGCCGAGGAAGCGCTTGGAATCGACCGGGTCGACGCCGAGCTTCTTGCGCAGCTTTTTGCGAAGCTTGGAAATGTGGCTTTCAACGACGTTTTCTTCGACTTCCTCGTCGAAAATCCCGTAGATGGCATTGAAGATCTGGGTCTTGGTGACGCGGCGACCGCGGTTGGCAATCAAGTATTCGAGAATGCGGCGCTCGCGGCGCGGCAGTGCGAAGACTTCGCCGTGGATCTCGGGATCGCGGCCATCGGAGAAGACGCGAATGGCGCCGATGTCCGTGTGCGTGGAAATCGCCTTGAGGCGGCGGCGGATGGCCGCTGCGCGTGCGAGGATTTCGCGGGGGTGAACCGGCTTGCGAACGACGTCGTCAACGCCGCAATCAAAAAGTGCAAGCGTGTTTTCGAGCGACGGCTGGTCGCTGACCGCGATGACGGGTGCCATCGAACGATCGCGAATTGCGCGCGGCAGCTCGAACGTCTGCTGGCCCTGGCCAATCAGAAACGCCTCGACCGCCGCGATATCTGAATCAGCAGCCGTCTGCACCCACTCACCAAACTCGTTTGGATCAAAACCGGTCGAAGGAATACCTTCTCGACCAAAAAGGGAAGTGTAGCCATCCTTCACGAGCTCACGCTCATCAACCACTACGATCATTCGTCCGCCTCCGAATCACTTGTGGCACATCGATGACCTATGGGTACGAATCGCACGATTCTGGGACAAGCTGTAGGAACTCATGGGCGGAAATTAATAGTTGATTAAGAATTGCCCCCCGATTTGCTCTACATTTAGTGGGTAGGCAAAATTATGCACACAAAAGTTTCGTGGAAAAGTTAACATGTCCTAAATTGTGACTTGCCTTGCCACATTGGCCCGAATTCTTGCCATATTATGACACATTTCCGGTTTGTTCTTTTTTCGCTATCTTTAGGCGAGTCAGCCGCGGCAGAAATTGCTCGCATTGGGAGTCCATTTCCCATAGCCCGTGGCGACCAGATTGGCGATGACGCGGCAGACATATTGCTTCTGCGCGGGGTCATTGTTGGGGCCGGCGTGGTAGCGGGCGACCGCCATGGTCCATGTCTCGTGGCGATCGTGCAGGTTCTTGAGGAACCGTGCCGCGTATTCCACGTTGGTTCGGGGATCGAACATCTCCTCCAATGACCGAAAATTCTCCCCGTGGTAGAACTGGTTGATCTGCATGCAGCCGACATCGATCAGCTTCGCGCCCGACCTGTGAGCCGTATCCACCTGCCTCAGCGCATCGCGCTCCGAGGGCGGAAAGAAGGGCTTGCCCTCTATGTTCAAGGCATAGGGGTAAAGCGAGCCCTTGCGGCCCGTTTCGGTCAATCCGACGGAATAGAGGATGCCCTCGGGGATACCGTACTTCAGCGCGGCCGACTGGATCTCCTGCTCGCAGGCGCCATCGGATGCCCGCGCGTCAGAGGTATACGTCGCCAGTGCCGCTGCTGCCAGAGGAGCCAGAAGAAGCGCTCGTAGCGTCGCTCTCACCTGTAACATTGAAGCCTCCGGTACTGCGCTGCCCTGTTTGATTCTGACGCTCGCGCGCCTCGCCGCCCTGCCCCTGGGCAGAGCCCTGCTGCGAGCCGCTCTGTGCGTTCGCCTGGCTGCTGGTATCGGTGTTGGCGACCGGCGCCATGCTGACGCTCACGCCGTCGATGGCGTAGCCCTGGCTGCGCAGCGATTCCAGCATCTTGGTGTGGTCTTCCCTGAGCTGCCTGTAGGCGGCTGCGGTCTCGACCTTGAGATCGACGTTCAGCGTATCGCCCTGCAGCCTCAGCGTCGCGGTGACGAGACCGAGGTCGATCGGGTTCATCTGGATCTTGAGCGTGTTGACGACCTTGCCGGTGCTGCTGAGTTCAGCGGCGTTCGACAGGGACGACGACGCTTGCATGGCGTGCGCCCATTCCTTGTCGCCGGCGATCGCCGCCGTGACAGCCGCGGAATTGGTGTTCTGCGCGAGGCCGATATAGCGGCGGGAATCGAGGATCGTGACGGTCTCGACATTCGCCTTGCCGCCAACGTCGGCCGCGTCCTTCTCGATGCCGAGATGCATGTCCATGGACGTGCCACGGCTGTCTGCACGCGTCAGCCGGAAGGTCTGGCCAACCGCATCGCCGGCTGCGGTCGCGCCAGGCATGTCCACGTCGGACGCGGCGTCGGTGGCCGACGTCAAGGCGCTGGCGACATCGGCGACGGCGTCACCCTTGGTTTTCTGCTTGCCGGAGGATTTATCCTTGGCGTCGGTGGGCGCGGTATCCTGCGCCTTTTGTCCGAACAATGCCGCAGCGGCGACCGATGCGCTATCGACCGGCGCGTTTCCAAGCATGCTCAGGACATCCGAGACAGCACTGTCGTCGGCCGATCCTGGCTTTGCCTCGGTCTTGACCGGCTTGCCTGTCTTGTCATCCTTGGATGTCGGCGTGGCGATCTTGTCGGCCACGTCTTCGGCAGCACCGTCGACCGCTGCGTCATCGATCTGCTTGCGCAGCGATTTGATATCGACACGACCCGTCTTCTGAGTGTCCTTACCGGCATTGACCGCCGTCGCATCGGCTTCCGCCTGCGCCAGTGCGGCTGAATTGCCGAGATCGATCACAGCCTTTGGGTTCTGCCGATGCGGCGCAGAGCCCACGGCGCCATTGCCGCCATCGGCAGTGCCCGACGGCTGCTGGCCATCGGCCTTGGCACCCTGGTTGCGATCGGAACCGGCATTGGCCTTGTTCAGGACGTCCGAGAAGCCGCCGCTGCCGTCCGCATCCGAACCCTTGCCGGCCGGCCGATTGGCCTTGGCGCCGGCGGCAGCATCTGCGGCTCCAGCCGGAACGCTGATATCCATCATATCAATTGCTTTCTTTGTTCAAAAGGCCGTCGATCTCATCCAACTGAGAGCGGCTTGAGGTCACAAATGAGCTGAATGCGGGGTCGGTGTTCTGTGGATCAGCTGACTGCGATCCGGCCGCCGGTGCGGCGTCGGGAACCGCCCCCTCTCCGGCCGATCCTCCTCCGGCCGCCTGTTCAGAACTGGCTTCTTGACCATCCGGTGTATTAGCAGAGCCTTGCGTCAGGCTTGCAGCGTCTGGTTGCCGAAGCACCTGCTCGGCGACCGACCGTGCAGCAGCCCGCAGGATTTGGTCGCGCGGCGAAAGCGCCTTGTCGGCGATCGTCGAAATATCGCGCGCAGCGGTATCGATCTTGTCGGTCGGGATCGCGGCCATGCCGCCGTAGAAATCGGCCAATGCGCCAAAGGCGTTGTTGTTATCGCCCGACAGGGCCTGGGCGTGGCCGGCCGCCATGCGGGCGAGTTCGCCCTTGCCCGCGATTGCGGCTGCGCGCGCAATGCGCAGGTAGATTTCCCGCTGGCGCGCATCGTCCATGAAGGAGAGGATGCCGATGACGTCATCCGGCTTCACGTCATGATCGTGATCGACAAGCAGTTTCACGAAGAGATCGGCAAACTGGCTGGCATAGGGCGAGTGCAGGAAGCGACGGACATAGCGCTGCGAATATTGCAGCCCCTGATCGACCATCCCCTTGTCGACGCAGATCGCAACCGAGCGGCGCAAGGCCGCTTCCTCGATGATCGTGCCCGGCGCATTGAGACGCGCGAGATCGTAGAGCTTGAGCGCCTCTTCCGGGCTCTTGGCGATGGTGACGTTGCCGCCGACGAGCGCCAGATAGGGGCCGATCTTCTTGTCCTTGTACTCCTGCGCCATATCCACCAGCGTCTTGCCGACAAGGAGGCCCTTGCCGCTCAGATACTTGCGCAGGATGTCGGTCACGCGGTTATCGAAGTAACCGTTGACGTCGCGCGCCACCAAATATTCGAGTGTCTGCGGATTGCCGCCGCTCATGGCGTAGATCAATGCGGCATCGACGTTGCGGTCGTCATCGAAAACGGTCGGGTCGACGGCGCGCAGGCGCTTGTCGATGGTACCGAGCATGAAGCGCTGCATCTCACTGGCGGAATGGTCGCCAAGCACGACAGAGTCCTGCACGAACTGCAGCGAGCGCAGCATCTTGTATGGCACGGTGTCGCCGCTATCGTCCGTCGTCGGGACGATGGGTAATGCCTCGGCAGGTGCCGCAGCGTCGCCGTGTCCGGCAGACGATGCCTGCGCTTCCGTGGGTGCCGGCGTCTCCGCATGCCCTGCCGATGGCTCGGCTGGCGTCTCTGCATGTTCAGCGGCCGGCGCTTCCGCGTGGGCGGCGGGCGGCGCGGCGTCTTCCGCGCGCACGACGCCGGTCGCCGTCAGCGCAAGGCTGAAAGCGAGGGGCAGGAGATGCCTGTGCTGCCGGCGCTTCATCGATTATCCCTGATCGGCCTGGAGAAGAATTTCGATACGGCGGTTGGAGGCGTCATACGGATCTGAAGTGTCCTTGAGCTTGCGGTCGGCAAAGCCGGAGACCTGCGAGACGCGCTTCTCGTCGAGCCCGCCACGGACCATCATGTAATAGGCCGCCTGGGCGCGATCCATCGAAAGGCGCCAGTTCTCGTTCTCGCCCTTGTACTGGCGACCGTCGGTATGGCCGCGAATGGCCACGACACCATTCTTCTCCTTCAGCACTTCGCCGATCTTCTGCATGGCAAGGACCATCTCCTTGCGCGGAACGGCGGAGCCGACGTTGAACATGGAATCGTCGCTCTGGTCGGAAATGCTGACCAGGAGGCCGCCTTCGGCCGGCGTCACAGTCAGACCCTCGGCCAGCTTGCCGGCGATACCGCCGATCTGCTGGGCGATCTGCTGCTGAAGATCCTTGGCTTCCTGCTGCTGCTCGACGGCCTTTTGCTCAGCGGTCTGCGTTTCAGGCGCTATGCCATCCTTGTCGGCGGTCTTGTCCTTCGTCTTGTCGCTGGTCTTGTCCGCCGTTTCCGGCTTCTCAGCGTCAGCCGGCTTGGCCTCAGCCTGCTCAGCCTTCGCGTCTTCGGCCTTGGCGAGCTCGATCGCCTGCTTGGCCGGATCGTCGGGCTGCGTCTTGTCGGCGCGCGTCACCTCGATCTGCTTGGTCCAGAAGTCCGGATCGAACGGGTCGCGATAGGCTTCACCGCCGTCGGCGCCGGTTGCGGGGCCGGAATCGGCCGCACCGCCCTCGCCCTTGGCGCTGACGTTGGCCTGCTGTCCGACCTCCTGGGCGATTTCGGCGAGAACCGAATAGGGGTTCTCGAAGAAGTCCGCTTCGGAATAGTTCTTCTGGTCGCCCGAGGTCGAGGTCTGGTCTTCACCGCTGGCCGCTGCCGCGCCCTGGTTCGGCTGATCCTCTTTTTCCTTCGACTTATCGGCCTTCTCCTGCCCGTCGGCCTGATCGACCGGCTTCTTCAAGCCCTTCTCGGTCGGCTTTTCGTCAGAGAGCTTGATCGGGTTGAAATAGGTGGCGACGGAGGCCTTGGTTTCCTCGTTGGCGGCATTGACCAGCCACATGACGAGGAAGAAAGCCATCAACGCTGTCATGAAGTCGGCATAGGCGATTTTCCAGGCGCCACCATGGGCGCCATCGTGATCGCCACCACCATGTCGCTTGATGATGATGACCTCGTTCTTGCCGTGATGATGATTTTCGCTGTCGCTCATTCCAGGACTTTCTTGACGCTCGCCGCCCAGGCAGACATGCGGGTTACGAGTACCGAGTCATCAAACTCGGCGATCAGGTCGATATCGTCGTTCTCGTGGTGGCGCAGCAGGTCCGCCTTCTCGCCGAGTTCGTTCTTCAGGATATTGAAAAGCCTTTCCGGGCCTTTGACCGTGATCGTGCCGGTCTCGCCTTCCAGAACGGCATCGCGAAGCTGCGCCGCCAGTTCGACAGCGGCCTTTTCAGCCAGAGCCTCGGTCAAGACGGGAGCCAGCGTGCGGGCGACCGTGGCACTCACAAGATCAGCAAGCTCGGCAGTGATCGCCTTGATCTTCGAAGCGACGAGCTCGGCGATCTCTGTCTCGTACTTGTTGCGAAGCTCTTCGATCTCGCGCTGGTGAACAAGCGCAACCGTTTGTGCCTCGGCCTCGAATTTCTCGGTGAGCTCCGCGGTCGCCTTGGCCTCGCCAATCGCGTTGGCGTCGCGGCGTTCCGCCTCGATATCGATGACTGGCTCGGAGACAATGTCGTCGAAACCGCCGAAATCTTCTGAAAACGGCGTATCGACCACTGATGGGGCGGCGACGGCGGGTTCACCGAAGTCTTTCAGACGGGACAGTAGCGCGCTCACTCAACCCACCTCGTATCAGCAGAAACCTGCGACATGCCGCGCCTCACATTGCACCAAACAAATCTTTCGCGCGGTTTTCACCACGCCTGTTGTCCCTGACCCTAGGAGGCCAAACTTGTGCGAAGATGAAGGGCGCCGTCGCGCGGCGCGCAACCGTGATCCGCAATTACTGCAGCAGAACGAGAACCTTGCTGGCAACAGTGTTGAGGATGGAAACCGCCTGCACGCCCATCTTCTGCTGCGTCTGCAGCGCCGTCTGACGCACCGACGCCTCATCCATATCAGTATCGACAAGCGCACCGACATTCTTGTCGATGATATCGGCCATGTTGGCGGTGTAGTCGATGCGGTCGTTGATGCGGGCGCTCATGGTGCCGAGGCCAGCTGCGGTCGTGGTCAGCGTCGAGAGAAGGCTGTCGACAACGGACATCATGTCATCGACCTGCTCGGTTGTGGTGTTTTGGTCGAGCTTGATCTCATCGCCGTCAGCGCCGGTCACCGATCCTGCATTGAGCAGATAGTAGTTGCGCGGCGCCGTCGAGCCGGTGTTGTTCAAGGTGCTGGCGTCAACGGACTTGGTGAGCAGGCCGCGATTGGCGTTGCTGGTGTCGATCATGACGGTCTGGTCAGCAGGAAATGTGATGTTCTGCGGCTGATATTCGCCGGAGGGTGCCCGGGTGAAGCCACCGATGACCGAACGCGAGGTGGTCAGCGTAGGATCCTGGTTGAAGAGCCAGTTTTCGCCGGCAATGCTCGTCGACTGAACCGTCGTCTGCATCTGCTGCTTGAGCTGCTCCAGCGTGGTGTTGAGCTTGTCCTTGTCGACACCATCTTCCTTCGCGCTGACAAGCGTCGAGCGAATGCTGCTCAGCTGATCGATGAGGCTGTCCATCGCGGTGTAGGCGGTATCGACCTTGGAGGCGCCGACGCCGAGGGCATCATGGATGTTGCTCATCGAGCTGCCATCGGAGCGCAGAACGCTCGCAAAGGACCAATAGGTCGCGTCATCCGCCGCCGTTTCCACGCGCATGCCCGATGATACCTGCTGCTGGGTCGTCGCTGCTTCCTTGTTGATGATCCGCAATGCGGCGAGAGCGTTTACCTGTGCGGAGCTGGTGATTCGATAGGTCATTTTTGGAGCTCTATGGTAGAGGAGAGGATAGACCGGACCGCCGGCAGCGACAGGTGTGGCGTCATGCCGCCAACCGGATTTCCCGATCGGCTCGTCGCTAAACAAATCAATTCTGAAGAGAAGTTAACCAAGGCCTACAGCCAGCGCAAGTAGCCGACAAACGGTCTCGCAAGCCTCGCGCAACCTTGATTCTCTTTTCAAAAACAAAGAGAAAGCCGCGTCTTGCGAGACGGCTTTCAATGCTTTGACAATTGTATTTGTGGCGTTGGCGACGCCGATGAACCAGCTTAGTTCTGGAACAGGGTGAGGACGTTCTGAGCGCTCGAGTTGGCGATGGAGAGCGACTGGATTGCCAGCTGCTGCTGGGTCTGGAGCGCGGTCAGCTTGCTCGATTCCTCTTCCATGTCGGCATCGACGAGACGGCCGACGCCTGAATCGATCGAGTCGCTGAGATTGGAAACGAAGCTGTCCTGGAGGTCGATGCGGGTCGAAATCGAGCCCAGCTGCGACGCGGCCTTGGTGAGCGCGCTGAGGCCGGTTTCCACATTGCCGAGCGTGGTGTTGAGGTCGGCCACGCTGAGCTGCGAGATGTCCATGTTGTAGATGGAGCCGTAGGTGCCGTATTCCGACCCGATGACGCCGGTCGAGGTGTCGATCTCGCCGGTTGGCTGCATACCGAAGAGCACGTTGCCATCAGGATTGTCGTCAAGGGTGTAGTCGGTCGTCTGGACAGAGACCTCGCCGTTGGCGCCGCGGACGAACGAGGAGACGACGCTCTTCGTGCCATTGCCGGCGACCCAGTTCTCGCCCGAGAACGATGCCGACTGCGCAACGCTGAGGAGCTGCTGCTGGAGCTGCCCGATCTCATCCTGGATCTTGGTCTTGTCGACACCGTTTTCGGTGGCGGCGACGACCTTGGCCTTGATTTCGCTGACGATGTTGATGGCGTTGTCCATCGCGGCATAGGCCGTGTCGACTTTGGCGGCACCGAGGCCGAGTGCGTCGGAGACCGCCGAGAGAGCCTTGTTGTCCGAGCGCATCGTCGTCGCGATCGACCAGTAGGCCGCATTGTCCTTGGCTTCGGCAACACGATATCCCGAAGACACGTTGCCCTGTGTCGTCTCGAGATTGGTGTTGATGCCGCGGAGTGTCTGAAGCGCGGACATCGCCGCAACGTTGGTCAAAATGCTTGTCATGAAAAGAGCGCCCCTTGTTGGCAAACTTTTAAAAGGGACATCCCGGTCTACCGCCGGGAACGGTTCATCAGCCTCATGCCTGCTAACCGCTTCTTAAGCTTGGTTAACATACCGTTTAATGATGGCCACAAGACATGAGTTTGGTTAACAAAAAGTTAACGACAACAAAAAAGCCGCGCTCCGGAGAGCGCGGCCTTCGAAACCATCCGCCGAAGCGGAGGTGTGTCCTTACGCGGGCGCCCGGAGGCGCCGGCGATTTTAGCGGAACAGCGACAGGATGTTCTGCGAAGAGGAGTTGGCGATCGACAGCGACTGAACAGCGAGCTGCTGCTGGGTCTGGAGTGCCGAAAGCTTGCTGGACTCTTCTTCCATGTCGGCATCGACGAGGCGGCCAACGCCAGAGTCGATCGAGTCGGAGAGCTTGGAGACGAAGTCGCTCTGCAGGTCGATACCCTTCTGCAGCGAACCAAGCTTGGAGCCGAGCGAGGTCATGCTCTTCAGAGCATCTTCCGTGTCGGTGATCAGCTCGTCGATGGTTCCCTTGGTGTCGCCAGCGGTGATCGAGAATTCGGAGATCGAACCGGCAGCGGACGAGCCCGTGCGATCCAGAATGCCGCTCTGGGTATCGCTGAAGAGAAGATCGTCGGCCTGGGCGGAATAGCCCGAGGTGCTGACGCTGACGCCACCGGCGGTGCGGATGAAGGACGAAACGACCGACATGGTCTTGGTTTCAGCGTTCGAAACCCAGTTTTCGCCGTTGAACGAAGCCGAGGCGGAGATGCTCTTCAGCTGCTGCTGCAGCTGCTTGACTTCGTCGTTGATCTTGGCCTTGTCGACACCGTCTTCAGTCGCGGCGACGAGCTTGGCCTTGATTTCGGATACGACGTCGATCGAGCTCTGAACGGCGGTGTAGGCCGTATCGACCTTGGCGGCGCCCATGCCCAATGCGTCGGAAACGGCCGAGAGGGCGCCGTTGTCGGACTTCATGGTCGTTGCGATCGACCAGTAAGCAGCATTGTCAGCTGCCTTGCCGACGCGGAGACCAGACGACACAGCGCTCTGGGTGTCCGAGAGGTTGTTGTTCACGCTGCGCAGCGTCTGAAGAGCTGCCATTGCGGAATTGTTCGTGAGAATGCTGGTCATTTAAAAAGCCCCTTATCGGCAATTTTTCGTACGAAGGGACATTCCGGACTATTACCGGAAACGGCGGTCAGCGTCATGCCTGTTGACCGTGCATTTGCTGATCAACTCACCGTTTCGATGAGCCCATATGACCGCAACATGGTTAAGAAACACTAAACTCGCCGGGAAGAAATTTAAGAAATACCCGACACTTAGCAGAAACCACGGGGCAATAAAAAAATGCGGCCGGGAAAGCCCGGCCGCACTGATGTCAGATGTCATGCGTTTTCCGCTATTAGCGGAAGAGCGACAGGATGTTCTGCGAAGAGGAGTTCGCGATCGACAGCGACTGGATCGCCAGCTGCTGCTGGGTCTGCAGTGCGGAAAGCTTGCTGGACTCTTCTTCCATGTCTGCATCGACCAGACGGCCAACGCCGGAGTCGATCGAGTCGCTGAGCTTCGAAACGAAGTCGCTCTGCAGGTCGATACCCTTCTGGAGCGAACCGAGCTTGGAGCCGAGCGAGGTCATGCCCTTCAGAGCAGTTTCCGCGTCGGTGATCAGGCTGTCGATGTCGCCCTTGGTGTTGGACGTGCTGATCGAGAATTCAGAGATCGAGGCGCTAACCGTGCCGCTGCCGTCACGATCGAGGATACCAGCGCCGCCTGCGAACAGCAGGTCGTCTGCCGTCGAGGTGTAGCCGGCCGTCGATACGCTGACGCCGCCTGCGGTGCGGATGAAGGACGAAACGACCGACATGGTCTTGCCAGCGGCAGAGCTGGAAACCCAGTTTTCGCCGTTGAACGAAGCCGAAGCGGAAATGCTCGTCAGCTGCTGCTGGAGCTGCTTGATTTCGTCGTTGATCTTGCCCTTGTCGACGCCGTCTTCCGTTGCGGCAACAAGCTTGGCCTTGATTTCGGTTACGACGTCGATCGAGCTCTGAACGGCGGTGTAAGCCGTGTCGATCTTTGCTGCACCCATGCCGAGTGCGTCGGAAACAGCCGAAAGAGCGCCGTTGTCAGACTTCATGGTCGTTGCGATCGACCAGTAAGCAGCGTTGTCAGAAGCCTTGCCAACGCGAAGACCGGACGACACAGCGCTCTGCGTGGACGAAAGGTTGTTGTTGACGTTACGCAGCGTCTGAAGAGCTGCCATTGCGGAGTTGTTGGTGTTAATGCTTGTCATGGATCCGTCCCCGAAATTCGATACCAATGGAGGACATTACCGGACTTATGTACCGGCAATGACGGTTCGGCTTCATGCCACTTGGTCATTCTGCATTGGGACCAAACCCGTCATGTCGAGGATGACTTTCGCAGCAAAACCTTGCGGACTAATTAATGACCCTCTCCAGTTTCTCAAACGAATACAAATGGTTAACTAGTCGTTAAAGGAGAGCTTAAACAGACGAACGTCATTTTCGACCTCAGTGGAGACGATTACTGCTTCCTGCCTCAGGCAAGGTTCACGTGTCATTCTGCGCCATAATGGCCTCATTGGGTCCGTGGTGATCATGCCCGCGGAGCCCGATGTTTGCCGCGTAAAGAACTGAACGAGGTTTGACCGTGAATCGTGTGGTTTCGTTTTCCGCAGCGTCAAAAGACTATCAAAGCGGGCGCTATACCAAGTCGCTGGAGACGCTGAACGCGTTGCTCGAGACACAGCAGGACGCGAAGACCTACGCCTTGCTGGCCCGTACCCTGTCGCAGCTGGGAATGAAGGCCGACGCGGCGATGGCATTTGCCGTGGCCGCTGAGAAGGCGGGACAAAGCGGATCGGAATTTTCCCGCAAGGCAGCGCTGCTTTATTTTGAGGTCGGTAACGAAGACGAGGCCATCAGGCTCGGGCTGCGATACATGCTGAACCAAAGCCTCGATGCCGAGCTGGCTTACGCGCTGGCCTCCATCTACAAGAAGCGCGGACAAGACGAGCTGCTCAGCCCTTTCGTCAAGGTGCTTGCTGAAAGCAGCAACAGCGATCACACCCTGCTTGCGATCAGATTGCTCAAGAACGACCCGGGCGACGAAACCCAGGCACTCCTGATCCGCAACCTGTTCAAGCGCTTCCCGAAACTGGTGCCGCTGCGTTTCCTCTATCTGATGTTCGCCAGGCATGTCAGCGATCTCACCAGCATCAAGCTGCACAAGCAGATCATCGACGAGTTGATCGCCAACGGCCAGACCGCGTTCCTGCACCATGAGAGCGAATTTTATAATCTCCAGTGGTGTGGCGACGAAGCGCTGAATCGCCTGACCTCGAGCATGAACAATGCCGTGACCGTCGAGCAGACAAACGCACGACGGACGCGACCGCATCAGTGGGCGGACAAGATCCGGGTCGGCTATCTCTCCAACGACCTCTTCGAGCAGCACGCGACCATGAAGCTCATGGGCCGTGTTTTGGAGCTCCACGACAGGGAGCGTTTCGAGATCACGCTCTATTGCCATTCGCGCGCTTCGAACCTCGAGCACAACACCTTCGACCGAAGCCTCTGGGGTCGGGTCGTCGAGGTGGGTGATCTATCCGACGCGGCGATGGCCGAGCGGATGCGGGCCGACGGGATCGATATTCTCGTCGATCTCAAGGGCCCGACATTCGAAACGCGCTATCACGTTTTGAACAAGGGTCCCGCACCGATCCAGATTTCCTGGCTCGGCTTTCCCGGCAGCGCGACGAACACCGATGTCGACTACGTCATCGGCGACCGGTTCGTTCTGCCCGATTCCTCGCGCCCGCATTACCACGAAAAATTCATCCGCTTGCCGGACACCTACCAGCCGAACGATCCCTTCCACCGGCCGACGCCCGGCTTCGTGGATCGCGGCGAATTCGGTCTGCCTGACGACAAATTCGTTTTCGCATCGTTCAATGCCAGCCGTAAGATCACGCCGGAGACGGTCGACGTCTGGTGCAACGTGCTTCGCCGCGCGCCGAACAGCGTGCTGTGGATGATGGCGGTCTCGAAGCAGACGGAAGCCAATCTCCGCGAGTATTTCAAAAGCCGGGGAATTCCCGCCAAGCGTCTCGTCTTCTGCGGGCATGCGGATTATCGCAGCCACATTGACAGGCAGCAGGCGGCCGATCTTGCGCTCGACACCTGGCCGTACAACGGCCACACCACGACGTCGGAGCAGCTCTGGGGCGGTTTGCCTGTGCTGACGCTGAAGGGCACCAACTTCGCCTCGCGTGTCACCGAGAGCCTGCTGAACGCGATCGGGCTGCCCGAGCTGGTGGCCGACGATGCGCAGGCCTACGAAGACATGGCTATTGCTCTTTACGAGAATCCCGAGCGGATCGCCGCGTTCAAGCAGACGATCGACGACAACAAGATGATCAAGCCGCTGTTCGACGCGGAGCGCTTCTGCCGGCACCTCGAGACAGCCTATGAGATGACGGTCGCCCGCGCGAAAGAGGGACTTGAGCCCGACCATCTCGACGTGCCCGCCCTGCCCGTCAGAACCTCACCGTTCTGACTTGGGCCGCGACGGGTTCGCGATCTCTCATAAAAACAAAAGCAAAAGGCCGGCGATCTGATCGCCGGCCTTTTGTTTTGGAAGATCGAGAAGCGCTTTCCGTGCAGCGCGTCAGTTGAAAGATCGAACCAGGCTGCCGACCAGCAGGTTCCAGCCGTCGATCAGGACGAAGAACAGGATCTTGAACGGCAGTGAGATCGATGTCGGCGGCAGCATCATCATGCCCATGGCCATGGTGATGGTGGCAACGATCAGGTCGATGACGAGAAACGGAAGGACGACCAGGAAGCCGATTTCGAAGCCGCGCCGGATTTCCGAGATCATGAAGGCGGGAACAAGCACGCGATAATCGATCGTGGCGCCGGTATCGACCATCTGGCCGCGCTCACGGGCGAGATCGACGAAGAGCGCCAGATCCTTGTCACGGGTGTTGCGCGTCATGAAGGTGCGGAAGGGCTCAGCGATCCGCTCCACCGCCTGCTGCTCATTGATCTGGTTCGACAGGAGCGGCTGAACGCCATCCCGCCATGCCTGATCGAAGGTCGGCTGCATGACGTAGAAGGTCATGAACAGCGACAGCGACAAGAGGATCATGTTCGAGGGGGTGGAGGCGAGGCCGAGGCCGGTGCGCAGAATAGAGAAAGCGATGACGAAGCGAGGGAAGCTTGTCACCATGATCAGGATGCCGGGCGCGACCGACAGAACCGTCAAAAGACCGAAAGTGCGGATGATCCATGCCGCAACCGAACCGTCCACCGGCAGGTTGAGCAGGTTCGACGGGAGCTGCTGCGCATGCGCCAGCTCCGGGACCGCCATCATGGCAGCCAAGATCACTAGGAATCGAATCATTCGATGACGAAGGTCCTGAACATGACTTTCGATACGCGTCCCTGCGCCCGAAGGTCAACACGCTCCTGGATGTCATCCCTAAGATATTCGAAGCCGCGCGGGCCCTCGATCTGCTGCA
Organism: Rhizobium sp. 01N48; assembly: GCF_056399145.1. Lineage (NCBI taxonomy): Bacteria > Pseudomonadati > Pseudomonadota > Alphaproteobacteria > Hyphomicrobiales > Rhizobiaceae > Rhizobium > Rhizobium sp. 01N48. The sequence continues at coordinate 281,557 of NZ_JBFTQT010000003.1, forward strand.
GCGAAACCGTCCGGATATAGGCCATGATATCCTGGTGGATATCCTCGGCGAGCTTTACGTCCGGCGGGCCGGAGAACAGCAGCGCCACTTCGAGACGCACCCAGTTCTCGGAGGGATAGGCGAGGTTCGAGGTGATCGGCTCGAGCTGCACAACGTTGTTGGCTTCCGTCGAGATCTTCTGGAGCCCGGTCTCGCCAGCCTTTGCCTGTTCGGCCGCCGCAGCGGGCTGTTCGGCCTGCTGCGCGGATTTCACGCTGGGCGCGATCATGCCGCCGACGACCCAGCCACCGCCGCCGCCAAGGAGTGTCAGGACGGCAAGGCCGATGATCGTCATCATCATCGCCGACTTCTTCTTCGGCTGGCCCTCGGTGCCTTCTGCGTCTGCCATTGTGCCGGACCTTAGAGTGGCGAGAGGATATCGACGGCCTGCTGGCCGCGCGGGGGCTGCTGCACTTCCATCAGGCGGCCGCGGCCACCATAGGAGATGCGCGCTTCGGCGATCCTGTCGTAGGAGATTTCGTTGTCGGCGGTCACGTCCTGCGGACGCACGATACCGGCGACGTTCAAGATGCGCAGTTCCTGGTTCAGGCGCACTTCCTGCGAGCCGCTGACAACAAGGTTGCCGTTTTCGAGGATGCCGGTGACGACGGCCGCGACCATCAGGTTCAGCTTGTCGGTGCGCTCGATCTTGCCCTTGCCATCCGTGCTCGTGTCGGAGCCATAGGTGACGTCGGTTTTCGACGACGGGTTCCAGCCGAGGATGTTGGCCTGCGCGTCCCAGTTCAGCCCGCTGCTGTTCTCACGACTGCGCTTGCTGTTGTTTTCGAACGAGCCCTTGTCGTTGATCGAGATGTTGACCGTCAGGATATCGCCGACGTTGAGCGCGCGAGCATCCTTGAACAGAGCGGCCTTGGAATCACTCCAGAGCGAATAGCCCTGGGCGACCTGGCGCGGCTGCTTCGGATACATCGACATCTGCTGCGTCTGGCCATAGGCAAGACCGCTGCCGATCGGGCTCATGGCAGGCGCACGGCCGATCTCGTTGATCGCCTGCGGGGATTGGCAGCCGGCCAGAATGGCTACTGCGGCAATCGCGACCGGGAAACGCTTGTTCATGAGGGGTCCTTCGACGTATTGGGATCGGACGCGCTGGCGATGATGTTGGCGATAACCGCAGCTCTCTGCGGATCCATCTCGTTCAGGATCAGGCTCGACTGCGTGGCGTTCAGCCGCATGATCACGGCGGCCGCCACTTCGACCTTCACTTCCTGAAGCTGCAGCGCCGCTGCGTCCGGCTTCATCTTCTTGTAGATATCGGTCAGCCCGGCCTCGGCCTGCTTCAGGAAGTCGTTGCGACGCTTCAGCCAGTCCTGATACTCGTCGCGGCGCTTCGTCATTTCGGCCATGCGGCTATCGACGTCTGCCCGGAGCTTGTCGAGTTCCTGCTTCTGTAAAAGATAGCGCTGGTCGCGGGCGGGTTCGGCGATGTTGCTGCAGAACTGCTTGATTTCTTCCTCGGACGTCAGCTCGCCGCCCGCCGAGGTGCGTGCTTCCTGCGCGAAGGCGCCGGGAATGGTCAGCATGACGACGGCAGCCGTGGGCAGGACCAGGCGCTTCGCCAGTTCCGAAACCGTCATGTTCGCAAAAGAGATCTTCGTCATTGCAGGACAAGCTCCGCTTGCAGCGCACCGGCCGACTTGATGCCCTGGAGGATGGCGATGATGCCATCGGGCTTGACGCCGATGTTGTTGAGGCCGGCCACCAGCGTCTTCAGATCAGGTCCGTCGAGCAGGGCGACATTGCCACCCGTCTGCTGGGCCTGGATATCGGTCTGCGGCTGGACGGCGGTGACGCCGCGCGAGAAGGGTTCGGGCTGAATGACCTGCGGCGTCTCGGTGACCTGCACGGTCAGCGTGCCATAGCTGACGGCGACCGGTGAGACGCGGACGTCGGCGCCGATGACGATCGTGCCCGTCCGCTCGTTGATGACGACCTTGGCCGGCGTATCGGTTTCGACAGCGAGGTTTTCGATATCGGCCATCAGGCGCGTCAGGTCCGCTTCGCGCGGCTTCTGAACGATGACTTCCTGCGCGTCCTTCGGCTCGGCAACCGGGCCGCCGAAGCGGGCGCGGGCGTAGCCGTTGACCACGTCGGCGATGCGGACGGCGGTGGAGAAATCCGGATTGCGCAGCTGCAGGACGAGGTTGATCGAATCCTTGAAGCGCGATGGAAGTTCACGTTCGATGATGGCGCCGCTCGGGACGCGACCGGCCGTCGTCACGCCTTCGGTAACGGTTGCGGCCTGGCCCTGCGCCGTGAAACCGGAGACGACCACCGAGCCCTGGGCGACGGCGTAGATCTGGCCATCGGCGCCCGACAGCGAGGTCATGATCAGCGTTCCGCCGCGCAGCGACGTGGCATCACCCAGCGAGCTGACGTTGACGTCGAGCCGGCTGCCGGGGCTTGCGAACGGCGGCAGGTTGGCGGTGACCATGACGGCCGCGGTGTTCTTGGCGTTGGACTGGCCGCCCTGCGTGGAGATGCCGAGGTTCTGCAGCATCGCGCGCATCGACTGCTCGGTGAAGGGCGATGAACGGAAGCCATCCCCAGTCCCCTGGAGACCGACGATGAGGCCGTAGCCGATCAGCTGGTTGTCGCGGCCCGCCTGCAGCGAGGCGATATCCTTGATGCGCGAGCTCATTGCCGCCGCCGGCGTGACAGCCAGGACGTTTGGCGCGAGCATTGCAAGTGCGATGAAAAGGCGGAATAGGATCTTCATTTTGCAGCCACGTGTATGGTGCCGTTCGCGAGCACGGTGCCGCTGACGATGACGCCGGAGTCCATGTTGCGGACACGGACCATCTGGCCGGTCATGCCGTCTTCAAGCGGAGAGCCGGCGGCCGAGATCGCCATCGCGCCAACCGTGAAGACCAGGCGGATCGAAGAACCGCGTGTAACGGTATAGGGTTCGCGCAACGCCGAGACGGAAATCGACTGGCCGGGAAGCAGGGTGCGCTTCGAGATCATGCCGTCCACCTCATGGATGGACTTGGCGTAATCGCCCTGCAGATTGGGGTTGGTGACTTCGACTTCCTGCAGCTGGGCGCTGGAGATCGTTTCGCCGGGATAGATGATGGTGGTCGGAATGACCGCGTACCCCATGTCGGCGGCGGCAAAAGCCGTCGGCGCCGCAAAGGTCATGGCCGCAACGAGTGCGGCTTTCGCCCATCCACGAAGATGTTCTACCCGGCAAAACGTCATGTTTCGGCCCTTCCCTGTTACTTCAGGTTCTTGCTGACGATGGAGGCCATTTCGTCGGCGGTGGTGATGACTTTGGAGTTCATTTCGTAAGCGCGCTGCGCCGAGATCAGCTCGGTGATTTCCTTCACCGGGTCGACGTTGGACGATTCCAGGTAGCTCTGCTTGAGATAGCCGTAGCCCGGATCGTCAGGCGTGCCGACGACCGGCTGGCCGGAAGCGGGCGTTTCCTGGAAGAGGTTGTCGCCGAGCGGCTTCAGGCCCGCTTCGTTGACGAAGTCGGCGATCTGCATCTGTCCGAGAGTCGTGGGCGTTGTCTGGCCCGGCAACACCGCGGTGACTTCGCCGGAGCGGCTGATGGTAAGCTGCGTCGAACCGACCGGAATGGTGATGTTCGGCGCGACGGTGTAGCCGTCGACGGTGACGATCTGGCCGGTCTCGTTCTTGTTGAACGCGCCGGCGCGGGTGTAGAGCGTCGTGCCATCAGGCGCCTGGATCTGGAAGAAGCCACGGCCGATCAGCGCCACGTCGAGGTCATTGCCGGTCTGTGCCAGTTCGCCCTGGATGTGCAGGTTGCGAACGGCAGACGTCTGGACACCGAGACCGATGTTCGCACCCTCGGGCACGATCGCCTGGTTGGCGCGGTTGGAGACGCCCTGCGCGCGTTCTGTCTGGTAGAGCAGATCCGTGAACTCGGCGCGGGCGCGCTTGAAGCCTGTGGTGTTGATGTTCGCGATGTTGTTCGCGATGACCTCAAGGTTGGTCTGCTGGGCATCCATGCCCGTTGCTGCAATGGCAAGCGCTCTCATGGCTCAATCCTTAAAATCAACTACATCTGCATCTTGGTTACTTCGAGAAAGGCCGAAACGACCTTGTCTCGAATGGCAATGGCGGTCTGAAGGGTCTGCTGCGCCTGCATGACGGCATCGACGACTTCGCGCGTCGTGGCGGTGCCCTTGATGCCTTCGAAGGACATGTTTTCAGCGCCCTTGATCGAATTGACGGCGTTGGTGGCAGCGTTGCCGAGGACGGATGCGAAGCTGGCATCGTTGGTGGCGCTCTGCGCCGACGACGAGGCCTGGGACTTGCCGAGATCGACGCCGCTCAGATCGCGCGTGATCGACAGGGAGCTGAGGCTATTTACGCTGTTAATCATTATTGGCTCTTCAGAAGGTCGATGGTCGACGAGATCAGATCGCGGGACTGCTTGATGGTCTGCAGGTTGGCGTCGTAGGAGCGGTTTGCTTCACGCATGTCGGCCATTTCGACCAGCATGTTGACGTTGGGAAGCTTGACCACGCCCTTGGCGTCCGCGGCGGGATTGTTGGGGTCGAATTCGGTGCTGAACTTCGATTCATCGACGCCCAGCTTCTTGACGTTGACCGTCGTGACGCCGTTGGCGCGATCGACCGCTTCGCCGAAGGTAATCGTCTTGCGGCGGTAGGGATCAGCGCCGGGCGTGTCGCCCGTGGAGCGCGAGTTTGCGATATTTTCGGACACGATACGCAGGCGCGTCGATTGCGCCTCGAGACCCGAACCAGCGATTTTCATTGCTGCAGACAAAGGATCCATGATCTTAGCTCTTCACCGTCATAAGCATCATTCGGTTGAAAGACCCCACCAGCGAGGTGTTCAGCTCATACTGGCGCTTGATTTCGCCAGACTTGGAGAGCTCCTCGGCCAGACCGACCGTGTTGCCCGATTCCTGTACGCCCATCTCTTCATCCAGAGCGGCATCCTTGATGTCGATGTCGTTCTTGGTGCTGAGATCGTTGCCGCTCAGATGCGCGGCATTGGTCCGCGCCATGGCAACGTCCGAATGGTCGAGAACGGCCTGGAACGGCGTGATGTCCTTGGCGCGATACTTTGGCGTGTTGGCGTTCGCGATGTTGCCGGCAACGACTTCCTGACGAATCGTCAGCCATTCCGCCTGCCGCGAGGCCAAGTCGAACAGTTGAATCGGTTGCATGGAACTCTCCTTTTTACTGCCGTGAACCTAGGTGGGTAATCTTGCGTCAGACTTACGGAGAATGCGTTCTTGCTTCATAAGGGCGAGCTGGGATCGGCGGAGACGAAAAAGGCTCCACCGCAGGTGCGGAGGAGCCTTGGAAACCGGCATTTTCCGAGATTGGCTATGTCAGTAGACTTCGCCTTTGGACGTGATGATCACCCACTTGCCGTCGCGCTGCTCAAGCGTCGCGAGGCGGCTCTCATCCGGCAGGATCGAGCCCACGCGAACGACGTACATGCCCGATGTGTCCTCGATCAGCGCCCGGCCGTTGGCGACGTGCAGAAGGCGGAAGGCCGACTTTCCGGGGAACGGCTGATCTTCGGCGGGCGCGCCCTTGTTGTCTTCCTTGCCGATGGAGGAGACCGTCGCGGTCGTCAGCGGGTCGACGGGGACCTCCGGCTTTACTTCCGGCGGGTTTTTGTTGGCCATGGCCAGCGGTGAAACGCTGAAGACATTGCGCGCCGGCCAGTTCGGCAGGTCGCGCGTGCGGTCACCCTCGGCGACATTGATGCCGAACTTGTTTTCGTTGAAGAAGACGTACCACGGAAAGATCGCGGACGCGCCGGCGAGCAGCAGCCCGGTGATCGTGAGCACGCGATCGTTGAACGTCGACCTGCGACGGCCCTGTGGCTTCAGCGGCGGAATCTTTTCGTCATCGTCGAAATCGGTCACGTGTGGTCTTTCTATCTTCAAGCGTCGGCTATCGTCTAATTCGGCTATCTGCGTACCGGCTGGTTGCCGATGCCGGCGGCCGCCTTCAGGGCTCCCGCCAGATCGGCAAAGGAATCCGGGGATGGCTGATCGCCGGGGGATTGCTTCAGTACGTCGTAAATGACGGGCACCTGCTTGACCGCCATGTCGAGATCCGGATCGGCACCCTGCCGGTAACCGCCGATCAAGCGAAGGTCGCGGGTTTCCTCGTAACGGTGAACCAGAGCCTTGAGGCGCGAGACGAGCTTCTCCTGATCCGGCGTCCAGGCCTTGCGCGCCAGACGCGAGATCGATGCGAGCGGATCGATCGGCGGGTAGCGGCCTTCGTCTGCCAGGCTGCGTTGGAGCACGAGGTGGCCGTCGAGAATGCCGCGGGTGGAGTCGGCGATCGGATCGTTGTGATTGTCGCCATCGACGAGGATCGAGATGATGGCCGTGATGGTGCCGGTGCCCTCGGGGCCGGGGCCGGCGCGCTCGAGCAAGCGCGGCAGTTCGGTGAAGACGGATGCCGGATAGCCGCGCGCGATCGGCGGCTCGCCGGAGGCGGTCGCGACTTCGCGGATGGCATGCGCGAAACGCGTGACGCTATCGACGATCAGGAGCACGTTGTCGCCCTGGTCGCGGAAATGCTCGGCGATGGTGATCGCCGTCAGCGGCGCCATCTTGCGCAGCATCGGGCTTTCGTCGCTGGTCGCCACGACCACGACGGATTTCTGCATGTCGGCGCCGAGCGTATCCTCGATGAATTCGCGAACCTCGCGGCCACGTTCGCCAACCAGCGCGATCACGACCTTGTCGAATGCGTCCGCGCGCGCAAGCATGGAGAGCAGGGTCGATTTGCCGACGCCCGAGCCGGCGAAAATGCCGAGGCGCTGGCCGAGACACAGCGGCGAGAAGATGTCGATCGCGCGAACACCGGTCTTGAAACCCTTCTCGACACGCTGGCGTGTCATCGAGGGCGGCGCGGTGTTGGAGATCGAGCGACGCTTCAGTCCCTCGACAACTGGTCCCTTGCCATCGATCGGCTCGCAGAGCGAGCTGATGGTCCGGCCGCACCAGCTATCCGACGGCGCGATGCGGAAGGCGCCCTTGCGGATGACGGTGTCATGGATGCCGATCGGTTCGCCCGGCTCGATGGGGCAGACATAGGCAAGATCCGGCTCGACGCGAACGACCTCACCGAGATGCACGCCCGTTGAAGACTTGTGGGCGACGAACTCTCCCAAGCGCAGATGGCGCGAGAGGCCCGTGACCGTGTAGTGACCAGTCGCGATCGTCTGCACATGGCCGCCGGGCGCGATCATGAAATCGGGATTGGCGTAGCGTGCGGAAAGCGCTTCGAGATGGGTGAGCTTTTTGGAAAGCGCCGCCTCGGTCAGCTGTTCATTGCCCATGGATCAAACCTTCCGCTTAGCGGCTGCCGCCAAGCGTCTTGATGGCTTCGCCGAAGGAGGATTCGCTGTCCTTGGTGAGCGAAGTCATGCTTTCGAAGGCACGGTTGACCTCGATCAGCTGGGTGATTTCGCGCATCGCGTTGACGTTCGAATTTTCGAGATAGCCCTGCTGGACGCCGACATTGAAGCGGTCGGTCACGGCGGTCGGCGTCTGGGTGGTCATGATGCCGCTGTTTTCGTAGCGAAGATAACCCTTGGAGATATCGGCCTCGAAAAGGCCCAGCGAGGCGACCTGCCGATTGTTCTGGTAGATCATGCCGTCGGCGCCGACCTTCGGCTCGCCAGCGGCTCTGTCGAGCATGATCGGCCCGCCGCCGGTGTCGAGCACCGGATATCCGCGCACCGAGACCAGCTCACCGTTATCGGTCAGCGTGAAGCGGCCATCCTTGGTCAGAACCCGGCCGGCCGGCGTGTCGAGCGAGAACCAGGCATCGCCCTTGATCGCGAAATCGAGCATGTTGCCGGTGTGGTTCATTTCACCATTGTCGGCGGACAGGTAGTCGTTGCCCTGCGAAACATATGCGATCTTCGCGTTGAGCTTGTTATCGGTATCGCCGATCAGCTGATTGAACTTGACCTCGGTGCCACGAAAGCCAGTCGTGTTCACGTTCGCCAGGTTGTCCGCGATGGTGTCGAGACGACGCATAAGTGCCATCTGCGACGACAGAGAAACATAAAGACCGGATTGCATCGGGGTAGGCTCCTGGCATTGGCGATGAACGTTACGAAACCTGGGCGTTTGTCGTGTGTTCGACCCCGATTCCGCTGAGGCGGCATCTCAGACATGGGCATGGTGGCCCATTCGTCATCTGTAGATTGTCAGCAAATCCTTGCGCGAAGCTGGCATCGGAAATGCTTGGCAAAAAGCTTGCCGGAAAGCTTAATCGTCAAGGCGAGGATCAGCCTCACGCAAGCCAGCCCTCCTATCCCTTCGGTTGAAAATAACGATCAGGTTTGGACTGGCGATGAATATCATTATCGGATTTGTGATTGTCTGCGGCTGTATCGTCGGCAGCTTCATGGCCATGGGCGGTCACATCGACGCGCTCTGGCAGCCCTTCGAGCTCGTCATCATCGGCGGCGCCGGCATCGGCAGCTTCATCATGGCCAACCCGATGAAGGTCGTGAAAGACTCGGGCAAGGCGCTTGGGGAAGCCTTCAAGCATTCGGTTCCGAAAGAGCGTAACTATCTCGATACGCTCGGCGTTCTCTACTCGCTGATGCGCGACCTGCGCACGAAGTCGCGCAACGAGATTGAAGCTCACATCGACAATCCGGCTGAATCGTCGATCTTCCAGTCCGCGCCGACCATCCTGAAGAACAAGGAAATCACGGCGTTCATCTGTGACTACGTTCGCCTGATCATCATCGGCAACGCACGCAGCCACGAGATCGAGGCGCTGATGGACGAAGAGATCAACACGATCCTTCACGACAAGATGAAGCCCTACCACGCCATCCAGACTATGGGCGACGCCTTCCCGGCAATCGGTATCGTCGCGGCCGTTCTCGGCGTCATCAAGGCCATGGCGCACATCAACGATTCGCCTGAAGTTCTCGGTCACCTGATCGGCTCGGCGCTCGTCGGTACCTTCCTCGGCATTCTGCTTTCCTACTGCGTGTGCTCGCCGATCACCTCGCAGATCAAGATCGTGCGTTCGAAGCAGCACCGCCTCTACGTCATCGTCAAGCAGACGCTGCTTGCCTACATGAACGGCTCGGTTCCGCAGGTTGCTCTCGAATACGGCCGCAAGACGATCTCGGCCTACGAGCGTCCTTCGATCGACGCCGTCGAGCAGGAAATGATGAACCCCGGTGGTGAGAACAAGGCGGCCTAAACGGACATGAACGCTCTACTCCAGAAACCAGTGATGGATGACGCGCTGCTCGCGAAGCTGACAGGCAGGCTGGGCGACAAGGCGACGGTGGAAAAGCTCTGCGCCGCCTTCGGCGACGTCTACCGGGTGTTTCTCCCCGATGTCATCAAGAGCGAGACCGACCTCGACGTGCAGGTCAACTATCTCGGTTGCCACGCCGGCTACAAGCACGACCTCGTCGCCGATCTCGGAGACAGCGTCACGCTGGTCGATGGATCGCTTCGCAACTGGTCGCCGGACTTCACGCTTTCCTGCGGCAACGGCTTCGTCATCACGCTGATGGAGCACCTGCTTGGCGCATCGCCCGAGACCGTGGAGCAGCCGGCGGATCGCCTGCTCTCGATCATCGAGCTGGAGCTTGCCGTCACCGTGTTCGAGAAGATCGCCAACGTCCTGCGCTCGGCGGTCAACGCGCCTGGCGGGTTCGAGCCTAGCCTTGAGCCTCCGCACGCCGCCGAGACGCGGCCGAAGGCTCCCGACGACAAGCCGGATGAATTCGCCGCGGCGATCAACATGTCGATCACGCTTTCCGGCATCACATCGGAATTCTCGCTGATCGTTCCGCAGGCGGCGCTGTTGAAGACGACCGTGGTCGCGCCGCGCGCCAAGAACGCATCGGCAAACTCGGCTGAATGGACCGAGCAGATCAGCGAGCAGGTTCGTCGCTCGCAGGTGACGCTGGAAGCAAAGATCCATCTTCAGGAGCTGACGCTGCGCACCATCTCCAAGCTCGCGGCCGGCGACGTCATTCCCTTCCTCGACAGCGGCGACGTCCGCGTCGATGTCAGTGCCAACAGCAAAGAGCTTTACGTGTGTGAGTTGGGACGTTCGGGCGAGAATTATACCGTCCGGGTGAAGGATACGATCAACTCGGATGACGACCTCATCCGCTACTTAATGAATTAACGGATTTCGGCCCCTGCCCCTCAAGGCAGGTTGAGGCAAGTTTCAACTGGAATAGTGATTTCATGGCGACGAAAAAAACAAAGAGCACGGATCTCGAGCAACCAGGCAACGAAGCCGAGCTTGATCAGGCTATCGATGATCTGCGTGGCGTTCTGAAAACCGACGCGGAAGGCGGCATGCCCGACTTCGGCGGTGACGGTCTCGACGCGTTTGGTGGCGGCACCGATCTGTCTGCCTTCGGCGGCGATCTGGAAACCGGCACCGACACGGATTTTGGCGGCGGCGATTTCGGCGGCTCCACAGACTTCGGCGGCATGTCCGATTTCGGCGACACCTCGTCGACCCCTGGCGTCGCAGCCCCGCTCGGCAGCGCGATGCAGTCGAACATGGACCTGATCATGGACATCCCGATCGATGTTCAGATCATGCTCGGCAGCAGCCGCATGCAGGTCTCCGGCCTCATGAACCTCAACGAAGGCGCGACGATCGCGCTGGACAAGAAGATCGGCGAGCCGGTCGAAATCATGGTGAATGGCCGCAAGATCGCGCGCGGCGAGATCACCGTTCTCGAAAATGACGACACACGTTTTGGCGTAAAACTGATAGAAGTTTTAGGTACTAAGAAAGCCTGATCCCGCTGTAGGGACGGAGAGGTTAGACCATGATGGACTTTGACGATTTCGGCGGCGCTCTTGCCGAGAAACCGTTGACCCAGGCTGAGAAAGCAGCGGCCGTTCTCCTCGCGATGGGGAAAGGGGTTGCTGGCAGACTGTTGAAGTATTTCACGCAGGCCGAACTGCAGACGATTATCGGATCCGCGCAGGCTCTGCGCGCGATCCCGCCGGATGAGCTGCTCGGCCTCGTGGCCGAGTTCGAGGATCTGTTCACCGAAGGTGCAGGTCTGATGGACAACGCCAAGGCGATCGAAAGTATCCTCGAAGAAGGTCTGACGCCCGACGAAGTCGACAGCCTGCTTGGCCGCCGCACGGCGTTCCAGGCCTATGAAACCTCGATTTGGGACCGGCTGGGCGAAGGCGATCCCGCCTTCATCGGCAAGTTCCTGCTGCGCGAACACCCGCAGACGGTTGCCTACATCCTGTCCATGATGCCCTCTTCCTTCGGCGCCAAGGTGCTGATGCAGATTCCCGACGGCCGCCGCGCCGACATCATGAACCGTACCGTCAACCTGAAATCCGTCAGCCCGAAGGCGGCACAGATCATCGAAAAGCAGGTCATGACGCTGCTCGCCGAGATCGACGCCGAGAAGAACTCGATCGGCTCGACGAAGGTTGCCGAACTGATGAACGAGATGGACAAGCCGCAGGTCGATACCCTGCTCACGTCGCTCGAATCGATCAGCCGCGAATCGGTCAACAAGGTTCGTCCGAAGATCTTCCTCTTCGAAGACCTGATGATCATGCCGCAGCGCAGCCGCGTCATGCTTCTGAACGACATTTCCGCGGACATCCTGACCATGGCGCTGCGTGGCTCCTCGTCGGAGATGAAGGAAGCCGTTCTCGCCTCGATCAGCCCGCGTCAGCGCCGCATGATCGAATCCGACCTGCAGAGCGGTACCACGGGCATCAACCCCCGCGAGATCGCAATCGCACGCCGCGCCATCGCGCAGGAAGCGATTCGTCTGGCCAACTCCGGCCAGATCCAGCTCAAGGAAGGCGAAGCCGAGGGTGCGGCTGCCGCCTAAGCCGCTGTTACTGTGTACAGATAGGCCCGAGACGAACGACGCGATTGATCGCGGCATCCACGGGGACTACAAAAGCAAAGGTCGCGCGCTGGCGCGGCCTTTTCTTTTTGACTAGGAGTCGCGACCGTGGCGGACGACGACAAGGACAGTAAAACAGAAGCGCCTACCGCGAAAAAGCAAAGCGACGCGGCAGAGAAAGGTAATACCCCCTTCTCGCGCGAACTGCCCCTCTTCGCCACGGTTCTCGCCACCTACATCTATCTCATCTTCTTTCTGCCGAACGGGCTCAGCGTCGTCGGAGCATCGCTCAAGGATATTTTCGAGCAGCCGGACCAGTGGAAGATCGACACCGGCACTGACGTGCTGTCGCTCTTCGTCCATCTTGGCTGGGTGAGCGCGCAGCTGCTCGCGCCGGCGATGATTCTCTTCATGGTCTTCGGCGTTGCCGCTTCAATCGGCCAGAACCTGCCGGTGCCGGTTCTCGAGCGCATCAGGCCGCAATGGTCGCGCATATCGCCCGCCAAGGGCTGGTCGCGGCTCTTCAGTCTCCAGGGCCTCATCGAGTTCGGCAAGTCGCTGACGAAGATCGTCATCGTCGGCGTCGTGATGGTGCTCTTGCTGCGCAGCGACTACTTCGCATCGATCGATGCAATGTTCTCCGATCCGCGAACGATCTTCACCCGCATGATGTCGGCCATGCAGAAGATCACGCTGGTGGTCTTGATCGCGACCGCGCTGGTGGCGATCGTCGACTTCTTCTGGACGCGCTATCACTGGTACACCGAGCTGAAGATGTCGCGTCACGAAATCAAGGAAGAAAACAAGCAATCGCAGGGTGACCCCTTCGTGAAGGGCCGCCAGCGCGCGCTGATGCGCGACCGCGCAAGACGCCGCATGATCGCCAACGTGCCGCGTGCGACCATGGTCATCGCCAACCCGACCCACTTCGCGGTTGCCCTTCGCTATGTGCGCGAGGAAAACGACGCGCCTATCGTCGTTGCCAAGGGCCAGGACCTAATTGCGTTAAAAATCAGAGAGATCGCCGAGACGAACGGAATACCGGTTTTCGAAGATCCGCCGCTTGCGCGCTCCATGTTTGCGCAAGTCTCGGTGGATAGTGTCATCCCGTCAGTATTCTACAAGGCCGTCGCGGAGCTCATTCATCGGGTGTATGCGGCGCAGGCCAAGAACAACCGGGTAAGATAAACGAATGAAAAAATGCCCCTACTCAGCCCAGCGCGAGAAGATTCTTGCCGAAGCAATCAGCCCAGTCGCCACCGAGTTGCGGTTGCTTGATGCTTCGGACCTGATTTCGATCCTGCGATTTGAGTATTACGGCAATCTTTCAGACCTCGTTTCCTCAGCCGCCGAGATGTTCTTCCATCCCGGTACCGTCAATTTCGGCCATGGCGGCAGCTATACGCTGGAATGGGGTGGCAAACCGGAGGTCGTCATCGACCTGGAGATCAAGCCACGCGGCGTCACCGTCTACGCGCAGCTGACGCTCGCCGCCGAACATGCCGGCATCGAGATCAATCACATCGCTTTTGAGAACCCTTCGGCGAACCCGCACGAAAACACGGCGTTTCTCGAGCAGAGCCTCAATCAGGCGCGCTACAACGTACCGCCGCTTCAGGCGCTCGCGAGCTAACTATTCCGCAGAAAGAACGCCTCAGCTGATGTAGCCGAGCCGGATTGCCTTGGCGATCGCCTGGATACGGTTGACCGAATCCAGCTTGATCGTCGCCGAGCCGAGATAGGCGTTGACGGTGTGCACCGACAGGCCGAGCTTGTCGGCGATTTCTTCGCTGATGCGACCATCACCCGCGAGCTGCAGGCAGGCGATCTCGCGTTCGCTGAGTGCTTCGGCTGCGGCCACGCGACGCTCGTCGAGCGAGAGCAGGTCGATCATCACCTGGCAGGCGCGGCCGTGCAGTTCAACGACCATGTCGTTCGGCGGATCGAGATCATCGCCGGTGAAGATGACGAAGCCATTGCCGATCGCGCCGAGGCGAACGGGGAAAGCGAGGCCTGAGAACGGCACGAGGCCATCTGGAAGCCGCACGACGAAGGGCGCCATACCGATGGCGCCGGGGAAGCTGCGATCATGGCTGCCGGCCCAGGCGAGCGGCAGGAGCGACTTCTCGACATGCTCGATCAGCGCATCACCGTAAGCATCGACAAAGGCCTTGTGCAGCGAAGCGTTGGCCGAACCCCAATTCTCCAGCTCGCAGATCAGGCGCTGCTTGGCAGGCAGGCCGGAGCCCGACAAACGATAGACCGCAAAGTTCTGCGCGTCGGCAAGCTTCTGCATGGCGACGAGGCGTGGGAAAAGATCGGATCGACTGCTGACCCTGTTGGCGCGCGTGGAGCGCGAGATGGTGTCGGAGCTGCTGATCGACCGGCCCGATGCATATGCCATGAGCGCGTCCTCCTTACACCAGGTTGTTTCTGACAGCGAAGGCGATGGCTTCGGAACGTGTCTTCGTCGCCGTCTTGCGCATGACGCTGGTGATGTAGTTGTTGATCGTATTTCGCGAGATACCGAGGATCATCGCGATTTCGTCGCTGGTCTTGCCTTCGGCGATCCAGAATAGACACTCGAGTTCGCGATCGGTCAGTTCGAAGTCGCGGTCCGATTTGGTGCCGCTATACTGCAGCAGGCTCGTGTAATAGGCCGTCAGCAGGCCGACATCCCTGAGGCGCTCCTGAGAGAGGATGAAGCCATCATCGAACAGGAACATTAGCGCCAGGCGCGAGCGCCCGATATTGAACATCAGCGAGCAGTACTGGCGGCTTGCGCCATCGGGAACGTCAGCCGTGTCTGGCAAGACAGCGAAGTGCGGCTGGAAGAGCTGCATGCACTTCTCAAGCTCGGTCGCGCGACCGAAACCGCCCACGAATGCTTCGGCGAGATTGGTGACAAGGTCGAAAGGCCAATCGGACGAGACCACGAAATCGAGGCCGGCTTCCTGCAAGAGATCCGCGCGTGCCAGGAGATAGTGCGAAGCCCCCACGTAATCGGTCAGGATGCGCAGCCCTGGCTGCAACCTTCCCGTGCCCGCTATCTCACACAGCTGGGCAATGAGTTCCGAGCGCGATGACAGGTTGGTCGCAGCAATCCCGACGAAGTTCCCTGTCCTCGTTTCGCTCTTGAGAGCTTGCAATATATGCATGTCCATTGGCAATTCCTGAGGCTGAGAACTTATCACGAAAAAAGCTTGATCACGTCTGTCAGCAACGAAATGCACCTTCTCCGCGAATCATCCAAAAGGTACGTCAATGAGAGCAAACCACCATCTCCGAGTTCTGGGGATTTACTTTCGTTACGAACTGTGCGCCGATTCGCACAAGGAATTCATCTCTTAGAAGTTATAGCAAGCTAAGATGATTCGAGGCCATATGGCAATACGATTCGCGTCAAACGCGAGTCATGCACCGTTTTCGTGTTTCCGATGTGCCAAAAAAGATAAGGGCCGGTTTCCCGGCCCTTTTGTTATGCGGCGTTGTCGACCGCCCATTTCCTGAGGATTTTCGCTGCGCGTTCCTCGTTGATCTCGACCATTCGGGCGAGCTTGCGCTCCGGCCCTTCCTTGACGCGGCGATTGAAGCTGCCGTCGTCGTCGCCGAGGCTGAGGAGATCTTCGGTGCTGTCGAAGCCGAAGTCCGAACCGAAGCCATCCATGAGAGCCCCGCCGCCTGCGTCGCCTGCCGGTGCGAAGTCCGGAAGTTCGAGGCCGGCGCTTTCGATCGAGGTGTCGCCAGCGATTGCGGCACCGCCACCGGTCATGCTGCGGACCATCGGACGGACACCCATCCAGATGACCAGGAAGGCGACAACCACGAAGGCGAGCGAGTTGATGATGCCGGCGAGGTTGCGGCTCAGCATGTCCATGACGCGGACGCCGGAACCGGTTTCCTCGAGAAGCTGGTTTTCGAGGAAGTCCATGGCCGTGACGGTGACCACGTCGCCGCGATCGGTGCGGATACCGGCAGCCGAAGCGACGATCTTCTGCATTTCAGCGAGATAGGCGTCGATCTTCGTTTGGTCGGCAGGTTCGCCGACCATCTTTGCGATGCGACCCTTGTTGACGACAACCGCGATCGAGAGCTTCTCGACCTTGTAGCTGTTACGCGTTGTCGCCGTGGTCTTGCTGTTGATCTCGTAGTTGGTCTGCTCTTCCTTCTTGTCGGACTTGTCCTGCGAGGCAGGACCGTTCGAGCCACCGCTTGGAGGAGCAGCCTGCGGAACGTTCTGCTGGACCGTGGCGGCGTTGTCGTTCGACGTCTGCTGGGACTGAGCCGCTTCCTTGGTCGTGCGGATGGAGCGTTCGACCTTGGATTCCGGATCGTACACGGTTTCCTGGATCTGCTGCGCGTCCGTGTTCAGGTCGGCGGTAACGCTGGAGCGGAAGTTGTCCATGCCGAGGAAGGGGGCGAGCGCCTTGTCGATGTTGGATTCGACTTCATCCTGGACGTTCTGGACGATACCGAGCGAGCGGTTGAGATTGCTGTTGCTGGCTTCGTCGCCAGAGGCGAGCAGCTGGCCAGCGGAATCGAGAATGGTCACATCACCGACATCAAGCCCCGGCACGGCCGAGGCGACAAGGTGACGGATAGAGCTTGCCGCGGCGCGGCCGGTCGAGGCACTCGCTCGAAGCATGACGGATGCCGTTGGCTTCTGCTCGGCACGGCGGAAATTGCCGACCTCGGGCATGACGATGTGCACGCGCGCAGCCGATACGCCAGAGATCGATTGGATCGTGCGGCCAATCTCACCTTCCAGCGCGCGAACGCGGGTCACTTCCTGCATGAAGGAGGTCAGGCCGAGCGAGCCGACCTTGTCGAAGAGTTCGTAGCCAGCGTTGTTGCTGTTGGGCAGGCCCTTTTCGGYGAGCAGCAGACGCGACTTGCCGGTCATGCCGGCGGGCACTGTGATGCTCGAACCGTCGGAACCGACCTGGAATGCAATATTGGCTTCGGCAAGCGCAATGCTGATCTGGTTCAGATCGGACGAATCAAGCCCGACATAAAGCGTTTCCTGAGCAGGTTTGTTAACGAATAGAGCGGCGCCGAGAATGAGCGCCACGGAAACAACCCCGATGCCGGCCAACGCCAGCAGGCGATTCCGCCCAAGGGAACTAAAGTTCCTAATAATCGGAACTAATTGATTTAACAGATTCATTCTGTTCTCGCACGATCTTTACAGACAAAGCAGGCCTATCGCCTAATTTGACCTATAGAAGCCGAAACTTGTGCGAGCGTTTCGTATTGACGTTTAAGTAAGAATGCCGGCTAGAGCGTGCAGCGATCCTTCGGATTTGCGCGCCACGCTTCAAGCCATTGTTTTGTCGCGTGTCGGCATCGCAAACCGCTGCACGCTTTTGCGCGCGACATGCTCTAGAAGAAATCGAAGTCGCCGGCTGCCTTGTTGATCGGCTGGGAGTGACCATGGCGCATGCCGCCACCGCCCAGTGCGCGCTGCATTTCGCTGAGCTTCACGAGGCTGAGCGCCGTTGCGACGTCGACCATCCACTCATTGGAGATCTCGCCGGTGATCGTGTCGATGAATTCGGCTATGCCGCGTGCCTTCTGCACGGCAAGGTCGATGCCTTGCAGCACCTTCATGCTCTCGGGTGCGTTCAGCAAATTTTCGCCACCGATCTCAAGAAGCTGCGGTTCGATCCGTTCGATCAGATAGGCGACGTCGTGCAGTTCGGACACGACCCGCATCAGGATATCGGGCAGAGCTTCGACCGGCGACGGCTGCTCCGCCTGTGCATTCACGTTCATTAGGACCTCGGCTCAGAAGAATTCGATACTGGTTTCAACTGGCTTCTGCGGGGCAACCGGACGCTGTTCAAGCGCGACGGTCTTCTGCGTTTCGGCACCTGTGAGCGGATACTGTCGAGCGCGACCGGACACCGGCCAGAACTCGAGCTTGCGCCCGTGATCACCGCCGGTGCTGGAACCGACGATGGGGATGCCTTCATCCTTCAGAAACTGCGTGGCAAAAGCGGCATTTTGTTCCCCGACATTCGAGAATGTCGAGATCGTCTTCGCTCCTCCGAAGATCTTGGCTTCCAGGCGGTCGCGGCGCGCGCCCTGCTTCAAGAGACCGTTGATCAGCAGTTCCATGAGATGCACGCCATAGCGCGTGGCATCTCCCCCCGTCATGGGCGTCGTGGCGTTGCCCGGCAGAAGGAAGTGGTTCATCCCCCCCACGCCGGCCACAGGATCCCGTAGGCATGCAGCCACGCACGAGCCAAGAATGGTCGTCAAGACCGCGTTCGGATCATTCAGGACCTTCCATTCGCCCTGAATGATATGAACACGGCGGGCCGCAACCTCGACTGTCATTTCAGCGCTCCAAATACGGCTTCAATCGCCGCCTTCATCTTTTCGATGGTGAAGGGCTTGGCCAGAACGTTGTTGGCGCCGAGGGCCGCCGCCTTGGTGACCAGCGCGCGGTCGCCCTGCGCGGTCAGGATGATGAAGGCTGYCTTCTTCGTCGTCGGATTGCTGCGAACGGCCTGCAGGAAGCCGAGGCCGTCCATGTTGGGCATGTTGAAGTCCGAGATGACCAGGTGGTGCGGCTGCTGGGCCATGATCTTCATGCCCTGCACGCCATCGCCGGCGGAGGTGATCTGCTTGAAGCCGAGCTGGGTCAGCGCGTCGCTGAGCAGCAGGCGGCTGGTGACCTGATCGTCGACGATCAGAACTTTGATTTTCTCTGCGAGTGACATTAGTCAGTTCCTTCCTTACGGGCGGTCATCTTCAAGATTTCCTCGCCAATGGCATTAAGCGGCAGCTGCTGTTCGACAGCGCCGAGTTCGAAAGCTACCCGCGGCATCCCGTAGACCACCGAGGTCTTTTCGTTCTGTCCGAGGGTACGGGCGCCTGCATGGCGCATTTTCAGGAGACCAGCGGCGCCGTCGCGACCCATTCCGGTCAGGATCACGCCGACAGCATTGCGACCCGCAAGCTCGGCGACGGAATCAAAGAGAACATCCACAGAGGGACGGTGACCATTGACCGGCTCGCGCTCGAGAAGACGGCAGCAGGGTGCGGATGGATTGACCACCTGCAGATGCCGCTCGCCGCCGGGGGCCAGATAGATCTTGCCGATTTCCAGTCGCGCGCCATCCGTTGCTTCCTGCACGACAGGTGCACACAGGCGGTTCAGCCGCTCCGCGAAGCTCTTGGTGAAGGTCGACGGCATGTGCTGCGTGATCACGGTCGGCGGGCAATTGGCCGGAAACTTCTGCAACACGGCAATCAACGCTTCCACGCCACCGGTCGACGAGCCGATCGCGACCACCTTGCGGCCGACGCGATAATCGGCAACCGCGGGCGGCGGCGCGACGGGCTGCGGCGCCATAACGGGACGGCGCTGCGAACGGGCGGCGGCCTTCACCTTTTCGGCGAGATCGGCGAAGGGGCGCATGTCGCCCGGCTGCGGCTTGCTCACGCAATCGAACGCGCCGATCTCCAATGCTGCCAGCGTCGCGTTGGTGCCGCGATGCGTCAGCGTCGACACCATGATGACGGGCATCGGGCGCAGACGCATGATTTTTTCGAGGAAATCGAGGCCGTTCATGTTCGGCATCTCGATATCGAGCGTCACGACATCGGGATTGAGCTTCTTGATCGCCTCGCGCGCTTCCATGGCGTCGCCGGCCTGGCCGATGACATCGACGTCAGGATCGGACTGCAGCACGGCGGTGATGAGACCGCGCATGGTGGGAGAATCGTCAACAACGAGAACACGTGCCGCCATGCTCATCCCTTCCTCCCAAGGCCCTTGGTCGTATAGCGGTACGTGGTGATACCGATATTGTCGAAGACATGCTTTGAATCGCCGGACACCCGCTCGGAATGGCCGATGTAGAGATGACCGCCTTCGGGCATGAGCTCGGCGAAGCGCGACCAGATTTTCATCTGCGTCGGTTCGTCGAAATAGATCACGACGTTGCGGCAGAAGATGACGTCGAACTTTCCCTTGAACGGCCACTGGGCCATCAGGTTGAGCTCGTTATAGGTGATCAGCCGCTTGACGCGGTCATCGACCTGAAACTTGCGGCGCCCGTCGATATTGACTTCGCTGAACCACTGCTTGCGCATGGCGGGCGAAACGGTTTCGAGCGCGCTTTCGTCGTAAGCGCCGGCGCGAGCGATGGCGAGGATCTTCGGATCGATGTCGGTCGCGAGGATCTTGAAATCGTAGTCGGCGACATTCGGCATCATCGACAGCACGGTGAGTGCGATCGAATAGGGCTCCTGGCCATCCGACGAGGCGGCCGACCAGATGCGAACGCGACCGCCCGACCTGGCGCGCTGCAACAGCTCCGGCAGCACGTGGTCGCGCATATGCTCGAAGTGATGGTTTTCACGGAAGAAGCGTGTGAAATTGGTCGTCAGATGCGACAGCATTTCGCGGCGCGGCACAGCACCCGCCTGCGAAGACACCAGCGAACAGTATTCGCGGAAGCCGGAGAGGCCGAGATTGCGAATGTGCTTGGAAAGACGCGAATAGACCAGCGATGCCTTGGTCTCGTTGAGGAAGATACCCGCATCCGAGTAGATCATCGCGGCGATTTCCGTGAGGTCACGGCGCGTCAGCGGGTATTCGCCGCTCGCCAGAACCTCATCGGGGCTCCCCGGTCTTACATCTTTTGCACTCAAGACACTCATGCCGCTTCGCTTTCCGCGTCAGGGAATATGGCTTCCAGTTCCAACAGGCAGATCAGACGTTTTTCGATCGCCATGATCCCGCGCGCGAACTGACGCTGCAGTTCGGACGCGATCTCGGGCGTTGGCTGTACGTTGTCTTCACTAACAGTCAGTATATCCGACACCGCATCTACAAGCAGACCAACTACTTTTCGGTGAACTTGGGCCACAATAATGACATGGCGCTGCGTCGGCTCGGTCGGCTTCATGCCGAGACGGGCCGAGAGATCGATGATCGGCAGCACGGCGCCACGCAGGTTGATGACCCCTTTCATGTAGGAAGGCGAGTGCGGCATGGCCGTTGCCGGCGTCCAGCCGCGGATCTCGCGAACCGACATGACATTGACGCAAAACTCCTGATCGCCGACGCGGAACGCGATCAGCTCGCGGTGCCCTTCGCTCAGATTTTTCACGATATAGGACATGATTTAACCCGCCGCCGCCAAAGATACTTCCTGTCTCAGCGCCTGGCCGCGCGAAGCGCCCACGACTGCATCGACATCGAGAATGAGCGCGACGCGACCGTCGCCCAGGATGGTTGCCGCGGCAATGCCCGGAACGTGGGTGTAGTTCGCCTCGAGGCTCTTGATGACGACCTGACGCTGACCCTGGATGGCATCGACCATCAGCGCGCGCTGACCGCCGCCTTCGGATTCGACGAGCAGGGCAACACCTTCGACCGGATTGGCCTGGGTGGCGCGGAAGTTCAGGATGCGACCGACATCGACCAGCGGGCAGAAGGAGTTGCGGATCGAGATCAGGCGATGGCTGGCGCCGAAGGAGTGGATGGCGGACGCCTCCGGCTGCAGCGTTTCGACGATTGCCGTCAGCGGAACCACCAGCGTCTGGCCGGCGACCGTGACCACCATGCCGTCGAGAACGGCGAGCGTCAGCGGCAGGCTCATGGTGAAGACGGAGCCCTGGCCCGGCCGCGAGGTGATGCTGATGCGACCACCGAGCGCCTGGATCGAACGCTTGACGACGTCCATGCCGACGCCGCGACCGGAGATGTCCGAGATCTGGTCCGCGGTCGAGAAGCCCGGCGCGAAGATCAGGTTGTCGATCTCCTCGTCGGACAGGTTGGCGTCCGGCGAGATCAGGTCATTGTCGATTGCCTTCTGCTTGACGCGTTCGCGGTTGATGCCGCCGCCGTCGTCCTGCAGTTCGATCAGGATACGGCCCGAACGATGCTTCGCGGTGAGCTTGATCGTACCCTCGGGATCCTTGCCGGCGGCAGTGCGCTTTTCAGGGCTTTCGATGCCATGGTCGACGGCATTGCGGATCATGTGCGTCAGCGGCTCGGCAATCTTGTCGATAACCGTCTTGTCGACTTCGGTGTTTTCACCTTCGGTGACGAGGCGGATCGACTTGCCGACCATGTCGGCGACTTCGCGGACGATACGCGACATGCGCTGGAAGACCGGCTTCACCGGCTGCGCGCGGATCGCCATGACCGAATCCTGGATCTCGCGGGTGAGCTGCTGCAGCTCCTCGAGGCCCATATTGATCGAGGATGTGCCGGTCGTGTCGTTTTCGATGACGCTCTGGGAGAGCATCGCCTGGTTGATGACGAGCTCGCCGACGAGGTTGATCAGGCGATCGACGCGATCGAGATCGACGCGGATGGTCTGGCCGGCGCTGTTGGCGGCGGCATTGTTCTGGGCGGCGGCGGCAGCGGCTGTATTGGCGGCAGCGGCCGATTCCTTCTTTTCAACGCGGGCGGCGGCGGACGCGATCTGCGTCACGTTCGAAGCCGTTTCGGCAGCAGCGACGGCTGCGGCGGCATCGCTCTTTTCAGCAACCGGAGCATCGGGACCGTCATCCAGCGCCGATAGGTCGAAGGGTACCGGCACCATCGGCAATTCCTCGGCCGGAGCGGCTTCGGTTTCGGCGGCAACCGTGGTGATCGTCAGTTCGCAATCCCACTCGGCAAATTCGAAGACCGCGCGGATCGCGTCTTCGCCCTTGTCGGTCTTGAGCGTGATGTTCCAGTAGAAATAGGCGGCTTCGGGATCGAGCTCGTCGAGGCCCGGCAGCGCGTCCATGTTGCAATAGATGCTCATCTCGCCGAGGCGGCTGAGGTCGCGCAGCAGGAGCGTCGCGTCGTTGCCCTTGGAATAGAGCTCGAAGCGCGGCTTGAAGGTGATCTCGAAGGTCTCGTCGTCGCTGAAGTCGTCGAACGAGAACGGGATCGGCTCGAAGCCGCTCTCGTCGGTCGGCTTGACGGGTGCTGCGGCAACCGGTGCCGGAGCGGCTGCAGGCGCTTCGGAAGCGGCTGACGGCGATGGGAGTTCGCCGTTGGCAAGCGCTTCCAGCTCCTTGACGAGGCCGCGGCTGCGGCTTTCGTCGACGCTGCCGCCGTCACGGGCGGCATTCGTCAGGTCCGCGAGCACGTCGGCCGACTTGAGCATGACCTTCAGGACGTCCTGGGTCGGCTCTAGCTTGTTGGAACGAACGCAATCAAGTGTGGTCTCGAACACATGGGCGAAAGCGACGAGATCGTCCAGACCAAAGGCGCCGGCGCCGCCCTTGATCGAGTGAACGGCGCGAAATACCGCGTTGACGGTTTCCGGATCACGATCGCCATCATTCATTTTCAGAAGACCGGATTCCAGTTCCGCGAGCTGTTCCTCGCATTCCTGGAAAAAGATCTCTTTGATTTCGTTCATATCCATAAAAGAAATTCCTGAGTTTAAGCGGTTACGCGCTCAATGGCATCGATCAGCTTGGCAGGGTCGAAAGGCTTGACGATCCAGCCGGTGGCGCCGGCCTGGCGTGCACGATTCTTCTTCTCGGCGTCGCTTTCGGTCGTCAGGACCAGGATCGGAATGGCGCGGTACTTGTCGTTGCGGCGAACGCCTTCGATGAAGCCGAAGCCATCGAGACGCGGCATGTTGATGTCGGTGACGATGACGTCGGGGTGCGATGTCTCCAGAACCTCTAGACCTTCGACGCCGTCTTCCGCCTGGATCGTCTCGAAGCCCGCATTGTTGAGCGTCACGAGAAGCATGTTACGGATCGTCCGTGAATCATCCACGGTCAGCACTCTTTTCTTCATTACTAAATCTCCTTGGCGAGCAGCGGGTGAACATCCACACCGATCAGCTGCATGGTTTTTTGAAACGCGTCCGAAACCTTGATGAAGGTGAACGCATGCTTGTCTTGATCCCAGGTCTTGGCGGCGGACATCAGCACCTGCGCACCGAGGGCGCCGACGCGCTCGACGGCCGATGCGTCGATCGACACGGCGCTGCCGCGCATCGACAGAAACTTGTCGCGCAGGGCGGCGGCTTCGTTGAGGTCAATGGTCGCCGCCAGGTTCAGCGTCTTCCCACTCTTTTTTGCTGCCATCAGACTTTTCCTATCTGCTGATTGGCGCCCAACGAATGTGAGCCACCATCATAATTCAGTGCTTCAGTAAGCATTTCGTCCGCCTCCGAGACTTGCGAGCGGAGGGTTGAAATCCAATGCCGCGTCGACTTCCTCGACAACCCGGCGGGCTGGCTGGACATCGACGGCGCGAACAGGGCGACGCTCGGCTGCCTCGGCGCGATTGCGGGCGATGCGAAACTCGCGAACCGTGCGGCCAAGCTCGACGATGACGGTGTGGAGATCGTCGGCGCCGTCGGCCGAATGCGATGCGGCGTCGGCGCTTTCTGCGACGCGTGCGCCAAGGCCCTTGACGTCGGTGGTGACCGCGTCGAGCACGGAGGCGTTGTCGCTGGTCTGGCTGGCGACCGAGGCGATGGCGGCGTTGATATCGGTGACCTGGCGGACGATGCTGCCGATCGAATCCTGCGTACGGCCAACCATCTGCACGCCGGCATCGACCTGCGACTTGGTGGTGGTGACCAGCGTCTTGATTTCGCGGGCGGCATCGGCCGAGCGCTGCGCCAGCGCGCGGACTTCCTGCGCGACAACAGCAAAACCACGGCCGGAATCACCGGCGCGAGCGGCTTCGATGCCGGCGTTAAGCGCCAGCAGGTTGGTCTGGAAGGCGATTTCGTCGATGGCGCCGATGATCTGGCCGATGCGCTCGGCGGACTGCTCGATATCGGCCATGGCGGAGATGGCGCGGCCAACGACCTCGCCGCTTGCTTCGGCTGCCGCGCGCGTCGATGCGGCGGCATCTTCAGCCGCGCGACTGCCTGCGACGCTGCGACGCACGTTTTCAGAGAGATCGGCGAGCGTGACAGCCGAGGCCAGCAGCTGCTCGGCGTGACCAGAGGCGTGGCCGGAAAGATTGCGGGCGGACTGGCCAAGCACCTGCACCGATGCCTCGGCCTTCAAGGTGCGTTCGCTGATCGCGCCGAATTCTGTCTGCAATGCTTCCAGCGCGCCGTTCAGCGCCAGGGCGACATCATTGTGCGGGCCATCCTCGGTGACGACGGCGCGGGCGGTCAGGTCGCGGGCAGCGAGGCCTTCGATGACGTCGGAGAATACGCGGGCGACCTCGGCCTTGTCGCTGTTTCGCTGATCGGCGATCTGACGTTGCTGCGAGGCACGCAGGGAATTGAAGCGCAGCGACACGGCGATCTCGACATCGACCATCACCACGCGGATGAGCGCGGTCATGAGATCGGCGATTTCGCGCTTGCGGCGCTTGACGCTTGGCAAAATAGAGGAGCCGGCGAGCTCATCGGCGAGGCCGGCAATGACATGCTCGAGGACGACGCCGTGGCCGGCGACATGCCAGCGAGGGTCCAGGCCCATCTTGCTTTCGGAATCCGACAGGACCTTGACGCGCTCGGCGTAGAGGCTGTCGAAACGGGCATCGGTCAGCACGTCCCAGTGCGACGTCTGCAGATCATGAAGCCGATCGACCTGGCGCTCGCTCTCGAAATTGCGGGCGGCATCGGGGAAAGACTGGAAACGCTGGAAGAGATCGCGAAGGCCTGAGGTCAGGTGCTGCTGGAGCGCCGGGCGGTAGCGCCGCACCATCTCGCATTGCTCGGCATCGAGGCCGGCAAAGCGCAGGCGGTCACGCAGGCTGCCCGCCTGTGCTCCACGATCCTGATCCGATGGCATATTCTGCCCCACGCCTGTCCCCAACCAATGCCCGGGCATATCGCCCGAAGAGAAATCAAGCCTCCTGACACCAACACGGATGCGTGCGGACCTGACGCGGGCTAACGCCGGCGGTCGGACCTGTCGCGATCAATGCGGACTATCTTAGAGCTACTTGAGAGATCGATACCGGATTAAGCCGGTACGGCGGTTCGGCGTCATGCCTGCTAGGAACGCTAAAATTTTCCCATTCCGACGTGTATTGCAATGTTTATGGTTAATTCCTTGCCTGAAGGTTAATACCCATTTTATGAATGTGGGCTTTCGGAGCAACGCGAATAACCATCTATGAAATACTGGCGTAGCGTTGCGCGGCTGCTACAAGTTCGAAGCAAGCTTCGTGTTATATCCCCGCCAAATCACGACATGACGTCATAGGGATTGAGCAATGATTGTTCTGGGTTTGGGTGCATGTTTTCTTGCTGTGTCTGTTCTCACAGCCGTCGCACTTCTCGACCGTATTGAAGCGGGCCGTGTCGCCATGCCTCTGCGGGTGCTTTGAATTCCCGTCATAAAACAACAGTAATGGACGTGTTTAATCACTGAGCCGGCGAAGTGTTGCGCTTTGGCCGACGATGGTTTGTCCAGTTACGGAAATCAGACGCATGTCCTCACGCCTCGGTATCCTCATCATTATCGGCGTGACGCTTTGGCGCATCGTCACCTTGCACTTCGACACGACGGATCTGTTCGTCGATGAGGCGCAATACTGGTTCTGGTCGCAGAATCTCGACTTCGGCTATTATTCGAAGCCGCCGATGATCGCCTGGGTGATCCGCGCGATGACCGAACTTTCTGGATCGACCGCGATCTTCTGGATCAGGCTGTGCGGTCCCCTCGTGCACATGGCGACCGCTTTCGTGCTGATGAAGATTGCCAAGCGCTTCGTCAGCCCCGAGATCGAGGGTTGGACGGGGGTCACCTACATCACGCTGCCCGGCGTCGCTCTGTCTTCCGTCTTCTTCTCGACCGACGTCATCCTGCTCTTCTTCCTGGCTGTCGCGCTGTTTGCCTATTTCGGCCTGACCCGCCAGCGCTCGATCGCACTGGCGCTATTGATGGGCGTGGCCTTCGGCTGTGCGTTTCTATCCAAGTACGCGATCCTGTTCGTCGTACCCGGCGGCCTGATCGCCTTGCTGCTTCTGCCGATGGCGCGGATCGGATGGCGCGACTTCTTGATTTCGGCCGCGACGGCCGTCGTGGTGGCGGCGCCGAACCTCTGGTGGAACGCCACCCATGACGCCACGACGATCAAGCACACGACCAGCATCGCCCACTGGAGCGGGTTGAACCTCAATATCGGGCACGGGATCGAGTTTTTCGCCGCGCAGTTCGGCGTTGTTGGCCCGATCGTGTTCTTCGCAATCCTCTGGGCGGTCTATCGAGCTTTGAGAGGGCAAGGCAGCCCGATCGAAAAATTGCTGATCTGGCTTTCCGTGCCTGTCGTACTCCTGATCACCTTCCAGGCACTGATCGCCAAGGCTTATGCCAACTGGGCGGTGACGGCTTATGTCGCCGGCACGATCCTCGCCGTCTGGCTGCTTCATCGCGTCTGGCCCAAGGGGCTGCGCGTGTCGTTCGCCATCAATGGCACGGCCAGCCTGCTCTTTCCGCTCGCCGCCATCTTCGCGCACGAGCTGGTGCTGCCGAATGGGAACGAGGTGATGAAGCGTTATCTCGGCCGCAGCGCCGTCAGCCGCGAAGCCGGCGATCTGGCGCGGCAGGCGGGTACCGCGATCATCGTCAGCGACAGCCGCGATATCCTGGCGGACATGTACCATACGCTCAGAAACGAACCCTTGAAGATCTATGCGCGGCCGCCGGCGGAAGCGCCCGACAACTATTATGAGCAGACCTTTGCGCTGCCCAATAATGTCAGCGACGACGTGTTGTTCGTCACCACGCAGCCCTTCGAGTGCGCGGAGACACCACAGACCATCAAATCATGGCAGCCGAGCGAAGGTTATTATCGCGGAAATATGATCTATGCCTACAAGGTGAAGGCCAGCTGCCTGGCAGCGGCGAAGTAGCGTATCATTCGCTTGCGGGCCGCAGGCAGATGCAGGTGCCCTTGCCTTCGACCTCGATGAAGGCAACGCCGCCATTTTCGAAGGCCAGCCGCAGTTGCGCTTCGGTGGCGCGGTGCAGCTCGTGGTGCTTGCCTTCATAGTCGCGGATCGTGCTGCGGGAGACGGCGGCATGGTCGGCAAGGTCGACCTGCGTCCAATCCAGCAGACCCCTTGCCGCACGGCACAAAGCG
The DNA here is from genome assembly GCF_056399145.1 of Rhizobium sp. 01N48. Classification (NCBI taxonomy): domain Bacteria; kingdom Pseudomonadati; phylum Pseudomonadota; class Alphaproteobacteria; order Hyphomicrobiales; family Rhizobiaceae; genus Rhizobium; species Rhizobium sp. 01N48. The sequence continues at coordinate 309,536 of NZ_JBFTQT010000003.1, forward strand.
GGGGTGAGAATTGTTTCCTTCGCGCCTTGACCCATAATGTCAAACCACCCATATTGGTTGATATTAGCCATATATGTCATAATTTAATCAGGATTTCCAGTCGGGGAGACCGCTTATGCCGCACGATACACCTTTGATTTCGACAATCGTCGGGGGTCTGGTGCTTGCGTTCATCCTCGGTGCCTTCGCCAACCGGCTGAAACTGCCGCCCCTGGTCGGCTATCTCATCGCCGGCATTCTGGTGGGACCGCATACTCCGGGCTACGTGGCGGACCAGAACCTCGCGCCCGAGCTTGCCGAGATCGGCGTCATCCTGCTGATGTTCGGCGTCGGCCTGCATTTCTCCCTGAAAGACCTTCTCTCCGTGCGCGGGATCGCAGTGCCGGGCGCCATCGTGCAGATCGGCTTCGCCACCCTGCTCGGCTGGGGATTGGGCGCGCTGATGGGTTGGCCGACGGGCGGGAGCCTAGTCTTCGGGCTCGCTCTTTCCGTCGCGTCGACCGTCGTGCTCCTGAAGGCTTTGCAGGAGCGGCGGCTCGTCGAGACGGAACGGGGCAAGATCGCGGTCGGCTGGCTGATCGTCGAAGACCTCGCCATGGTGCTGGCGCTCGTCCTCATTCCGGCAGCGGCCAGCATCGGCAGCGGCCACGGAACCGTCGAGCCGCTGTCGGCGGCGGTGAACCGCATATTCGGCCTCGACATGGGCATCGGCGGCATCATCGGCATGACGCTGGTCAAGGTGGCGCTCTTCGTCGGCGTGATGCTGGTTTTCGGCCGGCGCGTCATTCCCTGGACGATGCACCGCATCGCCCACACCGGCTCTCGCGAACTGTTCCGCCTCGGCGTCCTGGCGATCGCGCTCGGCGTCGCCTTCGGCGCATCGAAGCTGTTCGGCGTGTCGCTGGCGCTCGGCGCCTTCTTCGCGGGCATGGTTCTCGCCGAAAGCGAGCTCAGCCATCGGGCGGCGCAGGAAAGCCTGCCGCTTCGCGACGCTTTCGCGGTGTTGTTCTTCGTTTCCGTCGGCATGCTGTTTGATCCGAACATCCTGATCGAAAAGCCGATCCCGCTGATCGCCACCATTTTCATCATCGTCATCGGCAAGTCGGTCGCCGCCTTCCTCATCGTGCAGCTGTTCCGCAAGCCCGTGGGAACGGCGCTGACCATTTCGGCAAGCCTGGGTCAGATCGGTGAATTCTCCTTCATTCTCGCCGCTCTCGGCGTCGACCTCGGACTGCTGCCGGACGAAGGCCGCGACCTGATCCTCGCCGGCGCCATCATATCGATCATCCTCAACCCGCTCCTCTTCTATGCCTGCGACAAGCTGCGGCCACTGCTGGAGCCCAAGCGCGACGAGCCCCAACCCGAACCGGCCACGGAGACCACGACCGAAGTGGTGGAAGAGCCGCCGGTCGTGGCGGACGAAGTGCATGCGACAAAGCTTTCCGGCCATTCCATTCTCGTCGGCTATGGCCGGGTCGGCAGCATTGTCGGGCAGAACCTGAAATCCTCGGGCACGCCCTTTCTCGTCATCGAGGATTCCGACCACCGGATCGCGGCACTTCGCGAGCAAGGCATTGAAGTGATCGGTGGTAACGCCGTCACACGCGAGGTGCTCGATCTCGCCAACCTCAAGGGCGCGCGAAGCCTGGTCATCGCCATTCCCAACGCATTCGAGGCTTGCCGCGTGGCCGAACAGGGGCGTGAGGTCAATCCCGGCGTGCTGATCGTGGCGCGTGCGCATTCGGATGCCGAGGTCGAGGAACTCAGGCAATATGGCGCTGATACCGTCATCATGGGCGAGCGCGAAATCGCCATGGGCATGCTTGACCGTCTCTCTCAAGTGCATCATGACAGTTCACCCTATGAAGTCGAGACCGAGGCTGGTATAAGCGCGGCCGAGGAAACGCCTTCTCCCGAGAAGCAATGAGAGAACTTTGCGCCGTTGAGCCGGTTCGAGATTGAAAATCCGCAGGACGACCAGATGAGGTTCGATACGCGCCGCATGACCGGTCGCGTTGCCGTCTCGCTGGCTGTCGCGATCTTCGCCTATCTCGGCCTGTTGTTCGGCGGTAATCTCGTGCTCGGCCCCACGCGCGGACCCAACAACGCATTCTCTTCTTCGAGCAAGGATAGCCAGCCGCTGCAGCTGAGCGCACGCGACGTCGTGCGCGGCGTGCTGGCAGCTGACCGCAAGGTCGCGCAGAAATACGCGACCTATGCTTCCGGCGATGCGGCTACCGCTGACCTGCAAGTCTTCGAGCGCTCGTCGCCCGGCTTCCTCCGGCTTTCGCAGTCCACTTCGCCCGCCTTCTACGCGGCTGACGCGAAGCCCTACGATTCGCATGGACCGCCCGCTTTCGCGGTCTGACGACACGCGCCCCGGCGCCTCCCATTGCATTTACGACACGCCTGCCTGCGCCCGAAGCGCAGGTTCCAGCGTTATCAAGGATAGACAACACTATGCGCACCTCACCATGGCTGGTGGCCACCTATACGGTGATCATTTTCCTCGGCATTCTGATCGCACTGCCGAATGTCCTGCCGCAATCCACATTGCAGCGCCTTCCCTCGTGGCTCCCGCACCAGCAGGTCTCGCTCGGCCTCGACCTTCGCGGCGGCTCGCACCTCGTTCTCGAAGTCGATGAAGCCGACCTGACGCGCGAGCGTCTGCAGTCGCTTCTGCAGGACGCACGCCGCGTGCTGCGCGAAAAGAACATCCAGCCGAAGTCGGTTGTTCGCAACCAGAACCAGATCGTCGTGACGCTGAACGACCAGGCGCAGACCGACGAAGCGGTGACGCAGCTGCGCACGCTCGGCAACACGATCGCAACAGGCATTTCCGCCGGCCAGTCGGACCTTTCGGTCACGACCAGCGGCGGCAACATCATCGTTGCCTTCTCGGCCGCCGGCATCTCCAGCAACGTCGACAGCGCCGTCCAGCAGAGCCTAGAAGTCATTCGCCAGCGCGTCGACCAGGTCGGCGTCGCCGAACCGACGATCCAGCGCATCGGCGGCAACCGCGTTCTCGTGCAGCTTCCGGGCGCGCAGGATCCGACCCGTCTTCGCCAGCTCCTCGGCTCGACCGCCAAGATGTCCTTCCACATGCTCGCGCCGAACAATGCTCCCGGCCCCGGCGTGACGATGCTCAAGGACGATGAAGGCAATACCTATCCGGTTCTCGACCGTGTCGAAATCTCCGGTGACCGTCTTTCCGACGCCCGCGTCAGCTTCGACCAGAGCCAGCAGCCCGTCGTCAGCTTCCGCTTCGACAGCGCCGGCGCGACCCGCTTCGCCGACATCACCCGCCAGAACGTCGGCAATCCCTTCGCCATCGTTCTCGACGACAAGGTGCTGAGCGCGCCCGTCATCCGCGAGCCGATCACCGGCGGTTCCGGCCAGATCTCGGGCAACTTCTCGACCGATACGGCCAACACGCTTGCTGCCATGCTGCGCGCCGGCGCCCTGCCCGCCAAGCTCACCGTCATTGAAGAACGCACGGTTGGTGCCGACCTCGGCGCCGATGCGATCCAGATGGGTATCTATTCCGGTCTCGTCGGTTTCGTCCTCGTCGCAGCCTTCATCTTCCTGCTCTACGGAACCTGGGGCATTCTCGCCAACGTGGCGCTGCTCATCCACACGATCCTGACCTTCTCGGCACTGACGCTTGTCGGCGCCACGCTGACGCTGCCCGGCATCGCCGGCGTCGTGCTCGGCATCGGTCTGGCGGTTGACGCCAACGTTCTGATCAACGAACGCATCCGTGAAGAAACCCGCAAGGGCAAGGGCTCGTTCGCGGCCATCGACACCGGCTTCCGCCGCGCCTACTCGACCATCATCGACGGCAACATGACGGCGCTGATCGCCGCCGCCATCCTGTTCTGGTTCGGCACCGGCCCGGTTCGCGGCTTCGCCGTCACCATGGCGCTCGGCCTGATCATCTCGATGTTCACCTCGGTCGCCTTCGTTCGCGTCTCGATGATCGAGATCACCCGCCGCTTCAAGCTGAAGACCATCAACATCAAGCCGCTGCTGCCGGTCTTCTACCCCTACGACAAGCACATCCAGTTCATGAAGGCGCGCTTCTTCGGCGTGACCGTCTCCGCGCTGCTGTCGGTCGCATCGGTCGTGCTCTTCTTCCATCCTGGCCTCAACTACGGCGTCGACTTCCGTGGCGGTATCCAGATGTCGGTGAAGACGCAGGAAGCAGCCGATCTCGCCAAGTTCCGCGAAGGCCTGAACAGCCTCGGCCTCGGCGAAGTCTCGCTGCAGTCCTATGGCGACAACAACACCATGGCTGTGCGCGCTCAGCGCCAGGACGGCGGTGAAGAGGCGCAGACGGCTGCCGTCACCAAGCTGAAGGACGAGATCGTCAAGATCGATCCGTCGGCAACCGTGACCGGCACCGACGTCATCGGCCCGAAGGTCAGCGGCGAGCTTGCATGGGCGGGTATCCTGTCCGTCGTCATCGCCAGCCTCGCGATGCTGCTCTACATCTGGTATCGCTTCGAATGGCCGTTCGCAGTCGGCGCCATCGTCACGCTCATTCTCGACGTGACGAAGTGCATCGGCTTCTTTGCTCTCACCGGGCTCGACTTCAACCTGACCGCCATCGCGGCGATCCTGACGCTGGTCGGCTATTCCGTGAACGACAAGGTCGTCGTCTACGACCGCATGCGTGAAAACATGCGTCTCTACAAGTCGATGCCGCTGCGCGAACTGATCGACAAGTCGATCAACGAAACGCTCGCCCGAAGCATCTACACCAACGTGACCGCCTTCCTCGCCCTGCTGCCGATGGCAATCTGGGGCGGCAGCGCGGTCGAAAGCTTCGCGATCCCGATGGTGTTCGGCATTCTCGTGGCCGCAGCATCGTCGGTGTTCATCGCGGCGCCGATCCTGCTCTTCCTCGGCGACTGGCGTACGCGCCACCGCGCCGCGGTTTCGAGCAATGACGACAAGGTCGACATCATTCCGCCGAGCTCGCGCAAGTCGGCAGGCTGATCCAAGATCGACCTTTTCAGGTTGCTTTCGTGAAATTGATGCGGGCGCCGGTTGCAGAACCGGCGCCCGCTTTCTATTCTCCGCCCGGGCTTAAATCCGGCGGACGAGACATGTCACCATCGACGACAGAGACCGACGAAACGCGCATCAAGCGCTTTCTCGCCATTGCCTCGCACGACCTGCAATCGCCGCTCAGACACATCGCGATGTATGCGGAGATCCTGATCGACGAGATCGGCGACGGGATCGATGCCGAGCATCTGGAATATCTGAACACCATTCTTGCCAAGACGCAGGCCGCTCAGGAGCTGACCAAGGGGTTGATCAGCTTCGCTTCCGGCGCGCCGCGACTTGTGATCAGCGATGTCGATACCAAGCTCTTGGTCGCGCAGATCTGGGCGGAGCTGCGCTTCGAGGTCGATGCACCGAAGGCCACAATCGAGACAGGCGACCTGCCCGGCATCCGGACCGATGCGGGGATCCTCGGGCTGGTGCTGAAGAACGTGATGGCGAACGGGCTTATGCATCGCACGGAAGCCGACGAGGCGTGCCGGCTGACGGTCGAGGCGGAGGTCGATGCCACGCATTGGACGATCCATATTTCAGACAACGGGCCCGGCATCGCGAGCGAACATCGGGAGAGCGTGTTCACCGCCTTCTGGAGCCTGCTGCCGGAGGGCGCCGCGAAGAGGCCGGGCCTCGGGTTGGCGGCCGCGCGCGAGCTGGTGACCGCGCTTGGCGGGACGATCTCGCTCACATCACCGGCGGAGACGGGAAGCAGGTTCACGATCCGGCTGCCCGTCTGACGACACGTCAGATGTTGTAATCGTCCTTCCAGACATCCGGCATGTCATAGCGAACATATTCGCGGATGATGTGCTGCAGCGTCTCGACGTCGATCTCGTCCTTGCCGATCCTGAAATCGACACCATAGTCCTGGAACTGCTGGAAGTAGCTGTCCGACACATCCATCGATATGACGCCGATCGGGCCGGTGAAACTAGCGGCGCGAAGCTTCGGCACGGTCTCGCGAAAATCCGCGTTCGGGAGCAGCCGGTTGTCGAGCAGGATCAGGTCGAACCTGTCGCTGCCGAGCTTTGCCAGCGCATCGCTGACCGATTGTGCGTAGTCCATCTCGACCTTCGGCTCGGTGAGTGCCGCGACGGTCTTTTTCAAGGCGCGAAATTCGATGAATTCGTCGTCGACGAACAGGATTTTTACCGCCTCGCCGCGAGCCGTCTCTGATTTCACTTCAGCGTTTTCGGTCACGAAACAAGTCCCATGCGCAACGCCATCGCCACCATGTGCACGCGATTGACCGCGCCGAGCTTCCTGACCGACGCCGCGATATGCGAATTGACGGTGTGTTCCGACAGGCCGAGGATGATGGCGATCTCCGCCGATGTCTTGCCTTCACTGGTCCAGCGAACCACTTCACTCTCCCGTTGGGTCAAACGCCCGGACATTTCGTTGACCAGGATTTCCTCGTAGAACTTGTCGAATATCCGCATCGTGTCGAGCAGGATATCGGCGACTTCGCCCTGGTCCGGCTGCTGGCGCTTGCCACTGAAGGCGACACAGTAGCGGCGCCCCTCGGGCGTGAAAAGCGGGATGAGCAGAAAGCTGTTTGTGTCGAACTCGTTGAGGACGAGATCGGGAGGATAGCCCTCCAGATTGTTGGCCTTGCCGCTCATGGGGGTCGCCAGAAACTGCGCAGCCTTGGATTTGATGAAGCCCAGCGCGCGGCCCATGGCGTAGACGAAGAAGCCGGTCTGGCGCTCGGCGACATTGGTGATGATGATGTCGCGCGCGCCGAACGGCTGCGACGCCTCGGAGATGCGGGCGAGCGCGAAGCTGTCGAAGGCATAGTGATGCGCGGCCGCCTTCAGAAGTCGAAAGAAATCCGTGCGGTTGATCGCCCGCCCCAATTCCGGGCCAGCGTGAAATGGAAGTGCCATCGCGCTACTCATTCCGCATTCCTGCTTCTTGGCTCCTACGTGCCGGTGGTTACCGGTTGAGCGGCATCTCCGAACTCTGGAGACACGCGCCAGACTGATACAGTTAATGACCGAGTGCGGAGTTTCGAGGGAAACCGCCGCGACACGCCGATCACAAAATCGGCATGCGACCTCCGCTTCCGCCCCCTACCCTCGGCATTCGCCTGTCCTACGCCGCCTGCGACGCGCTTCGCGCATCAGCGGGAAGACAGACTTCAGTCACAGATTTTGCCGGGGTTGTTTCGTCAACAAAGTCAAACGGCTCTCCCCAGCATCGTCTCACACTGCTTCATGCGTATAGTGTGAAATGTAGCCAAAGTCGTGTCAATGAGACTTGCAACCATTGCGTCATAAATACCTAAGAAAGTCGATTGTCTTTGATGGACTATTGGCCGGGACTCACGAGTGCACTGAGGTCGATCGGTTTTTCGACGTATAGATCCGCCCCGCAGGCCAAGGCCCGCTCCCGATCCGCCGTCGCGTCCGAGCCGGAACAGACAGCGATTCGCATCGATGCGAAGCGTTGATCGGCGCGCAGGCGCGTGACGAGGCCGATGCCGCTATCGACAGGCATGTAGAGATCAACGACCAAGAGCGCCGGTAGCGCCAGGCCTTCGGCGGCGGATACACAAAGCGCCTCAAAGGCGGCATCGGCGGTCTGGAAGCAGGAAAGAGCGATGTCCGGGCGTTCCTTGCGGCAGACATACTGCGCGTAAAACAGGTCGTCGCGGCTGTCGTCCACATAAAATACCGCCGGCATTGCCACCCTCCCGTGCTCGCGCCGGCACTCCGTTCGACCGCAGAGCACGGCATCCGTAACAGGCATATTGCCGGTCGACGCCGAAGCCGCAACTATCGCGACAGATGTATATTGAATAATTTTCAATTCTGGAAATAGTAACCGCCGGACGGGAGAGCAACGCGTGGTGAAGCCGATCATTGGTCGAAGGACGAGTGCCCCCTGGCGCCAGGAACGACACCGTTTGACCACGATCGTGCTCGGCGTGCTTCTGCTCATGCTGGGCGCCGTGATCCTTCTCGCCTGGGTGCGGCAGATCGAGCCTCTTCTTTTCCTGATACCGGATTCACCGGCGATGGCAATCAACACGGCGATCTGCTTCTGCCTCACCGGGATCGCGCTCGTCATATCGGTCTATACAAGCGCAAACGCGCGGCTCGCCGCTTTCCTGCTGTTTTCGCTTGCCGCCGCGATGAGCGGGGTCCGGCTGATCGAGCTGACATTCGTCGGAAGACAGCCGCAGATCATGGAGCGCTTTCTGGCCGGCATTTTTGTCGATCCGGCATTCTTTGGCCGCATCGGCGGCGGCATGGCGCTCAATACCGCCGTGATCATGTTCTTCTCCAACCTCGCTCTGGCGCTGACCCCGCCGGACCAGAAGGGCAAGGCACGGCTTTTCGAGGAGCTTGTCGGCTATGTGGTGATCGGCCTAGGCATCGCGGCCCTTGCCGGATACGCGATGCATACCGAGCACATCTATCGCTGGGGATCGAACATCGGCATGGCGGTGCATACCGCCGCCGGCGTGACGCTGCTCGGCTCGGCGATGCTGGTGCGGTCCTGGTGGCTGCAGCCGGACCAGCATGGCGGCATGCCCGTCTGGCTGCCGGGTGCGCTGTGCTTCATCGGGCTGATGATCGATCTCTATACCCCTCTCGGGGTGGTGAACGGCATGATCTATGTGCCGCTGATCCTGACCTCGCTGTGGTTCAACAGCCGCACGGCGCCCTTCAACCTGGCCTTCGTCTGCTCCATCCTGATCCTGCTCGGCTTTCTTGCTGTCGATCGGCATGGCGAAGGCTATGGCTACGAGGCGACGAACCGCGCCATCACTGTCGGCATGCTCTGGCTGGTTGCGACCTTCGTGTTTTTCTTCCAGCGCAAGAGCGACAGCCTGGATGCCGAGCGCATCCGCTTCGACACGGTGACGCGCAACACGCCGAACGCGATCGTCGCCATGGATCCGCAGGGCAAGATTTCGCTGTTCAATCCGGCGGCCGAGGAGATGTTCGGCCGGACGTCGAGGGAGGCGATCGGAGAGAGCGTCCATATCCTGCTGCCGGAAACCTTCCATGCAGGGCTCGACGACTATTTCCGGCGATCGCTGCTCTTGAGCGAGGAAGGCGGGACTGGGACGACGGGTACGATCTCGGGCATCAGGCGCAATGGCGAGACATTCCCGCTCGATGTGTCGCTCAGCGCCTTCCGGACCGGGACGACGGTCACCTTCGTCGCCATTTTGCGCGACATCAGCCTGCGGGTGCAGCAGGAGGAGCAGCTGCGGACGATGTTCCGCCAGCTTCAGGCCTACACCGCCGATCTGGAGCGCAGCAATTCCGATCTCGACGAGTTCGCCTATATCGCCTCGCATGACCTGAAGGAACCGCTGCGCGGGATGCACAACCATTCCCGCTTTCTGCTCGAGGATTATGAGACGGTGCTCGACGAGGACGGCGTGCGTCGCATCAACCGTATCGTCCGGCTTAGCCAGCGCATGGAGAAGCTGGTAAACGACCTGCTCTATTTCTCGCGCATCGGGCGCCAGCAGCTGGCAGTGAAGCGCACCGACGTCCATGCCATCGTCAAGGACGTGGTCTCGACTATGGAGCTTTATCTGGAAGAGCGGCGGGCGAAGGTGCTGGTCGAGGGCCAGCTTCCTGACGTCGTCTGCGATTCGCTGCGGCTGACCGAGGTCTACCGCAACCTGATCACCAATGCCGTTAAATACAACGACAAGCCCGAGCCGATCGTCACCGTCGGCCACGTCGGCGAGCTTGTCGGCGAAGACGGGCGCCGGACGAGCGACGTCTATTTCGTGCGCGATAATGGCAAGGGTATTCCCCGCGAGTTTCACGAGGATATCTTCCGCATCTTCAAGCGGCTGGAAAAGACGCAGGAATCGGACGACGGCACCGGCGCCGGGCTGACCTTCGTGCGCAAGATCATCGGCCGTCACGAGGGCGACGTCTGGCTGGAGTCAGAGGTTGGCCAGGGCACAACCTTCTATTTTACACTGGGTCACAAGCGCGAGGGGCAGCATGCAGCACCGTGAATCACAGCCGATCCTGATCGTCGAAGACAGCGAGGACGACTACGAAGCAACGATCCGCGCGTTCAAGCGCGCCAAGCTCAAGAATCCGGTGCAATGGGCGCCATCGGGCCAGCAGGCGCTGGATCTGCTGGCGACGATGGAAACACGGCCGGGCCTCATCCTGCTCGACCTCAACATGCCGGGGCTCGATGGCCGCAAGACGCTGGAGGCGATCAAGTCCAACCCGGCCTGGCGGAAAATCCCGGTGGTGATCCTGACCACGTCGGACGACGAGCGCGACATCGAGGGCTGCTACGCGCTCGGCGCCAACACCTACGTCCAGAAACCTGTCGATCTCGACGGGCTGTTCGCCGCGATCCAGAGGTTGAAGGAATACTGGTTCGAGATCGCCATATTGCCTCTGGAGGGGTGACTTCATGGCCGACGGCAATGCGGTACTTGTTATCGACGACAATATCGACGACCGCGAGGTTTATCGGCGGATGCTGGCGCGCGCGCCGGGCGCGAACTACGTGGTCTACGAGGCTGAGAACGGCGACGAGGGCATAGCGCTCAACGCGCAGAAGCGGCCGGATTGCGTGTTGCTCGACTACTCGCTGCCAGGCCGCGACGGCGTCGGCGTGCTCGAGGAGATATTGAAGCTCGATCCGTCCGCCAACGTGATCATGCTGACGGGCCAGGGAAGCGAGACGATCGCCGTCGAGGTAATGAAGGGCGGCGCGCGGGATTATCTCACCAAGGACACGCTTTCGCCGGAGACGCTGCACCGCTGCATCCAGAGCGCCATCATGCATGGCGATCTCGCGGCCAAGCTGGAGCAGAAGCAGCAATCGCTCGAGATCTTCACCCGCGCCATGGCCCACGACCTGAAGGAGCCGCTGCGGACGATCAAGTCTTTCAGCCGGCTGCTGCAGGCATCGCCATCGCTGGCGCATGACGATCACGATCTGCTCGGCTACGTGCTCAGCGCGGCCGACCATATGGAGGAATTGATCGTCAAGGTGTCGGGCTTCTCGAAGCTTGAGGCTTCCGGCGATCTCGAGGCCAAGCCGGTGTCGCTGTCGGCGATCGTCGATCAGGTGGAGCGCAATCTGCGTGAACAGATCAGCAGCCGCGGCGCGGAGATCGAACGTGGCCCGTTGCCCCTGGTGATGGGCGACGGGACGCTTCTGGTGCAGATGCTGCAGAACATCATCTCCAACGCCATCAAATATTGCGAGGCCGAGGTGACGCGCGTGCGGATCTCGGCACAAGGCGAAGGCACGCTCTGCCGGATCGCCGTCAGCGACAACGGCCCCGGCATCGCGCGCGACCACCGCGAGCTGATCTTCCAGCCGTTCAAGCGACTGGTCGGGCGCGGCATCGAGGGGACGGGGCTCGGGCTGGCGATCTGCCGGCGGATCGCACAGCTGCATGGCGGCGCCATCTGGTGCGAGGATGCCGATGGCGGCGGCACCACCTTCATCATGGAGCTGCCACTGGCCTTGAGTGAGACGGACAGGGCGCCCAAGGGGGCGGCAAGCCCGACACAGGCAGAGCAGCGCACGGATAGAATCGGCAGGGTGGCCGAGGTGCTCCTGGTCGAGGACAGCCCGGCAGATGTGCAGCTTTTGAAGATCAAGCTGATGAGGCGCGAGAAGGTGACGTTCAACCTGCATCTCGCCTCGAACGGCCGCGAGGCGATGCGGCTTCTTCAGGAGCGGGCAACCGGTGGTCACGATCCTTTGATCGACCTCATCCTGCTCGATATCAACATGCCGATCATGGATGGGTTCGAGGTTCTGGAGGCGCTTTCGCGTGACGCGCGGCTGAAGACGATACCGGCCTTCATCCTAAGCACATCAAGCGATGAGGACGACATGGAGCGCGCCAGGACGCTTGGCGCGCGGGCCTACATGATCAAGCCGCCGACGCGCCAGCAGCTGGAACTTGCGCTGCGGGATGTTCAGACTTTGGATTTGCAGCCTTGCGGAGATGCCCTAATTCTTTATGGAGAGCAAACAAGGCACCAAGCAAACGCAACGATATGACTGTTATCCTCACCTTCATCTCCGCGCTCCTTCTGTACCCAATGCAATCCGGGCTCCCCTCTATGGCTTCAGGCATACACCACATCACGCTGCTGACCCGAAAGGTGCAGGCGAACGTCGACTTCTACGCCGGCTTTCTCGGCATGCGGCTGGTCAAGCAAACGGCCGGCTTCGAAGACGCGACGCAGCTACACCTCTTCTATGGTGACGCGGAAGCCACGCCGGGCTCGCTCGTGACATTCCTTGTCTGGGAAGATGGCGCGCCTGGTCGTGCCGGCTTCGGGCAATTGAGCGAACTCGCGCTGGCGATCGACCCTTCCAGCATCGGCTATTGGCTGACGCGGGCGATGAGCTTCGGCGTCCGCACGGAAGGTCCGGCCGACGAATTCGGCGAGCCGGTGCTGCGCCTGAAGGATCCCGACAACATCATCGTCAAGCTTGCCGGCACGCCGGCCCTGAAGTCCCCGGCTCCGTGGCATGGAGCAGGCATTCCGGTCGAGCACGCCGTGCAGCGCGTGCGCGGGACGACGATGCTGACCGAGGAGCCGGAAAAGAGCCGCGCCTTCGTCGAGAGCCACTTCGGTTATCGCTTCCAGGAAAACCGCGGTAATATCGACCGACTGGTTTCGCAGTCCGGCGATATCGTCGATATCAGGAACGCCAAGGGGTTCTGGTCGAGCGCGCCGGGAACAGGCACCTTTGACCACGTCGCCTTCCGCGCGGAGGACGACGCGGCACTGTCGAAGGTTCATGATGCACTGAAGAGCGAGGGTGCGAGCGCATCTGATATCAACGTGCATGACCGCAAGTATTTCCGCTCGCTCTATGTGCGTGAACCTGGTGGCACGCTGATCGAGCTTGCGACCGACAAGCCGGGCATGACGGTGGACGAGCCGGCGGCGACGCTTGGCGAAAAGCTGTTCGTGCCGAAGGACCCAATCACCGATCTCAAGGATCTCAAGGTGGTTCTGCCGCAGTTCTCGATGCCGGGCGAACCCCGGATCAATTATCGCGAACTGCCCTTCGTGCACCGCTTCTACACGCCGCCGAACCCTGACGGCACGGTTCTGGTGCTGCTGCACGGTTCGGGCGGCAACGAGACGACGTTGATGCCGCTGCTGCACAAGGTGGCGCCGCGCGCGACGCTGCTCGGCGTGCGCGGACGCGCGACGGAGGAAGGCATTCCGCGCTGGTACAAGCGCATCACGCCGTTCTCCTTCGACCAGCAGGACATCAAGAACGAGGCCGAGGCTTTCGCCGCCTTTATCGACGGCGCGGTCAAATCCTATGGACTCGATCCGAAGAAGCTCGTCTATGTTGGCTATTCCAACGGCGCCAATCTCCTGAACTCGCTTCTCTATCTTCACCCGAACCTGGTTCACAAAGCGGTTCTGCTGCGCTCCATGCCCGTGCTCAGCGAATTTCCGCATGCGGACCTGAAAGGCACCGATCTGCTTGTCATCAGCGGCAAGACGGATGCCTATGGGAAATATGCAAGCGACCTCGAAACACGGCTGAAGACATCTGGCGCAACCGTCGATTCGACCGTCATCCCGACGGGGCATCTGCTCGGCGATGACGATGTTCCGGTCATTCAGAAGTGGCTGACGCACGAGGAATAGCGCGTCGGCGGGCTGCCAGCGGAGCTCCATCCACTGCCGCCAGGACACACCCGCTGGTCGTATTCTGCAATTTCTACTCGGACCCGTCGCATTCTTCCAAGTCATGCGGCGGGTTTTTCTCTGGCGAAAACGTCCGATCCGGCCGGTCTTCTTGAGCGATATTGGTCCGGTAAGACCAGCTGTCTTTTACCTCTCAGCCATTTCGCCAGTGCGAAGAAGCGCAATGCGGCGATGAGAAAACGACGCAAGCAACGTTATTGCATTTCTATATATTTTTATATTCACAATGCTTAAATCGGATTTATTTCGACAATAATCAGAAGCAAACAAACAGAATTTCGACTTTGTGAATATTAAATAAACACGAATTATTACAATTACTTTTCTTCATTCTGGAAATAATATCGCATTAATATCACCCGTCTGCGATTAATAATATACCAGCAAGAAATCACCACATTGTTTTGGTTTTTCAGCAAACTGTATTGGTTTGCTGCAACGCAAAATGTTTCTTGCCGAGGTTGGGGGAGCGCCCTACCCTTTCCCCGACATCGACTGCAGAAGGGAACCCGAATGCCTCCTCAGCCCGTGGACATCAGCCTGATCATCTCGTCGAGAAATCGGGCTTATGGACTGACGAACTGCCTGGATGCCGTATCGAATGCCGCGCGCCAGGCCAGCGATCTGAGCCTGGAACTCGTCTTCGTCGACAATGGTTCCACCGACAACACTTCCGCGATCGTCAGCGAATGGGCAAAGACCGCGCCGATCAGCACCAATCTCGTTTACGAAGTGAAGCCCGGTCTTTCGGTTGCGCGCAATAGCGGGCTGGCTGCCGCGAAGGGCCGGATCATCGCTTTCACGGATGATGATTGCGAAGTGTTTCCCGACTACTTCACGGTGATTGCAGCACTCTTTGCCGCCGACACCGATATCGTCATGCGCGGCGGTCGCATTGAGCTTGGCGACGCGCGCGATCTGCCTGTCACGATCAAGCCAGAGCTGGAGCCTGCCGTGCTGACCAGCGAACTGCATGCCGGCGGGTTCATCCATGGCGCCAACATGGCGTTTCCGCGCGCGCTGATCGACAAGGTCGGCCTGTTCGACACCCGCTTTGGCGCCGGCTCGCCGTTCCGCTCCGGCGAGGATACCGACTACGTGCACCGCGCCTTCAATTCCGGCATCCGCGTCGAGTACGTCCCGGATTTCGCTGTGAAGCATTTCCATGGGCGCCGGGAACTCGGCGACGTGAAGAAGCTGCAGAGCGGCTATGCCTTCGGCAACGGCGCGCTCTACGCCAAATACCTATTCGACCGCCGCTCGAACATGCGCGGCATGCTGCGCTGGGACATTCGCCAGGCAGTGCTGGAGGCGATCGGCCGCCGCAAGCTCAGCGACGAGCTGGGGCTCACCTATCGCAGCCAGCTCAGAGACAATTTCACCGGCATGGTCGCCTATTGGCGCGGCCAGAAGACGGGCCGGGCCGCTTGAGCGGTCCCAAGCCCCGAAAGCATTGCGCCTCAGCGCCCAATCGATTGGATACTGAATGACAGATACGGCAATTGGCCACGCCGAGCTGAAGAAGAAGACCGCGCTTTCCGTCCTCTGGTCGGTCATCCGCGTGGCGTGGAGCACGATTGCGACCTTCGTGATCTTCGTCATTCTCGCCCGCATTCTTGGCCCCGGCGATTTCGGCACCTTCGCGCTCGCGAGCCTGTTCGTCGAGATCGGCAGGGTGCTTGCCTATGCCGGCCTCGGTGACGCGGTGACGCGCCAGCTCGATCTGGACGAGGAACTGGCCGATACCGCCTTCTGGGCGACCATTGCCTTCAGCGCCATCGTCGCCGCTGTCGTCTTCGTCTTCGCGCCCTATTACGGCGATCTCGTCCGCGACTCGAAAGTCGCCGAGATCCTGCGCTGGCTGGCGCCGCTGCTTCCGGTGTCGTCGCTTGCCGTGATCCACAATGCGCGTCTGGCACGCGAATTCGGCCACAAGAACCTCGCGGCTCAGGCGATCGCCGCCAGCCTGCTTTCCGGCATCACCGCCGTCGCCTGCGCCTTCATGGGCTGGGGCGTGTGGGCGCTGGTCGCCCAGACTGCCGTCAATGCCGTCGTCACGGTGCTGCTCGGCTGGGTCGCCTATCCCTGGATGCCGAAGTTCCGTTTCAACGTGCCGCTGTTCCGCTCCGTCTTCCTGTTCAGCATTAGCCTTGTCGTCACGCAGCTGATGTGGATGCTGCTTGCCCGTGTGCAGGACATCTTCATTTCGCGTTGGTACGGTCCGGTCGAAGTCGGCCGTTACCGTATTGCCTGGCGGCTGATCGAGCTGATCGGACAGGCCGTGCTGGCGCCGATCGGCAGTGTCGCGCTGGTGACGCTGTCGCGCCTGCAGAATGACCGCGTCGCCTTCCGCAACGCCTACAACAAGATTGTCGGCGCCGCTGCACTCGGCACCATTCCGCTACTGCTCGGCTTCGGCGCTCTGTCCAACGACATGATCGCCATGTTGTTCGGCGACAAGTGGGGCAATGCCGGCGATATCGCCACGGTGCTGGTGCTGATGGCTGTGCCCTTCGTCATGAACTTCTTCGCCTCGTCGGCGCTCTCCGCCGTCAACAGGGCGGAATCGATCCTCTCGGTGGCTGCCCTGCAGCTTGCCGCGACGCTGGTGCTCACCTGGCTGCTCGTGCCCTATGGTGTGGTTGCCGTTGCGGCCGGCTATACGCTGCGCGCCTGGCTGACGCTGCCCTACCAGCAGTACGTGCTGGCCCGCTTCGCCAACATCGATGCGATGAGCACGCTGAAGGCCGTGGCGCTGCCGCTCTGCGGTTCGCTGCTGATGGCAGCCGGTGTCTGGCTCGCTCATCCTGTCATCGTCGAGCATGTCCAGAGCCGCTGGCTGTCGCTCGGCCTCAGCATCGGCCTCGGCGCGGTGATCTATCTCGCCTTCCTGCCGATCTTCGGCCGGTCGGTCATCCGCCCCTACATCGCGCTTGCAATGTCGCTCAATCCGTTTCGCAAACACGCGCAGGCCTGAGCCCGCGCAATAACTTTCGGACCTCTTGTCCCTAAAACAAGGAGCCTTCAATGGAATCTAACCTGACGATCATCAACCGCCTGCAGGGCGTGATCGAGAAGAACCTGTCTGACGTATTCGACCCGTCGGAGCGTTATGCGCTTCTCGACTTTCCGAACCACTACAATATCGGCGACAGCGCGATCTGGCTGGGTGAACTTGCATATTTCGACAAGAAGCGCTCGCGCCCGTCCTATGTCACCGAAATCCCGACCTTCGACGAGGACCGCATGCTCGGCGCCATTGGCGACGGCCGGATCTTCCTGCATGGCGGCGGCAATTTCGGGGACATCTGGGCCGGCTACCGCCAGTTCCGCGAAAACATGCTGGAGCGGCACAAGGGACGGCCGATCGTGCAGCTGCCGCAGACCATCCATTTCAAGGATCAAGCCAACGTCGACAGCACGGCACGCGCCATCGAGAAGCACGGCCAGTTCACGCTTCTCGTGCGCGACAAGAAGAGCCTGGCGTTTGCGCAGCGCTGGTTCCAGTGCGAGACGCGTCTTTGCCCGGACATGGCCTTCTGCATCGGCCCGGTCGCAAAGCCGGTGCCGCAGCATGAGCTGCTCTTGAACCTGCGCGAAGACCAGGAAGTCGGCACGCCGCAGGACCTGACGGCGGCGACGCAGCGGCCGGGGACAGTGAAGTCGGATTGGCCGGATGAGCCCGCCGATTTCCAGAAGCAGACCAAGCATGCGGCCATTCTGAAGGGATTGCTGTCAGGCAAGATCGGTGGCCGCGCGCGGATGACGGAACTCGCCTACCGCGAGCGCGCGCAGCAGCGCTTCGACCGTGGCGTGGCACTCCTGGGCTCGGCGCGCCAGGTGATCACCGACCGCATGCACGGGCACATCATGTGCGTGCTGATCGGCGCCGACCATTGCGTGCTCGACAACAGCTACGGCAAGACCAGCAGCTTCATCGAAGCCTGGAACACCTGCAACACAGAGAAGGCGGAACTTGCGGCGACCGTCGACGAGGCGCTTGATATTCTCGACGCACGGCGCATGCAGAAGCAGGCGGCTGTCGCCTGATTGCAATCAGCCTCGCCGGGCGATCATGATCCCGGCGAGGACCACCAGACCACCGATCGCCTGCATCGGGCCGATCGGCTCGCTGAGCAAGATCCATGCGAGGATGGCGGCCACGACCGGCTGCAGAAGCAGCGTCAGCGACGAGAAGGCGGCCGGCAGATAGGCCAGCGCATAGGTGATCGCCACCTGGCCGCTGGCATGGCTGATGAAGGCGAGGCCGAAGACCATGGCCCATCCATAGGCCGTGGTGGGCATGAGATGGCCTTCCACGAAGAAGCCGAAGGGAAACAGGCAGACGGCGGCCGACGCCGTGCTCCACAGCATGATACGAACCGTATCGAAGCGCGTGCGCAGCCTGCCGATGGCGATGATGTATAGCGCGTAGGCCACTGCCGCGAGAACGGCGCCGCCATCGCCCAGCAGATCGCCCTGACCGAGTGCCGCGGGACCACCCTTGAGGATGACGACGCCGACGATCGCCAGCAGCAATCCCGCGACGAACACGCGCGTGACGGCAGCACCCATGAAGAGCACGCCGATGATGGTGACGAAGACCGGCGCCAGATTGGCGAGCAGCGTTGCATTGGCGACGGATGTGATTGTTATCGACAGGTGCCAGGTGATGAGGTCGACGGCCAGAATGACGCCGGGCAGGATGAGCATGCCGCGATCCGCCCAGGTCTCGGGCTTCGGGCCGGTGGCGCCACCCTTGATCAGCGAGAAGATGTAGATCGGAAAGAAAGCCAGCGCCACGCGCCAGAAGCCGGTTGCCATCGGGCCCACTTCCGACAGCCGCACGAAGATCGGCGAGCCGCCGATCGCGGCACCGCCGAGGATCAGCGCGGCAAGCGCGAAACGGTGCGAGGGAGCGGACTGCGGGAGGGCGGAGGAGACTTGCGACATGGCGTACCGTGCTTGCGGCGTCGGGTGCGATCGAGCGGCGCCATCATGCACCGCAAGTAGCAGAAGCAGCGGCCTGAGAATAGCCCGGGAACGACAGGCGCGGTCGATATCGTCGCCGGCGCGGCTCGCGCTACGCCGGAACCATCAGAAAGGGTCAGCCGGAGATGACCGTCGAGAATTCCGGATTGCCGCGGATCGTGTTGCTCACCGTGCAGATCTCGTCTTCGGCGGCGTGGGCGATTTTCTGGCGGGTCTCCTCGTCGATGTCGCCCTTGATGGAGAAGGCGATGTTGAAGGTCTTGACCCGCGACAGGCCTTCGGTGGCCTTCTCGCCGGTTACGTCGGCCTTGAGCTCGGTGATGCGGTCGAGAACGCCGAGTTGGCTCGCCGCCATGCGGGCGCTCAGGACCAGGCAGGCCGAGAGCGAGGAATAGAGAAGGTCCAGCGGGTTGAAACCCGGTTGCGACGGGCTGGTGACGATGTCGATCTCACCGCCGGTGGCGGAGGTGACATGTGGGAAGCCGGTGCGGCCGAGAACGGCGCTGGCGCCAACGGGACGAGTGCGAACCTTTAGGTCGGCCATGAGTTATTCCTCGGAGATGATTCGTGCCTGTAGATAGGAGCTTCGATTGGCCGGCGCAACGCGCTTTTCGCCGCTGATGCAATCGCAATCCACAAAGGTGCGGCGCGCTGCAACCAAGGAAGGAAATCGGCATGAAATACCGATTCGGCACACCCTGAGAGGCGAAAGGTCAAGCTGAGTTAGACATCCCCATTTCTAGGGATAGCCCGGCATCCGCCTCGCAATGCAATATGATGTCGCACTAAAACAGAAATGACTATCGGAGTGATCCATGCGAGAACTTGAGACAGTTGCTGTTGCACCCAACGTCGTCGTCGAAAGCGCGCCGTTCGGTTACGTCCGCAAGGTCTATGTCGATGATGAAGCCTGTTGGGGCCTGTTCGACCAGGATGGCGATGTGATCTTCGTCGGCGATGCGCCGATCGACTGCCATTCCTATGCAGCCAAGGAGCATATCCGCGTGCAGGTCGTTCACTGATCTTCCTGCCACGGCGCCCGTCCCCAAGAACGAGCGCCGAGAAGGAATGCGGTGGACTTCAGCGATAGGACGGCGTCGATGGCGTCATGGCCACCTGTTCGCCGGAGAAGATGACGAAGGCGAATAGCAGGACGCCGATGAATGTGATGATCGAGGCGATTGCCACGACGGGTTCCATCGCCATGTTGCCAAGCAACATCAGATAGAGGCTCGGAACCATCAGCGTGACGCCCGCGGTATAGATGCCATACTGGATCATCGCGATGCGGCGTTCGGCCTTGCGCGGGTTAAGCGCGTAATAGCCCCCGAAGAGCGCCATCGTCACCCAACCCAAGAGATTGCAGTGTGCATGAGCGCCGATCACGCTGTGATCCTGCGAGATTGCCATGTTCAGGCCCATTCCGATGCCAAAGATCAGGAACAGAATGGCCGTCTTGAAATATAGATGCGAGATGCGTGGCATGTGAATCTCCCCTCTTTTCGGCAGGGGTAATATTACCACTCCAGAGGCGAGTTGAGAACGACACCCTTATCAGTAGGCTGCAACACGCGCGGCGAGACAACGTTCAGCGTTTCTCCAGGAAATCGGATATGTCACGAATTTCCGCCCAGATTGCTCGATATCGTCATGAATACTTCGTTAAAGCCTGTGGTCTAGCATGGCGCGTGCGAATGAGTTGCGGAGAAGTGAGATGCGGGAGATCTACAGGCCGTTTGTCACCAGTGACGATCCCGATCGGGATGTGCGCTGCCAGGACGCGATGCAGTTCGCGTTCGAGGACCTGACGCGCGCCAGTGTCGCTTCCGGCTGGAACGAGCGCGAAAGCATGGAGGCGATCATCAGCCTCGCGGAAGAGCGCCTGCGCGTGCTCGGCGCCAATGACGACGCCAAACAGCTTCTCGATGTTCTGAAAAAGATGGTCCAGCAACCGGCGGCCTGAGGGCTTTCGCCGATCCCCAACTATCAGGCGGATTTCGCCAGCGGCACGTCGACGCTGTCGGCCAGGATCTGTGCCTGGGCGACCGACAGGTTATGCGACGCCATCAGTAGCAGGCACAGCGCCACGGCGCGCGGCACTTCCTGCTCGCCCGTCGCCCAACGGCGGCTGGTGATCTGGTCTATTCCAAAGAGACTTTCCACTCCAGCAGTGGTCAATCCCAGGACCGCCAGAGCGGCTCTGTATTCCAAAGCTTTCATGTTTGCTGTTCCTGGCGCGCTTTATGCGCACTTATCTTTCGAAGTGGCCCACCTTAGTTTCGGTTTATTTTAAAGGGTCTCCGCAAGCGACATTTTCAATTCTGAAAACGACAGTCACAGCAGTGTCACGGCGTCAGAGTCTTTCTGGAAAACTCTAGTGAACCGATGGTTCGTCCGCATCATCAAGGAAAGTACGGATGCCGTCGCGCTCGACCGTGGCCAAAAACTCGTCGAAAGCATCGCGATCGGTCTCGAAGCCCTCTTCCCATTCGATCAGGTCGTCGTCTTGCGTCACGACTTCCATCTTCCAGTCGCCATTGGTGCCGGCCGGGCGGAAGATATCGACCAGAACGGTCACGCCATCATCGGTAAACTCGCCGGCGAGTTCGGAATGCTCGAGCTTCGGTTCTTTCGTCTTGGCCATGATACTCTCTGCTGGTCCTGCGGGATGGACCGCTGTAGCAGCCCGATCGTTTGCCGCCAAATCAAAAGATGGCTTCGGCAGCAGACACGAAAGGAAGAGTTTTATTGTTCGGGAGAAAGAGTGGTGCCCAGACGCGGATTTGAACCACGGACACGCGGATTTTCAATCCGCTGCTCTACCAACTGAGCTATCTGGGCATTCCTGCTTCGGCACATCTCTCGTCTCCGAGAGCTGTAGGGGCTTGGTTTTCCCCGGAAGCGAGCGGGGTTATAACATCTTGTTCGGCCATGGCAAGCGCCAAATGAGAGTTTTTTGACAGGCCTGTGAATTTTCCGAATTATTGAACAAATTGAACGGCTTCCCGAGCGGGAACCACGATCAGTTCTCGTCCGGGTACTCAGCCTTCGTCTCATCTTCGGCAACGGGGATGGCGTAGGAGCCGGTCAGCCAGCGCGAAAGATCGACTTCGCGGCAACGGTTCGAGCAGAATGGATAGTGCTCGCGCTGCGAGGGCGTGCCGCACTCCGGGCATGGGTGTGCCTTGCGCAGCGGTTCGATCTTGGCGCTCTGTCTGGTTTCATCGGGCATGGTCAATCCTTCGGGTTTTCGGCCCGCCGGCTTCAAGCCTCGGGCCACCGGCTATGGACGTCGAAGCCCTCGCCGGTCAGAAGCAAAATGGTCTCGTACAGCGGCAGGCCGACGACGTTGGTGTAGGAGCCGACCATCTTCTGCACGAAGGTGCCGGCCAGCCCCTGGATGCCATAGGCACCCGCCTTGCCGCGCCACTGGCCGGAGGCCAGGTAGTTTTCGACCTCGAAACCGGACAAACGCTTGAAGCGCACCTTGGTTTCCACGATCTTCTGGCGGATCTTGCGATCAGGCGTCACCAGGCAGACACCGGTATAGACCCAGTGGCTGCGGCCGGAGAGCAGGTATAGCGAGGCCGAGGCCTCGTCTGCGAACTCGGCCTTGCCGAGAATGCGGCGACCGACGGCGACGACGGTATCGGCGGCCAGGATGTAGCTGCCCTTCCAGGTCATGTCGCCCTTGATGGCAGCAAGTGCTGCTTCGGCCTTTTCCGTCGACAGGCGGCGCGCCAGCGAGCGCGGGTGCTCCGACTTCTTCGGAGTCTCGTCGATATCCATCGGCATCAGGCGCGAGGGCTCGATCCCTGCCTGGTTGAGCAGGTCAACGCGGCGGGGGGAACCCGAAGCCAGAATGAGCTTGTATTTGAGCGCCATGGAACCTCGACTACCGGGCAGACGGAAGCGAAAGCCTTAGGGGCTTTCGGATCAAGCTTACTTGAAGCGGTAGGTGATACGGCCCTTGGTCAGGTCGTATGGCGTCATTTCCACAAGAACCTTATCGCCGGCGAGAACGCGGATACGGTTCTTGCGCATGCGGCCGGCCGTGTGGGCGATGATCTCGTGCTCGTTTTCGAGCTTCACGCGGAACGTCGCATTCGGCAAAAGTTCGGTGACGATACCCGGGAACTCGAGGACTTCTTCTTTAGGCATATAGGTGTTTTCTTCCTGTCGGTTGAGATGGCGGCATGGGCCAAGATTGGGGCCGCCTCAAAATTTGGGCGGAAACTACACAATCAACGGGGGTTTGTGAACCAAATTGATCGCGTTTCCTTTATTTGTTTCATGCGGACTGCGCGGCGATACCACTTCGGTCTAATAGACGGCTCTCGATAAGCTCGGCGAGGTAATTGCGCACCTCGCGATAGCTCTCCAGAATCTGCTCCCGTGTGCCCTGCGCGACTGTTGGGTCCATGGTCGGCCAGTAGACCACCTCGACGGCGCTCGCGCGCGTCAGTTCCAGCGCTGCGTGGTGGGCTTGCGGCGAGAGCGTGATGATCACATCGAAATAATCGTCTTCGAGATCTTCCAGCGTGTGCGGCAGATGCCGACCGAGCGACAGGCCGATCTCATCGAGCACCACATCGACGAAGGGATCGCGTTCGCCAGCGCGCACGCCGGCAGACCTTATATAGGTATTGGAGGGCAGCAAACTACGGGCAATCGCCTCGGCGATCGGCGAGCGGATAGCGTTCATGCCGCACATGAACAAAATCGCGCCCGGCCTGATGCTTGCGCTTGTCGGTTCGAGCTCGCTCATCCCGGTCATCCGCGCCAGTAGAGAACGCAGACCAGCGTGAACAGGCGGCGCGCGGTGTCGAAATCCACCTCGATCTTGCCGTCCAGTCGGTTCTGCAGCGTCTGCGAACCCTCGTTATGGATGCCGCGCCGCCCCATGTCGATCGCCTCGATGCGGCTTGGAGAGGCGGAGCGGATCGCCTCGTAATAGCTCTCGCAGATCATGAAGTAATCCTTCACGATGCGCCGGAACGGGGTGAGCGACAGGATATGAGTGGCGACCGCCTCGCCGCCTTCGGTCGTAATCGCAAAGACCAGCTTGGTATCGACAAGCGAGATGTTCAGCCGGTACGGGCCGCCGGCATGGCCGAGGGGCGTAAAACTGTTCTCCTCGATGAGATCGAAGATAGCGACGGCGCGCTCGTGCTCGACATCGGGCGTCGATCGGCCGATGGTGTCGTCCAGGACGACGTCGCAAAGCCGGAAGTCGCCCGCAGCCATCGCTTACCGTTCCAGGTTGAGGCGGATCGCAACCGACCGCGCATGGGCGTCGAGACCCTCGGACACGGCGAGCGCAATGGCAGCCGGACCCAGCGTGCGCAGCTGTTCCGAACCGAGGCGCAGGATCGAGGTGCGCTTGACGAAATCGAGAACCGAGAGGCCGGACGAGAAGCGCGCGGAACGGGCTGTCGGCAGTACGTGGTTGGAGCCGCCGACATAATCGCCGATCACTTCGGGCGTATGCGCGCCGATGAAGATTGCGCCGGCATTGCGGATCTTGTCGACCAGCGCATCCGGATCGGCGACGGCGATCTCCAGATGCTCGGCGGCGATGCGGTTTGCGAGCGGAATGGCGTCGCTGATCTCCTTGACCAGGATGACAGCGCCGAAATCACGCCAGCTGGCGGCAGCCGTCTCGGCGCGGTTCAGCGTCTTCAGCTGGCGCTCGACGGCTGCCTCGACCGCCTTGCCGAAGGCCGCGTCGTCGGTGATTAGGATCGACTGGGCGCTGACATCATGCTCAGCCTGGGCGAGCAGGTCGGCTGCGATCCAATCCGGATTGTTATCCCTGTCGGCGATGACGAGGACTTCCGACGGACCGGCGATCATGTCGATGCCGACAGTGCCGAAGACGTGGCGCTTGGCAGCGGCGACATAGGCATTGCCGGGGCCGGTGATCTTGTCGACCGGCGCGATGCTATCGGTGCCATAGGCGAGCGCCGCCACGGCCTGGGCGCCGCCGATCCGGTAGATCTCGCTCACGCCGGCAAGCTTGGCGGCGGCAAGTACGGCGGGATTGACTTGGCCGCCTGTTGCGGGAACGACGATGACAACGCGATCAACACCGGCGACCTTGGCCGGAATGGCGTTCATCAGCACCGAGCTCGGATAGCTTGCCGTGCCGCCGGGAACGTAAAGGCCAACTGCCTCGATCGCCGTCCAGCGCGAGCCGAGCGTCACGCCCATGGCGTCTTCGTAGATATCGTCCTTGGGGAGCTGGCGGGCGTGGTGGGATTCGATGCGGACGGCTGCGACCTTCAGCGCGCCCAGCACTTCGGCGGGCACGGCCTCGACGGCCGCGTCGATTTCCGCTTCGGTGACACGCATCGGCGTCTCGGCGAAATCGATGCCCTCGAACTTCCGCGAATATTCGGCCAGCGCCGCATCGCCGCGGGCGCGGACATCATCGATGATGGCGCGGACGGTGATGTTCACGTCCTCGGACATTTCGCGCTTGGTCGTCAGAAACGCCGCGAAACGCTGCCCGAAATCGTCCGATGCCTGATCCAACCAGATTGCCACGCGTCAATTCCTCTCGGTATGCTTCGATAAATGCGTATTCAGGCGCCGGGATGGCGCGGCTTGGAAGCGGTTTCCCATGCGCCGCCGATATCCGCAAGCTGAACCTCGATGCATTCGACATCGAGCGCGATGGTGGCGCCGGCGGCGAGATCGATCTGGATGGTGCCCTCAGGCCCCTCGCCTTTCTGCTCGAAGCGGATGGCGAGCAGCGACAGGACGTCCTCGCGGTTCTTCTGATTGATTCCAACGGAGCGGACGGCCAGCACGCGCTTGAAGACGATGGCGGCGCGGCGGCGCTCGAAGCCCTTGCGCTTGGCGCCGGCTTCTTCCCAGACGAAACGATTGGCGGCGATGGAGAACTGCTGGTCGCGCGGCGACCAGGAAAGATCCGCGACCTTGAAGACGCTATCCTGCGTATGCGCGGAGACGACGGCAAGGTCTTCGCTATCCAGCGCAACAAGCTTCAGGTCGGTCATTCAGGCAGCACCCCATTGTCTCTGGTATCGCCGGGATGGCGATACCCGGCGCCGCGGAATGGCGGTGCCGTAGGACAAGGGACATAAGGCGCTGAGGCCCATTGCGCAACGGGGATAAAGGGCGAATGACCGCCCTTTGTCTCGTTACGTCTACAGTTGCGCTTATTCGCTGACGCGTTCGACGATCGCGCCGCAGCGGGTGAGCTTTTCTTCCAGGCGCTCGAAGCCGCGATCGAGGTGATAGACGCGCGACACCATGGTCTCGCCTTCGGCCGCAAGACCGGCGATGACGAGCGACACGGAAGCGCGCAGATCGGTTGCCATGACCGGTGCACCCTTCAGGCGCGGCACACCTTCGATCTTCGCCGTCTGCCCCGACAGCGAAATCTTGGCGCCGAGGCGGGCAAGTTCCTGCACGTGCATGAAGCGGTTTTCGAAGATGGTCTCAGTGACATGCGACACGCCGGTGGAGCGGGTCATCAGCGCCATGAACTGCGCTTGCAGGTCGGTCGGGAAGCCCGGGAACGGATCGGTGACGATATCGACCGGGCGGATGCCGGCGCCATTGCGGCGGACGCGCATGCCGTTGTTGGTGGCGGAGATTTCAGCGCCGGCGCGGCGAAGCGTCTCAAGCGCGGTGTCGAGCAGCGCCACATCGGTGTTTTCAAGCACGACATCGCCGCCGGCCATGGCAACGGCCATGGCGTAGGTACCGGTCTCGATACGGTCAGGCAGAACGCGGTGGCGCGCGCCCGACAGCGAGGTGACGCCTTCGATGGTGATGGTGGAGGTGCCGGCGCCAGTGATCTTGGCGCCCATGGCGATCAGGCAGTTGGCGAGGTCGACGACCTCAGGCTCGCGGGCGGCATTGCCGATGACGGTGGTGCCGCGGGCAAGCGTGGCGGCCATCATCATGACGTGGGTCGCGCCGACGGAGACCTTCGGGAAGGTGTACTTGGCGCCGATCAGGCCACCCTTGGGGGCGGTGGCGTTGACATAGCCGCTGTCGATATCGAGCGTCGCGCCGAGTGCCGTCAGGCCGTCGAGGAAGAGATCGACCGGGCGCGTGCCGATGGCGCAACCGCCGGGCAGCGAAACGCGGCACTGGCCTTCACGCGCCAGAAGCGGGCCGATGACCCAGAAGGAGGCGCGCATCTTCGAGACCAGCTCGTAGGGAGCGGTTGTGTCGACGATGGTGCGGCAGGTGAAGTGGATCGTGCGCGAGTAGCTGTCTTCCTGGCGCTCACGGCGGCCGTTGACCGAAACGTCGACGCCATGATTGCCGAGGATGCGCAGCAGCTGCTCGACATCGGCCAGGTGCGGCACGTTTTCGAGCGTCAGCGTATCGCTGGTCAAAAGCGAGGCGATCATCAGCGGCAGGGCGGCATTCTTGGCGCCGGAAATGGGAATGATGCCATTAAGCTCATTACCGCCGACAATTCTGATACGATCCATAAGCGCTTACGGGCCACGCCCGCCTTTCTGAAACTCTGTCTTTTAAAAGGATGCGGGTCTTTAGACGAAATCCGCGAAGGCTTCAATTCGAAGCGGACGGAACATTACGATTCGTCCATTTTTGCGGCAGGCAGTCCATTTGTCTCGTCGGCCTGGCCGGAACGGCGCGCACGCGTCTGTTGTTTGCGGCGGGAAAGATTTTCCCGCAATTTTTCCGCGGCCCGATCGCGGCGCAATTTCGCCTGCTGTTCGATCGCGTCTTTGCGGCCCTTGCGGGCATTTTCAGTGTCTTCGGTCATGTTTCATGGCTTACCCGAATTCGCGGCAATCCAAAAGTGGCGACGTGAAACTGACATAAGTTTGAAATTGCGTCTTGCGCTCGTCCCGAAGCTGTGGCAATAGCCGCCCCGTTCCCGCAACGCAGCCGCTTCGGTTGCCAGCGTCTGGTCCTCGCTGCCGTAGCTCAGTGGTAGAGCACACCCTTGGTAAGGGTGAGGTCGGTGGTTCAATCCCACTCGGCAGCACCAGTTTTCTTAAATAAAATCAAACAGAAAACTGCGGATCGCAAGACAGCATCGCTGCGAGAAACCGCTTCAAACACCAGAACATACCGCGAATTGTGCAGACAATTCGTGCAGCATGCTTACTCAGCGTTCTCGAATTTTATCTTTCCACTCTGATAAATCTTCCGTCCGAGCTGATGTGTGGGCGAGGAATTGGAGGCATATGATGGACCTTCTGCAGCCACTTATCGACTACGCGACAGAGCTTCGCCGCATCTATGGCCTTCAGTGCGAGATTGATGCCTCGCTACGGCAGTGGCACGACTATCTGGCTACCTGTCAACCGGACAAGCACATGTTCTTTGGACGAGGAGACCCGAACGATCAGAGCTCCTCTTTCCAATATTGGGCACTTATATCCGACCTGTCTACTAAGTCGGCTCGCGACGGTGAAAACTCGCGCCGACTGAGAAGGATGGCCATCGTCTTTGCATATACGCAGTGGGATGTCGAAGCTCGACAACAAATCGCAAGCGCGTGCGGTAAGGAGAAGAACGACATTCTTCATCCTGTCTTTGGCGACCTCAATAAGCTTCGCCAGGCTGTCGTGCATGTCAGCGGAAGAGTTGATAAAAATTTGGAGGCAATGAAGTTCGTTCAGCGGGGAGACGTCGTCGACCTTTCGAACGAGCAATTCTACGAACTATTCAAGACTTTGACGTTGAGCCTCAACGACATTGCCGAACGCTACTTCTCAGTGAGGACGGATTTCACCTTCGACCAACGGTTCGAGGCCCCGAAGCCCACCATTTAGTCGCCCTCGCTACCAAAACGGCTCAGGTGGCAAATGTGCAAATCCGTGCACAAATTTCATATGGGGGATTTCACATCATCGACGAGGCTTTACGCGATCTAGCGAAAACCCTTCGTATGCGGCGAGCTCGACAGTTCAATCCCGCGCGGCAGCACCAGTTTTCTCCCCGGTAAGAAATCCGCCAAGATGATAAGACTGGCCGAAGCAAGTCCGCGCCTACTCAGCAAAAAGGGCCGAACAACTCGGCCCCTTTTTGATCGCGGATATCCATCCGCCTTAATTGTCGTACTCGCGGCAGGCGTCGCTGATCGAGGCGCCGCTTTCGCCGCCGCGGGTGTCGACGCCCGAGTTGGCGCGGGGCATGGATGGGCAGTCGAGCGTCTTCGGCTGCGTCGTGATCGACTGTGTCGTCGTCGGGTCGACGGGCGTGACTGTTACGGGATGGGTACCGTTGTCGCTGCTCGTGTAATCGCTGGAAAATGTTCCGGAGCTCGAGCCGGTCGAGCCGCCATTGGTGGGGCCGATCGAATCGGGGTTGGATTGCGCGAAGGCGGATGTGGCCAGGCCCGCGGCAAAAATTGCCGCCGTGATGACAGACGTTCGCATCGGAATTTCCTCTTCCTCGTCGGTTTTCACTATCGGGTTACGTGTGGACAACCCGGCCGCAATCGGTTTGTTCCGCGATTTGCGGCAATCGTGAATTGTGGCCACGCTTTCCGCTGCGACATTCGGCATCAGATATCCCGGTTTGCGAAAGAGCGGCCGACTGGTTAAGACGTGGCGATAAGGGCTTCGCCGGCCGAGACCACCAGTGAGCCGGGCGAGCCCGCAGGAGACGACCATGAGCACCGACGACAACGATCAGCAGAACGGCAAAGGCACGAAAGCGATCATTTTGATCGCCATGGTTCTGGCTGCCATCACCGCCGTTTTCGGCGCGCTCGCCGTCTATAAGGCCGTGTTCGTCTACACCATCGCACCGTAAGGCTTGGCCGTCTGCCGGGGATGACCCGGACATGAACACGCCTCTCAGCTCACATTCATGCTGCGCTTATTATTCGTATTGAACAAATTCTCGATACGAACGTTTCGTCAACGCTGTTATGAATGGAGACTAGCATGAAGAAGCTTATTATCGCTGCCGCCGTGGCCATCGCATCGCTCAGCGCAACCGCAATGCCATCCTTTGCCGATAGCGTGACGGTGAGAATCGGTCAGCCGGGCTATCACGGCTACCACGATCGCTACAACCACCGCCCCTATTACGGCCATTCCAACCGCCATCATCCGGTGCGCTACAATTGCCGCATGAAGACCGTGAAGTACCACAGCCACGGCCGGATCGTGACAAAGACCACCCGCGTCTGCAGCTAAACGCGCAGGTTTGCTGGATGTTTCAAGCACTCGGTCGGATGGCCGGGTGCTTGTCTTTCATACGTCTTTGGTTCGTTACGCCGAACGCGTATGTCTTTTCCCATTTGCGGGTTTGTGAATTATCGCTAAAATGCTTCCGCACACTGCTTTGCGGGAGGAGCAGGCAGAACGCTGCAGAGTACCTGGCGTGAGCAATGGAGGAGTGCGCAAATGGCAAGCGAAAAGTGGAATGATCCTATCCAGGTCGGCTTCGAGACCACCGGTGCACGGACGATATCCGGCCCGTTCGACGCGCTGACATGCCTGACCGAGCTCTGGCCCAATGTTCGCGGCCTCCGCTACCTGAAAGCCCGCAGCACATGCCGAGCCGCCCTTGACGGCCGCAAGAGCGTGGAAGAAGCGCGCGCCGAGTTCGTCGCGGCGGCCGAGGAAGCAAGGCTTCACGTCCATTAGCCACGTCGAAGCGGGCTAAAACAGTCCACAAGTGGCTCGAAATAAAGCAAGGTTGATTTTTGCTTAACCCTCACCGGAGCTTGTCGGGGGTAGCCGGACGAAGCGGTTGTCTCAAGTGCTCAACGCTTACTAGAACACTGGCAGCCATCATGATGATGGTCAGAGGCTCGTCACCCTCTGTGTGAAAAGCACAGGCGGGCCTCGTATAAACTTCTCCAAAACAATCGGTTAGACGATGCAAGGTGGCGATGCTCGGCACACACTATCTCTCCCTCACGCATCGTGAGCGCGCGCGTTCTGCGGTCTGGTTAATTGAGCGTTACCTGATATCAGCATCCGGTATCGGCGCTTGCCACTTCCACATATCCCACACCGATGATCGTGCCGTCATTGGCGCGGATGAAGGACGGGACGTAGTGTGCGGCGGCGGGAACGCAGGCGGTAGCATCGCCATATTGGGCGAGCACGACGTCATCGCGCTGAAGCGCTGAATAGTTGCTGTCGATCTCCAGCGAAGCTGCGGCCGGCAGGGCAAACGCGCCGGTCATCAGCGCTAAAACGGGCATCCCAAGTCGAAGAAAGCGCGTCATGCCGTTCTCCCATGTTTGATTATGCCAGTAACGGAACAGCCGCTAGTTTAGTTCCGCGAAACCGCCGCCACTTTCAAATGCGTTAACGCTTTTCTACTTTCATCTTACAGTATTGACCGAAACAGCGCAGCGGCGACAAAAGGAGAGCATCAGCGGCGCAGCATCCGGCTCTGCACGTTGCCTTGGCCCACGACGTCCTCGGCAATCATCATGGCGCGAACGATGTCACCCGCACTGTGCGCAAAGCCTTCGAGCACGGCGTATTGGCCAATCATGGTGACCGTGATCTCGGTGCAATCGAGGTCCGGATCGGCGCTCAGCGCGCTTTCGACCGCAGCCCGCATCGACGACTGGCTGTGGCCTCGTTCGCACTGATCCTCGTGCCCCGTCAAAATCTGGAACAGCTGTACCATCTTCGCCTCCAAGCGAATTGTTCTGCTGCTTAACGCTGCAGCGCCGCATTTCGTTGCAGTGCGGGCGCTATCGTTGGAGTATTTTCGAGAAGAAAATACAAATGCCTCTTGGCGCTTCAAGCGAAGCGAGCCATATCAACAGCATAGACATGTGGGGTGATCGCGATGAAACGCGTGATATCGGCCGTTGCGGCAACATTCGTTATGGCTGGTCTTCTGGCTGGCTGCACCACCAGCGAGACTGCGGAGGTGAAACCCGTGCCCGGAAGCATCACCTATGGCGGGCAGCCGCGCACCAAGCTCACCAAGTCTCCGCCGGGCAGCGTTGTCCATAATACCTTCTACGATTCGACCGGCACGAAGCAGCTGGAAACCTATATCCTGCAGCCCGACCGGACGCTGAAGCTGACCCGGCGCGAAGCCATTCCAGATTTCCCGATGTAAGCACGCCTAAAGCGCGAGCGGCGGCTCCGCCGGGCGCAGAAAGCGATCGATCGCGGCGGGTTCCACCGCTTCGATCGTGGCCGGTGTCCATTTCGGCTTGCGGTCCTTGTCGATGACGGCGGCGCGGATGCCCTCGTAGAAATCGGGGCTTTGCAGGATGCCCAGGCAGGCGCTGAACTCGCGGCGCAGGCACTCGGCCAAGCTGCGGCTCTGCTTGCCCTCATGCAGCAGGCGCAGCGTCAGCGCCAGGCTGGTTGGCGAGCGTAGCTGGATGGCGCGCAGCGTTTCTGCCGCGAAATCCGATGGCTCCGCTTTCAACGCCGCAATGATGTCGCCGACCGTGCCGAAGCGGAAGGTGCGCTCAATCAGGCTGCTATTGAGCCTCAGCGGCCCTTTGCCCGGATCGGTCGACAGGTTCTTCAGGACGACATCGACATCGCGCGAGCTTGCGCCACGCGACAGGCCGGCCAGCGTGTCGACAAGCTCCGGCAGCTGGAAGGCTGCGACCTGGACGTCGGCGAGCCCGGCGTGGATCACGTCGGCCGCCCCGACCTCCAGGCCTGTCAGGCCCATCCAGATGCCGACCTCGCCCAAGGCATGCGGCAGCAGCCAGGTGGCGCCGACATCGGGGAAATAGCCGATCCCCGTCTCGGGCATGGCGAAGCGGGTGCGCTCGGTGACCACGCGGTGGCGGCCATGCGAGGAAAGACCGACACCGCCCCCCATGGTGATGCCATCCATCAGCGCGACATAGGGCTTGGGATAGGCGGCGATGCGGTGATTGAGGTGGAACTCCTGGCGCCAGAAGTCTTCCGCCAGCGATGTGCCGGCACGGCCGCTTTCGTGCAGCGCGCGGATATCGCCGCCGGCGCAGAAGCCACGCTCGCCCTCGCCCATGATGATCACGGTCGCTACATCAGCATCGGTGGCAAATTCGCTGAGCGCCGCGTCGATCGAACGGACCATGTCGAGGGTCAGGCTGTTCAGCGCTCTCGGCCTGTTGAGGCGAATGATGCCTGCGGACCCCTGTCGCTCGGCAATAACCTCGCGCTGATCGACTTTGTCGTGCATCCGGGCCTCCTTGCGGCTTGAGCCGCGATCGATGCGGCCGCGCCAAATTGCGATTCCAAGTTCATGCCATCAGCGAATTGCGCTGCTTGTACACAAACTTATCGCGCTCGGCCGGATAGTCGATGGTTCGTATGCGAGGAAGATGCTCGCGACCTCATCCGGTCGCAAGACTGCAACAGTTTCGACGCTTAGAAGGAGGCGGCGGCGAGCACGCGGTGCAGGCCTTGCAGATCGTCGACATTGCGGTTCATGAGGGAAAGCTCCCAATCGAGCGCGCTGCGCACGATCGTCTCGAGCGAATCGTATCGCGGCGTCCAGCCGAGCACGCGGTTCGCCAAAGTGGCGTCGGCCACGACACTGGCGGAATCACCTGGGCGACGCGGGGCCATGTGGATCTTGAAGGCGTGGCCGTGCAGGCGCGTCACCATGTTCAGCACGTCGAGCACAGAGTAGCCGGCGCCATAGCCGCAATTGGCAACGAGCGAGCCGCGCTCGCCGCGCAGGTGCTGCAGGGCTCTGAGGTGCGCCTCGGCCAGATCGCTCACGTGGATGTAGTCCCGCACGCCGGTGCCGTCGTGGGTGGGATAATCCAGACCATAGACGCTGACGCTGTCGCGGCGGCCAAGGGCGGCCTCGCAGGCGACCTTGATCAGATGTGTCGCGCCTGAGGTCGACTGCCCGGCGCGGCCGAGCGGGTCGGCGCCGGCGACGTTGAAATAGCGCAGGGCCACATAGTTGAAGTCATAAGCGGCGGCGGCATCGCGCAGCATGAACTCGGTCATCAGCTTCGACTGGCCGTACGGGTTTTCCGGGTTCAGCGATGCATCTTCCTTGACCGGATCAGACGTCTTCTGCGGACCATAGACAGCGGCGGTGGAGGAGAAGACGAAATGGCGGATGCCGGCGCTGACCGCGGTACTCATCAGCGCGCGGGTCTTGCCGGAGTTGTTGTCGTAATAGGACAGCGGGTCGGCCACCGAGGCGGGCACGACGGCGGAGCCGGCGAAATGGATGATCGCCTCGATGTCGTTTTCGATGAAGATGGTCTTGAGCAATTCGGCATCGGCGACATCGCCGAGATAGAAGCGCGCTTCCGGCGCCACGGCCCAGCGGAAGCCCGTGGAGAGGCGATCGAGGACGACAACCTGCTCGCCCGCATCCAGCAATGTCCAGACCATATGACTGCCGATATAGCCGGCGCCACCCGTCACCAGAATTGCCATGTCCTCGCACTCCCGTTTCATCTCACGGAGGCATCTGACCCGGCTTTCCTTTCCGAAATTCGAATAAACGGCCCCGGCGAGGCGTGCGCCGGGGCGAAGTTTGCCGGTGTGGTTACGGGCTGATTTGCGGGTTCGCTAGAATTTTATCGATGTGGCCGTTTCGGTCGCATCGAGGGTTCAGGCACCTGGTTAGAGTCCGGCCCGGGGAGCCAGGAAGCCCTGCTCGACGGCGAGCGCGATCAGCCGTTCGGTGAGGTCTCCGAGCGTGCCCGAGGCGTTGGCGATCGGCTCCATGCGCCTGACGACATCCGGCTCGGTAACACCGGCCGTGTGCCAGGTGCCGCCGCCGGTGAAGAAATTGTGGAGCAGCGGCTGGAAGCGGTCCATGGCGTTGGCGAAGCGCGCATCGCTGGTGCGCTTTTCCTCGAACTCATCCCAGAGCGCGCGGAACTCGACAGCCTGATCGGCGGGAAGCAGGGCGAAGATGCGGTCGGCGGCGCGCAGCTCGCGCTCGGCCTGGCTGGTGCGGGCAACCGCGTCATAGGCGAAGGTATCGCCGGCATCGATTTCGACGATGTCGTGGATCAGGAGCATCTTCAAGACGCGCAGCAGATCGATCGGCTCGCTCGAATGTTCGGCAAGCACCGCCGCCATCAGCGCAATCTGCCAGGTGTGCTCGGCGTCGGTCTCGACGCGCGAGCGATCGAGCAGCGACGTGCGGCGCAGGATCGTCTTCAGCTTCTCGACCTCGAGAATGAAGGCCAGCTGCTCCATCAGGCGGCGATTGCCGAGAAAGCCTTCCAGATGGTCGGCGGTGATCTTTTCGGACATGCGGTTGCTCCCGGTTCAGAGCTTCAGGATATAGTCGCAGAGCCGGTCGGCCGCGGTCTCAATCTGGGCGGGATCGCGCAGGAAGCAGGCGCGCAGGAAGAGCTCGCCGCCGGGACCGAAGGCAGTTCCAGGCGCCAGGCCGACGCCGGTCTTGTCGACGATATCGATCGCCGCCTTGCGGCTGTCGGTAACGCCGTCGATCTTCAGGAAGGCATAGAGCGCGCCATCGGGTTTCAGCGTCTGCACCCGGTTGGTCGCAATCAGCGCGTCGCAGAGGATATCGCGCGAGCGCCTTGCCTTGTCGATATTGGCCTGCACGAAGGCGTCGCCTTGGTTCAAGGCCGCGACCGCGCCCCGCTGCATGAACTGGGCGACGCCCGAGGTCGAATACTGAATGAGGTTCTCAAGCACCTGCCCCGTCTCCGGCGGCGCCACGATCCAGCCGACGCGCCAGCCGGTCATCGACCAGTTCTTCGAGAAGGAATTGACGAACATCACCTTGTCGCCCGTTTCCATTACATCGAGGAACGAGGCCGCACGGTCGCCGGGGAAATAGTAGCGGGCGTAGATTTCGTCCGCCATGATCCAGAGACCATGCTTGCGGGCAAGGCCGAGGATGGCGGCCAGATCCTCGCGCGTCGCGGTCCAGCCGGTCGGGTTGGAGGGTGTGTTGATGAAGAGCGCTTTTGTCTTCGGCGTGATCGCGGCGGCGATACGATCGAGATCGACGGCCCACTTGCCGCCTTCGAAGTCGAGCTGCACGCCGACGGAACGGGCGCCGGCAATTTCGAGCGCGGCTGCGATATTCGGCCAAGCCGGCGTCAGATAGACCAGTTCGTCGCCGGGCGAGGTCATCGCCTGCACCGCGATCTGGATCGCCTGCATGCCGGAGCCGGTGACGAAGAAATGCTCGACGGGAAGATTGATGCCGAAGTGGCGGGCGTAATAATCGGAGAGCGCCTGGCGCAGTTCGGGAATGCCCCGCTGGTAGGTGTAGAAGGTCTCGCCGGCCGACAGCGCCGTCATGGCCGCCTGATTGACGAAATCGGGGGTGGGAAGATCGCCTTCGCCGACCCAAAGCGGCAATAGGCCATCGCGGCCACGGGCATAATTTACGACTTCGACGATCCCGCTTTCAGGCGCCTGGATGGCGCGCGGGCTGAGGCTATTGACGATCGACATGCATCACTCCGGTTTTCGCCTACATAAAACAAATGCGCGGGCGAATCCCATGACAATCGGTGATGGCCGATCGATTTCCGTGATGGGTGAGCCCTGCCTCATCCGGCAGGGCTCTTAAGACATCAGACCGTCGGGCGCTTGGCCAGCAGGTCGCGGATTTCGGTGAGAAGCGCGACGTCGGCTGGTGGCGGCGGTGCGTCTTCCGGAGCAACCTTCTTCTGGCGCTCGACCTGCTTCTGCAGCGTGTTCACACCCTTGACCATCAGGAAGATGATCCAGGCAAGAATCAGGAAGTTGATGAGAACGGTGATGAAGCTGCCGTAAGCGAGCACGGCGCCCTGTGCGCGGGCCGCGGCCAGCGTCGGCGCATTGACGTTGGACGAGAGGCCGATGAAGTAATTGGAGAAATCGAAGCCGCCGAAGATGGCGCCGACGATCGGCATGATGACGTCGTCGACCAAGGATTTGACGATGCCGCCGAACGCACCACCGATGATGACACCGACGGCAAGGTCCATGACGTTGCCGCGAGCAATAAACGCTTTGAACTCGTTGAGCATGCGATCTGTCTCCCTCTGATGCAGTTTGATTGCAGGCTGTTGTTTTTATTAGCTACATCTTCGTTGCGATTATTCAATTACAAATTACGAATTATTCAATTGCTCCATCCGTCTTTGACTTAAGACCTAGACGGCGGGAATTTTCAAAGGCTCCGATTTGCCGTAGGCTTCGAGCTCCGGGAGGACCGGCGCATGGGACGCCGGCGGAGGAGAAATGCTGCCAGGCTGGGTGATACTCGCATCGGCGTTCGGCTACCTGTTCCTGCTGTTTGCCGTGGCAAGCCATGGCGACCGGCAGCGCAGGCGCTTCGGCGCGCCCGACAGCGGACGGCCCGTCGTCTATGCGCTCAGCCTCGCGATCTACTGCACCTCATGGACCTATTTCGGCGGCGTCGGCCTTGCCTCACAGCGCGGGCTGGAATTCACCGGCATCTATATCGGCCCGATCCTGGTCTTCACGCTGGGGATGCCTGTGCTGCGGCGGATCATCGATCTCGCCAAGACGGAGAAGCTTACCTCCGTCGCCGACTTCATTTCGGCGCGCTACGGCAAGAACTCGGCGGTGGGGACGATCGTGGCGCTGATCTCGCTGGTCGGCGCCATCCCCTATATCGCGCTGCAGCTGAAATCGGTGTCAAGCACCGTGACGGCGATGCTCAATCCGTCGGATTACGGCATTGGAAGCGGCAATCTCTATTTCCTCGACCTGCCGCTGCTCGTCACGCTGGTGCTTGCCTGCTTCGCCATCATGTTCGGCACCCGACACACGGATGCGACCGAGCATCAGGACGGGTTGATCCTCGCGGTTGCGATGGAATCGGTGGTGAAGCTGTTTGCGTTTCTGACGGCAGGCGTTTGCGTCGTCTGGTTTCTGTTCGACGGGCCAGCCGATCTCTGGCGGAAGGCGGCGGAGAACGAGTTGGTGCTGTCGGCACTGCATTACCAGACGCCGATCAGCCGCTGGCTGACGCTGACCGTGCTTTCGGCCTTCGCAATCGTCATGCTGCCGCGGCAGTTTCATGTGACCGTGGTCGAGAACCGGACGGCAAAGGAGTTGCGGCTGGCCGGGTTCCTGTTCCCGCTCTACCTCATCGCCATCAATCTCTTCGTATTGCCGATGGCGATCGCGGGCCTGCTGACCTTTGGCGGCAACGGCAATGCCGATCTCTACATGCTGTCGCTGCCGATCGTCGGGCAGATGCCCGTGATGTCGCTGATCACCTTCATCGGCGGTTTTTCGGCGGCGACGGCGATGGTGATTGTCGCCTCGGTGGCGCTGTCGATCATGGTTTCCAACGACATCGTCATGCCGATCTTCCTGCGCCGACGGCTTGCCGGGCGCGGCGGCCAGCGCGACGATTTCGCCAAGACGCTGCTCAACATCCGCCGCAGCGCCATCTTCGCCGTGCTGCTGCTCGGCTATGCCTATTACCGCTCGACTGATAGCACCACGGGCCTGGCCTCGATCGGTCTCTTGTCGTTTGCCGCCATTGCGCAGATGGCGCCGTCGCTGCTGGGCGGACTGATCTGGCGGCGGGCGAATGCGCGCGGCGCGATCCTCGGCCTCTCTTCCGGCTTCGTGATTTGGATCTATCTGCTGTTCCTGCCCTCGCTTGGCGGGCCGGATTATTCGGCGGTGGCGAGCGCCGTGCTGGGCTTCGTCTTTCCCGGGGTCACCGTCTTTACCGACAATGCCGATCCGCTGGTCAACGCCACGGTCATGAGCCTGCTCGTCAACACCGGCTTCTTCGTAATCGGCTCGATGACGCGCAATGCCCGGCCGCTCGAGCGCATCCAGGCCGGCATTTTCGTCAAGCGGCAGGCGCGCTCGCAATTTGCCACGCGCGGCTGGAAAACGCGGATCAGCGTCGGGGACCTGAAGGCGACGATCTCGCGCTATCTCGGCGAAGAGCGGATGGAGCGGTCGTTCCAGACCTACCAGCAGAATTCCGGCCGCAAGCTGGAGGACGACCAGCCGGCCGACATGGCGCTCATCCATTTCACCGAGCAGCTGCTCGGCAGCGCCATCGGCTCGTCTTCGGCGCGGCTGGTGCTGTCGCTGATCCTGCAGAAGGTGGAGGATGCATCGGCCGACACCGCATGGCTGCTCGACCAGGCGAGCGAGGCGCTGCAATATAATCAGGACATGCTGCAGACGGCGCTTTCGCAAATGGACCAGGGCATCGCCGTGTTCGACAGCTCGAACCATCTGACGATCTGGAACCGGCGCTTCCGGCAGCTGCTGGATCTGCCGGAGACATCGGGACAGGTCGGGTTTCCGCTTGCCGATATCGTGGCCATTCTCAGCCAGCGCGGCGATATCCCCGTCTCCGAAGTCAGCCAGACGGTTCGGCATTTCCTGACGCTCGACAAGCCCTTCGCGCTGGTGCTCGGGCGCGGGGAACGCATCATCGAGGTGCGCTCCAACGCGATGCCCGACAAGGGCATCGTCGCGACCTTCACCGATATCACCCAGCGCGTGGCCGCCGACCAGGCGTTGAAGCAGGCCAACGAGACGCTGGAGCAACGCGTGGCCGAGCGCACGGCGGAGCTTACCCGCGTCAACCACGAACTCGGCGAAGCGCGCGCCTCGGCCGACGAAGCGAACCTTGGCAAGACGCGCTTCTTCGCCGCCGCCGGGCACGACATCCTGCAGCCGCTCAACGCCGCCAGGCTCTATTCCTCGGCGCTGGTCGAGCGCATGGGACAATCGGAGAGCAGCGCCATCGTGCGCAATATCGATTCGGCGCTGGAATCGGTGGAGAGCATTCTGGGTGCCGTGCTCGATATTTCCAGGCTCGACACCGGGGCGATGCGCCCTCGCCTCGCTTCCGTTCCGCTTGCCGATCTGCTGGAGCGTATCCAGACCGACTTCGCGCCGATCGCGCGCGAGAAGAGGCTGAAGCTGGTGGTGATGCCGACGTCTCTGCGCGTGCGGTCCGACCCCAATCTGCTGCGCCGGCTGGTGCAGAACCTGGTGTCGAACGCGATCAAGTATACGCTGACCGGCAAGGTGCTGGTGGGTGCGCGCCGGCGCGGCAACCAGGTGGTCATCCAGGTGATGGATTCGGGCATCGGCATTCCGCCATCGAAATTCCGCACCGTGTTCAAGGAGTTCGCGCGGCTGGACGAAGGCGCCAAGACGGCGTCGGGCCTCGGGCTTGGGCTATCGATCGTCGATCGCATCGCGCGCGTGCTGAGCCACCCGGTGGAACTGCATTCGACGCATGGAAAGGGCACGGATTTCCGTATCGTCATGCCGCGCGATATCTCACCGGTGGCCGAAGCGCCGATTACGACTGCGCCAGCCGAGCGCTCGGCGCGGAATCTGGAAGGGCTGAAGGTGCTTTGCATCGACAACGAGCCGCATATACTCGAGGGGATGCAGCTGCTGCTGAGCGGCTGGGGCTGCGCGGTGCAGTCGGCGGATTCGCTTTTGGGTGTTGCAGCGCTCGACGCGCGGGAGGGTGCGCCCGATCTCGTCATCGCCGACTACCATCTCGGAGACGGCACCGGCGTGGCTGCGATCCTCTCCGTCCGCGAGCGCTTCGCCACCTATGTTCCGGGTCTCTGCATCACCGCCGACCGGACGCTGGAGGTGCGCGCCGACGCGGAGCGACACGCGATCGGCATCCAGCACAAGCCGGTGCGCCCCGCCGCGCTGCGCGCTTACATCACCCAGATATCGGCGCAGAAACGGGCTGCCGCGGCCGAGTAGAGGCGCCTGCCAGAACGTCCGTCACGAGGTTGCGCACGCGCTCGATCGAGGGCTGATCGCCAAAGAGGATGCGGTAGATGATGGGGGCGACGACGCCGTCCATGACCGCATCGATATCGGGAAACGCCTCGCCACGGGCATGCGCGCGCTCCGCGATCAGCGCGATCTGTTCGCGGGTGAACGCATCGCACTTGCAGGCCTTGGCGTTGTCCTGAGCGGCCAGCACGTCGCACATCATGTCGCGGCCGATGCCGGACGACATCTCCTCGCAATATTGCTCCGTCCATACCTCCAGATCGCCGCGGGCGCTGCCGGTGTCAATCGGCAGCATATCCGGGCGAAGGCGCTCGACGGCGACATCGGCCAGCAATTCCTGCAGCTCGCCCCAGCGGCGGTAAATCGTAGACGGCGTCACGCCTGCCTCGGCCGCGATCAGCGGAATGGTGACGTCGGCGCGGTCCATCGTCTTCAGAAGCGCCCGGACGGCATTGTGGACGGAGGCCTGAACGCGGGCGCTGCGCCCGCCGGGGCGGAGATTTTCTTTTGCTGGCATTGACTAACCGACCTTCGGCCTCCCGAGCGCGCCATGGTTCAAAAACTTTGAGCGATCCATAAACGCAAATTATTTGCTTTTAGCGCGCACCTGCCCTACATCGGACTAACGCGAAGACTTAGCTTTAAGGAGCTTATATATGCCCGCGCCCGGCAAATCCATAGAGACGAAGTCAAACCCCATTCGTTTTCACGCGGTGACGCTCGCCACCTTCTTCGGCGCCTCGGCGGCGCCGACGCCGCTTTACCGGATCTACCAGGAGAACTTCGCCGTTTCTCCCGTGCTGATCACCGTCATCTTCGCGGTCTATGCCTTCGCGCTGCTGCTTGCGCTATTGATCGCCGGCTCGATCTCCGACCATCTCGGCCGCAAGCCGGTGATCTTTTCGGCGCTGGTGCTCGAGGTCATCGCCATGGCGCTGTTTGCCGTTGCCAGCGGGCCGGCGTGGCTGATCGCGGCGCGCATCATGCAGGGGCTGGCGACGGGGATCGCCGGCGCTTCGATCGGCGCTGCGCTCGTCGATGTCGACAAGGCCAAGGGGCAGCTGGTGAACTCGATCGCGCCGCTATCCGGCATGGCGATCGGCGCGTTCGGAACCAGCGCGCTGATCCAGTATGCGCCGTTTCCGCTACATCTCGTCTACGCGATCCTGCTCGCCGCCTTCGTCATCCAGGCCGGCGCGATCTGGGCAACCAGCGAGACCGCATCCACGCGGCCGGGTGTCTGGGCGTCGCTGAAGCCGCGTGTCGCCATCCCGCCGCAGGTGCGGCGGCCGCTGGCGCTCGTCACGCCGATCAACATCGCCAACTGGACGCTCGGTGGCTTCTATCTCTCGCTCGTGCCGTCGCTGGTGGTGAGCACGACAGGCAGCCATGCGCCGCTGACGGGCGGCTCGGTGGTGACGGCGCTGATGGTCTCTGGAGCGGTCGCCGTCTATCTGAGACGCACCAAATCGGCCAACGGCAACCTTGCCTTCGGCACGATGGCGACAACGCTCGGCGTACTCACGGTGGTTGCGGGCGTGCACCTTGCCAGCGTGCCGCTGCTGCTTCTCGGGACCTTGCTGACCGGCGTCGGCTTCGGCACGAACTTCCTGGGCGCGATGGGCACGATCATGCCGCTTGCCAAGCCGGACGAGCGCGCCGAACTCTTGTCGGCCTTCTATATCCAGAGCTATCTCGCC
The DNA here is from genome assembly GCF_056399145.1 of Rhizobium sp. 01N48. NCBI lineage: Bacteria > Pseudomonadati > Pseudomonadota > Alphaproteobacteria > Hyphomicrobiales > Rhizobiaceae > Rhizobium > Rhizobium sp. 01N48. The sequence continues at coordinate 351,701 of NZ_JBFTQT010000003.1, forward strand.
TTCAGTCTGCCGGCCATTCTCGCCGGGTTCCTGGCGAAGTCGCTGGGCTACCAGCTGACTACGGATATCTACGCGACGGCGATCATTCTCGTCACCTGGATCGGCTTTCTCGGCCTGCGGGCGGATCGTGCGAAGGCGCAGCGGATCGCCGCCTGAACCAGAAAAGCGGGCAACAAAAAAGGCCGGGCGAACCCGGCCTTTCATTCGTCCCGGCGAACCGGAGACGATATATTCGAAAACTTAAGCAGCCTGCAGACGGTCTGCGGACATCTTGCCCGAACGCTTGTCGGCAACGAGCTCGTAAGACAGCTTCTGGCCGTCCTTGAGTTCGCGCATGCCGGCGCGCTCAACAGCAGAGATGTGAACGAAAACGTCGGCAGAACCGTCGTCCGGCTGAATGAAGCCGTAGCCCTTGGTTGCGTTGAACCACTTAACAGTACCTGTGCTCATGACGATATCCTTTTATAAATCGTACATAGATGGTGCACACCGAACAAAGCCAGCATGCGATGGAAACCGATTTTGGAGGAAGTTCGCGAGCAACAGCACGAGCGGCCGTAACAAAGTTCATCTAGCAAGATCGATGCGAGGCTTTTACGTGGTAATTGTGTCTCTGGCAAGGCAACTTTAGCGACCAGAGATGCCCGGATCGATGAATTCATCGATGAATTCTGGGGGCGACCGGGCAGGCTTAAAAGCCAGCCCGATCATACGCATGGAAAGGCCGGTCAGGCTGCAGCCTTTGCGCCGGCATAAGGGTCGAATCGGCTGTAGAAAGTCTCGCCCTTGGCCGCCATGTCCTTGAGCAGCGCGGTCGGCGCGAAGTGCTGTCCGTAAGAGGCCGCTAACCTCTCGCAGAGCGCCACGAAATTCTTCGGCCCCATGCCGTCGATGTAGGAGAGCACGCCGCCGGTATAAGGCGCGAAGCCGAAGCCGAGGATGGAGCCGACATCAGCCTCGCGCGGATCGGTAACGATTCCCTCTTCCATGGTGCGCGCGGCTTCAAGCGCGATGGTGACGAGGAAGCGCTGTTTCAGCACCTCGACATCGATCTCGTCGGCCTTCTTCTGCGGATAGAAGGTCTTCAGCTCCGGCCACAGCGACTTCTTCGCGGGCTTGGCGGGATAATCGTAGAACCCCTTGCCGTTCTTGCGGCCGCGGCGATCGAGTTCGTCGACCATCTTGTTGATCAGCGCAAGGTGCCTCGGGTCGACGGCGGCTTCGCCGAGATCGGCAACGGTTGCCTTCAGGATCTTCTGGCTGAGATCGATCGCCACCTCGTCGTTGAGCGACAGCGGACCAACCGGCATGCCGGCCATCTTGGCGGCGTTTTCGATCATCGCCGGCGGCACGCCTTCGATCAGCATGTCATAGGCTTCGTGGATGTAGCGGAAGACGCAGCGGTTGACGAAGAAGCCGCGCGTGTCGTTGACCACGATCGGCGTTTTCCTGATGGCGGCAACATAGTCGAGTGCGACTGCCAGCGCCTTGTCGCCGGTCTCCTTGCCGAGGATAACTTCGGTCAGCATCATCTTTTCGACCGGCGAGAAGAAATGCACGCCGATGAAATCGACCGGCCGCTTCGAGTTTTTCGCGAGGCCCGAGATCGGCAGCGTCGAGGTGTTGGAGGCGAAGATCGCGCCTTCGGGCAGCACGGCTTCGACAGCCTCGATCACGGCCTTCTTGACGTCGCGATCTTCGAACACCGCCTCGATGACGAGGTTTACGTCCGCGAGATCGGTATAATCGGCCGACGGCGTGATGCGCGAGAGGAGCGCCGCGCCCTCATCCTGCGTCAGGCGGCCCTTACCGACCGAGTCCTTGACCAGGCCTTCGGAGACCGACTTGCCCTTGGTCGCGGCTTCCATGTCGCGGTCGATGAGGGTGACGGGAATGCCGGCGGCGGCGGTCACGTAGGCGATCGACGCCCCCATGAAACCGGCGCCGACGACACCCACCTTCTTCAGCTCCGTCTTTGCGATGCCGGCGGGGCGGCGGGCCCCTTTGCCGAGCTCCTGCATGGAGATGAAGAGGGAACGGATCATCGAGAATGCTTCGGTGGTCTGCAGCACCTGAGTGAAATAGCGCTGCTCGATCTTGAGTGCCGTATCGAAGGGAACCTGCAGGCCTTCATAGACGGATTTCAGGATCGCGAGCGCGCCGGGATAGTTGCCCGCGGTTTCGCGACGCAGGATCGCGGGTGCGGCCGGCCAGAGCTGGGCTGCCGCCGGTGTCCAGATGCCGCCGCCCGGCGCCTTGAAGCCCTTTTCGTCCCAGGGAGCGATCGGCTTCAGGCCGTCCTTGATCATCTGCTTGGCTGCTGAAATCAGCTGATCCGGCTCGACCACCTGATGGATCAGGTTCATCGCCTTGGCGCGCGAAGCCGTCAGCGACTGGCCGGTCGTCATCATCTGCAGAGCCGACTGGGCATCAGCCAGACGCGCGACGCGCTGCGTGCCGCCGGCACCCGGGAAGATGCCGACCTTGACTTCGGGAAGCGCGATCTTGACCGACTTGGCATTGGAGGCGACGCGACCGTGGCAGGCGAGCGACATCTCCAGCGCGCCGCCCATGCAGGTGCCGTTGATGGCCGAGACCCAGGGCTTGCCGCAGGTTTCCAGCTTGCGGAACAGACCGGTCATGCGGCCGACGAGATCGAAGAGTTTTTGCGCGGCGGTCGACGGGTCCTTGACCTTCTCCTCGTTGTAGAAGGTGAACATCGCCTTGATCATCGAGAGGTCGGCACCGCCGGAGAAGCTCGACTTGCCCGAGGTGATGACCACGCCCTTGACGGCGCTGTCTGCCACCGTCTGGTCGATGATCGCATTCAGCTCGTCCATCACCTCCGAGGTGAAGACGTTCATCGACTTGCCGGGCATATCCCAGGTGACAAGGGCAATGCCATCGGCGTCGATCTCGACGGTGAAATTGGTGTAGGTGGTCATGATGGGATTCCTCTTCCCGTGGAATTCTCTGTTGTGCCAGACCGCCCCCTCACCCGGCCTCCGCTGCGCTCGGCCACCCTCTCCCCGAGGGGAGAGGAGGATCATCCACGTTGCGGCTCCTTCCCTTCTCCCCCACGGGGAGAAGGTGGCCCGAAGGGTCGGATGAGGGGGCTACACCCTCTCGATCACAGTCGCCGTGCCCATGCCGGCGCCGATGCAGAGCGTCACCAGCGCGGTGTTGAGATCGCGGCGTTCCAGCTCGTCCAGCACTGTGCCGAGGATCATCGCGCCGGTGGCGCCGAGCGGGTGGCCCATGGCGATCGCGCCGCCATTGACGTTAATCTTGTCGTGGTTGATGTCGAAGGCCTGCATGTAGCGCAGCACGACGGCGGCGAAGGCTTCGTTGAGCTCGAAGAGGTCGATATCGGCGAGCGTCATGCCCGAGCGCTTCAAGAGCTTCTCGGTGACGTCGACAGGGCCGGTCAGCATCAGCGCCGGGTCGGAGCCGATATTGGCGAAGGCCTTGATGCGGCCGCGCGGTTTCAGCCCCATGCTCTCGCCGCCGGCCTTGGAGCCGAGCAGTACAGCGGCGGCGCCATCGACGATGCCCGACGAATTGCCGGCGTGGTGGACGTAGTTGATCCGCTCGATCTCCGGATGCGCCTGGATGCCGACAGCCTCGAAGCCGCCCATCTCGCCGGGCATCTGGAAGGACGGGTTCAGCGATGCCAGCGCCTGCATGTCGGTGCCGGGTCGCATGTGCTCGTCGCGGTCGAGGATCACGAGGCCATTCTGGTCCTTTACCGGTATGACCGAATTCTTGAAGTAGCCCTTATCCCAGGAATTGGCGGCGCGCTTCTGGCTCTCGACGGCATAGGCGTCGACGTCGTCGCGGCTGAAGCCGTATTTGGTGGCGATCAGATCGGCCGAGACGCCCTGCGGCATGAAATAGGCCGGGAAGTTGACCGACGGATCCATGAACCATGCACCGCCCGACATGCCGAGACCGACGCGCGACATGCTCTCGACACCGCCGGCAATCACGATGTCATCGGCGCCTTGGGCGATCTTGGCGGCAGCGAAATTCACCGCATCGAGGCCGGACGCGCAGAAACGGGAGATCTGCATGCCCGGCGCCTTGATGGAATAGCCCGCCTCGAAAGCCGCGCCACGCGGGATGACGGCGCCGGCTTCCATGACAGGATCGACGCAGCCCATGATGATGTCATCGACGGTCTCTGTGTTCAGCCCGTTGCGGTCGCGCAGCGCTTCCAGCGTTTTCGCCGCCAGACGCACCGACGGCACCTCGTGCAGCGAGCCATCCTTCTTGCCGCGACCGCGCGGCGTGCGGACGTGATCGTAAATGAAAACTTCGGTCATCCTGTCTCGTCTCCCTGGCGGCGGTTAGGCCGTGAACCTCAAAACGCCTCGGCGCTCAATGCCATCATCGTTTCCGCGCCGGTCTCGATGCGCGCCTTGCGCAGCGTCGTTTCCGGCATGATCCGCTCCATGAAGAAGCGGGCGGTGATCAGCTTGTTGCGCAGGAAAGCCTCGCGATCGGTCTCTCCCGCGGCCAGTCCGTCATTGGCGGCCTTGGCCATCTTCGCCCACATATAGCCGAGAATGACGAGGCCGAAGAGATGCATGTAGTCGGTCGAGCCGGCGCCGGCATTGTCGGGCTTTGCCATCGCATGCTGCATGAACCACATGGTCGACGCCTGCACGTCGTTCAAGCCCTTCTTCAGGTTCTTGGTGAAGAAGGACATCTGCTCGTCGCTGCGGTTTTCCTCACAGAAATCGCCGATCTCCTTGAACAGCGCCATGACCGCGCGGCCGCCATTCTGGCCAAGCTTGCGGCCGACGAGGTCGAGCGCCTGGATGCCGTTGGCTCCTTCGTAGATCATGGCGATACGGGCATCGCGGACATACTGGCTCATGCCCTGCTCTTCGATATAGCCATGGCCGCCGAAGACCTGCTGGGCCATGACGGCATGGTCGAAGCCCTTGTCGGTCATCACGCCCTTCAGGATCGGAGTGACGAGGCCGAGGATATCGTCGGCGGTCTGCCGTTCCGTCTCGTCCGTCGCGCGGTGGGCGATGTCGGATTTCAGCGCGGTCCAGAGCAGGAAGGCGCGGCCGGCTTCATTGAACGAGCGGATGGTCATCAGCGTGCGGCGAACATCGGGATGAACGATGATCGGATCGGCCTTTTTGTCCGGCGCCTTGGCGCCTGACAGCGCCCGACCCTGAATGCGCTCGCGGGCATATTCGGCGGCGTTCTGATAGGCGATCTCGGCGATCGCCAGCCCCTGCAGGCCGACGCTGAGGCGGGCCTCGTTCATCATCACGAACATGGCCGCGAGGCCTTTGTTTTCGGCGCCGATCAGGAAGCCGGTCGCCTCGTCGTAGTTCATCACGCAGGTGGCGTTGCCGTGGATGCCCATCTTGTGTTCGAGCGCGCCGCAGGAAACGCCGTTGCGCTCTCCGGCCGCACCATCGGCACCGACCATGAACTTCGGCACGATGAAGAGCGAGATGCCCTTGGTGCCCTCGGGCGCGCCCTCGATGCGGGCGAGAACGAGATGGACGATGTTGCCGGACATGTCGTGTTCGCCGGCAGAGATGAATATCTTCTGGCCCGAGATCTTGTAGCTGCCATCGGCTTGCGGAACGGCCTTGGTGCGCAGCAGGCCGAGATCGGTGCCGCAGTGCGGCTCGGTCAGGTTCATGGTGCCGGACCATTCGCCGGAGGCCATCTTCGGCAGATAGGTCTTCTTCTGCTCGTCGGAGCCGTGAACGATGATGGCGGCGATGGCGCCCTGTGTCAGGCCCGGATACATCATCAGCGACATGTTGGCGGCCGAGGTGTATTCGCCAACGGCGGCGTGCAGCGTGTAGGGAAGCCCCTGGCCGCCGAACTCCTCCGGCACGGCAAGCCCCGTCCAGCCGCCCTCGCAATAGGCGTCGTAAGCCTGCTTAAAACCCTTCGGCGTGGAAACGGAGCCATCTTCCTTGCGCGTGCAGCCTTCCTGGTCGCCGGAATAGTTCAGCGGGAAAAGCACTTCCTCGGCCACCTTGGCGGATTCACCCAAGATCGCCTCGATCATGTCAGGCGTGGCGTCGGCGAAGCCCGGCAGGTTGTTGTAGCGCTCCAGACCCAGCACATCGTTCAGCACGAAAAGCGTGTCGTTTACCGGGGCCTTGTAGACTGGCATCGTTCGAATTCCTCCAATTCGTCAGCCGGGCGGACCGGCCTATGCATGTGTCTTACAAAATATTGACGTTTGCGTAAACGTCAAATTTTATTGCATCGCAAATTTGTGAGCCGAAGGGGCGGCCACACGAGGCCTGTGCGCCACGGGAACCGCCGCAGGAACACACTGTAAGGGTGCTATCTTTCGCACACAGCTGTGTGTACATGTCTAAAATCTGATCCAAACGGATGCCGCATGACCTCCACAGCCGCTTTCTTCCGCTCCAGCCTGATCATGCTTGCCGTGGGTGTCCTCATCCTGCTCGGCATCGTCGGCTCGTCGCTCTGGCTTGTCCAGGCGAACCGCGAATATTCCGACGAGACGGCATCGCTGCGCCGCGTGCGCAGCGCCATCGTCGGCGTTCTGACAACCGTGCAGGACGCGGAAACCGGCCAGCGCGGCTATCTGCTGGCGAACGATATCGTTTATCTCGCGCCCTATACATCAGCGCTGGAAAACCTGCCGAAGCGCCGCCAGACCTTGGCCGATAACGTCAAATCGCTGCCGAGCTATGCGATGCAACTCGACGCGCTGAACGAAGCGATCGACGGCAAGATGAACGAACTCGCCAAGACAGTCGCGTTGACGAACGAAGGCAAGACGGCGGAAGCCGTCGCTATCGTTCGTGACGATGCGGGCCTCGTCTACATGGACAAGATCCGCGCGATCATCGGCGACTTCCTTGACCTGACCGACAACCGCCTGCGGGTTATAGTGGAGAAGCAGCTTTCAGCGGCCAATACCCTGCAGCTGGTCACGATTGGAGGCGCGGTCGCCATTCTGGTGGTTCTCGGCGGCGCGATCCTGATCATCGTACAGCACGTGCGCGACCTGTCGCTCGCCACCAAGGAAGTCGAGCTATTGAACGTCGGGCTCGAGGCCCGCGTCGACGAGCGCACCGAGGACCTGATGCGCGCCAACCAGGAAATCCAGCGCTTCGCCTACATCGTGACTCACGATCTGAGAGCGCCGCTGGTCAATATCATGGGTTTTCTCAGCGAGCTCGATACCGCGATGAAGTCGGTCTCGACCTATGTGCTCGCCGATAACAAGACGCTGAGCGAGCAAGACATCCAGGATGCGCGGCTGGCGGTGGAAGAAGACCTGCCGGAAGCGCTCGGCTTCATCCGCTCGTCAACCCGCAAGATGGACGCGCTGATCAACGCGATCCTGAAGATCTCCCGCGACGGGCGCCGCAAGCTGCAGCCTGAGAGAATCGACCTGAAGGCGATGATCGACACCGTTGCCGCCAACGTTCACCACCAGCTGGTGGAAACGGGCGGGACCACGGAAACCCGTGTTCGCATCGGCAACATCGTCAACGACCGCTTCTCGCTGGACCAGATCTTCGGCAACCTGTTCGACAATGCGGTGAAGTATCAAATGCCGGGACGGCCGCTTAAAATCGATGTCGACGCCTATCCCGATGGCCCCGGGCGTGTCAGGATCGACGTCAAGGACAATGGCCGCGGCATCGCCAGCAACGATCTCGAACGGGTTTTCGAGCTGTTTCGCCGGGCCGGCGAGCAGGATCAGCGCGGCGAAGGTATCGGCCTTGCGCATGTGCGTTCGTTAATCCGAAATTTGGGCGGAGACATTACGGTCCAATCCGAACTGGGACAGGGCAGCACGTTCATTCTGACGCTGCCCGCGGACCTCACCAAAATCGTACGGAGTATGGAACTATGAAAGCGACCGGTCAGGAAGTCACGATCGTGATGATCGAGGATGACGAGGGCCATGCCCGTCTCATCGAAAAGAACGTGCGCCGCGCCGGCGTCAACAACGAGATCGTGCCGTTCACGCTCGGCAAGGGCGCGCTCGATTACATTCTCGGACCGGATCGCGACGGGTTGGTCAGCAAGGATCGCTATCTGCTGATCCTGCTCGATCTCAACCTGCCTGACATGTCCGGCCTCGACATTCTCGAGAAGATCAAGACCAACGAATACACGCGCCGCATGCCCGTTGTCGTCCTGACCACGACCGACGACGAGCGCGAAATTCAGAAGTGCTACGATCTGGGCGCCAACGTCTATATTACCAAGCCGGTGGACTATGACGGCTTCTCCACCGCGATCCGCAATCTCGGTCTGTTCTTCTCCGTCATCCAAGTCCCCTAACGAGTAGCCAAAATCTGTGCGCATCCTTTATGTCGATGATGATCCGGCCCTAGCCCGCCTCGCAACGCGGGTGCTTGCGCGCAGTGATTTCACGGTCGTCCATGCTCCGTCAATCGAGATCGGGCTTGAGCTTTTCGCGGCCGAGACCTTCGAGGCCGTGGTTCTCGACCACTATTTCGAGAACCAGACGGGCCTGAACTTTCTCGAGGCGATCGCCGAAATCGGCAAGCCGACGCCGGTGCTCTACGTGACCGGATCGAGCGACGCCGACGTCGCCATCCGGGCGCTGAAGGGCGGAGCGGCGGATTACGTCGTGAAGACGGCGACGGATGACTTCTTCCCGCTTCTGATCAGCGCGCTCAACCAGGCGATGGAAAATTCCCGGCTGCGCAGCGAGAAGGAAGAGGCCGACCGGCAGCTCGTCGTCGCCAAGGAGCGCGCCGAACTGCTGCTTGCGGAGATGAACCACCGCATCGCCAACAGCCTGTCGCTGGTTTCGGCGATGATCCGCATGCAGATGCAGATCGCCGGCAGCGAAGAGACGAAGACGGCGCTCAACGAGACGCAGAACCGCATCACGGCGATCGCCGGCGTGCACCGCAGCCTCTACACCTCGGAGATCATCGGCGAGGTCGAGCTCGACGTCTATCTCGGGCCGCTGCTGGCCGAACTGCACGGCAGCAGCACGATCGCCCGCGGCATCACGCTGAAATCGCAGCTGTGTCGGATTTCGACCACGGCCGACAAGGCCGTCGCGCTGGGTGTCATCCTGATCGAACTCGTCACCAATGCGACGAAATACGCTTATACGGCCGGCACCGGCGAGGTGCGCGTCGTGCTTGAAGCCACCGACGATGGCTTCGCGGTGCTCTCGGTCGAGGACGACGGGATCGGCTATGACCGCAGCGTCGGTCCGAAGGGAACCGGACTTGGCACGAGGCTGATCAACGCCATGGGCACGACGCTCGGCGCCGAGATAAGCTACGGGCGTGACGGTAAGGCTGATGGCACCTATGTCGCTGTTCGCTGGCAGCAGTAAGACATTCCACTCCTGAAATAGCTGGCGGCCTGCCGTCCGAGCGGCGCGCTGCAGGTATCGTTTGCTTCCTGCCGAAGACGCGCTAAACTTCGTTGGCTAACCGACGAAAAAGCTTAGGAGGAGCGATTTCATGAGACGGATGTGGCCCGAAGAGTTCAACTTCGTTCTGGACAACGCAGAAGAAGTAACACTCGATCTTCCCGCGATAGAACATGAGGACGGCTCGCGCAGCGAGGCAATCAGCCGGCAGGCGTTGAAAGTCCGCATTCCGATGGAGGATTACGAGCGCATCTGGCCGCTGGCGGAAGCGCGCTACCGGCTCGACGGCAGAAACCTCGGCAAGGCGGTGACGCTGATCACCACCAATCCGCATTATCACGCCTGGCACCCCGCGGATGGCGGCTCGGTCGACAACGTGACCGAAGGCGGACGCCACTTCACCACCAAATATGTCGTCGTGCACTTCCTGCTCGACGATGTGAGGGAAACGGCGGCGGCCTGAGCCGCCACCCTTTCCTCGCTCGCGGCGATCAGGCCGCGTCCAGAGCCTGGGTCAGATCGGCAATGAGATCATCTGGATGCTCAATGCCGATCGACAGGCGGATGGTGGAATCCAGAACGCCGATCCTTTGACGCACATCGGCCGGAACGCCGGAGTGCGTCATTGTCGCCGGATGGCTGGCGAGCGATTCCGTGCCCCCCAGGCTGACGGCGAGCTTGAAGATCTGCAGCGCGTTGAGGAACTTGAACGAGGCCGGCTGGCCGCCTTCGATATCGAAGGAGAAGGTCGATCCGGCACCAGTGCACTGCGCGGCGAAGGTGCGGCCGAGCGGCGATGACGGCTCGTGATACGGAAGATAGTGGATCTTCTTCACCTTCGGATGCGCGCGCAGGAAGTCGGCCACCGCAAGCGCGTTGTTGTTGGCGCGCTCCATGCGGATCTGCAGCGTTTCCAGCGAGCGGCCGAGCATCCAGCAGGAGTGCGGATCGAGCTGCGTGCCGATCGCGCCTCTCAGCGCCTTGACCTGCTTCATCACAGCCTTGCTGCCCAACGCCGCGCCTGCTATCAGGTCGGAGTGGCCGCCCACATATTTGGTCAGCGAATAGAGCGAAATATCGGCGCCGTGTTCGATCGGCCGCTGGAACACCGGGCCGAGCAGCGTGTTGTCGCAGGCGACGATCGGCGTGTGGCCCTGCTTCCGACCGATCTCATCGGCAATCCGGCGCATCATCGCGACGTCGACAAGGCTGTTGGTCGGGTTCGCAGGCGTTTCCACGAGGATCATCGACACACGGCCCTTTGCCATCGCCTGTTCGGCGGCGGCGCGCACCGAGCTCTCGTCGACGCCATCGGCGAAACCGACGGCCGCGACGCCGAGATTGAGGAAGGTCTTGGCAAGAAGCGTTTCCGTGCCGCCATAGAGCGGCTGCGAGTGCAGCACCGCATCCCCCGGGCGCACGAAGGCGAGCAGCGTCGTGGCGATGGCCGACATGCCCGACGAGAACAGCGCGCAGCTTTCCGTGCGCTCGTAGACGGCGAGGCGGTCCTCGACGATCTCGCTATTGGGATGATTGAAGCGCGAATAGACGAGGCCGGCGCCCTGCCCTGCCGGCGGCTCGCGGCGGCCGGAGACATAATCGAAGAAATCGCGGCCATCCTCAGCGGACTTGAACACGAAGGTCGAGGTCAGGAACACCGGCGGCTTGACCGCGCCCTCCGACAGTTCGGGATCGTAGCCATAGTTCAGCATCTGCGTTTCGGGATGCAGGGCGTGATTGCCGATATGGGTCTTGGAGGGATGCGGCGCGGTCATGGTCGTCTCCTGCTTCAAAGATGGATTGATGGCGGCAAATTATCTCGAAATGCACTTGATGTTATTGCTATTTGGAGCGCGGCTGCGATGTTGGAAGCAAGATCATGCGAGAGCGGGGAAGATTTCGTGCAGAAAGTTGCGGATGAGATGGACCGGCGGATTCTGAAAGAGCTGGCCTGCGACGCGCGGCTTGCCAACAACGAACTCGCCGAGCGTGTGGGCCTCTCCGCTTCCGCCTGCCTGCGTCGCCTGAGGCGGCTGGAGGAGGCCGAGATCATCCAGGGATATACGGCGCTGATCGATCCCGCCGTCAACGGCTGGACGATGACGGCGCTCGCCTCGATCCGCCTCAGCCGCCAGCATGAAGACGAGATCCAGATGTTCGAGAATGCCGTGCGTGAGTGGGACGAGGTGCTGGAATGTCATCTCGTCACCGGATCGCGCGATTACGTGCTGAAGGTGATGAGCTCCGGGCTCGATGACTACGAGCGCTTCATCAAGGAGAAGATCGCGCGGCTGAAATGCGTCGACACGATCGAGACGAGCTTCGTGATGAACACAATCAAGGCGCGCCGGATCTAGCGTTTCGCGTCGTCCTGCCTGTCGTCAGCTATATCGCTGCAGCGGCGGTATCCACTTGCACCCGCTTGTACATTAGAAGGCCGATTTCGGCACGAAATCCGTCTCGACAGCCACAAAAGTTAAAAAATCGCCACACCGGTTAACGGGTTGTTTACCACGTTCCGTGAAAGGTGACGTTTGAGCATTGGTGTCCTGCATTCCTTCTTTCAAGTCTCGCGTTTTATGGGATGCGCGCCACACGTACAGCTTGAGGAAAGCCTAATTGATTATCCTCTCATGGACGATGCTCTCTGATCCGCATTCGTTGCGGCTCTGACGGAAAAGCCAATGATCGGCCCTGACGAGGGTGCGAACAGATAAGCGAGCAAGAAGATGAACGGATCGCGATCACATTCTCCCCGGCCTTCCGACAGGGCGTCGCTTGACGCGCTGAACCGTACGATCGAGGGATTGGAAGCACGGATCGAAGGCCTGATCGGCAGCGGAGTGCGCGAACAGCGCAATCGCCCGCCGGCGCCCGAACGCGAACCCGCCCCCGCCCCCGCCCCCGCCCCCGCCACTTACACGCCGCGAGCGCCTTACGCTGCCGCCGAGCCGCGTCCTGATCCGCTCGCCGAGATCCGCCAGCGCCAGCGCATGCTCGACGCCAGCCGCGAGCGTGCCGCCCGTGAAACCACCACTTACGCACCCCGCGAGCAGGCGACGGCCTATGCGGCCCAGCCGGCTCCCGCACATACGCCGGCGCCGCAGCCGCGCGCGGCCGTTCAGCAGCCACAGGCTCCTGTCGCCAATCCGCGTGGTGCCGAAGACACGATGACGGAAATCGCCCAGACGCTCGTCAGCCTGCGCCAGGATCTGAAGCGCGACATCTCCGAGGGCGTCGCCCGCGAAATGGATGCGCTGCGCGGCGAACTGCGCGAGATCAAGGTAACCGCCGCCGATCGTCCCTTCGCCGAAGACATTCATGCCGACATGAGCCGGCTTGCCGACAGCATCAACCATCTGGCCGCTCGCTCCGAAACGTCGGAGGCCCATGGCCTGCGCAGCGAATTCGAAGACCTGCGCTCGCTGATGGACGGGCTGGCGCGCGAGGATTCGCTGCGCCACATGGACCAGCGCTGGGACGGCTTCGAAAACCAGTTGCACGCGCTCGACACATCCGGCCTGCAGGAAGAGCTGGTGGCGCTCGCCTATCGCCTCGACGATATCAAGCGCCATATCGGCGGCATGGGCGAGAGCCCGGCCGTCAAGGCGCTCGAAGACAAGCTCATCTCCATCGCAACGGCGATGGAGCAGTTCGGCAGCATGATCCAGCCGCATGACCGGGCGATGTCCGAGCAGTTCGCGTCGATGGACAGCCGTCTGGATGAAATCAGCCGCGCGATCGCCGCGACCGGCCGCGCCGCGACATCGGGCGACCCGGTTGCCATGCACCGCCTCGAGGGACGGTTGAGCGGCCTTGCCGACCAGATCGAGCTGATGGGCCAGAGCGTGGCAAGCCGCGCCAACCCGGCCGACGGGCTTGCCGAACGGCTCGAAGCGCTCACGGCCCGTGTCGAGGAAGTCGCCAATGCCGAGGCCACGTCGCGCCTCGACGAGCGGCTCGAACATCTGGCCTTCCTGCTCGAAAAGAGCCAGCGGGCGGCACCGCAGCCCGAACTGACCGGCGCGCTTGCCGATATCTCGCGCAAGATCGACGCGCTCGAGAATGGCGCCGTCAACGACGCGCTGGCGCAGCGCCTCGACTATCTCGCTCGCCGTATCGACGAGATGGAATTCCAGCCGCAGCAGGCGATGCAGACCCCGGTCGACGACGCAGCCTTCCTGCGCATCGAGGACCGGCTGAGCGATATCGCCGCCCGTCTCGACGAGAGCTCGGCGGCACCGGCGACCGACGCCAACGCGCTGCGCAATCTGGAAGACCAGATCGCCAATCTTTCCGCGCTGATGAGCGAGCCGCGCCCGAGCACCGAGATCGCCATCGATTTCGACCGCCGCATGGGCGCGATCGAAGACTATATGGCGACCAGCGACGAATATATCGTCGAAGCCGCCCGCCAGGCCGCCGAAGCGGTCGTCGAAGCCTATTCGCGCAACGGCGCCCTGCAGGGTGGTGGCGCCGGCGTCGATATGTCGGCGCTCAATGCGCTTGCTGCCGATCTCCGCCATCTCGAGGATCTGAGCCGCAGCGGCGAAGAGCGCACGCACAAGACCTTCCAAGCGCTGCACGAAACGCTGGTGCATATCGCCGACCGGCTCGACGACATGGAAAGCCGCACCGCCCGCCCTCCGGCGCGGATGCCGACCGCAGACGTCGATTTCAACGTCGATCCTTACGCGATGGCTGATGCCGGCGCCGAGGAGATCGAGAAGCCCGCCGTGTTCGGCACCCGCGTACCCGAAGCAGTACGCAAGGCCGAGACCGCGCCTGAGCCGGCCGCACCGGCGATCGCCGCATCCGAGACCAGCGCCATTGCCATCGAGGCCGCCAGCAAGCCTGCCGCGGCCGCCGCAAAGGGAAGCCTGCTCGTCAGCCTCGGCAAGCGCCTGCTGCCGTCGAAGAAAGCCAAGACCGGCGAACGCGCCGTCATCGACCCGTCGCCGTCGATCGACCCTGTCGACGTGATGCCGCCGGAAGCCGCCAACGAGCCGCTGGAGCCGGGCTCCGGTGCGCCTGACGTCAAGAAGATCCTGGAGCGCGTGCGCGCCAGCCAGAATGCAGCCCGCACCAATCCCAAGCCGGCAAGCGACACGGATCGCGCCGACTATATTGCGGCTGCCCGCCGTGCGGCGCAGGCCGCGGCTCTCGAAGTCGATCCCAGCGGCAAGGCCGGGTCGGTGAAGGGTGAGAAGAAGGCGAAGATCAAGGATCCGGCCAAGGATGCAGGCAAGGGCAGCGCATTCTCGCGCTTCCGCCGTCCGATCCTGCTTGCCGTCGGCGCTGTGCTTCTGGCGATCATGGCCTTCCCGCTGGCCCGCACGCTGACCTCGGGCGCGCCCGCCCCGACCGCCGAAGTGGCAACGATCACCGATGGACAGAACGCAACGCTGCCCGCCGATAGCGAAACCGCGCCCGAAACGTCCGCACCCGTCGCGGCAGCGCCTGAGGCACCCGCTGTCTCGACGCCGGCCCCGCCGGTGACGGCCAATGTCGCACCAGCGCCAACCGAGCCGGCAGCGCCTGAGCGGCTGACCGAAGCCGAACTGCTTGGCGGCAATGGCGCGCTCGCACCTTCGGGCGCACCGCAGGATACGTCCGCCTTCACCGCCAACAACGCGGCACCATCGGCGGCCGAAACCGCACCGGCCACAGCGGCACCCGAGATCGCCGTTCCCGACACGATCCAGCCGAAGTCGCTTGCGGATGCCGCGAAATCAGGCGATGCGCTGGCGCTATTTGAAATCGGCGCGCGCTACAGCGATGGACGTGCCGGCGTGACAGCCGACCCGAACCAGGCGCTGAACTGGTACCAAATGGCGGCCGACAAGGGCTTCGCGCCGGCGCAGTACCGCCTCGGCAGCATGTATGAAAAGGGCACCGGCGTTGCCCGCGACGCCAACAAGGCCAAGCAGTTCTACGAACAGGCCGCCAACCAGGGCAACGCGAACGCGATGCACAATCTCGCCGTGCTCTACGCCTCCGGCGCGCTTGGACAGCAGGATTATTCGGCAGCGGCCAACTGGTTCACCAAGGCCGCCAATCTCGGCATCACCGACAGCCAGTTCAACCTGGCGATCCTGTGCGCCCGTGGCAACGGCGTGCCGCAGGACCTGACGGAATCCTACAAGTGGTTCGCGATCGCGGCCAAGGGCGGCGACAAGGACGCTTCGCAGAAGCGTGACGAAGTCGCCAATGCCATGAAGCCGGATCAGCTGGAGAAGGCCCGCGCCAAGGCGGATCTCTGGAAGGCCGAGCCGCTCGACAACAAGTCGAACGGTATCGAGGTTCCGGATGAATGGGCCGGCACCGCCACCAAGACCTCCAGCGTCGACATGAAGCGGGCGATCCGCAACATTCAGGCGATCCTGAACAATAACGGCTTCGACGCCGGCCAGCCGGATGGCGAACTCGGCACCAAGACGGTTGCCGCGATCAAGAGCTTCCAGAAGTCGATCGGCCAGGAGCCGAGCGGCAAGATCAACGACGCGACGGTCAAGGCGCTGCTGGAACGCAACAAGGCGCCATCGACCAAGGCCTGATCGAGCGAAGGCTCACACAAAATCCCCCGCAAACCGCCGTTTTCGGGGGATTTTTGTTTGAGCGGCACTTGCCTGCGCCCTCGCCCGAAGCGAACTCAGTCCGGCATGATCAGAGAGCGGTGGACGGCAACTCCGGCCATGACGCCCGCAGCGGATGCCATCGTCGCATTGGCCATCGCGACCGCGGCATCGCCGGCGGCGTAGACGCCCTTGACCGTGGTCTGCTTAAAATTGTCGACGCGGATAAAAGGGCCGGTGGGACCGGCCTCCAGCGTGCAGCCGAGCTGTTCGGCAAGCGGGCTCGTCAGATGCGTTTTCGGCGCGACGAACAGGCCGCCAAGCGGCAGGACGCGGCCATCCGCCAGGCGAACGGCTTCCAGGTCGGTCCCCTCCCCCAGCAATTCGACGACCGGGCTGCGAACAATCACGACGCCGCGCGCATCGAGCAGGGCCGCCTGCTCGGGATCGGGCTCCCATTGGCCTTGCGTAAAATAGGTGGTCGGTCCCCAATCCGGGATCATCTGCGCCTGATGCACCGACATCGGATTGCCGGCGAGCACGCCGAGCGGCCGGTCGGCGACTTCGTAGCCATGGCAATAGGGGCAATGGATCACCGTCTTGCCCCAGCGCTGCTGCAGCCCCTCGATGTCAGGCAGCTCGTCGCGGACACCGGTGGCGAGCACGATGCGGGCGGCGCGCTGCGTGGTGCCGTCAGCAAGCGTGAGGGCGAAGAGGTCGCCTTCCCTGCCGATCTCGGTCGCCTCGCCCTGCAGCTGCGTCACCGTCTTGTAGAGGCCGAGCTGGCGAGATGCCTCGGCGATAATCGCGGCCGGCGCCTTGCCGTCCTGGCCGAGGAAGCCGTGAGAGGCTTCCGCGAAACGGTTGCGCGGCTTGCGGCCATCGATCACCAGCACCTTCCGGCGCGCGCGGGCAAGCTGCATGGCAGCGGATTGGCCGGCGAAGCTGCCGCCGACAATGATCACATCGTAGGTCATGACTTTCTCCTATCTCTCGCATCTTCATATGTTACATGAAAGCTTGCCGTCAAGACACGTAACCTATCTTGTTACAGATGAACTCTGGCGCTAGATTGCTCGCAACAGGAGTAAGCGAATGAGACGCGACAGCCGCCTTTCGCGCATGCTGCACGTGCTGATCCACATGGATCGGCACTACAAGCGCGCGACATCGGAAACCATTTCGAAAATGCTCGGCACCAATGCCGTGGTCGTGAGGCGCACCATGGCGGGGCTGCGCGACTTTGGCTACGTCCGCTCCGAACAGGGGCATGGCGGCGGCTGGGAGCTGGCGCGCGGTCTCGACGAGATCACGCTCCTCGACATCTACGAGGCAATCGGCAAGCCTCCTCTATTCGCGATCGGGCCTTCGGTCGACCAGCCGGACTGTCTCGTGGAACAGGCCGTCGATGCCAAGCTCGGCGATGCGCTGAAGGAGGCCGAAGCGCTTCTCCTCGAACGCTTCCGCACGGTGACCATTGCCGACATCGCGGCCGATTTCGACCGGCGCATGCCCGAAGGACAATGCAACACCCACGGCAACATTCACGCGGAACAATCGGCATCCGGCTGAATTTACGCGAAAGGCGCGGATCTTTTGCCGAAGCTGGCCGACAGCACTTGATCCATTGCCGACCGATCCTTTAAGCCTTGGCGACGCCGGGGAGAGGCTTCGCGCAGCGCAGGGATAATTGCATCATGGAAATATTCACATCCGCCGGCTTGCTGGCGCTTCTGCAGGTCATTGTCATCGACCTGGTTCTGGCCGGCGACAATGCCGTCGTCATCGGGCTCGCGGCCGCGGGCCTTGCGCCAGACCAGCGCAAGAAGGCCATTCTGGTCGGCATTCTGGCCGCCACCGTGCTGCGCATCGCGCTCGCAAGCGTCACCGTGCAATTGCTCGAGATCATCGGCCTGCTGCTCGCGGGTGGCATCCTGCTGCTCTGGGTCTGCTGGAAGATGTGGCGGGAAATCCGCGCCAACAATGCCCAGGACGGTGAAGGCGAGCATGCCGAGGGCGCGCAGGCGCCGCGCAAGACCTTCTTCCAGGCGGCTACGCAGATCGTCATCGCCGACGTGTCGATGTCGCTCGACAACGTGCTTGCGGTGGCGGGTGCCGCCCGCGAGCATCCGACCGTGCTTGTCATCGGCCTGATTCTCTCAATCGCGATGATGGGTATCGCCGCGAACTTCATCGCGCGCCTGCTCAATCGCTATCACTGGATCGCCTATATCGGCCTGGCGATCATCGTCTATGTCGCCCTGCACATGATCTACCGCGGCGGCCTGGAGGTCTGGCCGCATGTCGCGGCTGCAACCGGCGGCTAAAGCAATCTCGGACGGCCCCGCTGTCAGGGGCCGTTGACGAGCTTCAGGATGAGCGCCTGCACATTGCCGCCGTCGCTCATCTCCACCCGATCGAAATCACGACCGCGCTGGCGCTGCCTGCCGGATATCTCACCGAGCTTTTCGGTGAGATTGGCGCGGATCTTTCGGCAATCGGGATCATCGGGCGCAGAAAAGCCCAGGCTCAGTGTCTGGATCTCGTGCACCATGTCGATGATGGTGTCGCCATGCACCCGCTCATGCTTGCGGATCGCCTCGATGAAGCTGTTCCAGCTGGTCTGGACTGCTGGCGAGAGTTTGGCGGACGGTTTGGGCAGCGTGTAGATGATCGTCAGCTTCGGCTTGGCGACCGTCAACTTGCAGGCATTATCCGGCTGCCGTTCGTACTTGCGCGTCCATGTCAGCTTGAACGTGGTGTGGGCGATCACCCTGGACTGGCCGCCGACCTCGGGACCGCGCTCGCCGATCGAGCCGTAGAGTTCAGCGCCCGTTGTGCCTGATATCGCGTAATTGCGCACCTCTTCGGTCGGCTTCCACTGCGCGAGCGCCGCGACCGGCACCGATGTGATCAGCGCACCCAGCGTCAATATTCGAATGGCTGATCCCACATCGTTCCCCGTGCTTTGTTCCGCGCGGCCAACCTAGGGCGCCGCCACCTGGCGTTCAATCGCACTGCTGGGCGTTCGATCGCTTCCGCGCACGAGTGTACCGTGATTGTCACAAAACCTGAAAAAAGCCTGATTAATCAGAATTCTTCGCGTATTGAGGAGACGCGGTGTCGCTGATCGAAAGCCTATCGCAACGATTTCAAGCTACGGTGTCTTATTCGCATAAAACGTGGGGAACGCAACGGCCCGCCGGGTCGTCCGCAAATCGGGGTCGGCTGTGACAATCTATCTGCCCATCGCAGAATTGTCGGTGAACATTTTCATCATCCTCGGCATGGGTGCGGCCGTCGGCTTCCTGTCCGGGATGTTCGGCGTGGGCGGTGGCTTTCTGATCACACCGCTTCTGATCTTCTACAACATCCCGCCCGTCGTCGCAGTTGCCACCGGCGCCAACCAGGTCGTCGCCTCGTCGATCTCGGGCGCGCTGACCCACTTCCGGCGCGGGACGCTGGATGTGAAGCTCGGCTCGGTACTTCTGGCGGGCGGTCTTGCGGGGGCCACTGTCGGCATCTGGGTGTTTTCGCTGCTGCGCCGGCTCGGTCAGCTCGATCTGATCATCTCCCTGATGTACGTGCTCTTCCTCGGCACGGTCGGCGGTCTGATGCTGCTTGAAAGCGTCAACGCGATGCGGCGGGCATCGAAGAACATTCCGGCGGCACCACGCCGGCCAGGGCACCACCACTGGGTTCACCGCCTGCCGCTGAAGCTGCGGTTCAAGAAATCGAAGATCTTCCTCAGCGTCATCCCGATCGTGGCACTCGGCTTCGGCATCGGCATTCTGACGTCGGTCATGGGCGTTGGCGGCGGCTTCATCATGGTGCCGGCAATGATCTATCTGCTGCGCATCCCGACCAACGTCGTCGTGGGGACGTCGCYGTTCCAGATCATCTTCGTGACCGCCTATACGACGGTCGTTCAGGCTGCGACCAACTTCTCGGTCGACATCGTGCTGGCCTTCATCCTGATGATCGCGGGCGTCATCGGCGCGCAATATGGCGTTCGCGTCGGGCAGAAGCTGCGTGGCGAGCAGTTGCGCGCGCTGCTTGGGCTGCTCGTTCTCGCCGTCGGTCTTCGCCTTGCCGTGGCGCTGGTGGTCACGCCGAGCGATATCTATTCGGTCGTGATGGGTGCCAACTGATGCGTCACCTGCTCAGGACCTTGCTCGTCTCTCTCATGCTGCTGCCGACGGCGGCCGGCGCGCAGATGCTTTTGCCCGGCCAGACGCCGCAGCCGGTTGCAGAGGGGCTGGAGATCGGCACCTCCACCAGTGAGATCGCCATCACCTCCGACTTTCACGGCGCGGACCTGACGATCTTCGGAGCCTTGACCAACACCGACAGCCTGCTGCTCGCGATCGGCCAGTATGATGTCGTCGTGGTGCTGGAAGGCCCGCGCGACAATGCCACCGTGCGCAAGAAGGAGCGGGTGTTCGGGATCTGGGTCAACACGCATTCGATGACCTTCGAGACCGTGCCGCATTCCTATTCGATGTCGAGCTCGCGCATGCTCGACGACGTGACGACACCGCTTGATCTCACCGATCGCGGCATCGGCATCGACCATATTCCGCTGACGCCGATGGGCTTTCTCGGCAATGCCAGCAATGTCGGTGAATTCCGCGATGCCTATCGCCGGCTGCAGGAGCGCAGCGGCCTTTATGTCCGCGATCCGAGCGGCGTGCGCTTCGTCAGCTCCAACCTGTTCAAGGCTAGCCTGCGGCTGCCGGCCAACATTCCGAACGGCGTACATACTGTTCGCGCTTATCTCTTCAAGAGCGGCAAGTTCGTGACCGAGAAGTCGGCGCCCCTGCGCGTCATCAAGACCGGCATCGAGCAGACGATCACCGATGCGGCGCACGAGCAGCCGATCATCTACGGCCTGTTTGCCGTTTTCCTTGCCGTGGTGACCGGTTGGGGCGCCAGCGTGGTGTTCCGCAAGGAGTGATCGATCGCCACCTCGGCCGGATGGCCCTGCCCCGGTCTCGCCACGAGATGATCACGGCATCGTCATTGTCTAAAAACCGACCATTAACGTTTACCAGTTAGTAATCTCTCCGACGTCGAGAGGTTTAGTCATGCGTATCCGTACTCTCCTTGCCGTCGTGGTTCTGGCTGTTCTTGCCGGCTGCGCGACTGCTCCCAAACAGACCCGAAACATCTGCGCGGTGTTCGACCAGCGCGACGGGATGTTCACCAGCTGGCAGCGCTCGGCGGAGAAGGCCGAGAAGAAATACGGCGTGCCGGTGCCGATCCTGATGGCGACGATGTACACGGAATCGGGCTTCCAGCCGAATGCGCGGCCGCCCCGCACCAAACTGTTCGGCTTCATCCCCTGGAAGCGGCAATCGACGGCCTATGGCTATTCGCAGGCGCTCAACGGCACCTGGGATCACTACCAATCGGCAACCGGAAACTGGAGCGCGCGGCGCACCAACTTTTCCGACGCGATCGATTTCATCGGCTGGTATCACTGGCAGAACAGCCAGACGACGGGCATCCAGCTCAACGACGCCTACAGCCTCTACCTCGCCTATTATTCCGGTCCGAAGGGCTACATGCGCGGCGACTGGCGCTCGAACGCGCAGTTGCAGAAGACGGCGCAACGGTTTGCGGGCATGGCTGCGACCTATCAGCAGCAGTTGCAGGGTGGCTGCAGCTGACTTGAACAAAAACGGGCCGGCGGTATCGCCGCCAGCCCGGTCTAACGCTCACAATGAGATCAGGCGGCCTTGGCCGGCTTGTCAATCGGGTGCTGGGCGCGGAAGCCGACGGCCAGGCGGTTCCAGACATTGATGGCGCCGATCGCAACCGTGATGTTCATCATCTCGGCTTCGCTGAAATGCGCCTTGAGCGCTTCATAATCGGCATCGGGCGCGCCCGTCTGTGCGACCTTGGTGACGGCATCGACCCAGCCGAGAAGCGCGCGCTCGCGTTCGTCATAGACGGGCGATTCATGCCAGACGCACATGAGGTTGATCCACTGCTCGCTCAAGCCATCGTGGCGGGCTTCCTTGACGTGCATGTCGACGCAATAGGCACAGCCGTTGATCTGCGACGCCCGCAGCTTGATCAGGTGGATGAAGCGGAGTTCGAGGCCGGATTTCTGGACGTAATCCTCAAGCGCGAGCACGGCCTTGTAGGCATCCGGTGCGGCCTTGGCGAAATTGAAACGCGGTTGCATGGCACTTTCTCCTTTGATGGCTCAGCGAGCCGTTCGACGTTCATGCAGTTCCAGGAACGCGCAGCTTCTGGCTGCGATCGTCCCGTCGTCGATCTCCGCCAGTTCGGCGCCGAGATCGGCAATGGTGGTCTTGGCGAGCTCTGCGCGATAGACGCGCTCGGCCTTCAGCATCGCCGCCGAGATGTTGCAGGGCTTCAAAAAGAAACGATCCGGCGCCGGGTTCGGCCCGCGCTGGCGGATCTCGTTGCAGCGAAAAGCAGGCGCCGGGCCTTCGACGGCAAGCACGATGTCGAGCAGCGTAATCTTCTCAGCGGGCCTTGCGAGGCGATAGCCACCCTTCGGGCCCGGCACGGTGTGAAGAATGCCGGCGCCCGACAGCGCCTGCAGATGCTTCAGAAGATAGCTCGTCGAGACCCCGTGAAACTCCGCGAGTGCTGCGGCCGACAGCACGCCACCCTCGGACAAACCCGAGAGCATTGCCACGCTGTGAATGGCCTGTTCGACACCGTCTCCGAGTTTCATGTGACCAGCTCCTCAATTCATGGATAAAATATATCCATGATTATGCCGCCTGTCAATCTTCTTTCCGAGGCGCCGCGATTGCGTCCGGGGCGGTAGACTTTCGGCTTATTCAGCAAAGGCTTGTGAAGCGATTGGGATCAGCTAAGGTTGCAGTGTCAAAACACTCCAAAAGGGAACATCAATGAAAAAGACGATCTTGCTGACGGCCGCGACGCTTCTCGCCATGGCGCATCTGGCCTCCGCCGAAGACACCATCCGGATCGCCACCGAGGGCGCCTACCCTCCCTTCAACTACGTGGAATCGGACGGCAGCCTGAAGGGGCTCGATGTCGATATGGCCAAGGCGCTCTGCGAGGAAATGAAGGCGAAGTGCACGATCGTCGCCCAGGATTGGGACGGCATCATTCCCGGTCTGCTCGCCAAGAAATACGACGCGATCATCGCCTCTATGAGCATCACCGAGGAACGCAAGCAGCAGATCGACTTCACCAACAAATACTACACGACGCCACTCGCCGTCGCCGTGCCCAAGGACAGCCCGATCAAGGGCGTTACTGTCGAGGACATGAAGGGCAAGGTGGTCGGCGCGCAGGCATCGACGACGCAGGCAAACTACACCAGCGACGTCTACGCCAAGGGCGGCGCCGAGGCGAAGCTCTATCCGACGCAGGACGAGGCCGTCGCCGACCTGCAGAACGGCCGCACCGATGCGGTGGTCTCCGACAAGTTCGTGGTCGTCGACTGGCTGAACAAGGCGGGCAAGGATTGCTGCAAGTTGCTCGGCGATATCCCGGGAAGCGAGACGCAGGCCGGCATCGGCATCCGCAAGGGCGAGACGGAACTGAAGGAGCGGTTCAACAAGGCGATCGACGCGCTGGTTGCCAACGGCACCTACCAGAAGATCACCAAGCAGTATTTCCCCTTCGATATCTACTGACCTGATGACAGCAGGATCGGCCGGTTGATGCGTGCCAGCCATGGCGCAAAATCATCCGGCCAGTCCGCCGACGCCTTGCCTCTTCGCCCCATGCCGAAGCCGTGGCCGCCATTTTCCAGCTGGTGCAACTCCACCGGCACGCCGGCCTTCAGGCAGGCCTGCTGCATGATGACAGTGTTCTCAGGATCGGAGATCGGATCGTCCTTTGCCTGCACCAGAAACATCGGCGGGCAGCGGGCTCTGACGTGATCCTCGACCGACCATTCGGCGCTGAGGGCCGCGCTCGGATGTCTGCCGACCAGCATGCGGCGGGTCCAGGTATTGTCGTAGGGCGGCTTCAGCGTGATGACGGGATAGATGAGCGCCGCGAAATCCGGTCGCGCCGATTGCTTGTCCGCGGCATCGACCTCTCGATAGGAAGCAAAGGCGGAGCGGGTCGCGGCAAGGCCGAGCAGGTGTCCACCGGCTGAAAAGCCCAGCACGCCCAGATGGCCGGGATCGATACCGAAACGCGCGGCATTGGCGCGGATCAGCCGGATCGCGCGCTGCGCGTCCTGCAACGGCGCCAACGGACGGGTCGCCCAGCCCTCGCCCGGCAATCGATAGGACAGTATGAAGGCGGTGATGCCGTGACTGTTCAGCCAGCGCGCCGCGGGCCGCGCCTCGTTGCGCATCGAGATCCGCCGGTATCCGCCACCGCCGGCCACCAGCACGGCGATGCCGTTCGGCTTTGTCGGTGCGTAAACCGCGATATTGGGCATGGCGACATTGCTGATCGCGCCTCTGGCATTTTCGACGATCGCGCCGGATGGGCCGCCGCCACCCGGCGGCTCTGCCGGCCACAGGGGCAGGATTTCGCTCGGCGCGTCCGCCGGGTTGCCGGCGGCCTGGGCCCTGCCCGGCAGCAACATGTTCGGCATCACGGTTGCGGCGCTCAGGGCGGTCAGCACGGATCGGCGCGTCAGCATCTGTCGTTCCATCGATTTGCCTTGGTTGTTGCAAGGCGCACCAGCAATGCGGCGGAATTACCGGCTGCATCGACGATCGGCTAACACGACGCCTTCTCATCGGCGCGGTTTGAACTACATTCAGGCGGTGGACCAGATCGATAGCGAGCGCCTGATATCCCTGCCTGCCCCCTTTACCCGTTGGTTCGCGGAGAAGGGTTGGCAGCCGCGCAGGCATCAGCTGGAGCTTCTGGCGCGCGCCGAGGCCGGCGAAAGCACGCTTTTGATCGCTCCCACCGGGGCCGGCAAGACGCTCGCCGGCTTTCTGCCATCGCTCACCGATCTCACCCGCCGCGGCAAGATCCCGCCCGGCTCGGCCTTCACCGGCATCCACACGCTCTACGTCTCGCCGCTGAAGGCGCTGGCGGTCGATATCGAGCGCAATCTGATGAAGCCGGTGCTGGAGATGGGGCTTCCCGTTACCGTCGAGAACCGCACCGGCGACACCCCCGTCTCGAAGCGCCAACGCCAGAAGCTCAGCCCGCCCGACATCCTCTTGACGACGCCGGAGCAGGTGGCGCTGCTGCTTGCCAATGGCGAGGCCGAGCGCTTCTTCAAGGATCTCAGATACATCATCTTCGACGAACTGCATTCGCTGGTCACCTCGAAGCGCGGCCACATGCTGTCGCTGGGGCTGGCGCGGCTCAGGCGGCTTGCGCCGAAGCTGCAGACGATCGGGCTGTCGGCCACCGTTGCCGAGCCGCTGGAGCTGCAGAAGTGGCTGGTGGCGCAGCCGGAGGGTGGCGAGCGCCATTCAGGCATCGTCACCGTCGAGGGCGGGGCCAAGCCCGATATCTCGATCCTTTCCACGGAAGAGCGCATTCCCTGGTCCGGCCACTCCGCGAAGTACGCGATCCCCGATGTCTACAAGCAGCTGCTCGAGCACCAGACGACGCTGCTCTTCGTCAATACCCGCAGCCAGGCGGAGATGCTGTTTCAGGAGCTCTGGACCGCCAACGACGACAATCTGCCGATCGCGCTGCATCACGGCTCGCTCGATGTCGGTCAGCGCCGCAAGGTGGAGGCGGCGATGGCGGCGAACCGGCTGCGCGCCGTGGTCGCCACCTCGACGCTCGACCTCGGCATCGACTGGGGCGATGTCGATCTGGTCATCCATGTGGGCGCGCCGAAGGGCGCCTCGCGGCTGGCGCAGCGCATCGGCCGCGCCAACCACCGGATGGACGAGCCCTCCAAGGCGATCCTCGTACCCGCCAACCGTTTCGAGGTGATGGAGTGCCAGGCAGCGCTCGACGCCAACTATATCGGCGCGCAGGACACGCCGCCGGTCGGGCGCGGCGCGCTCGATGTGCTCGCCCAGCATGTTCTCGGCATGGCCTGCGCCGAGCCATTCGACATGCTCGAGCTTTACGACGAGATCATCAGCGCCTCGCCCTATGCGGATCTTTCCTGGGAGACCTTCGAGCGGATCGTCGACTTCGTCGCCACCGGTGGCTACGCGCTGCGCACCTATGAGCGCTATGCCCGTATCCGCAAGACGAAGGAGGGGCGCTGGCGCGTTTCCAATCCGCAGGTGGCGCAGCAATACAGGTTGAACCTCGGCACCATCGTCGAGAGCCCGATGCTGAACCTGAAGATGGTGAAGCGCGGCGAAGGCGGTCGCATCGGGCGCGGCGGTGCGACGCTCGGCAAGATGGAGGAGTATTTCTTCGAGCAGCTTTCGCCCGGCGACACCTTCATCTTCTCCGGCAAGGTGCTGCGCTTCGAGGGCATCCGCGAGAACGAGGCGCTGGCGAGCCAGGCCTATTCCAACGACCCGAAGATACCATCCTATGCCGGCGGCAAGTTTCCACTCTCCACCTATCTCGCCGACCAGGTGCGCTCGATGCTCGACGACCCCGACCGCTGGCACCGGCTGCCGGACCAGGTGCGCGACTGGCTGGCGATCCAGAAGGAGAAATCGATCCTGCCGAAACGCGACGAGCTGCTGATCGAGACCTTCCCGCGCGGCAGCCGCTGCTACATGGTGGCCTACCCGTTCGAAGGGCGGCTGGCGCACCAGACGCTGGGCATGCTTTTGACCCGGAGGCTGGAACGCGCCGGCGCCAAGCCGCTGGGCTTCGTCGCCACAGACTATTCGCTCGGCATCTGGGGGCTGGAGGATATGGGCCGGATGATAGCAAGCGGCCGGCTCAGCCTCGCCGAACTCTTTGACGAGGACATGCTGGGCGACGATCTCGAAAGCTGGCTCGACGAATCCTTCCTTTTGAAGCGCACCTTCCGCAATTGCGCCGTGATTGCAGGCTTGATCGAGCGCCGGCATCCGGGCAAGGAAAAGAGCGGCCGGCAGGTGACGGTTTCCGCCGATCTGATCTACGACGTGCTGCGTACCCACGAGCCCGACCATATCCTGCTGCAGGCGACGCGGCAGGATGCGGCGACCGGGCTTTTGGACATCGGCCGTCTTGGCGATATGCTGAAGCGAATCAAGGGGCACATCACCCACCGCCCGCTGGAGCACATCTCGCCGCTCGCCGTGCCCGTGATGCTGGAGATCGGCAAGGAGCATGTGCATGGCGAGGCGCAGGATGTTCTGCTGGCGGAAGCCGCGGACAATCTGATTGCCGAGGCTTTGGAGTAAAGTCCCCTCCCCAACCCCTCCCCACAAGGGGAGGGGCTCAATGGCCGCACCGCCGAGGTCATGATCGAGGCAAAGCGGCGCCACAAGTTTTCTCCCCCCTTGTGGGGGAGATGCCCGGCAGGGCAGAGAGGGCCTTTTTGGCCTTCCTCCCCCGCCTAGACACTGGAAAGAAACAAAGGTGATGAACCGGCTGGCGCTGGCGCGGGAATTGAACGGGATTGCGGCGATGCCGGGCGTGGAGACCTCCGTGCATGGGATCGCTGCCGTGTGCGATCCGCTGGGCGGGCTTTATCTGCCGGACACCGGCGTTCTCGTCGTCTCCGACCTGCATCTGGAAAAAGGCGCTGCCTTTGCCCGGCGCGGCATGATGCTGCCGCCCTATGACACGCTGGCAACGCTGACGGTGCTCTCCGCCGTCATCACCCGCTACGATCCCAAGCTGGTTATCTCGCTCGGCGACAATTTTCACGACCGGCTCGGTTCGGCGCATATGCCGGAGACATTCCGCACGCTGATTGCGGATATGGCGCGCGGGCGCGAGTGGATCTGGATCAACGGCAATCATGACCCTGACGGCACCGTCGATCTCCCCGGTGCCTGTGCCGATGAGTTGACTTACGGTGGCCTCACCTTCCGGCACGAGCCGAAAGAAGGGTTGCAGAGCGGCGAGATCGCGGGGCACCTGCATCCTTCCGCCACCGTACGCCGGCGCGAAAAATCCATACGCCGGCCGTGCTTTGCGACCGATGGCGCAAGGCTGCTGATGCCGGCTTTCGGGGTAATGAGCGGCGGGCTCGATCTGCGCCACAAGGCGATGAAAGGGCTGTTCGACCAGCCGTCGCTGATCGCGCACTTGCTCGGGCGCGACCGGATCTATTCGGTCCGGTTCGGCAATCTGCTCGGTTAGAGCGCGACGTAGCGGTCGGCGCGGTGGTTGATCGTGAGGAAGAGGTTGAGCACCACGGCGCCAAGCACCGAGTAGAACACGACGGGCGGCGTTGTGACGAAGAAGGCTGCCGCCAGCACGCAGAGATCGACGGCCATCTGCACGAGGCCGGCGCGGATGCCGAAGCGCTCCTGCATGTAGATGCCGAGAATGCCGACGCCGCCGAGGCTGGCGCGGTGGCGATAGAGCGCCAATAGGCCGAAGCCGAGAAGAAGACCGCCGAGAAGCGCTGCCCAGGCCGGATGGATCGTCGCAATGCTCATCACGTTCGGCTGCAGGCTGGTCAGCAGCGAGGTCAGGCCGATGGCGATGAAGGTCTTGATGGTGAAGGACACGCCGAGGCGCTTCCACGAGAGATAGAAGAACGGCAGGTTGAGCAGGAAAAAGGCCAGGCCGAAATTGATGCCGAAGGCATAGTGCACGAGGAAGGCGATACCCGCCGTGCTGCCGGTGAGCAAGCCGGCGCTTGCGAGCACATAAAGGCCAAGGGCCGCGACGAGGCTGCCGGAGAAGATGCCCTGCACGTCTTCGACAGGCGTGTGGCGCGTGGCGCTCGTGTTCCAGAAGCCAAGGGCATTGATGAGCTGAGTCATGTCGCTAATCTCCAACGGCAGACGAGTTCAAGAACGCCCGGGCAGGCCCCAGGCGGCAGGGGATGTGAATGATTGGTCGCCGGGCGGCATTCGCGCTCTTCGGCTTCTGAGTGGAATTATCCGGTTCATTCGCCACGTTTTCAAGCGAAATACGTAAGCAATGCTGACCTATTCAAACTTCGCAAGAATCATTCCGTCAGGCGGTCTTGCGTGCAAGGAACAGAATGCCGGGAATGATGTTCGCGCCATCTTTGCGAATGGTGGTGCGGCTGATCGCGATCACCTCGAAGCCATGGCGGGCACAGAGCGAGCGGATGTAGTCTTCCGAGTGGGCATAGCGCAGGGAATGGGCGAGGTGAACGCCCTCCTCGTCCTCGGTTTCCTCGACGGAAAAGCCGAAGTCGGCGCCATCGACACAAAGGGCCGCGACCGATGCAAAAGCGATCTCGAGGTTGCCTAGATAGATCAGAACATCGGCGGCCGTGACGAGATCGGCGCGACGCGGGCTACCATCCGCAAACAGGCCGGACTCGTCTGCGGGCAGCGACAAATCCGCCTGGGCGAGATGGTCGTAGACCTGCTTTTCCTCAGCCTTCGCCAGCATGTTCT
The DNA here is from genome assembly GCF_056399145.1 of Rhizobium sp. 01N48. NCBI lineage: Bacteria > Pseudomonadati > Pseudomonadota > Alphaproteobacteria > Hyphomicrobiales > Rhizobiaceae > Rhizobium > Rhizobium sp. 01N48. The sequence goes on from NZ_JBFTQT010000003.1 coordinate 381,082, forward strand.
GCGAGAGGTCGAAACCTTCGAGCCGATCGACCATGGCGCGGATTTGCGGCCCCATCAGCCCGGTGCCACAGCCGAGATCGGCGGCTAACGCGTAATGCCGGCCGGTCGCGGCGATCATGCGGGCGAGCTTTGCCGGCACGTCGTAGCCGAGCTTGTCCACCAGCGAGGTCTCGAAGCGGGCGGCATAATCGTCGAACAGCCGCTCGACATAGATACTCGGCGGCTGATCGGGGACGGCGATGTCGCCCAGGAAGGCGAGCTTCAGCGTGGCGCCGAAGATATCGTCCTCGGTGAGCTCGCGGGTTCGCCGATAGGCCTCGATCGCGCCGGCGACATTGCCTGATTTCTCGCGGTAGGTGGCGAGCCAATACCAGCCGACCGCCCAATCCGGCACCAGCTCCAGCGCCTGCTCCATCAGCTCGGCGGCGGCATCCGGCTCGCCGCCCTTGTCCAGCATCCTGGCATAGTCGGCACGGCGGTCGGCGATGGCATCGCCTGATGTCTGGAGATGGGGCGGCATGATGGTGACCTGTTGCGCGGCCCGCATTTGGCGATGGCCACAAAAAAACTCAAGTCCTATTTCAGAGGCTGACGCGACAGCCCTGAAAAAGCTTGCGGGCAACGATTCGCGCCCGTATCTCAGGGGTGAACAGGAGATGATGCATGTCCGATCAGGTGAACAAGTTTCTGGGCGACTCGCTCGGCCGTACATTGATCAAGCTTTTGGTGGTGTCGCTGATCGTCGGCTTCATCATGGCCGTCTTCGGGCTGGCACCGCTGGATTTCATCTACGGCATCCGCAATTTCATCCTCGAGGTCTGGCATCGCGGCTTCTCCGCGCTCGGCCGCGTCGGCGACTATCTGATGCTTGGCGCCACCATCGTCATTCCGATCTTCCTCATCATCCGTCTCTTCAGCTATCGCCGGTAACATGACCTCCATTGATCTCTCACGGCGCAGCCTGCTGCGCTTTTCCGCGCTTGCGCTTGCAGCCGGCGTCGCCAGCTGCGCCACCGGGCCGAAAGAGCCCTCCACGCCCTCCAACGGCGAAGACCAGACGGCCGCCTCGCTGCCGCTCGTCAACCAGCTGCGCGCCAAGAACGGCCTGCCTCCATTGACGGTCGATCCGGCCGCGACGGCGGCTGCCCTCTTCCAGGCCAAGCGCATGGCGGCGGCCGGCAAGATGAAGCACGTGATGGGCATCGCCGACGGTTTCGGCCCGCGCGTGAAGGCAAGCGGCGTGCAGCTGCCGGCGGCGGAAAACATCGCGACCGGGCAGCAGACGGTTCCGGCCGTCGTCACCGCCTGGATCAACTCGCCGCATCATCTGGAAAACATGCTCGGCCGCTATAGCGGGCTTGGCGTGGCCGTTGCCTATAATCCCGCTTCCCGCAACGTGCCCTATTGGGCCATGGTGCTTTCCAACTGAGGTGATTCCGCCTCTTTGTGAGGAGCAGACCTTGGAAGCGAGCGTACACAACAGCGGCGGCGGCCTCGCCTTCGAGGTCACGCACCGGATGGTGCTGTCGATCGCCATTCCGATGACGCTTGGCTTCATCACCACGCCGCTGCTCGGCCTTGTCGGCGCCGGCGTCGTCGGCCATATGGGCAATCCCGATGCGCTTGCGGGCCTGGCGATCGGGGCGATGCTCTTCGATCTCATTCTCGGCAGCTTCAACTTCCTACGCGCCTCGACCACCGGGCTGACAGCGCAGGCCTATGGCCGCCGCGACCGGCATGCTGAGCAGGGCGTGTTCTGGCGGGCGATCATTTCGGCGTTTGGCTGCGGCGTGGCGCTGCTCTGTCTGTCACCGCTGCTGCTTGCAGCGGGTCTGACGCTGATGGGGCCGGACAACGCGGTGGCGCAGGCGACCAGCACCTACTTCTCCATCCGCATTCTCGCCGGGCCGGCAGCGCTTGCCAATTACGCGATCCTCGGCTTCGTGCTCGGGCGCGGCCAGGGAAGCGTCGGCCTGCTGCTGCAGACGATCATCAACGGCATCAACATCGTGCTGGCGATCGCGCTTGGGCTCTGGCTCGACTGGGGGATATCAGGCGTTGCCTGGGCGACCACCGTCGGCGAGACGATCGGGGCGCTCGCCGGTCTGTTCATCGTGCTCCGAGGCTTCGACCGCGCCGACCGGCCGACGCGCGGCGAAGTCTTTGCTCGGAAGCCTCTCGCGGAGCTCTTCACGCTCAACCGTGACATTCTGATCCGCACCTTCGTATTGCTTGGCGCCTTCGCGCTGATGACGCGCATCGGTACCAGCTTCGGCGCCGTGACGCTGGCGGCAAACGCCGTGCTGATGAACTTCCTGATGCTGTCGAGCTTCTATCTCGACGGGCTGGCCAATGCGGCCGAGCAGATCACTGGGCGCGCCGTCGGGGCGCGCTACCGCCCGGCCTTCGATCGCGGCTTGAAGCTGACGACGATCTGGTCGTTCGGGCTTGCCGGCATCATCTCGCTGTTTTTCCTGGTGGCCGGAGAGCGGCTGATCGCGGCGCTGACGACGTCATCTGACGTGCGTGAGGCCGCAAGCCTCTATCTGCCCTGGGCGGCGATCACGGGCCTGACGGGCGCGCTCGCCTTTCTGATGGACGGCGTCTTCATCGGCGCCACATGGTCGAGCGACATGCGTAACCGCATGCTGATGTCGTTCGTCGTCTATCTCGCGGCGCTGGCGATCTTCGTGCCGTCTTCGCCAACCACGGCCTGTGGCTGGCGATCAACCTGTTCCTGCTTTCTCGTGGCGTCTTCCTGGCACTCAGGGTGCGAGCGCGCGCCGATCAGACGTTCCGCCCGGCCCAATAGTCCGTTTTGCTGTCGCGCAGTTCGCGGATAGACGCGACCTTCTCGCGATCCATCAGCTTCGACAGGCCGCGAACGATATCACCCGCTAGTCCCGGGCCTTCATAGACCATGCAGGAGTAGAGCTGCACCAGATCGGCGCCCGCCTTGATCTTCTCCAGCGCGGTCTCGGCTGACGAGACACCGCCGGCGCCGATGATCGGCAGGTCGGGGCCGACGCGCTTGCGCATCTTCGCCAGAACCACGGTCGACTTTTCGAAGAGCGGCTTGCCGGAGAGACCGCCCTGCTCTTTCGCCTGGCGCTGATCCTTCAGACCATCGCGCGACAGCGTGGTGTTGGAGACGATCAGGCCATCCAGCGCATGCGACAGCGCTTCGGCGGCGATGTCGTCGATGCCTTCTTCCGTCAGATCTGGTGCGACCTTGAGGAAGACTGGGATCTTGCGACCGGATTTTTCGGCTTCCTCGTCGCGCGCGGCAAGCACGGCCGACAGCAGCGCCGACAGGCTCTCGCGCGCCTGCAGATCACGCAGGCCCGGCGTGTTGGGCGAGGAGATGTTGGCGGTGAAATAGCCCGCCAGCGAATAGAAGCGGCGGATGCCCTTCACATAGTCGTCTATGCGATCGGCGCTATCTTTGTTGGCGCCGATATTGACGCCGATGATGCCCTTGCCCCGGACGGACGACAGGCGTGCGAAGGCCGCGTCGTGGCCCTCATTGTTGAAGCCGAGGCGGTTGATCACGCCTTCGTCCTCGACAAGGCGGAAGATGCGCGGGCGCGGATTGCCGGATTGCGGCTTGGGTGTGACCGTGCCGATCTCGGTGAAGCCGAAGCCGATCTTCAGCAGCGCCTCCGGCACCTCGGCGTTCTTGTCGTAGCCGGCGGCCATACCGATCGGATTGGCAAACTCAAGCCCGGCGATCGTCTGGCGCAGGCGCGCATCTGCGGGTGCCGCGCATGCCGGAACGAGGCCGGACTTCAACGCCGCGATCGACATGCCGTGCGCCGTTTCCGGATCGAAGAGGAAGAGACCCTTGCGGGCGGCGTGCTTGAAGAGATCGATCATGGCTGCAGGTCCGGAAAGATGTGTTTGCCTTCGGCATCAAGCGGCAATGGCTTTTCCCAGAGCACGGCCGAAAGCGGGAGGTCCGCATAGAGATGCGGGAAGAGATCGCCGCCGCGCGACGGCTCGAAGATCAGCTTGTCGCCAAGGGCTGAAGCATCGACGGCGACCAGCAGCAGGCCGGGCTGGCCGGCGAAGTGCAGGGCCGCGGTTTGCACCGCCTGGCTTGCCGTCGAGAAGTGGATGAATCCATCCGTCAGATCGATGGCGGCGCCGCGGAAAACACCGGTGGCCCGGGCGTCCTGCCAGAGCGTTTCCGTCACGATCTTGTAAAGCGTGGGTGTCAGGGTCATGATGGCCTCATGAATGGCTGGTCTTTCCCGGGCTTTGCCGCAGTTGAGCGGCGATGTCCACGCGCTCACCGCAAAAAATGCGGTGGCCATCGAGATTTCCGGAGGAAACCATGAAAAATATCACGCTCAGCCTCGTCGCCATCCTCATTCCGCTTGCCGCTTCCGCTGCCGAGCCGGACGCAAGTCGCTTCCAGCTGGAGCGCAGCGGCGACCATTTCGTGCGGCTCGATCGCCAGACCGGGGCCATGTCGCTCTGCGAGGAGAAGGACGGAGCGCTCGTCTGCCGCATGGCCGCCGACGAACGCGCGGCTTACGAAAGCGAACTCGACCGGCTGTCGGACCGGGTGACCGCGCTGGAGAACAAGAGTGTCGTCAACAAGGCACTGCCATCCGACGCCGAGATCGACCGCTCGATCGGCATCATGGAGCGCTGGATGCGCAGCTTCATGGGGATCGTCAAGGAATTCCAGAGCGAGGACCAGGGCAACGCCCTTCCGCAAAAGACATGATTTGCTATAGTCTGCTTTAGCAGGAAGGCATGAACCGTAGAGGAAGGCGGTGCATGGACTTCATGATCGGGCTCTTGGGAGGGAGTTTTCGATGCATGAGCAGACAATCATTATTGCCGACGATCATCCGCTGTTTCGCGATGCGCTTCGCCAGGCCGTGACCGGGATGGAGGGACATCCCGATATCGTCGAGGCCGGCGATTTCGCCGCCGCGCGAAAGTCGGTTGGCGAGCATCCGGATGCCGATCTGATGCTCCTCGACCTTGCCATGCCCGGGGTGAGCGGTTTCTCCGGGCTGATGGCGTTGCGCTCGGAATTTGCAAGCCTGCCGATCGTCATCGTTTCGGCGTCCGACGATGCGACGACGATCCGCCGCTCGCTGGAGCTCGGCGCCTCCGGCTTCATCTCCAAATCCGCGGGGATCGACGATATCCGCCACGGCATACAGACCGTGCTTGCGGGCGATATCGCAACGCCTGACAGCTACCGCGACGGGCAGGAACAGGACCCCGATGTGGCCGACATCATCCACCGGCTGCACACGCTGACGCCGCAACAAAGCCGGGTGCTGACGATGCTCGCCGAGGGTCTGCTCAACAAGCAGATCGCCTATGAACTCGGCGTCTCCGAGGCGACAATCAAGGCGCATGTCTCGGCCATTCTTCTCAAACTCAACGTCGACAGCCGCACGCAGGCGGTGATCCAGCTCGGCAAGATCAACATGGCGATGGTCGCCTGACGGAGAGAGGATTTTATTCCTCTTGTCTCTTTACTCCTGTTCGCCTTGCGGTTAATCTTTCAGCCGAATAAGGAGCGCCGTTGCGCGCACGGGATCAGGCGACATGCTGTCACACGAGCAGATCTGGGGAGCGCTCGACAGGCTTGCCGAACGGCACGACCTGACACCCTCGGGGCTTGCCCGCCGCGCCGGCCTCGACCCGACCTCGTTCAACAAATCCAAACGCCTTTCCGCCGATGGACGGCTGCGCTGGCCATCGACGGAATCGATCGCCAAGGTGCTGGAGGCGACACGCTCCAGCATGGAGGAGTTCCTCTCCTTCATGCGGCCGCAGGGCAGTTTCTCGACGCTGCCGGATGGCGCGTTTCCGCCGCAAGGGAGCTCCATTCCACTGCTCGGCTTCGCGCAGGCGGGCGCTGGCGGCTTTTTCGATGATGGCGGCTTTCCGGCCGGACAGGGCTGGGATGTCGTGGAATTTCCGGCCGCACCGTCTCAGAAGGCCGGCGTCTATGCGCTCGAGGTGCAGGGCGAAAGCATGATGCCGCTCTATCGCGACGGCGACGTCTTGATCGTCGAGCCGGGCGCGCAGGTGCGCCGCAACGACCGCGTCGTGGTGAAGACCCGCGAGGGCGAGGTGATGGCCAAGGTGCTGATGCGTCAGAGCCCGCGCTCGATCGAACTCATGTCGCTCAATCCCGAGCACCCGAACCGGACGATCGAACTCACCGACGTGGATTGGATCGCCCGGATCATCTGGGCCAGCCAGTAGGAAAATCTTCCATGAAGCCTGCGGCACTTCTGACAGCGACTGCGGGAATAGCGATCGTCATAGGCCTGATCGCCGCCGGCGAGCATCGGTTGAGCGCTGCGTCTGATGCGGTCGAGATCGCGGCATCGGCACAAGCGGCGGCCGCGCAGCAAACGCCCTCGCCCGCGCAGCCGACGACGAACCCCGATGCCAGCATGATGGCGCGGCCGGTGGATGACGCCAGCCAATTCTACCCGGCCTCGGTCGACGGCAAGCCATTGGAGCGCGAGCAGGCGCCGGAGCCCGAGAAAAAGCCTGTCGTGGTGGCTGAGAAGGGTATCGACCTGCCGCGCCCGGTGGCCGAAAGCGCCGGCGTCCTCGGCTTCGGCGAACGGCGGCTGCAATTGGCCGGACTGACACCGACGCCGGTGGATAAGAGCTGCGCCGGCGCCGGGGGCACGGAGTGGCCCTGCGGGATGCTGGCGAAGACCAATTTCCGGCTCTTCCTGCGGCTTCGCACCGTCAACTGCGATCTTAGCGACGCCAATTGGAGCGGCACCGCGACAGCGAGTTGCAAGATCGGCGGGCAGGATCTTTCCGAGTGGCTGGTCGAAAATGGCTGGGCCGAGGCAGCGGCGGGCTCCGATTTCGCGGATGCCGGAGCCAAGGCCAAGCGAGACGGGAACGGTATCTACGGGCAGGATCCCCGACAAGCCGGCGCAACGGATGCACCCGACCTGACGCAGCCTCAAGATATGAGCGATCCCTTGTAATGGGCGTGGCCAGTTCCTAAACTCTGCTGACATCGCAGAGGAACCATGCAGACATGAACAAGCCGCTTTCCGCCCACGACGCGTTGATCTACGTGATGGTCATGGCATCCGCCGTCGACAGCACGATGAATGATCGGGAGCTGGAACGTATCGGACAGCTGATCGGCTTTCTTCCGGTGTTTCGCGGCTTCGACGACGACAAGCTGATCTCGGTTGCTCGCGACTGCGCGGCACTTCTGTCCGGTCCCGAGGGGCTCGATGTCGTTCTTGAAACGGTCAAGGACACGCTGTCACCGAAGCTTTACGACACCGCCTATGCGCTGGCGGTCGAGGTCGCGTCGGCCGATCTTTCGGTGAAGGCGGAAGAACTGCGCCTGCTCAGCCTGCTGCGCGACCGGCTCGGCCTCGACAAGCTGACCTGCGCCGCGATCGAGCGCAGCGCCATTGCCCGTTTCCGCAAGGCTTAACCTGCCTAGTATAGGCCGTAGGGGAAGTATCGCAGGTAGATTTCCTGCAGGCGGCCGCTGCGCGAAAGGGCGGCCAGCGCGTGGTCGAAGGCCGAGCGCAGGACCTCGTCCTTCTGCCGCAGCATGATCGTCATGCCCTCTCCCAGAAACTCTTCCGACATGTAGGGACCGTCGAACAGGGCGCAGCATTTCTCCGACGCCTGCGACGACACCCAGAAGGACAGCTGCAGCGAATCGGCGAAGACGGCGTCGACCTTGCCGTCCTTCAATGCCTCCAGCAGCGCTTCCTTGCTGTCGAACGGCACTGCCTTGACCCTGGGGAAATAGGCGGCGAGCATGGCGGCGTGCGCGGTTTCCTTGACCACGCCGACGGAGCGATCGGCAAGGCTTGCGGCGTTCTCGCCCTTGATCGGCGCCTTCAGATTGCGGGCGAAGCGGGCGGGCAGCATCAGATAAGGACGCGAGAAGGAAAACTGCCGGCGTAGCTCGCTGCCGACGGCCAGCCCCGCGATCACGGCATCGCCCTGCGAGGCGGCCAGCGCATCCTTGAGATCACCGAAGGGCAAGGCCTGGATCTGGCACTTGTCCGATATCTCCAGCTCGGCGCAGATTTCGCGGGCGAGATCGACATTGAAGCCCGAAAGCTTGCCGTTCTGATCCATGAAATTGAACGGCGGGAAATCGACCGAAGTCAGGAAACGCAGGCGTACGAGGCTCGTCAGATCCGGCTTGGCGAGACGCTCGCGGCTGTCGAAAAGCAAGGGCAAAGAGGGTGCCGCCTGCTGCGCCGCAGCCGAAAGAGGTAGCCAAAACGCGGCCAGAAACAGCCAGAGGCTGCAAAACCCCTTAGGATTGAGAGATGCCAGCTTAAATCGCACCATTATGATCTGCCCCGGGGACTGCACTGCCAATTCAACGACGGTGTATCAGAGTCATGCGTATCGGGGAATATGCGTCGGGCGGGATCAGCACCCGTAACACGACGCTTCAAGAGCGATCGAAACCTTTGATCTCGCCGACCGTGCCGGCGAGCGTGGTCAATGATGTCAGGCAGATCGAGATCGAAGCGCTGCTGAGGCTCGGAATCGGCAAGCCGACGATCGCGCGCGCGGCGACCATGGCCCGCCATAACGGCACGTCGATCGAGCGTGAACTCTTGGCCAACCGATGGGTGGACGCCGAGAGCTATTATGCCGCACTCGCCCGCGCGCTTCGCCTGCCGTTCATCGCGCAGCTCGATCCGGCCCTGATCCATGACGACCAAGCGCTCGACACGCAGCTGGCGGACACGCGATCCGTGCGGCTGAACTACGCCGACAAGGCGATGATCGCCATCATTCCCGAGGCCAGTCGACTGCTGGCGCTGGCGCAGACGATCGAGGCGCGGCCGGGGCTTGCGGAGCGGATCATCGTCACCACGCCGACCGCGATGCGCGACGCTATCTGGCGCGTCGGCGCCAAGCGGCGGGTGAAGGAGAGCATCGGGACGCTGTTCGAGGACAAAGGCCGGTTCAGCGCCCGCATCGTGCTCTCGGGCAAGCAGGGATTCATCGCGGGCGCGGCACTCTGCGCGCTTATTTTCGCGGCGTTCTCGGATTTGCCGCTGATCGCGATCGTTCATCTCGCGCTGTCGTTCATCTACATGGTGGCGATCCTGCTCAGAGCCTGCGCACTCCACCACCGTCGCGGCCCGCAGCCAACGCCACAGCCGACGGAGCGACTGCCCGTCTATTCCGTGTTCGTCGCGCTCTACAAGGAGGCGGAGGTCGCCGGCCAGCTGGTGGCAGCGCTGAAGCAGCTCAACTGGCCGATCGCCAAGCTCGACATCAAGCTGATATGCGAGGCCGACGACCACGCGACGATCGCGGCACTCGAAAAACAGGATCTCGGCCCGCAGTTCGAAATCGTCGCGGTGCCGGTCTCCCATCCGAGAACGAAACCGAAGGCGCTCAACTATGCGCTGAGCGCCGCGCGCGGCGAGTTCCTCGTGATCTACGACGCAGAGGACAGGCCGCATGCGGACCAGCTGCGCGCGGCCTATGCGAGCTTCTGCGCCAGTCGGGACGACGTTGCCTGCCTGCAGGCGCCGCTGATCATCTCCAATGTCGGCAGCTCATGGATCAGCGCGGCCTTCGCGCTCGAATATGCAGCGCTGTTTCGGCTGTTGCTGCCGATGCTGGCGAAGCACCGGCTACCGATGCCGCTCGGCGGCACCTCCAACCATCTGCGTGTCGCCGATCTCAAGGCGTGCGGCGGGTGGGATCCCTATAACGTGACTGAAGATGCCGATCTCGGCCTGCGGCTCTACAGGCTCGGCTATCGCTGCGGCGTGATCGATTGCCCGACATACGAGGACGCGCCGACGACGCGTAAGGTCTGGCTGAACCAGCGCACACGGTGGTTCAAGGGCTGGCTGCAGACATGGCTGGTGATGATGCGCGCACCGGGCAAACTCGTGCGCGAGATGGGGCTTTGGCCGTTCCTCGTTTTCCAGGTACTGATCGGCGGCATGCTCGTCGCCTCGCTGACGCGTCCGTGGATGGTCATGCTGATCCTCACCACCGCCAGCTACATGATGCTCGGTTTCCCCGAAACCGCCACCCTTGATATGCTGCTGTTTATGATCGATGTCGCCAACATGCTGGGAAGCTACGTCATCCTGCTGGTGCTTGGCCGGCGCGCCATGCTGCGTGACGAGAAGCGGAAGGTCGGCTGGCGCTGGGTCGCCCTTCCCCTTTACTGGGTGATGATATCGAGCGCCGCGTGGCGCGCCGTCTTCCAGCTGCATTTCAAGCCGTTCTTCTGGGACAAGACCCCGCACCTGCCGACGGCCTCTTCGCAACCGATGCGCGGGGCCTCGATCCCCTCGCCATGAGCCAGCCCACTTAAATTCTGTGGACCTCTGGATGTGTTAGTTTCGTCTTAAGCAATATGGATTCTAGTCGCGATCGACGACACCGGTTCCTGACCGAATGCATGATGCGCCTGTCGAGCCTTAGCGGGCATCTTCCCACGGCGCGAAAGCGCCAGCTCTGCCTTCGAAAACGCCTGTCCTTGAAAACGATCGTATCCGGCCATCCCCCTGGCCGCAGCCCATGGGCCCATTCATGCTGAAAAACTTCAAAATCCGCACCAAGATCATCTCGGTCGTTGCGCTTCTCGGCGTCATCGCGATCGGCGGTCTTGTCTATGTCGTCGAGGAATTCCGCGGCGCCGATGCCGCCTACAGCGCCTTCATCGACCACGAAGCACTGGCAGCCATGCAAGCCTCGCGAGCCAGCGCGTCTGCCACCGCAGCCGTTCTGCAGGCAACCGTCGTCTCCGACCTTACCCCCGGCACGCCAGACTTCGACGCCGCGATCGCCGCGCCCAGCAAGATGCCGCAAGCGCGCGAGCGTCTGCAGCAGGCAGCCGACCTCGTGCCGAACCGCAAGCCCGCGATCGACGAGATCATCGCCGGCATCGACGAGATGGATGCGCTCGCGAAAAAGGTGATCGACCAGGCCAAGGCCGGCGACCGCACCGGTGCGCAGGCCACGGCGGCGGAGCTTAACGCCAAGCTCTCGATCGTTACGCCGAAGATGATCGCCAACAATGATGCGCTGATGGTACAGCTCAACGATGGCGGCGATGCGCTTTCGGCCACGGTCAACAGCCGTATCTTCTACTGTTTCGTGCTGATCGGGCTCGCCGTGCTTGCCGCGATCGGGCTCAGCATCTGGATCGCGCAGGCTGGCATCGCGGCGCCGATGGCCCGGCTTCGCCAGCGCATGACGCGGCTTGCCGAGGGCGAGACGGCAAGCGCCGTCGACGGCATGGACAGGCAGGACGAAGTGGGCGAGATGGCGGCCGCCGTCTCGATCTTCCGCGACAATGCCATCGAGCGCGTGCGTCTCGAGCGCGAGGCGGAGCGCAACCGCAATCTCACCGACAGCGAACGCCGCGAAATCGAAGCACAGCGCGCCACCGAGGCGGCCGATCTCTCGCGCACCGTCAGCGCGCTCGGCGACGGCCTGCGCAAGCTTGCCGCCGGCGACCTGATCTCACAGATCAACACGCCGTTCGAAGGCAGCCTGGACAGCCTGCGCCAGGACTTCAACAACTCGATCTTCAAGCTCAACGAAACGATGCAGACCGTGGGCGACAACGCCCGCGCGATTACGGCCGGCGCCGGCGAAATCCGCTCGTCTGCCGACCAGCTTTCGCGTCGCACCGAGCAGCAGGCAGCCTCCGTCGAAGAGACGGCGGCCGCGCTGGAAGAGATCACCACCACGGTGAAGGATGCCGCGCGCCGGGCGGAAGAAGCGCGCACGCTGGTGTCGAAAACCCGCCATAGCGCAGAGCGATCCGGCGAAGTGGTGCGCAAGGCGGTCAACGCCATGCAGCAGATCGAACAGTCCTCGGCCTCGATCGGCAACATCATCGGCGTGATCGACGACATCGCCTTCCAGACCAACCTTCTCGCGCTGAACGCGGGCGTGGAAGCGGCACGCGCCGGTGAAGCGGGCAAGGGCTTTGCTGTTGTCGCCCAGGAAGTGCGCGAACTCGCGCAACGCTCAGCCAATGCCGCACGCGAAATCCAGTCGCTGATCCTGACTTCGGGCAACCAGGTGAAATCGGGTGTTTCGCTGGTCGGCGAGACCGGCAAGGCGCTCGAAGAGATCGTGCATGAGGTGCAGGAGATCAACCAGCACGTCAACGCGATTGCCGAAGCAGCACGCGAGCAATCGATCGGGCTGCAAGAGATCAACACCTCGGTCAACACGATGGACCAGGGCACGCAGCAGAACGCCGCGATGGTGGAGGAAAGCACCGCCGCCAGCCACAAGCTCGCCACCGAGGCGGCTGCGCTCAACACCCTGCTCGACCAGTTCAAGCTGACCGGCACCGGCGGCAGCACCGTGGCGTTCACGCCACGGGTGGTTCCCGATGCCAACGAGCCCCTGGCGCCGCGCCCGGCCAAGCCTGTCTTGACCCGCAAGGCGCCGGTGCGGATCGCCACCTCGGGGGTCACGCGACCGACCTCCTCGCCAGCGCTCGCCCTCGGACAGAAGCTCGCCAACGCCTTCGGCGGCACGTCTTCCGCCGACAAGAAGGACGACGACTGGACGGAATTCTGAGCCGCGACGAGGCTCTCGCAAACATGAAATGGGCGGCTCGAGGCCGCCCATTTTCATTTCGGCAAATGCCGACTTTACCCGCTATCTGATCAATCTTTTAGACGAGACCGAGCGAGATTTCTTCAACCTTGCGACCACGACCATAGTCGCGCTCGTAGGAAGAACGGCGGTCGCTGCGCTTGTATGCGGCAACGTCGAGTTCCGGCATATGGTAGCCATCCGCGTATGTGCCGGTGTCATCGGCGTCGACGACATCGCGCTTCGCGGTGAAAATCTTCAAGAGCATTTCGCTATTCCTCCTCGTGTGCGCCAGTAACGGCCAGAGCGCCGTCCAAGTTCCATGTACCGGAGAATAGTTAAAAATTAACCACGTTCATTAGGGATTCGTCAAGTACGCGGAAAGCGTTAGAGCCACAACCCGAATTGGATAACCCGCTTAGATCCTCTACGCATGCGGAAGGTGCTTCATCAATGATGCGCAGGCATGCATTATATGATCCGTCACCAGCGTCGTCGGGGCTTCGAGGCGACGAGAACCGAGAAAAGAGCGAGAAGATGCGCACCAGCAAGATCGTCCACATCGTCAGTTGCCATGCCGAAGGAGAAGTCGGCGATGTGATCGTCGGCGGCGTCGCGCCGCCGCCGGGCGAGACGGTCTGGGAGCAGTCCCGCTGGATTGCGAGGGATCAGACGCTACGGAATTTCGTGCTGAACGAGCCGCGTGGCGGCGTTTTCCGCCACGTCAACCTGCTGGTGCCGCCGAAGAACCCGAAAGCGCAGATGGGCTGGATCATCATGGAGCCGGAGGATACGCCTCCAATGTCTGGATCGAACTCGATCTGCGTCTCCACCGTTCTCCTGGACAGCGGCATCATTCCGATGACGGAACCGGTAACGAGGATGGTGCTCGAAGCGCCGGCCGGGCTCGTCGAGGTCGAGGCGGAATGCCGCAACGGCAAGGCCGAACGCATTACCGTGACCAACGTGAAGAGCTTTGCGCAGAAGCTCGATGCTTCACTCGACGTTCCCGGTATCGGAACGCTCACCGTCGACACCGCCTATGGCGGCGACAGTTTCGTGGTCGTCGATCCCGATCAGGTCGGCATCGAGCTGATCCCGGAGAATGCGCGCCTGATCGCCGAGACGGGCATCAGGATCACCAATGCGGCTAATCAGCAGTTGGGCTTCTCGCACCCCGAAGATACAGGCTGGAACCATATCTCGTTCTGCCTCTTTGCCGGAAAGCCCTATCGCGAGGATGGCCAGCTTCTGGCGAAATCCGTCGTCGCCATTCAACCCGGCAAGATCGACCGATCCCCAACCGGCACGGCGGTGTCGGCGCGCATGGCGCTGCTCAACGCGCGCGGCGAGCTACAGGAAGGCGAGAGCCTGACGGGCGTGTCGATCATCGGCACGAAATTCGTCGGCAAGATCGTCAAAGAGACGACGATCGCCGACCAGAAGGCGATCGTTCCCTCGATCACCGGCAGCGCCTGGATCAGCGGCACCGCTCAGCTCATGCTCGACCCTACCGATCCATTCCCCGGCGGCTACAAGCTTTCCGATACCTGGCCGATGCTGACGTAGGTAGCGAGGGGTGTCGGGAAATAGAGAAGTTGGAGCGGGTGAAGGGAATCGAACCCTCGTATTCAGCTTGGGAAGCTGCTGCTCTACCATTGAGCTACACCCGCGTTACGCGCAGATTTCCAACAGATGGCGGCTGGTGTCAAGCGGCGTTGGCGACTTCCGGGTGAGGCTGGTCAGATCCGGAAGTGCTTGGAGAGCTTGAGGCCCTGCGCCTGGTAGTTCGAGCCGAGGCCGGTGCCGTAGAGGCTTTCGGGGTGTTCCTGCATGTGCTCGTAGACCAGGCGGCCGACGATCTGGCCGTCTTCGAGAATGAAGGGGACCTCGTGGCTGCGGACTTCGAGGACGGCGCGGCTGCCGCGGCCGCCGGCGGGGGCGTGGCCGAAGCCGGGGTCGAAGAAGCCTGCGTAGTGGACGCGGAACTCGCCGACCAGCGGATCGAAAGGTGTCATCTCGGCGGCGTAATGCGGGGGCACGTGGACTGCTTCGCGCGAGACGAGGATGTAGAATTCGTCGGGATCGAGGATCAGCTCGTTGCGGCCGCGGCTGTAGATCGGCTCCCAGAAATCGAAGATGTCGTGCTGAGCCTTCTTGTCGACGTCGACGACCGCCGTGTGGTGCTTGCCGCGATAGCCGATCAGGCCGTCCTTGTCGCCGGCGAGATCGATCGACAGCGCGATGCCGCCGCCGGAGACGTTCGGCTTTGTGCTTGCGACCAGCGTTTCGGCATCGTGCAGCGCCAGAAGTTCCGGTTCGCCGAGCAGCGACTGGCCAATGCGGAAGCGGATTTGCGACAGGCGCGAGCCGCGACGCACGACGATCGGGAAGGTGCGCGGCGAGATTTCGAGATAAAGCGGACCGGAATAGCCGGCCGGGATCTTGTCGAACTCCTGTGCATAATCCGTGATGACGCGGGTGAAGATATCGAGGCGGCCGGTCGAGCTTTTCGGATTGGCCGAGGCCGACATGTCGGCGGGCAGATCGAGGCGCTCCATGAGCGGGACGATGTAGACGCAGCCGGTTTCGAGCACCGCGCCTTCCGAGAGGTCGACGACATGCAGCTTCAAACGGTCGAGCTTGTCGGAGACGAGACTGTTCGGACCCGGCATGAAGCTGGCGCGGACGCGGAATGCCTTGGCGCCGAGACGCAGATCAAGGCTCGCCGGCTGGATCTGGTCGCTATCGAGCTCGCGCTCCGCGACGAGGCGTCCCGTCTCGAACAACGCCGCAATCGCGCGGTCTGCCAATATTCCTGTTTCGCGAGCCATCATGCCCCATCCATAATTTGCCGCAGACAAAACCAAAATCGAGGAATTGACGCAAGCGCGCAACAGCAGTATTGCAGCTTTATCCCGTGGTGATTTGGCCGGTCGGCTTGCAGCCACGTTAAACAAGTGGCTAAATAGACCGGGTTGAAACCGGTCTGCATTTGCGGCCGGTTTTTTTGTGTTTGAAAGTGGTGATGGCATGAGCAAGACTTGGCGCCCGGCAACCCAACTGGTCCACGGCGGAACGCTGCGCTCGCAGTATGGCGAGACATCCGAGGCGATCTACCTGACGCAGGGCTTCGTCTACGACAGCGCGGAAGCCGCCGAGGCGCGCTTCAAGGGCGAGACCGAGGGCTATATCTATGCCCGCTACGGCAGCCCGACCAACGACATGTTCGAAAAGCGCATGTGCGCGATGGAAGGTGCGGAAGAAGCCCGCGCCACCGCATCGGGCATGGCAGCCGTTGCCGCCGCCATCCTCTGCCAGGTGAAGGCCGGTGACCATATCGTCGCCGCCCGCGCGCTCTTCGGTTCCTGCCGTTGGGTGGTCGAGACGCTGGCGCCGAAATACGGCATCGAATGCACGCTGGTCGACGGCCGCTATCTGGAGAACTGGGAAAAGGCGATCCGCCCGAACACCAAGGTGTTCTTCCTGGAAAGCCCGACCAACCCGACGCTGGAAGTGGTCGATATCGCCGGCGTTGCCAAGCTCGCCAACCAGATCGGCGCCAAGGTCGTTGTCGACAACGTCTTTGCGACGCCGATCTTCCAGAAGCCGCTGGAACTCGGCGCCCATATCGTCGTCTATTCCGCGACCAAGCATATCGACGGCCAGGGCCGCAGCCTGGGTGGCGTGATCCTCTCGGATACCGAGTGGGTCAACGAGCATCTGCAGGACTATTATCGCCATACCGGTCCGGCCATGTCGCCGTTCACGGCCTGGACCCTGCTCAAGGGTCTCGAGACGCTGCCGCTTCGCGTCAAGCAGCAGACCGAGAACGCCGGCAAGATCGCCGACTTCCTGGCCGGGCAGAAGCAGGTGGCCAAGGTGATCTATCCCGGCCGCAAGGACCATCCGCAGGCCGATATTGTCGCCAAGCAGATGAAGGGCGGCTCGACGCTGGTGGCGATCGAGCTCAAGGGCGGCAAGGAAGCGGCGTTCGCGCTGCAGAACGCGCTTGAGATCGTCAAGATCTCCAACAATCTCGGCGACGCGAAGAGCCTGATCACGCATCCGGCCACGACCACGCACAAGAACCTGACGGACGAGGCCCGCGCCGAACTCGGCATTTCTCCGGGCACCGTGCGCCTGTCCGCCGGCATCGAGGATACCGACGACCTGATCGAGGATTTCGCGCAGGCGCTATCCAAGATCAAGGCCTGATCAAGAATAGCCGGCCGGGTCGATGTGATCCGGTCGGCATTTAAACGCGCATTCTTGAAATTTACTCGCGCTGAGCGGGAATGGCATTAGTCTTAACGCGCGAATTTTTCGCGCTTACAGCCAATTGATTGCGGATTCCGGCCTGGTTTATTGACCTGCCGCACCTCTTATAAGATACCAGTAAGGTATTCTTATTATGGTGTAGGCATGTACCGCGCCCTGACACGAGATATTGAAGTGGTGGTCGAGCCCTTTTACCTGGAGGAGCAATCCGACCCGGACGACGACCGCTATGTGTGGGGCTACCGCATCGTCATCAGCAACAATTCAGACCTCACTGTACGCCTCGTCAACCGCTATTGGAACATCACCGACCAAAACGGCGTCGTCGATGAAGTGAGCGGCGCCGGCGTCGTCGGCGAGCAGCCGACGCTCAGCCCTGGCGACACATACGAATACTCATCGGGCTGCCCGCTCGATACGCCATCGGGCCTGATGTTCGGCCACTACCAGATGGAAACCGACAAAGGCGAGGTCTTCCAGGTGGAAATCCCCGCCTTCTCGCTTGATTCACCGGGCCTGCTCAGAGTCCTGAACTAACCTTTTTGTTGCATGCCGCTGCCGCAAAGCCGCTGCACACTTTTGCGCGACATGCCTCAGGTCATTCAGCCGCCTGCGCGAGTTCTTCGGCCTCGAAACGATAGGTCGTCGAGCAGAATTCGCAGGTGACCGCGATCTTGCCCTCTTCCTGGCTCGCCTCGATCTCCTCGGCGGAGAAGCCCTTGAGCACGCCCTTGATCTTCTCGCGCGAGCAGGAGCAGCGGTCGAACACTTCGCGCGGCTCGTAAACGCGCACGCCGCGCTCGTGGAACAGCCGGAACAGCAGGCGCTCGACGCCGACCTGCGGATCCGTCAGCTCGTCGGCGTCGATGGTTTCCACCAGCGAGCGCGCTTCGGCCCAGGCATCGTCTTCCGCATGCTTGATGGTACCTTCGTCGCCATCGCCGCCATGCAGGTCGGCCTGGCGCATGCGCTCGGGCGCTTCCGGCAGGAACTGGGCAACGAGGCCCCCTGCCCGCCAGCGATGACGCGACTTGCCTTGCTCGTCGCGGTCTAACAGTTCGGCGGCGGCGAGGCGCACGCGCGTCGGGATCTGTTCCGACTGACGGAAGTAGGTGCCGGCGATATCCTCCAGCGTGGCGCCGTCGAGCGCGACGATGCCCTGGTAAGGCTGGCTGAACTTGCCCTGGTCGATGGTAAACGCCAGCATGCCCTTGCCGAGCAGCTGCTCTGGCTCTGCGCGGCCGGCGGCGACCGCCTCGTCCAGAAGCGTCTGGTCGAAGCGGGCATAGGCACGCACGTTCTCGGGCGTCGAGAAATCGGCCACAAGCAGATCGACCGGGCCGTCGCTCTTGGTCTGCACGGTGAACTTGCCTTCGAACTTCAGCGACGTGCCAAGCAGCACCGTCAGCGCGATGACTTCGGCCAGCAGACGGGCGACGGGTGCGGGATAGTTGTGGCGATCGAGGATCGCATCCAGCATCGGGCCGAGCTGGACGGCGCGACCGCGCACATCCAGGCCTTCCACCTGAAACGGAACGACATGATCATCACCGGCGAAATCGAATTCGCCAAGGGTGGCTGCAGCTTCTGCCATGGTCTTCTCCTAGTCTGAGGGCAGTGGACGAGCCCGTCCATCCGCCAGCGCGGCCACGGGCCTGTCCGGCCCGATGTGGCCTCCAGTATGGTTCAGATCGCGCCCAGGCACCAAGCAAGAATCGACTTCTGCGCATGAAGACGGTTTTCCGCTTCATCGAAGACCACGGATTGCGGGCCGTCGATCACTTCGTCGGTAACTTCCTCACCACGATGGGCCGGCAGGCAATGCATGAACAATGCATCCTTGTCGGCCTGTGCCATCAAAGCCGAATTGACCTGATAAGGCTGGAAGACGTTGTGACCCCGGGCCCGATGTTCCTGATTCATGGAGACCCAGGTATCGGTCACCACGCAATCGGCGCCGGCGACCGCACGGTCTGCATCATGGCTCAGCATGATCTCGGCGCCCTCATTGCGGGCCCAGTTCAGATAGTGATCCTTCGGCTCGGAACCAAGAGGTACCGCCATGTTCATGCGATAGCCGAAACGGGCAGCCCCTTCGACCAGCGAATGCAGCACGTTGTTGCCATCGCCCATCCAGGCGATCGTCTTGCCCTTGATCGGGCCGCGATGCTCTTCGAAGGTCATGATATCGGCCATGATCTGGCAGGGATGGGTATCATCCGTCAGCGCGTTGATGACGGGAACGGTCGCATGTTCGGCGAGCTCCAGCATGCGGGCGTGATCGGTGGTGCGGATCATGATAGCGTCGACATAGCGCGACAGGACCTTCGCGGTGTCGCCAATCGTTTCGGCGCGGCCGAGCTGCATTTCGGTGCCGGAGAGGAACAGCGTTTCGCCGCCGAGCTGGCGCATGCCGACGTCGAAGGAGACGCGGGTACGCGTCGAGGGCTTTTCGAAGATCATCGCCAGCATCTTGCCTGCCAGCGGCTTGTCGCCCTGGCCAGCCTTGAAGGCCTGCTTGCGGGTCTTGGCGTCGTCCATGATGACCCTGAGGTCGGAAGAGGTTACCGCGGAGAGATCGAGAAAGTGTTTTGGGGAAGCCATCTGTCTTTAACCTGTTGCGCCCGCCATCCGGCCGGGCATCCATCCATTCAAGCCGTCTTCTTTGCCTTGGCGCGCACGCTCTCGGCGGCGCGCTCCAGGCGCGCGAGGCCTTCGCGGGCTTCGTCAGCGGTGACGACGAGCGGGGGCAACAAACGGATGACATTGTCGCCGGCCGGAATGGCCAGCAGGTTGGCAGCGCGGATGGCCTGCAACAGCTCAGTTGACGGAACAGCCGCCTTGACGCCGAGCATCAGGCCTTCGCCGCGGATATCCTCGATCACATCAGGGAAACGATCCTTCAGCGATGCAAGGCCCTGACGGAAGACTAGCGCGACGTCGTTGACGTGGCGCAGGAAGCCTTCCTCGAGGATGACATCGAGCACGGCATTGCCGACGGCCATGGCGAGCGGGTTGCCGCCGTAGGTCGAGCCATGGGTGCCGGCCTTCATGCCGGAGGCCGCTTCGGCCGTTGCCAGGCATGCGCCGAGCGGGAAACCACCGCCGATGCCCTTGGCGACCGCCATGATATCGGGCGTCACGCCGGACCATTCATGCGCGAAGAGCTTGCCGGTGCGGCCGACGCCGGACTGAACCTCATCGAGGATCAGAAGCAGGCCGTTTTCGTCGCAGAGCTGGCGCAGCGCCTTCATGAATTCCGTGGTCGCCGGGCGGATACCACCCTCACCCTGTACCGGCTCGATCAGGATACCGGCCGTGGCATCGGTGATCGCGGCACGGACGGCTTCGATATCGCCGAAGGGAACCTGGTCGAAACCGGGCGTCTTGGGGCCGAAGCCTTCGAGATACTTTTCCTGGCCACCGGCGGCAATCGTTGCCAGCGTGCGGCCGTGGAAGGCGCCTTCGAAGGTGATGATGTGGAAGCGCTCGGGATGGCCCTTCGAATACTGGTAGCGGCGCGCGGTCTTGATCGCGCATTCCAGCGCTTCGGCGCCGGAATTGGTGAAGAACACCTTATCCGCGAAGGTTGCATCGGTCAGCCGCTTGGCAAAGCGCTCCTGGCCGGGGATTTCGTAAATGTTGGAGAGGTGCCAAACCTTCTCGGCCTGATCCTTCAGCGCGCCGACGACGTGCGGATGGCTATGGCCGACGGAGGTCACGGCAACGCCCGCGCCGAAATCGAGATATCGCTCGCCAGTTTCGGTGATCAGCCACACGCCCTCTCCTCGCTCGAACCGCAGCGGGGCACGAGAGTAGGTATCATAAAGCGGCGCGGCTTCAGCCATGGCGCGATCTCCTGTCATTCGCTCAACAAAGGCCCGGACTCCGGCTAAAAAGCGGGTGCCCGGAAATGAAAAATGCCGCCTTTCGGCGGCGAGGGGCACTATTGTCTTTTCGCAGTGCGATGTCAACAAAACTGAGCTTTTGCCGCATGCGTCAAGCAAGCATCGGGGCGCCGGCGAGCTATCAACAGCTAATGTTGCAGAAATGACTCTACCACCCAGCAAGTTGGGGAAAACCGAGAAATCGATTCGCCGCGATTCAACCGACTCTTGTCACGGAGTCGCCCTCACTCTAGGTTAAAACTCAATTACTAGACTGCATGCGGCGGAACTAGTCACCAAAATCGAGCAAGCGTTTCTTGGTCCGGACACGTCCGTGCCATGGGTGAAGGATTCTGCCTACACCAACGCAATAAGGCGGAGACAGGGCATGAACTGGACAGACGAGCGCGTTGAAAGACTGAAGAAGCTTTGGGCCGAAGGCTTGAGCGCCAGCCAGATTGCGGCACAACTTGGCGGTGTAAGCCGCAACGCCGTCATCGGCAAGGTCCACCGCCTGAACCTGCCTGGCCGCGCCAAGGCCGGCGGCACGACGACCGCGACCAGAGCGCCGAAGCGCCCGGCGGTTTCGACCCCGCGCGCTGCCAGCAACTTCAATTCCGCACGCATCTCGCCAAGCCGCGCCGTTGCCCGCCCGCAGGGCGCAGTGGCTCTCAAGGAAGAGATGGACATCGATGCGATCGAGGAAGTCCGCTACCGTCCGGCTTCCAACGTTGTCGTTCCGATCTCGCGCCGCCTCGGCCTTACGGAACTGACCGAGCGTACGTGCAAGTGGCCGGTCGGCGATCCGCTGACTGACGATTTCCACTTCTGCGGCTGCGAGTCCCCTGACAACTCGCCATACTGCACCTACCACCAGCGCATGGCCTACCAGCCGGTCAACGAGCGCCGCAAGGCAGCCAACCGGGTCGCATGACCCGGAAAGCCGGATAAGGAACACAAGAAAACGGGCCCTCGCGGGGCCCGTTTTTCGTTGGATCGGATGGAATGGAAGCGCCTTACGCTTCCATGGAATAGCCGGCGCCGCGAACCGTGCGGATGACATCCTGCATGTTGGAGAAGTTGAGCGCCTTGCGCAGGCGGCCGACGTGCACATCGACGGTGCGTTCGTCGACATAGATGTCATGGCCCCAGACGCCATCGAGCAGCTGCGAGCGGGAGAAGACGCGGCCCGGCGACGACATCAGGAATTCCAGCAGGCGGAATTCGGTCGGTCCGAGGCGGACTTCGCGGCTCTTGCGGTGAACGCGGTGGGTTTCGCGATCGAGCTCGATATCGCCGCACTTCAGCAGCGAGGAGAGCACTTCGGGCTTGGCGCGGCGCAGCATCGCCTTGACGCGGGCAACGAGCTCAGGCGTCGAAAACGGCTTGACGACATAATCGTCGGCGCCGGTCGACAGGCCGCGAACGCGTTCGCTTTCCTCGCCACGGGCGGTCAGCATGATGATCGGCAGGCGCTCCGTCTCGGGGCGCATGCGCAGGCGACGGCAGAGCTCGATGCCGGATACGCCGGGCAGCATCCAATCGAGGATCAAAAGATCAGGCGTGCGTTCCTGCAGCCGGATCTCGGCCTCGTCACCGCGAAGGATGGTATCGACTTCGAAGCCTTCGGCCTCAAGGTTATAGCGAAGAAGCACGCTCAGTGCTTCTTCGTCTTCAACGACTGCTACTCTTGGGATCATTCGTCTCGGTCTCCTGGGGGCGTGGGTCCGGAACGCTTATTCCGTGACCGCGCCGACGGTGTTGGCGGTGTCGTCCTTCGGACGCTCGCCTTCCGGCTGGGCGCCGGTAGCCATGTAGTAGATGGTCTCTGCGATGTTGGTGGCGTGGTCGCCGATGCGCTCGATGTTCTTGGCGCAGAAGAGAAGGTGCGTGCAGCTGGTGATGTTGCGCGGATCTTCCATCATGTAGGTCAGCATCTCGCGGAACAGCGAGGTGTACATCGCGTCGATTTCCTCGTCGCGTTCGCGGATCGACTTGGCACGATCGGCAACGCGGCTGGTGTAGACGTCGAGAACTTCCTTGAGCTGGACGAGCGCCAGTTCGGAGAGATGCTCGAGACCGCGGGCGAGCTTGCGCGGAACGCCCGTGCTCTGAACCGCGATGACGCGCTTGGCGGTGTTCTTGCCAAGATCGCCGACGCGCTCGAGATCGGCCGCGATGCGGATCGAGCCCATGATTTCGCGAAGGTCGGCGGCCATCGGCTGGCGGCGGGCGATGGTGATGATCGCCTTTTCGCCAATCTCGCGCTCGGCGTGATCGAGGATCACGTCGTCGGAGATGACCTTCTGGGCGAGCGAAGTGTCGCCGTTGACGAGCGCGCGAACGGCGTCGCCGACCATCTGTTCCGCGAGGCCGCCCATTTCGGAGATGCGGCGCGTCAGGAACTTGAGATCATCGTCATAGGCGGAATAGATATGTGTCGATGCCATGGGGCTTATCCTTGAATGTCCTGAGGTTTACCGGTTTCGGAGATCAACCGAAGCGGCCCATGATGTAATCCTGGGTGCGCGGATCATCCGGGTTGGTGAACATCTTGTCGGTATCGTTCTCCTCGACGAGGTTGCCGAGGTGGAACATGGCGGTGCGCTGCGAAACGCGGGCTGCCTGCTGCATCGAGTGCGTGACGATGACGATCGTGTAGGCTTCGCGCAGCTCGTGGATGAGCTCCTCGACCTTGGCGGTCGCGATCGGGTCAAGCGCCGAGCAGGGCTCGTCCATCAGGATGACTTCGGGGCTGACGGCAATCGCGCGGGCGATGCACAGACGCTGCTGCTGACCACCCGAGAGGCCGGTGCCGCCTTCATGCACGCGGTCCTTGACCTCGTTCCACAGGCCGGCGCGCTGCAGGCTCTGCTCGACGATGACGTCCATGTCGGCCTTCGCCTTGGCGAGACCGTGGATGCGCGGGCCGTAGGCGACGTTTTCGTAGATCGACTTCGGGAACGGGTTCGGCTTCTGGAACACCATGCCGACGCGGGCGCGCAGTTCGACGACGTCGATATCCGGATCGTAGATATCATCGCCATCAAGCGTGATCTTGCCGGTAACGCGGCAGTTGTCGATCGTGTCGTTCATGCGGTTCAGGCTGCGCAGGAAGGTGGACTTGCCGCAGCCCGATGGACCGATGAGAGCCGTCACGGTGTTTTCGCGGATGTTCAGCTTCACGTCGAAAAGCGCACGCTTCTCGCCGTAGTAAACCGAGACGTCCTGGCCGATCATTTTATACGGAATGGTATTCATCTTCTGGTCTAGCGCCTTCTCAACTGCTGCTTCCGTCAACATGTTCATGATGTTTACTCCGTTTACCAGCGGCGCTCAAAGCGACGACGCAAGAGAATGGCTCCGAGGTTCATGACGATCAGGAACAGGAGCAGGACGATGATGGCGCCGGACGTGCGCTCGACAAAGGCGCGTTCGGCTTCGTTTGCCCACATGTAAACCTGCACCGGCAGAGCCGTGGAGGGATCCATCGGGGTGGCAGGCGCATTGGCAACGAAGGCGACCATGCCGATCAGGAGCAACGGCGCGGTTTCACCGAGCGCGTGCGCCAGACCGATGATGGTGCCGGTCAGGATGCCAGGCATTGCCAGCGGCAGGACGTGGTGGAACACCATCTGCATCTTCGAAGCGCCGAGGCCGAGAGCGGCTGCGCGGATCGAAGGGGGCACGGCGCGCAGGGCTGCGCGGGTGGCGATGATGATGGTCGGCAGCGTCATCAGCGTCAGCACCAGACCGCCGACCAGCGACGCGGAGCGCGGCAGGCCTGCGAAGTTGATGAAGACGGCGAGACCGAGCAGACCGTAGACGATCGAGGGAACGGCCGCGAGGTTGTTGATGTTGACCTCGATCAGGTCGGTCAGCTTGTTCTTCGGCGCGAACTCTTCGAGATAGATCGAAGCGGCGACACCGATCGGCAGCGACAGGGCAAGAACGATCAGCATCAGGTAAAGCGAGCCGATGAGGGCGACGCCGAGACCTGCGGCTTCCGGACGGCTGGAGTTGCCGTTGACGAAGAGGCCGGTGTTGAACTCCTTGTGGAGCGTGCCGCTGGCGGCCATCTGCTGCATCCAGCCGACCTGGCGGTCGTTGACCTTGCGGTTCTTCTCGTCAACCGTCAGGTCGATCTGGCCCTTGTTGGCCGAGTCGACGTTGGCGTCGGCGAGAAGCGTGACGTTGACCGTCTTGCCGATGAGCGACGGGTCGGCGACGACCATGTCGCGAAGCACGATCGGTGCACCCTTGGAGATCATCGCGGTGGCATCACGCGTTTCCGGACGGCTCTCAGCATTGATGCCGAGCGTCTTGACCATGGCGTCGCGGATGAGCACCGGATAGTTGGCGGCGATCAGCACCGACGGGTCGGTGGCGCGCTTGTTGTTGGGGTCGAGCACCTTTTCGGAGAACTCGATCGGCAGGGTGATCGAGGTCTGCGCGAAGGCCGTGTAGCCCTGACGGATAACCGTCGTGAGCAGGATGGCCAGGAAGATCAGACCGAAGGAGATGGCAGCGATGCCATAGGCCTGGAAGCGGCGTTCGGCGGCGTAGCGACGCTTGATGCCGATGTCGCGGCGGGCCGGCGCCTTGGAGACGACGACGCCCTGTCCGGAGGAAACAACGTCCGTCATTCGTACTGCTCCCGGTATTTGCGCACAATGAAGAGCGCGTAGATGTTAAGGCAAAGCGTGATGAAGAACAGCGTGATGCCAAGCGCGAAGGCAACCAGCGTCTGCGGCGAGGTGAACTCAAGGTCACCCGTCAGCTGGTTGACGATCTTGACCGTCACCGTCGTCATCGGCTCGAATGGGTTGATCTGAATGCGGGCTGCAACACCGGCCGCAAGCACGACGATCATGGTCTCGCCGATGGCGCGCGAGGCGGTCATCAGGAGAGCGCCGACGATACCTGGCAGGGCGGCGGGGAGAACGACCTTCTTGATCGTTTCCGAACGCGTGGCGCCGAGGCCGAGGGAACCGTCACGCAGGGCGCGCGGCACGGCGGTGATGATGTCGTCAGACAGCGAGGAGACGTATGGGATCAGCATGATGCCCATGACGATACCGGCGGTCAGAACGCTCTGTGCCTGGATGAAGTTGCTGTAGTCGCCGGTCAGAAGGCCGTTCACCTGGGACGAGAGGTCGCGCAGGAAGGGGCCGACGGTGATGAGGGCGAAGAAGCCGTAGACGATGGTCGGGATACCGGCCAGCACTTCGAGCAGCGGCTTGGCGATACCGCGAACCTTGGGAGCCGCGTATTCCGCCATGTAGATGGCCGCGAAGAGACCGACCGGAACAGCGACCAGCATGGCAACGAGGCCGATGTAGAGCGTGCCGAGCAGCAGCGGGATCAGACCGAACTGGCCGAAGGACGAGCTGCCGGCGCCGGCAAAGCGCGGATCCCAGACGGTGCCGAAGAAGAAGTCGGCGGCCGGAACTTCAGCGAAGAAGTGGGCTGCTTCCGTCAGCATCGACATGACGATGCCGACAGTGGTCAGGATCGCGATGGAGGATGCGAGCAGCAGCCCCCAGAGCATGACGCGTTCAACGCGGTTGCGGGCCCGGAAACGGGGAGCGACTTCGCGCAGGGCATAGAAGCCACCGGCAACGCCGAGCGCGAGAACGACCAGCGTCATGATCAAGCGGCTGATGCCGCTCTCGGTGTTCAGCTTCTGAGCGCCTTCGATCATGTAAGGCTGCGGAACGCCGGCGAGCGGAACGCCCTTGGCGGCGAGCTTGGCCTGGAGACCGGCGGGATCGCCGACGCCTGCGGCAACGTCTTCGCTCGCGAGCTGAGGCAAACCGCGGGCGATGGCGCTGACCATGCCGTAGTTCAGGTTCTGCTGAGCCGCAGACTGAGCCTTGACGTCTTCGGGAAAGCCGCCGCGAACGGAGGATTCGATAATGGAGGGGCTGATCGCAAGCCAGGCGCACAGAACGATGAGCGCAGGCAGGATAGCCCAGATTGCGGCATAGGCACCGTAGTAGCCAGGCCGGGAGTGCAGTGCCGAGGATTTACCTCCGGCAAGCGCCGTCGCGCGGCTGCGTGCTGCCACAAAGGCAACCGCGCCAAGCACAACGAGGCACAAGAGTAAGACGGATGTACTCATTCGTTAAGGTCCCCCAGGCCCTCGGCCCCCAAGAGCGAAACGGCGCTTCGGCCATTTCGGCTTCCAATCATGGAGTAGTTCAGCTTCACCGCTCCCTTAGAGCGGACAAAGGCGATGCCGGCGCGACCCTTTGGATCGCGCCGGCAAAGTTTATTACATGGTCTTGCCGTCTTCGACTGCCTTGCGGGTCGCTTCGCGCTCAGCGTCCGGAGCAGCAACCAGACCGTACTCGACGAGCGGGCTGTCAGGGCCAACCATCTGGTCGGATACGAAGAAGTTTACGTATTCCTTCAGGCCCGGGATAACGCCCAGGTGAGCCTTCTTCACGTAGAAGAACAGCGGACGGGAAACCGGGTAGGTGCCGTCAGCGATCGTTTCCGGGCTCGGAACGATACCCTTGACGGTAGCGACCTTCAGCTTGTCAGCGTTGTTTTCGTAGAAGGAAAGGCCGAATACGCCAACACCGGTCTTGTTGGCAGCGATGCGTGCCAGCGTTTCCGGATAGTCGCCGTCGATGTCGACTGCAGCACCGTCCTTACGAACTGCAACGCAAGCCTTGCTCTGAGCAGCCTTGTCAGCGATTTCCTTGGAGATCACGTCGAGAGCGCCGCTATCCTTGCAGCCAGCAGCGAGAACGTTCAGCTCGAACACTTCGCGGGTGCCGTGCTTTTCGCCGGGGATGTAGGCAGCGATATCAACAGCCGGGAGCTTCGAGTTGACTTCAGACCACTTCTTGTAGGGGTTTGCGACGAGCTTGCCGTCGACAACAACCTGAGCAGCGAGAGCCTTGTAGAGGTCGGCCGGCTCGTAAGCGACGTCAGGGTTGGACGAGTCGGTTGCGAAGACGATGCCGTCGTAGCCGATCTTGACTTCCTGGATGTCGGTAACGCCGGCGGTCTTGCAGGCTTCCAGTTCCTTGGCGTTGATCGGACGCGAAGCGTTGGCAACGTCGATCGTGTCAGGGCCTACGCCCTTGCAGAATTCCTTGAGGCCAGCGCCGGTGCCACCGGATTCAACGACCGGCGTCTTGAAGTCCTTGAAGGTTTCGCCGAAAGTTTCGGCAACGATCTTGGCGTAAGGCAGAACGGTGGACGAACCACTGACCTGGACCTGGTCGCGAGCAACAGCCGCGCCTGCGAAAGCGGCGGAAGCAGCAAGTGCAGCGACCGTGAGTTTAAAAGCGTTCATAATAGTCTCCCGGGCTTATAACTGTCTGGGTGGGGCCTGAACGGCCCTTTGACGGTGCCGTCTCTGTCAGCGGCACGCATTCTTTAGCCTCTGATGACAAGAGCTTTTATGTCAGTTCAGTGAAACATTTATGACAGTCTATGCAATTGAAATACATAGATAAAATCATGACCCACAAAGACCGGACGGCCTTTTATGTCAAAACCGGACGGTAAAGCTCGTTCCCTTGCCGACCTCGGACTTGACGATCAGGCGGGCGCGGTGGCGCGTGAGGATGTGCTTGACGATGGCAAGCCCGAGGCCCGTGCCCTTCTTGGAGCGGCTATCCTCAATGCTGACGCGATAGAAGCGCTCCGTCAGGCGTGGTACGTGTTCGGCCGGGATACCCGGCCCCTTGTCGACGACGGTAACCTCGACAGGTCCGCTGGGGCCGTTCTTCAGGAAGACCTCGACGACCTTGCCTTCCTGGCCATATTTGCAGGCGTTTTCGATCAGGTTTTCAAACACCTGCACGAGTTCGTCGCGATCACCCGCCACCTCGGCCCGCCCTTCCGGCAGGTGCAACTGGATATCGACGCCGACATCGTTGGCCAGCGGCAGAAGCGCATCCCGGACATGGCCGAGCAGCGGCACGAGATCCACCTTCTCATCCGGCGCGATATGCGACTTCAGTTCCAGGCGTGACAGGGACAAGAGGTCGTCGACCAGCCGGCTCATGCGCGTGGTCTGATCGAACATGATGCCGAGGAAGCGTTCCTGCGCCTTGAAATCGCTTTTCGCCGGCCCCTGGATGGTTTCGATGAAGCCGCGCAGCGAGGCGAGCGGCGTGCGCAGCTCGTGGCTGGCGTTGGCCACGAAATCCGAGCGCATGCGATCGATGCGGCGAACTTCCGATATGTCGCGGAAGGACAGAACGAAAAGTCGCTCGCTTGCGCCATGGTTTGCACCGCCGACGCCGCCAAGCTCGACCGGCGAGCTGCGGACAATATAGACGCGCTCCGACGGGAGCCGTTCGGAGTGCTCGATCTGGTTCGGCGCATTGGTGACGATGGTTTCGCGGACCATATCGAGAATACCGGGCGAGCGAAGCCGCGCCGAGATATGCGCGCCGATGACCATCTCTCCGAAGGCCTTTTCAGCGGCGCGGTTCTGGAACAGCACGGAGGCATCGCCGGCCAACACCATGACCGGAATGTCGAGCGCCGAAAGCGTCGCCGACACCTCGGGCAGAAGACTGCGCGCGGCCGGCTCCTCGACCTCGGACGCCGGCGGGGCCGTGGCGACCCGGGGGCGCGGCTCGGACGAGCACATGATGGCAAGCAGCATGATCGCCAGCAGGCCGAGCACGCCCCAGCCGTTCATGCCGGCGGTCACCGCGATGAAGGCAATCGCCAGCGCGACGAGAAGCACGAAGCTCTCCCGACGGAGCTTTGCCGCCAGTTTGGCCGTCCATGGCGTTTGCTGTTCCAAGTGCCCCTCGCGACGTCGATTCGTTCTTCGTTGGCTATCAAACTTCGCCTGATAGCGCTCTTTCATGACAGAAGTTTACCGATGCCGCCAGCAAACCGACAATGCACCCCGACTGCGCACATAATTTTTACCGATGACGAGAGGTTTGATTTTCAAAAGGAAATATGTTCGCCTTGGCAGCTACGCACATACCGAGGAGGATCGCCATGTCGGAAGATGTCGAAAGCAGAGCAGTCGAACTGGATATCAAGGGCAAGAAGCGCGTTTTCGACGTGGACGATCCGGTGCTGCCCGACTGGGTGGACGAGGAGGCGCTGAAATCGGGCGACTTCCCTTACAACAAGAAGCTCAAGGAAGAAGAGTATCTCGAAGAGCTCAAGGCGCTTCAGATCGAGCTGGTGAAGGTACAGTTCTGGCTGCAGGCGACCGGCAAGCGCGTGATGGCGCTGTTCGAGGGCCGCGACGCGGCGGGCAAGGGCGGCGCGATTTCCGCCTCTTCCGCGCACATGAACCCTCGCCTCGCGCGCGTAGTGGCGCTGACGAAGCCCACCGACCGCGAGGCCGGGCAATGGTATTTCCAGCGCTACATCGCGCAGTTTCCGACGGCGGGCGAGTTCGTGCTCTTCGACCGCTCCTGGTACAACCGCGCTGGCGTCGAGCCGATCATGGGCTTCTGCACGCCGAAACAATATGAGGATTTTCTCGCGCAGGCGCCGCAGATCGAGAAGGTGATCAGCCACGAGGGCATCTTCTTCTTCAAATTCTATCTGGATATCGGCCGCGAGATGCAGCTCAAGCGCTTTCACGACCGCCGCCATGATCCGAGGAAAGTGTGGAAGCTGTCGTCGATGGATATCGCGGCGCTGACCAAGTGGGACGATTACAGCGAAAAGCGCGACCGGATGCTGAAGGAAACGCACACGGAATTCGCGCCCTGGACCGTCGTTCACGCCAACGACAAACGCCGCGCCCGCCTGAACCTCATCCGTCACATACTGAAGACGATCGATTATGACGGCAAGGACAAGGACGCTATCGGCAAGCTCGACGACAAGATCATCGGCCAGGGGCCGAAGTTCCTGAAGTGACTGCGGCAAAGCATACTAACTGAGCGGGCTGCCCGACCGCCTTATTGGCCGGGCAGGATACGCACGGCGTAGAGGTTGATGCCCCTCGCCTTGCCGTCCACGTCGCTGTTGATCAAAAGCGTGCCGGCCGAGGTCGGCGCGAGCGAGCGATCGAAGCGGACCTGCAAGAGAACGTCCGACTTTTCGCGGTTGACCGTGAAGCGGTGGCGGGCGCAATCGCCGAGCGACTGGAAATCGCATTCGACGGTGATCTGCGTCGGCTCATCGGAGGTCGATTGCAAAGTGACCGCGATGGTCGAGGACTTGCCGGCGAGCTGCTGCAGAATATCCGGCGGAACGGTGATGCCGACATTGCCATCGGCGCCGGCGCTTTGCGAGGTGAGGCGCACGGCCGGACCATCGTTTTCGGCAATGCTCTCGACGCGCGACTGCGGACCCTTGACGATCTTGTTGGCATCCGACGGCTTGAAGATTTCGAGCCATGCGGCGGAGAAGGAATTCTGCGGATCGATGACCGGCGCCTGGCTGGCGTCGCTCTCTGCATTATGATTGTCACTCGCGCCGTTGAAATCCTCCGGCGCGGTGGTGGCGGGCGGATTGGCGACGCTGGTATCGCGCTCGGCCGCCGTCATCAGCAGGCCTGATGTGTGCGCCCACCAGGCGCCCATGCCGATGAAGGCGAGGAGGACGCACCAGACGAGCAGGCGCGAGAAGAACTTGCGCGGCTTGCGACGGGCGACGGCGCGCTCGGGCCGGAAATCCATGTTGGCCGGCTTTTTCTCGGCCACGAAGGGTTCGGGTGCAGCCGCCAGATGATCGGCATCGCCGGCATGCAGGCCGCCGAGACCAGAGTCCTCTTCATAGCGATTGTCGGCGACCATGACGTCAGGCGCGGGCGCGCGTGTTTCCCCGCCGATGGTGGGGCTGTCGAAATCGTCAGGCGCGCGAGGCGGCGGGGGTGGCGGGATATCGACCACGGGCGGCACCGGCACCTCGGGCGGCCCTTGGCGCGGATGAAGGCGCTGCCGCTCCTCGCCCTCGATCATGTGGATCGTCGTTTCCAGGCGATGGCGATGATGGGCGATCGCGTTGGTATCCGTCACGTCCTGCTTGCGCAGGCCGGCTTCCAGCGCCTGGCGCGCGGATTGATAGATCTTGGCTCGGACTTCGGGATTGTCGCGATCGGCATTGTCTAGCGCCGTTCTGATAGCCGTTTCTAATCCGCTCACGTCCGGTCCTTCGTGCTGATGACAGGCGTCATATGCTTAACAATATGCAACTGCGGTAGCGGCTGATGCCGTAAACCGCAAGGCTGAGGCCGCCGACGGCGCCCGTTCAATAGGGGATAATACCGAAAGGCAGGCCTTTTTATAGAGCAAGCGATGTTGGCGGAACCGCGACACGGTCTTTTCCTGGCGAAAACTCTCTGCTATCACATTGACGTTTTCGTAAACGTCAATTCTTCACGGTGACCCATGGCCCTGCCCTCGATCCTGACGCGAAACCTCAGACTGCCCGTGGTGGCCTCTCCGCTGTTCATCATTTCGCACCCGGCGCTGACGCTGGCGCAGTGCAAGGCGGGCGTCATCGGCGCATTCCCGGCGCTCAATGCGCGGCCGGAAAGCCAGCTCGACGAATGGCTTGCGATGATGACCGAGGAACTGGCAGCGCACGACGCCGCCAATCCGGGCAGGCCGGCCGCACCCTTCGCCGTCAACCAGATCGTCCATACGTCGAACAAGCGGCTGGAGCACGACCTGATGCTCTGCGTCAAATACAAGGTGCCGATCGTCATCTCCTCGCTCGGCGCCGTGCCGGAGGTAAACGCCGCCGTGCATTCCTATGGCGGCATCGTGCTGCATGACGTGATCAACAACCGCCACGCCAATTCGGCCATCCGCAAGGGCGCCGACGGGTTGATCGCGGTGGCGGCGGGCGCCGGCGGCCATGCCGGCACGTTGTCGCCGTTTGCGCTGGTGCAAGAAATCCGCGAATGGTTCGACGGCCCGCTTCTGCTTGCCGGCGCGATCGCCAATGGCGGCGCGATCCTGGCCGCGCAGGCGATGGGCGCCGACATGGCCTATATCGGCAGCCCCTTTATCGCGACCGACGAGGCGCGCGCCTCCGACGCCTACAAGCAGGCGATCGTGGACGGCGCGTCGAGCGATATCGTCTATTCCAACTATTTCACCGGCGTCGCCGGCAACTACTTGAAACCTTCAGTCAAAGCCGTCGGCCTCGACCCCGACAACCTGCCGGCCGCCGACGTCTCGAAGATGGATTTCGAACAGGCCGTTGGCGGCGCCAAGGCCTGGAAGGACATATGGGGCAGCGGCCAGGGCATCGGCGCCATCAAGGCCGTCGAGCCCGTCGAGGCACTCGTGGACCGAATGAAAAAGGAATATGGCGCGGCGCGCGACCGACTGGCACTCCCCTCGCCGGTTTGACGGCGCGGGGATATTTCCACAGCCGCGTTCTTTTTTGCCAAAGACGTGACAGGGCGCTTGAAATCTTCCGACAATGCTTGTATCAGCGCCATGCAAATCGCGGGCCGAACACAAATCACCCGCCGGATTGCCGCTTTAGCTCAGGTGGTAGAGCACATCATTCGTAATGATGGGGTCGCAGGTTCGAGTCCTGCAAGCGGCACCATTTTTTCTTCAGATTTCTCAGAGTTTCGACATTTCGCCGGCTTTCGCGCGCAACGATAGCGTGGCCGACGCCTAAGACGATGACCGCTCGATGCTGCCCAAACCGGTAGCGGCTGAGGGCGCTCCCCTCAGCCGGACACACTCGACTTCGATTACCGGAACAGGCTCATGATGCCGCTCGGCGCGGAGTTGGCGATCGACAGCGCCTGGATGGCGAGTTGCTGCTGGGTTTGCTGGGCCGCGAGCCTGGAGGATTCCTGCTCCATGTCGGCATCGACCAGACGGCCGACACCGCTGTCGAGGCTGTCCATGAGCTTGGCTGCGAAGGCCGTCTGCCCGTCGATACGCGTCTGCAGCGATCCGAGCGTGCTGGCGCTTTCGATCGATCGCTTCAGCATGTACTCGACGCCGGTGAGATACTCATCGACACCGAAGGCGGAGCCGGTGACATCGACCTCGTCGAGGTCGAACTCAAGCGTCCAGGGCGGATCAGACTGCACGTTGCCGACGCTGACGCGGGCGGCGCGATTGCCCGCTTCCGGATAGAGGGTCCGATCGGCCGAAAAGGTGATTGTGTCGCCGGATGGCGTGATCACCAAATCGCTGCCCGCCGAGGCGAATGCGATGACAGCGGCTAGGTCCGTGGCGTTGCCGACATAGCCATCGCTGGTGCCAAGCGCGGCATCGACCGTTGTCCGGTCGATCCTATAGGTCTGCAGCGGGTTGGGGCCAACCTGCACGTCAAAGGTGATGGACGCTTTCTCGGAGACGGTGAACGACCGGCCGAACGTCATGTGGGCTTCGGGATACATGTTGTCGTGATTGCTGAGCGGCGCTTTTTCCAGGCCCAGCGCAAAGCCGGTTGGATAGACGCCGCCGAAATCCGATGTAACGCCGGTGATGTCGATGCTGGAACCAGGATGACCCGAGGTCTCGAGCGAACCGATCTCGAACTGGTTCGACGTCAGCCAGCCGGAGAAAAGCGTCTCGTTGGCGGTCGCAGGAACGCCGTTATCGGCAAAGACCTGGTTGAGCACCTTGCGCATGTCGGAAGCGTTGCCGATCTTGCCGTCGGTCGTGCCCAAAGCAGTGTCGATCACGCTCTTGTCGATCCTGAGCGCGGTAAAGGTCTCGCCGGCGGAATAGTCTCCGGCGTCGACCACAATATCAAAGTCGATGTAATCGGATGCACCGAAAGTGGCCGGGCCGGTGAAATCACGGTTCTCATGGCCCTCATGGGCGACGGAATTGATACCCGTGCCGCGGAAGCCGCCGATATTGCCAACACCGTCAAGTTCCTTTTGCAGGATGCCGCCGCCGCCGGTGTTTAGCATGCTGCTGAGCTTGAGGTTTACGCTTTCCGTTTCCACCTTAACCGAACCGTCATCCGAGCGGACGAACGACGACATGACAGAGGTGGTAAGATCATCGGTGACCATGAGATGCGTCGGAGCATTCGTCGTCAGCCAGTTGACACCATTGAAGCTCGACGAAGCCACGATGCTTTCGACCTGCAGATTGAGCTGCTTCAGTTCATCCTGGATCTTCGCCTTGTCGACACCGTCTTCAGTCGCGGCAACGAGCTTTGCCTTGTATTCGGTCAGGACATCGACGATCGAGTCGGTGCCGGCGTAGGCTGTATCGACTTTGGCGGACGCCATTCCGAGAGCGTCCGAGACGGCCGAAACCGCCTTGCTGTCGGATCGCATCGTCGTCGCGATGGACCAGTAGGCGGCATTATCGGAAGCCGCTTCCACACGTAGACCCGACGATATCCGGCCCTGGGTTTCCTGCAGTCCTGAGTTGAGAGAGCTTAGCGTCTGTAGTGCTGCAAGTGCCGAGGTATTCGTCAAAAGGGAGGTCATCGGAGATCCAGATAAATAAAACCTTGAATTAAAACGAAGAGCTATGACTGATTCTTACAGCCTATGGGTGCCAAACTAAGAAATTCGCAGTTAACAAAGTGTGGATGCCATTAGCTAAATCTTATGAAAATGGCACAACTTGGGAGTTGTTCTTGTTGCTCCCGCTTAAAAATTCGCGGACGTCGCCTCGCCAAGTAGTTTTCAAGACGTTCCCAGATATTTCCGGTCAGAAAACTCGAGAACTTGACCTGACGCCAAGAATGGGCCGACCGAGAAATATTGCCGACGCCAACACCGTTCGCGCTCACGATTTGCCCTTGCACGCGCACCGTAAAGTGATGCGCCAAACGGCCACATCCCCAGAATTCGCGATACCGCGACGCATTGATGTCGCATATGAGTGCGATCGTCCTGAAACGTGATGGCGGTCGCGTTTGGATTGGGCGGGCCGTGTCATGAGGGGTCTGAGGCACGGCCCGCAACGCAATTGGGGAGAGCGCACATGTGGGATATCCTGACGATCATAGGCATCTTCGGCCTGCTCTTTCTGGGGCGTGAGGCGCAGATCGTGTTCGCGAAGGCGCGTGCTTCCGGATGGAATGATTTTCCCCGGCGCTAAGCCGTTTGCGATCGAGCCTGCTTCGGTCTGCCGAAGATAC
The DNA here is from genome assembly GCF_056399145.1 of Rhizobium sp. 01N48. Classification (NCBI taxonomy): domain Bacteria; kingdom Pseudomonadati; phylum Pseudomonadota; class Alphaproteobacteria; order Hyphomicrobiales; family Rhizobiaceae; genus Rhizobium; species Rhizobium sp. 01N48. The sequence goes on from NZ_JBFTQT010000003.1 coordinate 416,895, forward strand.
GCGGCGCGGTAAGCGGCGCCTGCTCCCATTGCCTGATGCCAGCCTGCGAAACTCATCCGAATGAGCGAAGTGCAAGGCGCAGCGCGGGATGTTAGGTTAAGTTGTCTCGTTGGTATTGCGTTATCGATTGTATTGAGTTCGCGAGACCTGGCCCGCCTTGAGCGGGCTTTTTTTCGCCCATACGATGCCATTCGGCATTACTTCGCGGGCGCTTCCCCGTCGGCCGCCGTCTGCGGCAGGGATTGCAGCAAGGTCTGGCGCGCGGAACGCAGGTGCACCCTGCAGGCGGCGTCGATCGCGGCGGAATCGCCTGCTTCAAGGGCTGCGATATAATCCAGGTGTTCGTGGATGGCGCGCTCGTTGCGCTGGCGGGCGAAGGCCTTGTTCCACTGGTAGTGATAGTGGAAGACAATGGCGATGGCGTCGTAGAAATCGGCGATGAAGCGGTTCTTCGCTGCACCGTGGATCAGCAAATGGAAGCGCTCGTCGAGGGCTGAGAATTCCTTATAGCGGCCGTCGAGATCATCGAGCAGGGCGTGGTGCTCGGCCTTGATCTCCGCGAGAGCGCGCCAGGCTTCGTTATCGGCAGGCAGCCGGCCGAATTCGGCGGCGGAGTGGAGCTCGAACATCTCGCGCACTTCGGCGAGCTCCAGCGCGAACTCGCGGGTGAAACCCTTCAATATCCAGTGGCTGTTCGGCCGCTTCTCGATCAGCCCGAAGCGCGAGAAGCGGATCAGAAATTCGCGCACGCTGGTTGTGCCGGTGCCGATGTCGCGGGCGAGCTCCAGCTCGTTGATCTGCGTGCCGGGGGCCGCATCATCGGAAAGAATGCGCTGCATGAAGCTGCGCTCGATGATGTTGTGCAGGGAATCGGTCTCTTCCGAGGGAAATAGATCGGCCTCAGTCGGCGTGCGCAACACCACCTTCTGGCGCTTGTTCCAGCTGATGATGCCTTCTTCGTCGAGCCGGGTCAGGATGGCGCGGGCGGTGCTGCGGCTGATGCCGAGCTTGGCGGCGATATCGGGCTCGGACGGCAGGGTCTCATCGGCGCGCAGAACCGCGACATAGCGATTATACGCTTCCTTGAAGACCGTGTTTTGCCGCGCCATGCACACCCCGCCTTGTTGCCCTGCGGCACACGGCGAAAGCCCGCGAATGGCGGGCGCCGGCGCGTGGCAGGAGCTTATCTCTCGGCGATCCTTATCTTATTTTGGATCGTCCGCGGCTGTTTGCCTCCCTCGTCCACAGGATCAATAATCCCGTTGACTTGAAAATGTTTATTGTAGATAAAAAACAAAAGCAATGCGCATTCGCCGATGCAGCGAGTGTTTCCCTAGGGAGAAGATCGTTGAAGAAAGACCCTTGGATTATCCTGTCATCAGGCGACAATGTCGCGGTGGCCACGGCCCCGATCGCCGCCGGCGAGATAGTGGCGGGGATAACAACCGTGGAGAAGATCGACCCCGGCCACAAGATCGCGCTGACAGACATCGCACTCGGGCAGCCGGTCGTTAAGTACGGGCAGGCGATCGGGCGCACGACATCCGACGTCAAGGCCGGCCAGCATATCCATAGCCAGAACCTGCATTTCGAAAACGACCGCCTGGCCGCCACCGCCAATTCGGCGCCGGAAGAAGCAAGTGCGGCCGACCGCGCGCGCACCTTCATGGGCTACAAGCGTGCCGACGGACGCTCGGCGACGCGCAACTATATCGGCATCATCGCCAGCGTGAACTGTTCCACCACGGTCTGTCGCGCCATCGCCGACCAGGCCAACCGCACCATCCTGCCGCATTACGAGGGCATCGACGGTTTCGTGCCGATCGTGCATGACCAGGGCTGCGGCATGAGCTCGACGGGCGACGGCATGGCCGTTCTGCACCGGACACTTGCCGGCTATACCAGGCATGTGAATTTCGGCGGCGTCCTGATGATCGGGCTCGGCTGCGAGGTCAACCAGCTGACGCTCTACGGCCAGAGCGGGGCCGGCAATTCCAAGCGCCATTTTAATATCCAGGATGCCGGCGGATCGCGCCGCGCCGTCGAGCGCGCCATGGGCATGCTGAAGGAAATCGCCGACGATGTCGGGCGCGAGCGGCGCGTGCCGCTGCCGATCAGCGATATCATCATCGGCATGCAGTGCGGCGGTTCCGACGGCTTCTCGGGCATCACCGCCAACCCGGCGCTGGGTGTCGCGGCCGATCTTCTGGCAGCGGCCGGCGGCACGGCGATCCTGTCGGAGACCTCCGAGATCTACGGCGCCGAGCACTTGCTGCGCAGCCGCGCGGTCAGCGAAGAGGTCGCCCGCAAGCTCGACGAGAAGATCGTCTGGTGGGAGAAGTATGTGGCGATGCACGGCGCCTCGCTCGACAACAACCCCTCCCCCGGCAACAAGCGCGGCGGGCTGACGACCATTCTGGAAAAGTCGCTGGGTGCTGTGGCCAAGGGCGGACGTTCGCCGCTGACGGCGGTTTATGGTTATGCCGAACGGGTGACCGCACCCGGCCTCGTCTTCATGGACACACCAGGCTACGACCCCGTCTCGGCCACCGGCCAGGTCGCTGGTGGAGCCAACATGATCGCCTTTACCACCGGCCGCGGTAGCTGCTTCGGCTGTCGCCCGGCGCCGTCGATCAAGCTCTCCAGCAATTCGGCGCTCTATGCCTCGATGGAAGAGGACATGGACATCGACTGCGGCACGATCGCCAGCGGCGATGCGACGATCTCTGGCAAGGGGCGCGAGATCTTCGACCTGATCATCGATACGGCATCGGGCAAGAAGACCAAGAGCGAAGAGTTCGGCTACGGCGATAACGAATTCGTGCCTTGGCATCTCGGAGCAACGCTTTAATCAATAATATCGACAGTCTTCAGGGAGGAATGATGAAGACGAGGAGGATCGGCCGGACCGAGCTTGAGGTGACCGAAGTGAGCTTCGGCGCAGCAGCCCTTGGCGGCCTCTACCGCGCCTGCCCGCGCGAACAGGCAATGCAAACGCTCGACGCGGCATGGGATAGCGGCATGCGCTATTTCGACGTCGCGCCCTGGTATGGCCTGGGGCTCGGCGAACGCCATGTCGGCGATTTCCTGCGCGGCAAGCCGGAAAGTGAATGGGTACTCTCCACCAAGGTCGGGCGGCTGCTGCGCCCGGTGCCGACGGGAACCGTGCCGGACTACTCTTATGTCGATCCGCTCTCGTTTGATGCCGATTACGACTATTCCTATGACGGCATCATGCGCTCGGTCGAATTCAGCTATGCGCGGCTGGGGCTGAACCGGATAGACATTCTCTATGTGCACGATATCGGCGGCTATACGCATGGCGCGGCGAAGAACGCGGTCTATCTCAAGCAGTTCCTCGACACAGGCATCAAGGCGCTGGAAGAACTGAAGACATGGGGCGCGATCAAGGCCTTCGGGCTTGGCGTCAACGAGGTGCCTGTGTGCCTCGACGTGATGCGCAATGCCGATATCGACTGCATCCTGATGGCAGGTCGCTACACGCTGCTCGACCGCTCGGCCGAAGCCGAACTGCTGCCGCTCTGCCGCAAGAAGGGGACGTCGCTTGTGGTCGGCGGTGTCTTCAACTCCGGCATCCTGGCGACCGGCGCAGTGGCGGGGTCGAATTTCGACTATATGCCGGCGACCGAAGAGGTGCTCGCCAAGGTGCGCGGTATGGAAGAAGTCGCCAAGAAGAATGGTGTATCGCTCGCCGCGCCGGCGCTGCAGTTCGCACTGCGCGACCCGCTCGTGTCGTCGGTGCTGATCGGCACGGGCAAGGCATCCAGCGTGACGCGCAACATGGACCTGGTCTCACCGATTTTGCCGGAGACGATCTATCCGGAATTCGATAGCTTCACCCTCGTTGCGCCGCCACTCGGCGACGATGCTGTTCGCGTTTAAGGAAAAACAGAATGCTTAAAGGAATTCATCCCGTCCTCAGCCCCGACCTGTTGTGCGCCATCGCGCGCATGGGCCATGGAGACGAGATCGTCATCGCCGACGCCAACTTTCCGTCTTTTTCCATGGGCCCGGAAATGATCCGCGCCGATGGCGTCAGTGCCACGACCATGGCCGAAGCGATCCTGACGCATATGCCGCTCGATACATTCGTGCCGGAATCGGCCTGGGTCATGGAAGTGGTGGGCGATCCGACCGCCGTGCCCGAGGTTTGCAAGGAATTTCAGACCATTGTGTCCAAGCGCGCCGGCGATTTCGGCATTTCGACGCTTGAGCGTTTCGCCTTCTACGAACGGTCGCGCAAGGCCGCCTATATCGTCGCGACCACCGAGTTTCGGCTCTATGGCAACATCATCCTGAAGAAAGGCGTTGTGCTGCCGGACGAGGTCTTCTGGGGATAAGAGGAGAAACGGAATAAACGTTCCGTGTTGACATTTACGCGGAACCGATATTTCATAAATCGAACTCGGGAGCTTTTAGGCCGGATGTCTTGGAGGGGCATCGGGCCTTGGAGAAAGCGGCACCGGGATTGGGAATAGGGCGTTGCCGGCGCATTCGTGCCGGCGGCTTCATCGGTAAACGGGTGGGGGACTGGTCCGGAAAGAGCCAAAGGGCTTATCGGGCACCGTCTTGCAAACAAGGCAGGCCTCGGCTAGCTTCGAACTCGTAAATGTTTTTTATCGATAAAAGTCTCTCGTTCGCGTTCGCGAGAGATTTCCTGGAGGAAGAACGCACTTGGAGGAGAACCAACATGCGCATGAAGTCCATTCTTTCGCGTCGCACCTTTACCGCTCTCGCGGGCGCCGCCGTCATGGCAACAGCCGTGCCGATGCCGTCCTTTGCGGCAGACGTGACCATTCCTATCATCGTCAAGGACACCACGTCCTTCTACTGGCAGATTGTTCTGGCTGGCGCCCGCAAGGCCGGCACCGATCTCGGCGTCAAGGTGCCRGAACTCGGCGCCCAGGCTGAAACCGACGTCAACGGCCAGATCAGCATTCTTGAGAATGCCGTAGCCGGCAAACCGGCCGCGATCGTCATCTCGCCGACCGAATTCAAGGCGCTCGGCAAGCCGATCGACGAAGCAGCCAAGTCCGTTCCGATCATCGGTATCGATTCCGGTGCCGACTCGAAAGCCTTCAAGTCGTTCCTGACCACCGACAACGTCCAGGGTGGCCGCATCGCTGCCGACGGTCTTGCCGCTGCGATCAAGGAAATGACCGGCAAGGATGAGGGCGATGTCGTCATCATTACCAACGCGCCCGGCGCCGGCTCGCTCGAACAGCGCCGCGAAGGCTTCCTGGATCAGGTCAAGACCAAGTATCCGGGCCTGAAGGTTGTTGCCGACAAGTACGCCGACGGTCAGGCGACGACCGGCCTCAACATCATGACCGACCTGATCACCGCCAACCCGAACATCGTTGGCGTGTTCGCTTCGAACCTGATCATGGCTCAAGGCGTCGGTCAGGCGATCGCTGAAAACAAGCTCAGCGACAAGGTCAAGGTCATCGGCTTCGACAGCGACGACAAGACCATCGGCTTCCTCAAGGACGGCGCGCTTGCCGGCCTCGTGGTGCAGGACCCGTATCGCATGGGTTACGACGGCATCAAGACCGCGCTTGCCGTGTCCAAGGGCGAGAAGGTCGAGCAGAACGTCGACACCGGCGCGAACCTGGTGACCAAGGCGAACATGTCTGATCCGAAGATCGACGCGCTTCTCAATCCGAAGCTGAAGTAATCGGAAAAGGCCGCGCTGGAGCGATCCGGCGCGGCCTCTCTTCGCCGATGTACGATCCGCTCCGGGAACGCGGACGGCTGGCGAAAGACGGCGAATTGTCGAGGAGGAGAGATATCCATGAGCCTGGAAGAGATCAGTCATCGCCATGATGACGACAGTGCCAAGCTGCGAGAGGCAAGCCGCATTGCCGCAGGCACCCCCATCCTCGAACTGAAGGGACTGCAGAAGAATTACGGCTACGTACAGGCGCTCAAGCCGGCGACAGTGACGTTTCTGGCCGGCGAAATCCACGCAATCGTGGGCGAGAACGGCGCTGGAAAATCCACGCTGATCAAGCTTTTGACCGGGGTGATCAACCGAACCGCCGGCGAGATCGTCTGGTGCGGTCATCCGGTAGCGCTTGCGACACCCAATGAAGCCATTGTCCGCGGCATCAACGCCGTTCACCAGGAAGTCGTGCTCTGCCCGCATCTGACCGTCGCTGCCAACCTGTTTCTTGGCGACGAAGTCAATAAATTCGGCCTGATGCGCAAGAAGCAGATGGTCAAGATGGCGCAGACCGTTCTCGACGATCTCGGCTTCGGCCTGCCGGCCGCCTCGCTGCTCAGCGATCTCACGATCGGCCAGCAGCAACTCGTCGCCACGGCGCGCGCCGCGATGCGCGGCACCCAGTTTCTCATCTTCGACGAGCCGACCGCTTATCTCACGCGTCAGGAATCCGCGCAGCTTTTCAAGCTGATCCGTCGATTGCAGAGCGAAGGCGTGACAATCGTCTATATCAGCCATCGCATGGAAGAGGTTTTCGAGCTCGCCGACCGCGTATCGGTGCTGCGCGACGGAACGCATGTCGGCACGCGCCTGATTGGCGAGACGAACGAAACCGAACTGATCGCGCTGATGATCAACCGCTCGATCGAGCAGGTCTATCACAAGGAAAATATCGCTATCGGCGAGACGATCGTCGACGTGCGAGGCCTTTCGGGGCCGGGGTTCAAGGACATCTCGCTGTCTGTGAAAGCCGGCCAGATCGTCGGGCTTTACGGGCTGATCGGCGCCGGACGCAGCGAATTCGCGCTCGGGCTCTACGGACGCGAGAAGACGACCGCCGGCGAAATCAGCTGGATGGGGCGCAAGGTCAACATCAAGAACGAACGAACGGCGATGGAGCTCGGCATTGCGCTGGCGCCGGAGAGCCGGCGCGACCAGGGCCTTTGCCTCAACCTGCCGATCGGCCTCAACATAAACCTGCCTGTGTTCAAGCGGCTGAGCAAGGGACCCGTCATCGGCCTTGCGGACGAAGCGAAGAATGCGGACCAGCAGATACGCGATCTGTCGATCAAGACGCCAAGCCGGAGAGTGCTGGTTTCCGCCATGTCTGGCGGCAACCAGCAGAAGGTGGTCATCGGCAAATGGCTGAGCCACGGCGCTCGGCTCTTCATCTTCGACGAGCCGACTGTCGGCGTCGATGTCGGCACAAAGGCGGAAATCTACCGGCTCTTTGCCCGTTTGCTGCAATCAGGCGCCGGCATCATCCTGATCTCATCCTATTTGCCCGAGGTCTACGAGCTGGCTGACGAACTTCATGTGTTCCGCACCGGCAATCTCGTCGCCAGCCATGGGTTTCGCGAAGCGTCACACGAACAGGTACTCAGCGAAGCGATCGGCGTCTGAGCAGAAGAATAAGAGGGAGAAAGACAATGACAGTAACCCCCACCGATATTCCGGCGCCACCGCAACGGCGTAAAGTGAACATCCTGTTCGGGCTGACGTTGATCGGCCTGCTGGTCGCGCTCTGGGTCGCGCTCGGGCTTGCCACCAACAGCTTCTGGACGCCGCTCAACATCAGCAACCTGCTGCGCCAGGGCTCGATGACCGCCATCCTCGCGCTTGGCGAAACCTTCGTCATCATCACGGCCGGCATCGATCTTTCGGTCGGCGCCATCGTTGGCTTCGCGGGTGTCATCGTGGCCTGGCTTTTGCAGGCCGGCGTTCCCGTGTGGGCGGCGATCCTCATCACGCTCGCTTTCGGAGTGGCGATCGGCGCCTTCCACGGCTTCGGCATCGTGAACATGGGGCTGCCGCCCTTCATCATCACGCTGGCGACCCTGACGGCGCTGCGCGGCTTCGGACTTCTCATCACCAACGGCTCCTCGATCAACATCACCAACGAAGCATTCTCCAACTTCTCGCGCGCCGACTTCCTCGGCATACCGAGCCTGTTCTGGATGGTGATATTGGTGGCGATACCATCCTACGTGCTGCTGCATCTCAGCCGCTGGGGTCGGTATCTTTTCGCCGTCGGCTCCAACAGCGAAGCAGCGCGCCTGTCGGGTGTCAGGGTCAATGCCATCATCTACATGGCCTACATCCTGTCGGCAACTTTCGCGGCCTTCGTCGGCGTCCTGCTTGCATCGCGTATCGCCATCGGCAACGCCACGCAGGCGGACGGTTGGGAACTGCAGGCGATCGCCTCCTCGGTCATCGGCGGCACCTCGCTGTTCGGCGCGGTCGGCTCCGTGCATGGTCCGCTGATCGGCGCCTTCATCCTGGCCACGATCAACAACGGCGCGAACCTGCTCAACGTCAACTCGTTCTGGCAGCGCATCATCACCGGCCTGCTGATCATCGTGATCGTTTACTTCGATCAGCTGCGCCGTCGCCGCAGCTCCTAAATGCCAATACAGGGAGCCGGCCACTCGCCGGCTTCCTTTCAATCGAATGCAGGAACCGTCATGAAAGCCGTGCTTTGCCAACAACCGGGTGTTCTCGAAATCGTCGAGCGCCCCTCTCCCGGCACGCCTGAAGCCGGCTGGGCGCGGCTCGCGGTCAGTCATGTCGGCATCTGCGGCACGGACTATCACATCTTCGAGGGCAAGCATCCGTTTCTCGAATATCCGCGGGTGATGGGCCACGAGATCTCGGCAACCGTGGTGGAAACCGGTGCCGGCGTCGAGATCGCGGTCGGCACGCCTGTGATCGTCAACCCATATATCTCCTGCGGCCGATGCGTCGCCTGCCGCAAGGACAAGGCGAATTGCTGCACCGATATCAAGGTGCTTGGCGTCCACACAGACGGGGCGTTCTGCGAGGAGATCACGGTTCCGGCAGGCAATCTCTATGCGGCGCAGGGGCTGAGCCTGGAAGCGGCGGCGACAGTGGAATTCCTGGCGATCGGGGCGCATGCCGTGCGCCGCTCGCTTTCGCCCGCAGGCTCGCGCGCGCTCGTCATCGGCGCCGGCCCGATCGGCCTTGGTGCTGCAATCTTTTCGCGGATCGCCGGCCATGAGGTGACGCTGCTGGACACCAGCGCGGAGCGGCTGGAGATGGCCGCCGAGCGCTTCGGCTTCTCATCCGGCATCGTCGCCAATGATGCGACGCTTGATGCGGTGAAGGCGAAGACCGGCGGGGATGGTTTCGACGTCGTTTTCGACGCTACCGGCTATGGCCCCTCAATGGAGAAGGCGTTCCAGTTCGTTGCGCATGGTGGCGCGCTGGTTCTGGTCAGCGTCGTGAAGGACGATATCCGCTTCTCCGACCCCGAGTTTCACAAGCGCGAAATGATTGTCATCGGCAGCCGCAATGCGACGCGGATCGATTTCGAGCATGTGGCGGCCTCGATCGCCAACGGCCTCGTGCCGGTGGAACGGCTGATCAGCCACCGCACGACGCTTGCCGATGCGCCGCGCGATCTGGCGCGCTGGGCGCATGAAAAGAGCGGTCTGATCAAGGCCGTCATCAAAGTCGGCTAAAGACTATCGATCGCCTCGCGCATCTGGCGCACGATGGACGCGTCCGTTCTGTTGGGCGACGCGGCCTCGAAGCCGAAAGCGACGGCTCGGGGATCGACGCTTGCAACGGGCGAACTGCAGGAGCCGTGAATTTCGCGGGCACCGGTGGCGCGCAGGATCTGCGGCGCGTTGGCAGGGCGCACACCGCTGCCGGGCATGACCGAGATCCGGCCGGCCGCCTTCTTCGACAGTCGTGCCAATGTCTCCAGGCCATCGATGGCCTTGGGGATGCAACCGGAGGTGAGGATTCGTTCGCAGCCGAGCTCGACCGCCTGCTCCAGCGCCGCATCGGGATCGGGAACGAGATCGAAGGCGCGATGCAGCGTCGAGCCGAGGCCGGCCGCATGCGCTTTCAACCGGCGCAGCAGCGGCATGTCGAGCGTGCCGTCGGCAAGGTTTGCCCCGATAACCACGCCGGCGAGGCCGAAGGCCCTGACGGCATCGATATCCGCCATCATCGCCGCTTCATCGCCGCTGTCGAACATGAAGGGACCGGCATGCGGGCGGATCATTGCGTAGACCGGGATGGGGGCGGCAGCCGCCGCTTTCATCATGCCGGCGACGGGCGTCAGCCCGCCAATCTCGAGCGCCGAGCACAATTCGATACGATCAGCGCCGCCTTCGATGGCCGCCGCCAGACCGCGCGGGCTATCCACGCATACCTCAAGCAAGATTGTCACGCTTTCCTCCCTCGTCATCTCATGATCGTCCAAGCCTGAGCCTGCTCTTCCGGTTAGCATCCCAGCACCGTGTTTGCGAGCGGAGACCGGAAGGCAATCGATCATCGATCGATTGGACAGTGTCGTGAACAGTATTTTCGCAATCGCATCGATTTTTCAATCGTGCACACTATGTCAGTTACGCATTGGATCGGTCGCCGACAGTGCGCTGTCTTCGCCGGGGAGTTTCGAGCGGTTCGCCTTGCGCCAAGGCTTTCCGCGCCTTTGAAGGAATAAGGGGATGGTCATGCTGAAAAGAATAGCCCTTGCCGTATCGCTCTGTGCCCTGACGGCAGGTGCGGTGCAGGCCGCGGATGTCGTGGTGTCGTCTAAGATCGACACGGAGGGCACGCTGCTCGGCAACGTGATCGCGCTGGCGCTGAACGCCAACGGCATCAAGACGAAGGACCGCATCGCGCTCGGCGCCACGCCCGTGGTGCGCAAGGCGATCACCGCAGGCGAGATCGACATCTATCCCGAATACACCGGCAATGCCGGCTTCTTCTTCAACAAGCCCGACGATGCGGCCTGGAAGAACATCCAGCAGGGCTATGACATGGCCAAGAAGCTGGATTATGACGCCAACAAGATCGTCTGGCTGACCCCCTCGCCCGCCAACAACACATGGGCGATCGCCGTGCGCAACGATGTCGCCGGGAAAAACAACCTGAAGAGCATGTCTGATTTCGGCAAGTGGGTTGCCGGTGGCGGCGAAGCGAAGCTCGTGGCATCGGCAGAATTCGTCAACACCGCCGGCGCGCTGCCGGCGTTCCAGACGACCTATGGCTTCACGCTGAAGCCGGAGCAGGAAATCGTGCTCTCGGGCGGTGATACCGCTGCCACGATCAAGGCCGCGGCCGACCAGACGAACGGCGCCAATTCCGCCATGGTCTACGGCACGGATGGCGCGATCGAGGCCGCAGAACTGACCGTGCTCGAAGACGACAAGAGCGTGCAGCAGGTCTATGCGCCGACGCCGATCATCCGCGAGGAGGTGCTGAAGGCGAACCCGAAGATCGAAGAGATCCTGGCGCCGATCTTCAAGAGCCTGACGGCCGACGAGCTGCGCAAGCTGAACGGCAAGATCCAGGTCGATGGCGAGCCGGCGAAGAGCGTTGCCGAGGCCTATCTGAAGGAAAAAGGCTTCCTGAAGTAATTGCCGACGCTCCGTATCCAGCAATGGATGCGGAGCCGTTTTCCTTCCAGGCTGGGATGGATCGATGGAAGAAACCTTAGCGGTCCGCAGACTGGACCGGCTCGGCGTCGTTCTCGTCGTCGCGGGCGTCGCGGCGGCGGCAATGCTGCCATTCATCTACGTGAAGGCGAACCGGATCGCATCGGGCAAGCCGATGTTGCTGATGCAGCTTCTGGATCAGCCCTCCGTCATCATCCTCACTTTGCTCCTCGTTTTCTCGGCCTGCGCGGTGCTGTTTCTCGAAAACGCCTATGCGCGGCTTGCGATCTCGACGCTCTGTCTGGCGGCATTGCTGGCGGCAATCGGGTTCGTGGCAACGTCGTTTACGCCAGAGGGCAGCACGGCGGCGCGCATGACGCCGGGCGGCGGCTTCTGGGTGCTGCTCGCGGTCACATCGCTGATCATATCAGATGCGCTGGTGAAGGTGCGGCTGAAGCCGTGGATGCGGGTGGTGGCGCTCATCGCCTATGCCTGTCTGCTCGGCATCTTTCTATGGTCGGGGTTGCTCGACAGTCTCTCGATCATGCGCGAATTCGCCAATCGCGGCGACCAGTTCTGGGCCGAGGCATGGACGCATGTTGAGCTGGCCTTCGGGTCGCTGGCGATCTCGGTGGCGATCGGGCTGCCGCTCGGCATCGTCTGTTTCTGGGTGCCCAAGCTCCGCGCGGCGCTCTTGCAGGGGCTGAGCCTGATCCAGACGATCCCGAGCCTCGCGCTCTTCGGCCTGCTGATGCTGCCGCTCGGCTATCTCGCGGCGAATGTTCCTTTAGCGGCAGCGCTCGGGATCAGCGGCATCGGCGCGGCGCCCGCGCTGATCGCACTGGTGCTCTATTCGCTGCTGCCGATCGTGGCCAACACCGTCGTCGGTCTCGAGGGCGTCGACCCCGCCGTGCGCGACGCAGCCGCCGGCATGGGGCTGACGCGGCGGCAGATTCTCACGGGTATAGACCTGCCGCTGGCGCTGCCGGTCATCCTCACGGGTATCCGCATCGTGCTGGTACAGGCGATCGGGCTGGTGACGGTGGCGGCGCTGATCGGCGGCGGTGGCTTCGGCGTCTTCATCTTCCAGGGGCTCGGCCAGACGGCCATGGACCTCGTTCTCCTCGGCGCCGTGCCGACCGTCATCTTCGCCTTCTCTTCGGCCGTCATTCTCGATGCGGTCGCCGACAGCACACGGGGACCTGCCGCATGAGCATGATCGACATCCGCAACGTCACCAAGCGCTACGGCGATACGACCGTGGTCGACAATGTGTCGATGGCGGTCGAGAAGGGCGAGATCACCGTGATCGTCGGAACCTCGGGCTCCGGCAAATCGACGCTGATCCGGATGATCAACCGGCTGGTACCGATGACATCTGGCGAAATCCGCGTCGGCGGGCGCAACGTGGCCGATGTGCCGGAGACGGAACTGCGCCGCAATATCGGCTACGTGATCCAGGGCAACGGGCTCTTTCCGCACCGCACGGTGGCGCAGAACATCGCGACGGTGCCGCAGCTGCTCGGCTGGGAGCGAGGCAGGATCGATGCGCGCGTCGATGAACTGCTCGGCCTCTTCAATCTCGACCCCAAATCCTTTGCCAAAAAGTATCCGCATCAACTTTCCGGCGGCGAGCAGCAGCGCGTCGGCGTTGCGCGAGCGCTGGCCGCGGGGCCGGAGGTGCTGATCATGGACGAGCCCTTCGGCGCGCTCGATCCCGTCATTCGCGGCAAGGCGCAGGACGATCTTCTGGCGATCCAGAAACAGTTCGGAACGACGATCATTCTCGTCACCCACGACATGGACGAGGCCTTCCACCTCGGCAACCGGATCGCGGTGATGCGCGGCGGCAGGCTGCTGCAATATTCGACGCCGGAGAAGATCATCACCGAACCCGCCGACCCCTTCGTGCAGCAGTTGACGGGAACGACCGACCGGGCGCTGAAGCGCATGTCGCTGCTGCCGCTGACATCGGGCATGGCGCCGGCCAAGGCCGGGCTCGATCACGGCCTGCCGCAATCGCTCAGCCTGCGCGACGCGCTGGCCGAGATGATCTGGCAAGGGATCGACGAAGCCGCCGTCGAGAACGAGAAGAAGGCGGCGATCGGGTCGATCTCGATGTCGCACCTGCTGGAGTTGGGCCGCAAGGAATGAAGCTCCTCACCGCCAATCTCTTTCGCGTCGCGGCGCTGGCACTGCTCCTGATCCTCCTGTTCCGGACAGAGTGGCTGTCCTTCCTGCTGACGCCGCTCACCAAGAACAACGCGCCCCCCGTCTATACGCAAAGCAGCCTGCCGCTTCTGGCGCTCGGGCATCTGCAACTGGTGCTGATCTCGATTGTCGGGAGCGCCGTGGTCGCCATTCTGGGCGGGGTCTTCGTAACACGGCGGAGCGGCGCAGATTTCCTGCCGCTGTCGCGCGCCATCGCCAATGCGGGGCAAACCTTTCCGCCGGTCGCTGTGCTGGCGCTGGCGGTGCCGGCCATGGGCTTCGGTGCCGGGCCGACGCTTGTCGCGCTGTTTCTCTACGGGCTGCTGCCGATCTTCGAAAACACCATCTCCGGCCTGCGCCAGGTCTCCCCCGCCGTGCTCGATGCCGCCGACGGCATGGGCATGAACCCGACGCAGCGGCTGTTCCAGGTGGAGCTGCCACTGGCGCTGCCGCTGATCATCGAGGGCGTGAAGGTGGCGACCGTGATCAACATCGGAACGGCGACGATCGGCTCGACGGTGGCCGCCAAGGGGCTGGGCGAAGTGATCATCGCCGGGCTGATATCCGACAACACCGCCTTCATCCTGCAGGGCGGCCTGATCGTCGGACTGATGGCGCTGTTGATCTATGATGCGGTGGGATTGGTGGAAAGCGCGATGACGCGAAGAATGGGCTTGCGCACCGCCTAAGGCAGCAGCTACCAAAGCGGCCTGATACGCACGATGGAGGCAGCCTTGGCCAAGATGATTCACTCGATGATCCGCGTTCTCGACGAAGCGCGCTCGGTCGAATTCTACGGCAAGGTCTTCGGGCTCGAGGTCGCCGACCGCATCGATTTCGACACCTTCACGCTCATCTATCTCAGCAACCGCGAGACCGGCTTCGAGCTGGAGCTGACCATCAACAAGGGCCGCGTCGAACCCTATAATCTCGGCGACGGCTATGGGCATCTGGCGGTGTCGGTCGAGGAGGTTGCCGTCGAGCACAAGCGGCTCGCGGAAGCCGGGCTCAATCCCGGCAAGCTCACGGAGCTCAACCGGGACGGCAAGCTGCTTGCCCTGTTCTTCTTCATCACCGATCCCGACGGCTACAAGATCGAAGTCCTGCAGGGCCACGGCCGCTATCTCTAAGAGAACCCGATGATTTCCAAGACAGACCTGCATACCGGCTGGACCCTCAACTGTAACGTTGCAGGAAAGCCGGATCTGCCGAAAACCGTGCCGGCGCATGTGCCGGGATGCGTGCATCTGGACCTCCTGGCAGGCCGACTGATCCCCGACCCCTATGTCGACGTCAACGAGATCACCAATGACTGGATCGGCCGCGAGGATTGGACCTATCGCTGCCGCTTCGACGCCGCGCCCGATGCCGATCTCGTGCAGGAGCTTGTTTTTGACGGGCTGGATACGGTGGCGACGATCTCGCTCAATGGCGAAGAGATCGGCCAGACGTTCAACATGCACCGGACCTACCGCTTCGACGTTTCCGATCGCCTGAAGGCCGAAGGCAACGAGCTGGTCGTGACCTTTCGCTCGGCCTATGCCTACGGCGCGGAGATGGAAGCGCATTACGGCTACCGGCCGAACAACTATCCCGGCCCCGGCAACCTGATGCGCAAGATGGCCTGCAATTTCGGTTGGGACTGGGGACCGACGCTGGTGACGGCGGGGATATGGAAGCCGGTGCGGCTGGAGCGCCGGGCGAAGGCGCGGCTTGCCGAGACGCTGGTTTCGGCGGCACTTGCTGGTGGAGACGGGTTGGTGACGGTGCGGGCAAAGATCGCGCGCGCTGGTGACGGCGGCGATTGCCGCATCACGGCCAGCATCGGCGGCGTCACGCATAGCGAGATGGTCGCGGCCGGGAGCGACGAGGTCAGCTTCCAGTTGCGCGTTCCCTCGCCGCAGATCTGGTGGCCGCATCATCTCGGCGCGCAGCCGCTTTATCCGCTGCGCATCGAACTGCGCGATGGCGAGAGCGACGGACTGCTCGATGACTATGTGAAGCAGATCGGCTTCCGCTCGGTGCGGCTCGATACTTCCCCGGATGAGCATGGCTCGGCCTTCACCTTCGTGATCAACGACGTGCCGCTGTTTCTCTGCGGCGCCAACTGGATCCCCGACGATTGCTTCCCCTCGCGGGTCACGGCCGAGCGCTATGCGTCGCGGATCGACGAGGCGAAGGCCGCCAACATCAACCTGTTGCGGGTATGGGGCGGCGGCATCTTCGAGCGGGATGAGTTCTACGAGGAGTGCGACCGCGTGGGCATGCTGGTGTGGCAGGATTTCCTGTTTGCCTGCGCCTCCTATCCTGAGGAAGAGCCGCTCCGTGGCGAGGCCGAGGCGGAGGTGCGCGACAACGTCGCGCGGCTGATGCCGCATCCCTCGCTGATCGTCTGGAACGGCAACAACGAGAATATCTGGGGTTTCGACGAGTGGGGCTGGCGGCCGATCATCAAGGAGGGCGAGAGCTGGGGGCTTGGCTACTATCTCGACATCCTGCCGGGACTCTGCGCCGAGATTGATCCCGACCGGCCCTACTATCCCGGCAGCCCGTACTCGGGCACGATGGAGATCGAGCCGAATGCGGATGCGCATGGATGCAAGCACATCTGGGATGTGTGGAACGACGTAGGCTACGAGGTCTACCGCAACTATATTCCGCGCTTCTGCTCCGAATTCGGCTGGCAGGCACCGCCCAACTGGGCGACGCTGGAAGAAAGCGTGCACGACGCGCCTCTGACGCCTGTGTCCAACGGGGTCTTCCACCACCAGAAGGCGACGCAGGGCAATGACAAGCTGATCCGTGGGCTGGCCGGCCATCTGCCCGAGCCACTGACGATGGACGACTGGCATTTCGCCACGCAGCTGAACCAGGCGCGTGCCATCCGCTTCGCGGTCGAGCACATGCGCTCGCACCGCGATATCTGCAAGGGCGCCGTCGTCTGGCAGTTCAACGATTGTTGGCCGGTGACCTCCTGGGCGGCGCTGGATTCGGCCGGGCGGCGCAAGCCGCTGTGGTATGCGATGCGCCAGGCTTTCGATCCGCGGCTTCTGACTATCCAGCCGCGCGAGGGCGGGCTCGCCGCGGTTGCCGTCAACGAGAGGACGCTGTTCTGGCGGGCGAAGATATCCGGCAAGCGGCTGCGGCTCGATGGGACCGTGCTTGCCGAGTTCGAATTCTGGCGGTTGCTTTGCGACCGGTTCGAGGCGAAGGCATTCACGCTGCCTCAGGATATCGCGACCGCTGATGATCCCGGCAATGAAGTGATCGTCGTCGACATGCTGGACCGGCGGGCGTTTCACTATTTCGTCGAGGATATCGACCTCAAGCTGCCGAAGCCGGAGATGAGGATCGAGGTCAGCAAGCGCGAGGGCGGTTACGCGGTCGCGGTGACTGCCGCCAGCCTGCTGAAGGATCTCTGCCTTATGGCTGATCGTCTCGATCCGGATGCGGTGGTGGATACGATGCTGATCACGCTTCTGCCGGGCGAGACGCATGTGTTCGAAGTGGAGACGCAGGCGGCGATCAGTGCGGCTGATATCGTGGTGGGGACGGTGCTGCGCTCGGCCAACGATCTCGTGTCCGCGGGCTGAACTAGACCCGCGCAGCACATGCAAAAACCTCCGACTTTCGCCGGAGGTTTTTGTGGCCGTCGGTGGGTCCCGCACGCGGCGGGACCCTTCCGTTCCGGCCTCGCGGGAGACTTACATCCAGTAGGGCGGCACGCCGTAGTAATCGTAGACCCGGCGGCCGTTATCGTTGTACCAGGTGTCGTCATCATCCGCATAGCTTGGCGCGCCTTCGATCTGTTCCTTGGTCAGGTCGATGCGGTAGCCATCCAGCTGCGTGTCGTAGGACAGCTTATCCCAGGGCAGCGGGTAATGATCGTGGCCGATGCCCATGAAGCCGCCGAAGCTCAGCACGGCATAGGCGACGCGGCCATCCCTCTTGCCGAGGATCAGGCGCTCGATCGAGCCGATGTGCTTGCCATCGGCACCGTAGACGCGGGTGCCTTCCACGCGGTCGCTGGCGATCAGCGAGTGCGTGTCCTTGACGTTCGGGTCACGGAGGGTCTTGTCGTTGTCCTGTTGCAGCATGTCTCTACTCCCTTTCGGTTGGTTCCTCGTGCCTGGCGGTTGTTCCTCGTGCCAAGTGTGTGTTGCCAGGCGTATGAATTGAAAACGTCGCCGGCTGCCCGTTGTTCCCGAATTTGATCCGCAATTTTGGCGGGCGCCGCAATATTGACGTTTACGTCAAGGTTATTGTAGCCTGATGCTGCTTGAACCATTCGAGCAATGACATAAGCTGCCGTATTGGAGGATGGAGGATCATCCAATAGTTTCGACGGGCGCCCCGCCGGCAGCGACAGGGAGAGAGACACGATGAACAGCATTTCCGCCCATCCTGGCGGTGAAAGGCCCGACAAGCCGTGGCTTGCCACCTATCCGGCGATCGTACCGGCCGAGCTTCCGGCGCTGGAGTACGAATCACTGGCGGAGTTGCTTGAGAAATCCTGCGCGCGCTATGCCGACCGCATCGCCTTTTCCAGCATGGGCAAGACGCTCACCTACCGCCAGCTGGAAAGCCAGACGCGCAAGGTCGCCGCATGGCTGCAGGCAAGCGGACTGCAGAAGGGTGACCGCGTCGCGGTGATGATGCCGAACGTGCTGCAGAACCCGATCGCCGTCTATGGCATCCTGCGCGCCGGGCTCGTGGTAGTGAACGTCAACCCGCTCTACACGCCGCGCGAACTGGAGCATCAGCTGCGCGATGCCGGCGCCAAGGCTATCTTCGTTCTGGAGAACTTCGCCCATACCGTTCAGCAGGTGCTCGGCCATACCGATGTGCGCCATGTGGTCGTCACCTCGCTCGGCGAAATGCTGGGCGCCAAGGGGCTGATCGTCAATCTTCTCGTCCGCAAGGTGAAGAAGCTCGTTCCCGCCTGGTCTATCCCCCGGCACAAGACCTTCAAGCAGGTTCTTGGTGAGGGTGACGGCGCGACGCTGAAGCCATCAGGTCTTGTCGGCAGCGACATCGCCTTCCTGCAATATACCGGCGGCACGACGGGCATCGCCAAGGGTGCGGTGCTCACGCACAAGAACCTGTTGTCGAACAAGCTGCAGCTGGAACTCTGGCTGAAATCGGCCTTCGAGAAGCGCCAGCGGCCGGATGTGCTGAACTTCCTCTGCGCGCTGCCGCTCTACCATATCTTCGCGCTGACGGTGAACTCGCTGATGGGCATGTCGCTCGGCGCGCATAACATTCTCGTCGCCAATCCGCGCGACATCCCTGCCCTCGTGCGCGAGTTCTCGAAATCCAACGTCCACGTCTTCCCCGGGCTCAACACGCTGTTCAACGCGCTGATGAACAACCCTGAATTCGCCAAGGTCGATTTCTCCTCGCTGGTGATTTCGCTGGGCGGCGGCATGGCCGTGCAGCGGCCGGTGGCGGAACGCTGGCTGACGATCACCGGCAACCACATCACCGAGGGGTACGGGCTTTCCGAGACGTCGCCGGTCGCCACCGCCAACCGCTTCGATTCGCCCGAATTCACCGGCGCGATCGGCCTGCCGATCTCCTCCACCGATCTCGATATCCGCAACGAGGACGGCGCGTCGCTGCCGCTCGGCGAGGTTGGCGAGATCTGCATTCGCGGACCGCAGGTGATGGCCGGTTACTGGAACAAGCCGGATGAGACGGCGCGCGCCATGACCCCCGACGGCTATTTCCGCACCGGCGACATGGGCTTCATGGATGCCCGCGGCTACACCAAGATCGTCGACCGCAAGAAGGACATGATCCTCGTCTCCGGCTTCAACGTCTATCCGAACGAAATCGAGGAAGTGGCGGCGATGCACCCGGGCATCCTGGAAGCCGCCGCCGTCGGCGTGGCCGATGGGCATTCCGGCGAGGCGGTGAAGCTCTTCGTGGTGCGCAAGGATCCTGATCTGACTGAGGCGGATGTGAAGGCGCATTGCGTGGCCAACCTCACCAACTACAAGCGGCCGCGCTTCATCGAGTTCCGCACCGAACTGCCGAAATCGCCGGTCGGCAAGATCCTGCGCAAGGATCTGCGCGCGTAATATTTCGCGATTGAGCACAACCCAAAACTGTACTGCTATCCGCTTGTTTGAGGCAGAAGCAGCACAGGTCGCGGCAACGCGGCCTATCGGCGAGGATGGGCCGCGCCGACTTCGGCAAGAGCCTTGCTATCAGAACGGGAGGTGATGATATGTGGTTTCGACCGCTTAGCATCACGCTTACGGTAAGGAGAACCCGGACAAGCTGGTCAATCAGCGTCCGGGTCGCATTCCATACCTAAGTAAGCGCAGCAGGTGGAGTTACCGCTCCGCCTGCAACCTCTCCAATATAGCCCGACTGCGCTGGCGCATCAAGCGCGACGTGCGCACCCTTTTTATGAATAGTTTCAGACATAACTTGATTTGCACCCGGTAAAGCGAATAGTTTCCGCGACCCTCACGCCCTGCAAAGGAGCCTCCCATGAATGCCATCGTCGACCAACTGAAAAGCACCGCGGCTGCCACCAAGGCCACCGATATCCGTGCTGCCTTCGCGGCCGATCCGAAACGCTTTTCGCGCTTCACCGCCTCGCTCGACGACCTCCTGATGGATTTCTCGAAGACCGCCGTGAACGACGAAGTGCTGGCCCTTCTGGTCAAGCTCGCCGAAACCGGTGGCGTCGAAGCCAAGCGCGACGAGATGTTCTCGGGCAAGGCGATCAACTTCACCGAAAACCGCGCGGTGCTGCACACGGCCCTTCGCAACCGTTCGAACACCCCGGTTCTCGTCGACGGCAAGGACGTGATGCCTGACGTCAACGGCGTGCTCGCCGCCATGGGCAAGTTCGCCGACGGCATTCGCTCGGGCGCGCTGAAAGGCGCGACCGGCAAGAAGATCACCGACGTCATCAACATCGGCATCGGCGGCTCCGACCTCGGCCCCGTCATGGCGACGCTGGCGCTGGCACCGTTCCACGACGGGCCCCGCGCGCATTTCGTTTCCAACATCGACGGCGCGCATATCGCCGACATCCTGAAGCTGGTGCAGCCGGAAACGACGCTCTTCATCGTCGCGTCCAAGACCTTCACCACCATCGAGACGATGACGAACGCCCAGACGGCGCGCAAGTTCGTTGCCGATGCGCTGGGTGAAGCCGCCGTTCAGCATCACTTCGCAGCCGTATCGACGGCGCTCGACAAGGTTGCCGCCTTCGGCATCGAGAGCGAGCGCGTGTTTGGCTTCTGGGATTGGGTCGGCGGCCGCTACTCAATCTGGTCGGCCATCGGCCTGCCGCTGATGATCGCCGTCGGTCCTGAGAACTTCGGCAAGTTCCTCGACGGCGCGCACTCGATCGACAACCACTTCCGCACGGCGCCGATCGCCAAGAACCTGCCGATTCTGCTCGGCCTGATCGGCTTCTACAATCGCAACGTTCTCGGCTACGCCACGCGCGCGATCCTACCCTACGACCAGCGCCTGTCGCGCTTCCCTGCTTACCTGCAGCAGCTGGACATGGAATCGAACGGCAAGGGCGTCACCATCGACGGCACGCCGGTCGAAGGCAATTCCGGCCCTGTCGTCTGGGGCGAGCCCGGCACCAACGGCCAGCACGCCTTCTACCAGCTGATCCACCAGGGCACGAGCGTAATCCCGGCGGAATTCATGATCGCCGCCAACGGCTTCGAGCCGGAGCTGCGCCACCAGCATCAGCTTTTGATGGCAAACTGCATCGCGCAGTCGGAAGCGCTGATGAAGGGCCGCACCTTCGAGGAAGCCAAGAAGCAGCTGACCGACAAGGGCATGGACGACAAGCAGGCCGATTTCATCGCGCCGCATCGCGTCTTCACCGGCAACCGTCCGTCGATCACCTTCGTCTATGACAAGCTGACGCCGTTCGCCTTCGGCCGCCTCGTGGCGCTCTACGAACACCGCGTCTTCGTCGAAGGCGTGCTGTTCCGCATCAACTCCTTCGACCAGTGGGGCGTCGAGCTCGGCAAGGAACTGGCGACCGGCCTGCTGCCCGTCATCGAAGGCAAGGAAAGCGCTGCCGGCCACGATTCGTCGACGCAGGGCCTTGTCGCCGAACTGGCGAAGCTCGCGAAGTAACGAACGCAACGTTCTACCGACGCTCCCGTGGCGACCGCCGCGGGAGCGTTTTTCATTTGGCTGAGATGACTGACCTCAAGACCACCCCTCGGTGGCGGTCAGGGCCTGGCGCCCTTGCCTGATGGTACGGTGCTCGCGGCCTGCTTGACCTGCGAACCCGGCTGCGAGGCGACTGCCGGAGCGGACTTGTCTTTTTTCGGCTTGCGCGCTTCACGCGTGCCGCGGAGTTGACCCTTTGCCATTTCAAGCTCCCTGGTTGGGCCACATCGAGCGATGTGACGCCAACCAGCAGGCGCGCTTACGCGGCAAAATGCAAATCCATTCTCACCTGCAATGCTCTAGCGCGCGAACTTCTTGGCGCCGGCGACGCAGCCGACAATAGCGATGGTGACGACCAGCATGATGGGGCTCACCTGCTCATGCAGCAGCGTTGCTGCCAGGAGCAGGCCGAAGAAGGGCTGCAGCAGCTGCAGTTGGCCGACACCGGCAATGCCGCCCTGCGCCAGGCCGCGATACCAGAAGAAGAAGCCGATCAGCATGCTGAACAGCGAGACATAGACGAGGCCTGCCCAGGCCGGCGTTTCGACCGCCGCAAAGGACGGCGGCAGATTGAAGAGCGCAAGCCCGAGCATGACGGGCAGCGAGAGAACCAGCGCCCAGGAGATGACCTGCCAGCCGCCCAGCCTGCGCGACAGCTTGGCGCCCTCGGCATAGCCAAGGCCACAGGCGATGATGGCGGCGAGCATCAGGAGATCGCCGAGCGGGGCTGCAGTCACGCCTTGCGACAGGGCAAAACCTGCGACCAGCGCGCTCCCCACGCAGGAGAAGATCCAGAATGCCGGCTGCGGACGTTCCCCGCCCCTGAGAACGCCGAAGATCGCGGTCGAAAGCGGCAGCAGGCCGATGAAGACGATGGAGTGCGCCGAGGTGATATGGGTGAGCGCCAGCGCCGTCAGCAGCGGGAAGCCGATGACGACGCCGAAGGCGACGATAATAAGCGACAGGAGATCGTCGCGCGCCGGCCGCTTTTCGCGAAACAGAACGAGCAGCACCAGCGCGATCAGCCCGGCGATCGCTGCGCGGGCGACGGTCAGAAAGACGGGATCGAACCCCATCACCGCCATGCGCGTCGCGGGCAGCGAGCCGCTGAAGATCAGAACACCGATAAAACCATTCAACCAACCGGCCGCCGTGCGGTCCATGGCACACTCCTTCACGATCAATAGCCATCTTATGATCCCACGCGGCGTGGCCATGCCAGCTACGGTATGGTACGGTTTGTCCAAACTGTTATGCATCGGAGAGCAGTACGGATGGCCGATAACGCAATCGTTGGCACGACCCGCGTGGCGATGGTGATGAACACAATCAAGCAGCGCATCGCCGGCCGCAGCCTGACGGCGGGGGCGAAGCTGCCTTCGGTGCGGGCGCTTGCGGGATCGCTGAAGATTTCGACATCGACCGTCGTCGAGGCCTATGAGCGGCTGGTTGCCGAGGGCGCGATCCTGTCCCGGCCGGGCTCCGGCTTTTACGTCGCCAACCAGGCGGCGCCCTTCGCGCTATCGGAGGTCGGGCCACGGCTCGATCGCGAGATTGATCCGTTCTGGGTGTCGCGGCAGTCTCTGGAGGCGGGCGATATCGGGCTGAAGCCCGGCTGCGGCTGGCTGCCGCCGTCGTGGCTTCCGGAGGACGGCGTTCGCCGCGGCCTGCGGGCGCTGGCGCGCGCCGATGGGCCGGTGCTGCTTGCCTATGGATCGCCGCTCGGATTGCCGCCGCTCAGGCAGCTGATCGCGCGGCGGATGGCCGACAAGGGGATCGGCGCCTCGCCCGACCAGATCATCCTCACGGAATCAGGCATCCAGGCGATCGACCTGCTCTGCCGCTTCCTGATCGAGCCCGGCGACACCGTGATGGTCGACGATCCCTGCTATTTCAATTTCCACGCTCTGCTTCGGGCGCACCGCGCCAAGATCGTCAGCGTGCCTTATACGCCGTCCGGCCCGGATATCGACGCCTTCACCCGCGTAGTGGCCGAGCACCGGCCGAAGCTATACGTGACAAATTCGGCGCTGCATAACCCGACCGGAGCGATCCTCTCGCCGGTGACGGCGCATCGGGTGCTGAAGATCGCGGAGCAGTTCGACCTGACGATCATCGAGGACGATATCTTCGCCGATTTCGAGCATGGCACGGCGCCGCGCCTTGCCGCTTTCGACGGGCTGGATCGCGTCATCCATATCGGCAGTTTCTCGAAGACGCTGTCGGCCTCGGCACGCTGCGGCTTCATCGCCGCCAAGCCGGAATGGATCGGCGGGCTGACGGATCTGAAGATCGCCACTTCGTTCGGCGGCGGGCGGCATGCGGCGCAGCTTGTGTTGAGCGTACTCAGCGACGGGAGCTATCGCAAGCATATCGAGACACTGCGCAGCCGGCTATCGAAGACGATGTTCGAGGTCTCGGCCAAGCTCAAGAACCTCGGCATCGTGCCCTGGCTTGAGCCGCAGGCGGGGATGTTCCTGTGGTGCCGGCTGCCTGATGGCATCGACGCCGCCGATGTGGCGCGAGCGGCACTGGAGCGAGACGTGGTGCTGGCGCCGGGCAATGCCTTCAGCCTGTCGCAGACGGCGACGGATTTCATGCGGTTCAATGTTTCGCAGACGGAAGATCCTAAAGTCTTCGAGGTGCTGCGCGGGGCCATGCAGGCAGCGCGAGGGAAGGCTTAGTTCGGGCGGCGCGGCGATTGTTTCGCGGGATGTGTCGAGACGAGGCTGCGTCGTTCGTCTAGAGAGAATGAAGGATTGGGAGGACTGACATGACCGACGACGAGCTGGAGCGATTTGCAGCGCAGGGAGCGGAGGCCTTGCCTGACGGTGACGACGGCGTGGCCACGCATGATGGCGCCGATATATGGTACAGCGCCTATGGCTCCGGGCCGGCTGTGATCCTGCTGCATGGCGGGCTCGGGAATAGCGGCAACTGGGGCTATCAGGTGCCGGCGCTGTTGCGCTCCGGCCGGCGCGTGGTGGTGATCGACAGCCGCGGGCATGGCCGCAGCACGCGGGACGGCAAGCCCTACACTTACGAACTGATGGCGTCCGACGTGCTTGCGGTGATGGATCATCTCGAGATCGAAAAGGCGGCGCTTGTGGGCTGGAGCGATGGGGCTTGCACGGCGCTCATTCTCGCAGACAAGCACCCTCAACGCGTCGACGGCGTGTTCTTCTTCGCCTGCAGCATGGATCCATCTGGCGTAAAGCCCTTCATGCCGACGCCTGTGATCGACCGCTGCTTCAGCCGGCATCGGATGGACTACGAGGCGCTGTCGCCGACGCCCGATCAGTTCGACCGCTTCGTCGAGGATGTGAGCCTGATGATGTCGACCGAGCCGAATTATTCGGCCGCCGATCTGAACCGCATCCGTGTGCCGGTGGCGGTGGTGCTCGGTGACAGGGACGAGTTCATCAAGCCGGAGCATGCCGCGCATCTGGTGGGCAGCATTCCCGGCGCGACCTCCGTTTCGATGGAAGGCGTCAGCCACTTTGCGCCGCTGCAGCGGCCCGATGAGTTCAATCGGACCGTGCTTGGCTTTCTCGATCAATTGCCCTGAGGCTTAGAGGCCGATCTCGTTGGCCCATGGCGGGTTGGCGCCGGCGCGGGAGACCGTGACGGCGGCGGCCTTGGCGCCGAGCGAGAGGGCGTTCTGCAGCGCCTTTTCATCGAGCGAGGCGACCTGCGGCTTGGTGAGCAGGCCATCCATCTTCAGCGAGGCGAGAACGCCGGCATCGAACGTGTCGCCGGCGCCGACAGTGTCGACAACGGTCACGCGCTGGCTAGGGACGGTGACTTTGCGTTCGCTTGTGTAGCCCGTCGCGCCCTCGGCGCCCTTGGTGATGACGACGAGCTTGGCGCCGTGCTGCAGCCAGTGGGCGGCGAGATCGTCATGACTGCCTTCCATGCCAAACCACTCCAGGTCCTCGTCGGAGAACTTCAGAATATCGGACTTGGCGGCCATGCGCTTGATGCGCGCCATGTGAGCCTGCTTGTCCTTGATGAAGCCGGGGCGGATGTTCGGGTCGAGCGAGATGACGCGCTTGGCCGCCTCGCGGTCGAGCAGCGCCTCGTAGGTTTCGCCACAGGGGCTGGGGATCAGGCTGATGGCGCCGAAGTGCAGCGCCTCGCAATCGTCGCCGAGGACAGGCAGGTCGTCGGTGGTGATCATGCGGCCGGCGGTGCCTTCGTCATAAAAGGCGTAGGTTGCCTGGCCGTTGACCAGCTTGACGAAGGCGAGTGTCGAAGGGCGCTGCGCGATGGCGCAGAGGCTGAAGTCGACATTGCTCGCCTTCAGCGTATCGCAGAGGATTTCGCCCATCATGTCGTCGGCGAGACCGGTGAAGAAAGACGTCTGGATGCCCAGGCGCCCGAGCGCGATCGCCGTGTTGAAGATGGCGCCGCCGGCATAGGGCGCGAAGCCCTTTTCGCCGAGCGTCGTCTCCCGCGGCAGCATGTCGATCAACGCTTCTCCACAGCACAAAATCATGTCCGTCTCCCAAGGGCATTACGATCTGTCGATGCCCAACTGGATTAGATAACTTCGTGGCAAAAGCAAAGCGCCGTGAGCAATTATTCACTCAAAGTGATGAAATACCACCGTTGCGGCCGGACCATGCCAGCGGCGCATCGAGGAAGGATTCCACCTCGTTCAAAGTGTTCTGATCGAACAGCTGCTGCTCCTTGGCGACAGCCAGAACATCGCGCCAGGTGGCGATGTAGTGCAGCTTGACCTTGCCATCGGCAAAGCGCAGCGCGCCCTCGTCGAAGATGCCGTAATAGAAGAGCGCGATGCCATGATCGACAACACCACCGGCGTCGCGCACCGCATCGATGAACTTGAACATGCTGCCGCCGGCCGTCGTCAGGTCCTCGATGACCAGAACGCGCGAACCCTCAGGCATGTTGCCCTCGATCTGGGCGTTGCGGCCGTGGCCCTTCGGCTGCTTGCGGACATAGATCATCGGCAGGCTGAGGCGATCGGCAAGGAGCGCCGCGAAGGGAATGCCCGCCGTTTCGCCGCCGGCGATGCAGTCGAACTTCTCGAAGCCCGCTTCACGCAGCACGACGCTGGCGGCGAAATCCATCACTGTCGAGCGGATGCGCGGGAAGGAGAGAAGCTTGCGGCAGTCGATATAGACGGGGCTCGCCATGCCGGAGGCGAACTTGTAGGGCTGGGTGGCATTGAAGTGAACGGCCTTGATCTCCCAGAGCATCTTGGCCACCAGTTCGGCCATGACTTTGCGGTCGGTGAATGTTGCCTGGATCATCGTTCTCTCCTTGCCTCGATCTTGTGCTCAAACTTATGGGCCAATAGCAGCAAGTGGGGCAAGTTTCCAGAACGCGAGCGGCTCAAACGCAAGAATGGCATTTGCACGCGCTTACGTTGCCGTTGGCGCCGCTTCTCGCTCTGTTAATTTCGTTGTGTCAGGATGCGGTGATTCACCAAAAGCGTGAGGCGCGCCGGGCCGCAAAAACCCTTGATGGTATTTCTTTTGCGGACAACTTAAATTTCCACAACCCATTCATAATTTTAGACATTCGTCATACGTATTGTTCGGCAGGCACTTGCACGGTCCCTAATGCCCGGCGGCCCCAAAGACATTCAAATTTGAATGATTTCGTTAACAACGGAGTGAAACTTCCCGCGCCATTTTCCCAGCGCCCAAAGACACCATGAAGGAGTCCAGAATGCGCCTCACGAGGTTCACACCGCTTCAGCAGTTCAACCAATCGCTGACCCTCAAGATCTTCTCCATTTGCTTCGTCTCGACGCACGTGCCGCTTCTGGCGCTCGTCGTCTATCTGGTCACCGGTTTTCGGAGCGAGGCGACGCCTGTGCTTATCCTGGTGCTGGGAGCGACGCTGATCGGCACCGCCTTTTGCCTGGCGTGCGTCTGGGCGTTCATCCGGCCGCTGCACCAGATCGCCGGCGTGGTCGAGACCTACCGTTCCACCGGCGTCGTCAAGTCGGTGCGCAGCAAGCGCAAGGACGAGGTCGGCATCGTCACCAACGGGATCTCGATCCTGATCAAGGAACTCGATGCGACGCTGGCGCAATTGCGCCGCCAGGCGACGACAGACGTTCTGACCGGTCTCGGCAACCGCCGCTGGCTGAAGGATATCGGGGCGCTGGAGATTGCTCGCGCCGCACGTGAGCGCACGCCGATCTCCGTCGTGGTCTTCGATCTCGATCACTTCAAGTCGATCAACGACCAGTTCGGTCACGATGTCGGCGACCAGGTGCTGGTCATGGCCGGCGCCACGATCCAGCACAATCTGCGGCCCTATGACATCGCGGCGCGCATCGGCGGCGAGGAATTCTGCCTGGTCTTGCCGCGCACGGATATCGATGCCGCGGTCAACATCGCCAACAGGCTGCGCATGCAGTTCGAAAGCAAGGCCGTCGGCCCGCTGACGGCCAAGCGCGTGACGGCAAGCTTCGGCGTCTATCGTGGCGATCCCGCCAGCGAAACGCTGAAATCCATGCTGACGGCGGCGGACCGGGAGCTTTATGCCGCCAAGAACGGAGGTCGCAACATGGTTCGCTCGGCGGTCTCCTTGTCGATCAGGGACGCGAAGATCCGTGCCTGATCACTCCGCTACCAATTCGCCGATATCGGCGGGCAGCATCTTCTTGTAGAGCGCAATTGCTGCCCGTCCCTCATCCTCGCTCAACGCGGCGGCATATCTGACCGCCGCTGCCAGCAGCTGCATCACGAGCCTGGCGAGCGCGAGCAGCGCGGGCTTGCGGCGATCCGGATAGACCTGCTCCAGCACCGCCAGCAACGCCTGCGCGTGAAACTCCATATCGTCGGCGTCGATTTCCTGCAGCAGCCGATCCGCCTGGGTGGCGAACCATATGTCGCGCATGACGGGCTCGCTGCGAAAGAACGCGTGGTACTCGTCGGCGATCCGGCACAGCGCCAAGCGCAGCGTGGCGGCATCCGTTGCCTCCACCAGCGCCGCGACCACGCAGGCGCGGCCCTCCTCGTTGAAGCGCTCGGCCAGCGTTGCGAAGATCGAGCTCCTATCCGGGAAATATTGGTAGAGCGCGCCGAAGGAGAGATCGGCCTTTTCGACGATCTCGCTCATCTTCAGCGCATCGCTCCCCTTTGCCTCGATCAGCTGCGTGGCCACGGCCAATATCTTCTCGAAGCGCTCGCGGCCTCTCTGCTGACGGGGGATGCGCCGGGGCTGCCTTGTGGCGCCCACCTTTGTTCGCGATCCCACAGCCGCTTCGTCCGCCATCTAACGCTCCATTCCGGTTGACAGGAGAAATAAGAGAGTTTATCTCATTTTGCAAATGAGAGAGTTTCTCTGTTATTGACTTTTGGCTTACGGGCCAAAATGGGAGGTCATCGGCATGGCAATCATTCTCGTATTGTCGCTTGTCGCCGCCGCGATCGGCAGCGGGCTCGTCGCCGGCACATTCTTCGCGTTCTCGACTTTCGTGATGCCGGCGTTTTCGCGCATCCCGACGGAACAGGGGATCGCCGCGATGAACTCCATCAACGTCACGATCCTGCGCTCGCCCTTCATGATGCTCTTCGTGCCGACGGCCATTCTCTGCCTGTTGATCGGTGTGCTCGCGGTGGTGAGCTGGCGGGAGGGGGCGAGCCTCTGGATGCTCGCCGGCGCCATCATCTACATCGTTGCCTCCTTCGCCTCGACGATCATCTTCAACGTGCCGATGAACGATGCGCTGGGGCAGGTTTCAGGCAACGGCCCCGAGGCATCGGCGCTGTGGCAGGACTACGTCCGCGACTGGACGTGGTGGAACCATGTGAGGACCGTGGCCTCGCTTCTGGCATCGGCCGCGTTCGTGCGGGCACTGATGCTGATCTGATCGCGAAATCGGCGGCTGTATCGCTAATGCGCCAATGGTTTCAGATGTTTGCGCTTGCTTAGCGGCGCGGCGGCGATATCGTGCGGGACATGGAACATATCGAAGTCTTCCGCCGTCTCGGCGTGGCGCTTGCCATCGGTCTGCTCGTCGGCGTCGAGCGGGGCTGGACCGAGCGCGACGTGCGCGTCGGCGGGCGCACCGCCGGGCTTCGGACGTTCGGCCTCACCGGCTTCCTAGGCGGCATTGTCGGCACGCTGCAGCCGCTGACCGGCCCGTTTTTCCCGGCCACGATCGCGGTGCTTCTCGGCGTCGTCTATATCGCCGGCAAATGGCAGGAGGCCATCGAGGACAAGGATTACGGCATCACCTCGATCATCGCCGCCCTTTGCGTCTTCGCGCTCGGCATGCTCGCCGCGCTCGGCGATCTCATCACGGCGGGAGCAGGCGCGGTCGTGGTGACAGTCGTGCTCGCGGCCCGCACCAGCCTTCACGGCTTCCTGCAGGGGCTGACCTGGGTGGAGCTCCGCTCGGCGCTGATGCTGCTCGCGATGACCGTGATCGCGCTGCCGCTGCTGCCCGACAAGCCGCTCGATCCCTGGGGCGCGCTCAATCCCTATGCGCTCTGGCTTCTGACGATTACCATCGCGGCACTCTCCTTCGCCGGCTATGTGGCGATCCGGCTCATGGGATCGAGCCGCGGGATCCTGCTTGCGGGTGCGGCCGGCGGGCTTGTCTCGTCCACCGCGCTGACACTCTCCTTCGCCCGCTATTCGATGGAAGCGCCGCAAGGGGCGCGGCATCTGGCGGCGGGTGCGGCGATTGCCGGCGCGCTTTCCTTCGCGCGCGTTCTCGTCATTGCGAGCGCCCTGTCGCTCAGCATGCTGGCGCCGCTCTCGTCGGCGCTCGTGCCCGCCATCATCGGCTTCCTGGCGACCAGCCTGTTTCTCGCATGGCGTTCCGGGTCGAGCACGCAGGCGCCGGAGATCGGGCTCACCAATCCGTTCGAACTGAAGACGGTGATTTCCTTTGCGCTGCTGCTTGGCCTGATCAGCCTCGTCTCGAAGATGGCGACCGAATATGTCGGCGCCTCGGCGCTCTATGTCGTCGCTGCCATCTCGGGTCTTGTCGATGTCGATGCGATCACGCTCTCCACCGTGCGCCTCGTCGGCTCGGCGATCAGCGCCACGACGGCGGCCGATGTCACGCTGATTGCCGTGTTCGTCAATATGGTCACCAAGGTCGCGCTGGCCTTCACCGCGGGGCGCCGCGAATATGCCGTGACACTCGGCCTCGCCTCGGCGGTCGCCATCCTCTTCGGCGCGATCGGCTATCTTTCGACGCGCGGGATTTGGGCCGTCTGAGGCGGCAGGCTTGCCCAGCACACCGCCTCAGACCCTGCCGGCCTTTATCCGTCGTTGCGCTCGCAGAACGTAACGCGATTGTTGAAGGGATCGATGACCTCCATCTCCAATCCCCATGGCGCTTCCTGAAGCCCCGGCTTCATGTAACGATAATCCTTGGCCGTGAGCTCCGCTTGATAGGCGCGAACGCCTTTCACGGGAACGAAGGCCCTGGCGCCGGGGCTGGCGTCTCCCGAGTGCTCGCTGAGGTGCAGGATCATGCCGCTTCGCGAAACCTGGCAGTAGAGCGGGAAATGCTCGCCGAAGCGGTGCTCCCAATCGAGCTCAAACCCCAGAAAGCCGCAGTAGAACTCCTTGGCCTTGTCGACGTCGAAGATGCGGAAGATCGGGATCGGCGGCTCTATGCCGACCGCGGGCGGCGATGCCGTTGTCTGTTCCAGTTTCGCAGACAGGATGTTCCATTGTTCGAAGCCGAACTGGCGGGCGACGATCTCCAGCGTATCGCTGTGAGAAAGATCGACATCGCGGTCGGCAAGTGCCTGGCGCAACGCCTTGGCCATCAGTTTCGCATCGCGAAAATCACGCATGGTGCATTCCCTTCGTTGGCGGCGAACAGGACGATCAGTGCCCGCGTCTGCTGACCCGTTCGCCATCAATCGCCAAACGGCAAGGGATGTGAAGGATATGCGTGGATGCATTCACCATCGTGCTTTCGCACCGCGGGGCGGCTGGCTGCATCGGCCAACCCGACCATACGAGGGGAACCGCCGACGATCAAGAGGCGGTGCGGGCCGTGTCCGTGGGAACTGCCTGCAGGTGGCTCGCAAGCTCGACGCGGTTGCGGCCGGCGCGCTTGGCCGCGTAGAGCGCCTTGTCGGCAGCGGTCAACATGGCGTCGAATGGCAGCGGCTTGGTGCGGCCGGAAGCGACGCCGACGCTGACGGTGCATTTGCAGACCTGGCCGTCGATGTCGAGCTCGCGTCCCTCGAAGGCCTTGCGTATGCGCTCGGCGACGACCTCGGCACGGCCGGGCATGACCTGGTGCAGAACCATCGCGAACTCTTCGCCGCCGAGACGGGCAACTGTGTCGCTCAGCCGGCAAGTCGCGGTCAATTCGGCCGCGAAGACCTTGAGCACGCGATCGCCGACGTCGTGACCGAAACTGTCGTTGATCGATTTGAAGTGGTCGATGTCGAAGACCAACACAGCCGTGGTCGGGCCCATGACGCCGGCGCCGTGGCGATCGAACAGGGCACGGCGATTGAGCAGGCCGGTCAGCGGATCGGTAGCCGCGTCGATGCGGTGGAGGGCGGCCATGCGCCATTGGTGCAGGGCAAGCGACAGCGCGCCGATGCCGGTCATGCTGGCGATGCAGACAGCGAGGCTCAAATCTTCAGACCAGTTGTTGGGTGCAGCACCCAGGACAAGCTTGCCCTGATAGATCAGCACGGCAGCGCAGAGGACGAAGGAAAAGCCTGTCAGGCAATAGAGGCTGGTGATGCCGGTCAGCGGGACGATCGCTTCGGCACGGGCGCGCCAATACTGGTAGGCCGTGGCGAAGAGGAAGGAGGCGATGGCGATATTGTCGATGATGAAGGACAGGCCGTCATAGCCGAGCAACATCGGCAATGAGGTCGCCACCACCGCCACGGCGCCGAAGGCAGCAACGCGCGCGTGCGGCAATGTTCCTGTCCGGAACTGGCATCCCGCGCCCCAGACGGTCGCGAAACCGGGAAAGAGCAGCGCGAAGCAGACAGTGCCGACGAGCGCGTTCGGCTTATCGACATAGATGCCATAGGCAAAGATGCCGCTGACGATCAGAATAAGGCCGACCCCGCAGGCCAGCAGAAATGTTTCGGTCCGGCGGGCAATCCAGCTCGCCAGCAAAGTAATGGCGAGACAAGTCGCCGAGACCGCCAACGCGGTCAGCAATGAATTATAGTCAAGCGTCATGCTTTGAGCTCCGCGGCTTCTGCCACGCTTTCGCTTTAAGAAAATGGAATTCGCCCGACAACGAATGTGTTATCAATTTCGTTAATAAAACATGTATTTAAAGCTTAGATGTTAGCGCAGTAACATATYTCGATAGATGCGTGTCCTTCTTCCAGTAAAAAATTAGGGGTTTACGAGTGCTATCAGCGCTCGACATCCCAATGAAGCGGGAACATGGGGTCGAATACCGTGACGGGACCGGCGCCGGTCTCGATCTTGGCAGGAAACGACACGGGCTCGGCGCGCTTCACAAGCGTTATTACTTCCTCGTTTATCGGAAGGCCATACCAGGCCGGGCCGTTCAGCGAGGCGAAGGCTTCCAGCTTGTCGAGAGCATTGTCCTGCTCGAAGACATGGGCAAGGCAGCTCATCGTGTTGATCGAAGTGTAGATGCCGGCGCAACCACAGCCGCATTCCTTCAGCGGATCGACATGCGGCGCGGAATCTGTGCCCAGAAAGAAGCGGGCGTCGCCGCTGGTGGCTGCCTGGCGCAGCGCGACACGATGGTGTTCGCGCTTGGCGACCGGCAGGCAGTAATAGTGCGGGCGAATGCCGCCGACGAGGATGGCGTTGCGGTTGATGATCAGGTGATGGGTGGTGATCGAGCCGGCGAGATTGCGCTCGGCAGACTTGATGTAATCGATGCCGTCCTTGGTGGTGACGTGTTCCATCGTCACCTTCAGCTCCGGCAGGCGCTTGCGCAACGGATCGAGTACGGTTTCGATGAAGACGGCTTCGCGATCGAAGATATCGACATCCGATGTCGTGACTTCACCATGGACGCAAAGCGGGAGGCCGATCTTGGCCATGCGCTCAAGCACCGGCATGGCCTTGTCGATATCGCGTACGCCGCCATGAGAATTGGTGGTGGCGCCGGCCGGGTAGAGCTTGACGGCGGTGATCAGGCCGCTGGCCTTGCCTTTCTCCACATCATCGGGATCGGTGTGCTCCGTGAGATAGAGCGTCATCAACGGCTCGAAGCGGTCGCCTTTCGGCAAGGCGGCCATGATGCGGCCGCGATAGGCCTCGGCATCCGCTGTCGTGACGACCGGCGGCACGAGGTTCGGCATGATGATGGCGCGGGCGAAGTCGCGGCTTGAATCGGCAATCACGCCTTCCAGCATGGCGCCATCACGCAGGTGAAGATGCCAATCATCGGGGCGGCGGATGGTGATCGATTGCATGACTTAAACTCCGGCAAGGCTGCGCTTTAGGGCTCAGCCTTGGGAATTACATCCAAGCATGGGGGATGGCAAATGGTTTGCCCGCCGCCACCGGGCAATTGCGATCAGGCGATCTCGAGGGTGACGTCGGCGCGGCGGCGATTGCCAAGAATGAGGCGACCGTTCGGAAGGTCGTTCTCATAGACCTTGCGCGCCGATTCCTCCTCGCTCAGCTTGTAGCCGCGCCAGCGCGCCCACAGCCGCTCCTCCAGCACCTCGATCGGCGGGGCGAGCATGATCGAATAATCGAACACGCCTTCGAGTTCCGCCCACTTGCCGAGGCTGAAAAGCAGGTAGTTGCCCTCGACGATGATGAAACGATGCTCCGGGCCGATGGGACGCGCCGAGGCGATGGCAAGCTCACGCGAGCGATCGAACACCGGCACGAGCACTTCCTGATCGGCCAGGCGAACGGCGCGGATGATATCGAGGAAGCCGCGCACGTCGAAGGTCTCGGGGATGCCCTTGCGGGCAAGCTGGCCGCGCTCGATCAGGATGGCATTATCCATGTGGAAGCCATCCATCGGCAGCACCGCCGCCGTTTCGCCGCCGGCGCGCAAGGCGTCGGCGATGTGGTCTGCCATGGTGGATTTGCCGGCGCCGGGCGGGCCGGCGATGGCGATCAGAAAGCGCTTCGCGTCGCCGGCGCGGGCAAGAACCTCGCCGGCGATATCCTCGATCGTCATCGTCATGCGGCAACAGGCTCCGTAGGAACAGACTTGGCGCCGGTCATGAAGGCGACGGCGTCCGACATTGTGTATTCCTTCGGATTGATCACCGTCAAGCGACGCCCGAGGCGGTGGATGTGGATGCGATCCGCCACCTCGAAGACATGCGGCATGTTGTGCGAGATCAGCACGATCGGGATGCCGCGCGAGCGGACGTCGAGGATGAGTTCCAGCACGCGACGGCTTTCCTTGACGCCCAGGGCCGCCGTTGGTTCGTCGAGGATGATGACCTTGGAGCCAAAAGCCGCCGCGCGGGCAACAGCCACGCCCTGGCGCTGACCGCCGGAAAGCGTCTCGACCGCCTGGTTAATGTTCTGAATGGTCATCAGGCCAAGCTCGGTGAGCTTCTGCCGCGCCATCTTTTCCATCGCCGAATGATCGAGCTTGCGCATGACCTTGCCCATGAAGCCCGGTTTGCGGATTTCGCGGCCGAGGAACATGTTGTCGGCGATCGAGAGCGCCGGCGACAGTGCAAGGTTCTGGTAGACGGTCTCGATGCCGGCCTTTCGGGCTTCAATGGGCGACGAGAAGTGGATCGGCTGGCCCTCCAGCCGGATCTCTCCCTCATCGGGACGCACGGCACCCGAGATCGCTTTGATGAGCGAGGATTTACCGGCGCCGTTGTCGCCGATGACGGCCAGGATTTCGCCCGGATAGAGATCGAAGTCGGCATGGTCGAGGGCGGTGACGCGGCCGTAGCGCTTGACGAGACCACGCGCCATGAGAAGGGGTTCGGTAGCCATCAGCCTGCTGCCTTTCTGATCCACTGATCGATTCCAACGGCGGCGATGATGAGCACGCCGATCAAGAGATAGGTCCACTGCACGTCGGTGCCGAGGAGGCGCAGGCCGAGCGAGAAGACGCCGACGATGAGCGCGCCGAACATCATGCCAAGGATGGAACCACGGCCGCCGAAGAGCGAGATGCCGCCGATCACCACCGCGGTGATGCTTTCGATGTTGGCGAACTGGCCGGCGGTGGGCGATACCGAGCCGATGCGGCCGATGAGGGCCCAGCCGGCGAGCGCGCAGATGAGGCCCGAGAGAACATAGGTAGAGATCAGCATGCGCCTTACGTTGACACCGGAGAGGCCCGCTGCCTCCGGATCGTCCCCGACTGCATAGAGATGCCGGCCCCAGGCGGTGTGGTTCAGCACATACCAGAGAACCGCCACGAGCAGGACCATGGCGATGACGCCATAGGTAAAGACCGCGCCGCCGATGCGGAAGGTATCGCCGAAAATCTGAAGAAGCGGCGCCGTGGTCTCGATTTCCTGCGCGCGGATGGTCTCGTTGGCGGAATAGAGGAAGTTCGTCGCGAGAACGATCTGCCACATGCCGAGCGTGACGATGAAGGGCGGCAGCTTCATGCGGGCGACAAGCCAGCCGTTGATGAAACCGCAGAGCGCGCCGACGGCGAAGCCGCAGAGGATGGCGAGTTCGACCGGAAGGCCGTAACGGAAGACGAACTGGCCCATGACGACAGACGACAGCACCATGATAGCGCCGACCGAGAGATCGATGCCCGCCGTCATGATGACCAACGACTGCGCCGCGCCGACGATGCCCGTGATCGCCACCTGCTGCAGGATAAGCGTCAGGGAGAAGGCGGAGAAGAACTTGGTGCCCAAGAGGACGCCGAAGATGACCAGCGACAGCACGAGCACGATCAGCGATACCGCCGATGGGCTCGAATGCAAAAAATGCCGGAACCTTTGAAGGAAGCTCTTGTCGTCCGTGTCGAAGGAAGCGACATCGGTCGAACTTTCCTTGAGGACTTTTTCGTAATCGTGATGCGGTGCGGCTGTTGTCGGCTCGCTCATGGAAATCCTCCGCGTGGCCCCACTCCCGAAGGGCATCCCGCCGATGCAGGCGAGACGTGGGTAGGCTGCACTCAATTCGGTGCGCTGTCAAAGATGAGCAGGGTGCGGGGACGCGCTTCGCGCATCCCCGCTTTCGTTATCAGGCGGTCAGGGCATTAGCCCCAGCACTTGCCAAGGCCTTCCTTGGTGTCGATCGACTTGACGCCGGAGACGGGCTTGTCGGTGACCAGCGTCACGCCGGTATCGAAAAAGTTTTTGCCGTCGGTTGGCTTCGGCTTTTCCCCGCTGTCGGCGAACTTCTTGATCGCCTCGATGCCGAGCGCTGCCATCTGCAGCGGATACTGCTGCGAGGTGGCACCGATGACGCCATCAGCGACGTTCTTGACACCAGGGCAACCGCCGTCGACGGAGACGATGAGCACGTCCTTCTCGCGACCGACAGCCTTCAGCGCTTCATAGGCGCCGGCTGCAGCCGGTTCGTTGATGGTGTGGACGACGTTGATGGTCGGATCCTTCTGGAGAAGGTTTTCCATCGCGGTACGGCCGCCTTCTTCGTTGCCGTTGGTGATGTCGTGGCCGACGATGCGCTTGTCATCCTCGTCGCCGATCTTGTTCGGGTCCTTCGGGTCGATGCCGAAGCCCATCATGAAGCCCTGGTCGCGGAGCACGTCGACCGACGGCTGCGATGGCGTCAGGTCGAGGAAGGCAACCTTGGCATCCGCGGCCTTGTCGCCCAGCGTTTCCTTGGCCCACTGGCCGATCAGCTTGCCGGCGAGCAGGTTGTCGGTGGCAAAGGTCATGTCGGCGCTATCGATCGGCTCCAGCGGTGTATCGAGCGCGATGACGAGCAGGCCGGCGTCGCGGGCCTTCTTGACGTTCGGCACGATGCCCTTGGTGTCGGAAGCGGCAATCAGGATACCCTTGGCGCCATCGGCGATGCAGGTCTCGATCGCGGCCACCTGGCTTTCAGAGTCACCATCGATCTTGCCGGCATAGGACTTCAGGTTGACGCCGAGTTCCTTGGCCTTTGCGGTCGCGCCTTCCTTCATCTTGACGAAGAAGGGGTTGGTGTCGGTCTTGGTGATCAGGCAGGCGGAAACGTCCGCGGCCTTTGCAGGCGCCGAGAAGGCGACGCCGAGGGCCAGCGCGGCGAGCGCTGCGGAAAGCACTGATTTCTTCATTTACTCCTCCCAGAGTGTAGCCGGACCGCCCCATGGCTGGCCGGAATTTTAAAGCACGAACGCCGCCTTCGAATACCGCCGATGGCTTCCTCCAAGCCGTTTCGTGCTGTTTACGACGCTAATTAAGGGCGAAAGAATTTGGCTTGTCAATAAATAAATCCAATTGAATTATTAATTCCTTGTGGCATGCTCGGCGAAAATAACGCATAGGCCGATCAAGGGAGGAATGGCCAATGTCGTCGATGAGAGGTCCGGTTCACTTGCCGGCCCAGCTGCCTGGCGTCAGTCCGGCAGGCGGCGCGAACCAGGTTCGGGTTCGCGCTTACAATGAAAGATTGGTGCTTTCGCTGGTGCGCCTGCATGGCGCCCAATCGAAGGCGGATATCGCACGCCGCACGGGCCTTTCGGCGCAAACCGTGTCGGTGATCATGYGCGTGCTGGAAAAGGAAGGGCTGCTTTCGCGCGGCGAGCCGATCCGCGGACGCGTGGGCCAACCCTCGGTTCCGATGCGGCTCAATCCCGATGCCGTCTATTCCTTCGGCGTGAAGATGGGACGACGCAGCGCCGATCTGGTGCTGATGGATTTCGTCGGCAAGATCCGCATGCAGCTGCATGTCACCTACGCCTACCCCTTGCCCGACCTGTTTCTCGACTTCATCGTATCCGGCATACAGGAGCTGGAAAGCCGGCTGAGCGACGACGAGCGCAGCCGGATCGCCGGTGTGGGCATCGCGGCACCTTTTGAGCTATGGAACTGGGAAGAAGAAGTGGGCTCGCCCAAAGGCGCGATGGATGTCTGGCGCGATTACGACCTGCATGCCGAGGTGGCGGCAAGCCTCCCCTACCCCGTCTATCTGCAGAACGATGCGACCAGCGCCTGTGGCGCGGAACTCGTTTTCGGCATCGGCCCGCAACATCCCGATTTCGTCTATTTCTTCATCGGCTCCTTCATCGGCGGCGGCATCGTTCTGAACTCGGCGATCTTTTCCGGCCGCACGGGGACCGCCGGCGCCATCGGCCCCCTGCCGGTGCGCGGCAAGAACGGCGAGACGCTGCAGTTGCTCGAGGTCGCCTCGATCTTCGTGCTCGAAAACATGCTGCGCGAACGCGGCGTCGATCCGGAACCGCTCTGGTATTCGGCCGACGACTGGATCGACTTCGGCGAGCCGCTGGAATTGTGGATACAGGACACCGCCAAGGCGCTGGCGCAGGGCATCGTCGCGGCCGCCTCGATCATCGATTTCAGCGCCGCCGTCATCGATGGCGGCTTTCCGGCCTGGGTTCGCGAGCGGATCGTGCAGGCGACGATTTACGAAGCGGACAGGCTCGACCTGCAGGGCGTCGTCATGCCCGATATCATCGAGGGCGCGGTGGGGGCGCATGCGCGCGCCATCGGCGGCGCCAGCCTGCCGATTTTCGCCCGCTATCTCACGGACCAGAACGTGCTCTTCAAGGAGGTGGAGAATGCTGAAGGGACTTAACCCGATCCTGAGCCCCGAGTTGCTCTCGACGCTGCGCGCCATGGGCCATGGCGACGAGATCGCCATCGTCGACGGCAATTATCCCGGCCTCGAGGACGCGCGGCGGCTGATCCGGCTCGATGGGCACGGCATCATTCCCGTGCTCGACGCCGTGTTGAGCGTGCTGCCGATCGACGAGTTCGTGCCGGAGGCGATCTTCCGCGCCACCGTAAAAGGCGAGCGCGACAAGCTCGACCCTGTTCATGAGGAGATGATCGACTGCTGCGCGCATTACGAGCCGCACCGGCAGGTCGTGCCGCTGGTGGGGCCCGATTTCTACAACAGGGTGAAGGCGGCGCATGCGCTGATCCAGACCAGCGAGCCGCGCCTCTACGGCAACATCATCCTGCGCAAGGGCGTGATCCATCCGGGCAAGCCGGGCGACAAGGGCAAGGCCCAGGTCGACCCGTTTCCCTACTGAGGGATCCGCCGGCGATCAGATCTCGCCGGCGAGCGGTCCCCAGACATCCGTCAGCGCGAAGCCGCCGGGGTGCGGATCGAAGGGATCGAGCGCCACCTGCGACAGCCCGAAGGTGAAGCCGCGGCCCGTGATCGTCGGGATGACGGCCGGGCGGCCGGCAACGGTGGTCTCGGCCAGAAGCCCGACCTCGAATTCGGAATCGATGATCGAGCGTGACTTGAAGACATCGCCGACCTTCGCCTTGCCGCGCGCATGCAGCGTCGCGAGATTGGCGGAATTGCCGGTGCCGCAGGGCGAACGATCGGCGCGGCCCGGCCACATGGTGGTGCAGGTGCGCACCGTGCCATCGGCTTCGAGATCGCGGAACATGACATAGGCGACGCCCGAGATCGCCGGGATTTCCGGATGCACGACCTCGATCTCGCGGTTGATCTTTTCCTTGATCACCATGCCGGCGCTGACAAGGGCGGCCGCATTGGACTTGGCGATCGTCAGACCGATCTGGCCGACATCGACAAGCGCATAGAAGATGCCGCCGTAGCAGAGGTCGAGCTTGATCGTACCCCACTGCTCGGTCTCCAGCGAGACATCGAGCTCGTGCACGAAAGACGGCACCATTGTCAGTTTGACCTTCTCGCAGCGGCCATCGCGGCAGGTGGCGGTCGCCTTGACGAGGCCGGCCGCCGTTTCCAGCGTGACCACGGTTTCCGGCTCGTGCATCTCGACGATGCCGGATTCAAGCATCGCCGTGGTGACGCAGATCGAGTTCGAGCCGGAGCTTGCATGCGCCTGATCGGGCTGCAGGATGATGAAGGCGGCGTCGGCATCCGGATGCTTGGGCGGCAGCAGCAGATTGACGGAGCCGATCGGCGCGCCGCGCGGCTCCAGGCAGAGGAAGCGGCGGAGCTCCTGGCCCTTCGGATCGGTGTTCAGCCAGTGCAACTGCTCGGCAACGGTGTTGCCCGGGATTTTCGGAACGCCGCCGATCGCGACCTTTCCGATCTCACCTTCGGCGTGGACATCCAGAAGCTGGATCGTGCGCTTCCATCTCATCGGCGTCTCCCATCATCCGCCGGCAGGGCGACCTCGTCACCGCCGGCACTCTGTTATGTCTCAATAGCGGTTAACACGGAACGGCGTCATGTCGACTGCGGATTTCACCCCTGTCACCATATCCGCGATCAGTTGCGCGGTGGTGGCCGAATAGGTGAGGCCGAGATGGCCGTGACCGGTCGCGTAGCAGACGCCCTGCATTTTCGAAGAGGGCGAGATGATCGGGATCGTATCGGGCAGCGACGGACGATGACCCATCCACTCTGTCGCGTCCTTGACCTGAAGGCCCGGGACGGCTCGCTGCGCATGGCGCACGAGGACGCGAGCGCGGCGGAAATCGGGCGCGGCATCGAGCCCCGCCAGCTCGACATTGCCGCCGATGCGGATACCGCCCGCCGTCGGCGTGATCATGAAGGCACGATGCGGCCATATCACCGAATAGCGCATGGAGACGCCGGGCTGCATGATCTGCGTATGATAGCCACGCTCGGTCTCGAGCGGGATCGGCTCGCCGAGCTTTTCCGCCAGGAAGCGCGTGTGCACGCCCGCCGCCAGCACGACGAAATCAGCCGCGATACGCTCGCCGCTTTCGAGCAGCACGACGGAGGTGCCGTCGGCATTCTTTTCAACCGTGCGAACCGCGCCGGACAGGAAGGTGGCGCCGCGTTCGCGGGCGGCGTCCGCCAGCTTGACCACCAGGCGATAGGGA
Organism: Rhizobium sp. 01N48; assembly: GCF_056399145.1. NCBI lineage: Bacteria > Pseudomonadati > Pseudomonadota > Alphaproteobacteria > Hyphomicrobiales > Rhizobiaceae > Rhizobium > Rhizobium sp. 01N48. The sequence continues at coordinate 458,519 of NZ_JBFTQT010000003.1, forward strand.
TCGCGGATGGTCTTGTTGTCGGGCAGCAGGACCGCCTTGGCGATCGATGGCGAGAGCGAGGGCTCCAGATCGCGGATGGCGGCGCCTTCAAGCACGTCGAAATCGAAGCCGTAGCGGCGCATGAAGTCGATATGGCCGCGATCACCAGCAAATTCCGCCTCGGTCTCATAGATCGCCAGGCAGCCTTCGTCGGTCATCAGATCGGGTGCCGAGATCATATCCAGCATAGCGCGGAAATCGGCGAGAGCGGGGTTCGACAGGCTCATGCCCGCATCCTCGATGTCACGCAGCCGCGAGGGCCTACCGGCCGCGATGAAACGCAGGAACCATGGCGCCATCTTCAACGCATAGGCGGGGCGCAGCCAGACTGGGCCTTCGGGATCGAGCAGCCAGCGGGGGATCTTGCGCCAGGTATTGGGGCCGGAGCCGGCGGCGAAATCGAGCGCGATGCTGGCCATGTTGCCATAAGAGGTGCCGCGCCCGGGCTCGCCCTTGTCGATCAGCGTGACCTGCAGGCCACGGCGCTGCAATTCGAGCGCGATCGCCGCCCCGATGACACCTGCGCCGACAACCGCGACCGTCTGTTTCTTCTCGTTCATCCCTCACCGCCCATTCGCGCGGCGGACCACACCACCGGCCGCACTGTGATATATCAGAACAGGGGCGACTTCCATCTGAATTTTTGCCTTTAGCTGGACGCTGCGCCCTCGCGCGTTCGGCACAGGCGTCGTGAAACTTTCCGAGCGTTGTTTCCGTTTATTGCGGCAGGATATCAACCAAGGACAGCGCCATGAAGGCAGTGCCCAGCATCCTTCTTACGATCGCCCTGCTCTGCCCGTCGCTCGCCTTCGCCGGCGCGCTTGAGGAGGACGCGATACGCCATGACATCATCGGCAGGACCATCTATCTCGCGACGCCGCTCGGCGGCGAGTTGCCGCTGAACTACCACACATCAGGCGTGGTCGATGGCAGCGGCGAGGCGATCGGGCTCGGAAAATTCTTCAAGCCGAACGACCAGGGCAAATGGTGGATCGATTCGAACCGGCTCTGCCAGAAATTCCGGACCTGGTACGACGGCGCGCCGATGTGTTTCGAGCTGGAGACGGCAGGGCCTGGAAAGGTGAAGTGGACGCGCGACAACGGCCAGACGGGCGTGGCGAGAATCGGCAACTGACGTGATCGAAGGTCCAGAATGGAAAAGAGCCCGGTGCGGGAGGAGGTGCACCGGGCTCTTGATCCTGACTGACAACTGGGAGGAGGAGTGTTGTCAGTCCGATGAAGGAGCGCTGGGAGGAGGAGTGCGCTGCCTTCGAGGGGATAGATAGCCCATCGTTTCGATCAGGAATAGGGAGAATACCGCAACGCAGCAATGCACCATGTGCATAACGCGACCGCTTAGATCGTCATTCGCATTCGATTCATGCACATCATTTCATCAAACCTGCCAAGATATAAGCAATTCCAGCCACATGGGGCCGAAGGCGGCGGCCTGTGCCGCCGCCTTCGAGACCGACTCACCACTCGTTGCCGCATGGCATGGAGCCGTCGCCATTGGTGCCGCCGAAGGTGCCCTGGCAATAGGCCTGCCTTTGCATTTGCTGCATTGGGGGCTGGGGCTGCATCGGGCGCTCGCCGATCGAGCCGGTGGTCTGGCGGTCGACGCCGAAGGCGGCATCGGGATACCAGTAGCCGTCATGCAGACGGGTGCCGGGCCGCTCGGTGCGCGAGCCATGATAGCCGTGCCAATAGCCCGGCTGCGTCTGCGCCACCTGGACTACTTGAGCCGGCTGCGCGGACTGATCGACGGGTGCTGCCTGAACAGGCGCCGCAGCCGAGAGTGCGGCGATAACGCCAAGCGACAGGACGGACGGGATGTAACGGGAGATTTTCATGATAAACCCTCCTTCAGGATTCACATGAAGAAAATGCCGTCTCAGCTTGCAAAGTTCCGCGCCTGCACGCGCGCTCCAACAGTCGTGATCACAGGCGATTGCGCGTGATCTCGATTACGCCCTGGGGCGTGATCCCGATTGCGCTTTAGGCGTGATCCCGCCGCTTCTACTGGTCGTAGACGGCGCGGTAGCCCTGGCTGGAGATGCAGGTGACATATTGACGGCGCGCGGCCGCCCTCGCCTGCGCTTCCTCGTTGGCCGGATCGATCGCATAGCGCGACATCTGCGCCCGCGACTCGTATTGCTTGCGCGCCTCATTATACATGACGTTGCCGTCGGCGACGCAGATGTTGTGGGCGATGCCGGGCGGATTGAGCGGCGGGTCGAGTGTGTTGACAGGCGTCAGCATCGGGCCGTTGGCATGATCGACGCAACCGGCCAGGGCCGCCACCGACGCCAGAAACACCATTCCACGAACCATATTGCTCAGCATTCAATCTCTCCGGCCCGCGGCCACGGCATGTCCTGCCTTCAAAAGGCATCTTGCCGAGACAATCGTCTGGCAACATTGTGCCAAGCTAGCGCCGAGCAAGACGCCCATCGCGCAGGTGCCAACATCAAGATGGAGGATCAGACAGTGTCAGCTCTTCAGGACGAACACGCGCAAGACATCCCCTCTCACCCGGAGGAAATGAAATCGGTCTTCGACCTTCGCGTCGGAAAGCACATCACGCTGCAAGGCAGCGCCAGGATCACGCCCGCCGGCGTTATCAGCACCGGGATCGCGGTGGCGGCGATGACGTTTGCCTTAGGGTATCTGATTTCGTCGGCTGGTCGGCGGCGGTAGGACGATTACTCCACAGCTCTCGTCCGCTCAGCGTGACGATCGCGAACGGATGCAAACGCGCTGTCCACGGATATTCCTCTGCTTGGATCGGCCTTCATGGCGTCGTATGACGCAGCAACTTCGCCGCTGAGCCAGTATTCAACGACGGCGTCGCGTTCCCGCCTGCCTGTAAAGATCATGTTCTTCTGCATGTGTGTGTCAGACATAGATCCACCCTTTGCGGACAGCCTCTATAAGCTCAAGCTCGTAGCTATATTCGGCGGCCACGGCAAAGACCTTGATATCGCTGCTGGTCATGCCGATCCCGTGCCGTCGCGAGACATATTCGAAGGTCTCGATCCAATCGAGGCCCGACAAATGCAGCATGGCGATCTCCAGGGTGAAAGGGGCTTCCCGCGTCTTCTTGCGGCGGGCCATCAAGGTTGGAACCCGTGCCGATCGAGCAACGCGCGCTCCTGCGCAAACATGCGGGTGGTGAGTTCCTCGAAATCGATCAGACCGGCGGCCGCAAGCGCATAGCAGGCCGCATCCGACGCACACCGGTCTCGCTCGAATCGATCTCGGAGAGATGCTCCCACATGACGAGCGCGGTTCGTCAGAACGTCAGTGGCTAGCTGCGCGTAGAAATTTGAGTCCATCGGCCTGACCTCGCAACGAATGCGCGGACACACCTGCCCTGTATTCCGTGAGGGAATGCCGGCCTGTGCAACGCTCTGGTGATCGTATGGGTTTCGTACCGGGGAAGTGTCTCACGACTCGCAGAGGATGGGAATCGCGGAGATCGGCTTTAAAAATTTAGACGTGCAGAATTCGACCCTGCTTGAGGTCGCCATGCTAAATTTTCGTGAGAAAAGAGAAGTGGCGCACCCGAAGAGATTCGAACTCCTGACCCCCAGATTCGTAGTCTGGTGCTCTATCCAGCTGAGCTACGGGTGCGTCTGCAGCGGTGTGTCCCGCTGGCGTGAGCGGTTCTCTAAAGGGTCATCTGAATGAATGCAATAGGGTTTGTAAAAAAAGTGACGTCTTTCTTCGCGAGCTGCCGGGATCGCGGGATTGCATCACTTTTCCAAGAGGCTGCGGCCGCGGTAATCGTCCAGTGACACAGGGCGATCGGGGATTTCGATGCGGAACTGCGTGCCGATCGATGGTTTTTCCACAAGCGCAATGGTGCCGCCGTGAGCGAGCACCAGTTCGCGGGCGATGGCGAGACCAAGGCCCGTGCCGCCGGAGCGGGCTGAGCCGCGAAACGCGGTGAAGAGGTTCTGGCGAGCCTTCTGCGGCATGCCGGGGCCGGTGTCGTCGACGGTGATGCTGACGACGCTGCCGATGCGGTGGGCCGACACTGTGATGCGCCGTGCGCCTGCGCCTGCGTTGTTTGACGTCAGCGCCTGCAGGGCGTTGCGGCAGAGATTGTGGATGACGCGGAACAGCTGTTCGTTGTCGGCATCCACTTCGAGATCGGCGTTGATCTGCTCGACGAACTCTACATCGCTCTGCGGATCGATCGCCAGCATGTCCCTGACATCCTCGACCAGCGTCGTCACCCTCACGAGGCGACGGCGGGGCGCCGATTCGCTGGCCTGGCCGTAGGAGAGAACTTCGGTGGTGTAGCCGACGGCGCGGTCGATGGTGCGCAGCAGCTTCGGAGCGAAGCGCTTCACCATGGGATCGTCGACATCGACCAGGCGGTCGGACATCAGCTGCGCGGAGGCGAGGATGTTGCGCATGTCGTGGTTGATCTTGGAGACGGCCAGGCCGAGGGCCGCGAGGTTGCTCTGCTGCTTCAGCGTCTTTTGCAGTTGCAGCTGCATGGCGGTCAGATGGCGGCCGGCAATGCCCAGCTCGTCGCGCCCGCCATCGCCGACGAAGACATGCTGCGGATTTTCAGGATCGGCGGAAAATTGCTGCATGCTGCCCGTCAATCTACGGATCGGCCGGATCAGAATACGGTTGATCGCGAAGAAGACGAGGGTGGCGGTAAAGAGCGAGATCAGGATCGACAGCAGGAAGACGTTGCGGGAATAGAGCAGCATCGCATTGCGCAGATGCTTGTCCTTCATCAGCACCTCGACACCGATATTGGTGTCCTGCACCGGGCCGTAGACGCGGATCATCCGGTCGCCGCCGAAGATCAGCGTGTCGAGCGCATCGCGCATGGCGGTGACGGCAGGCACGCTCGTGAGATCATATTGCTCATCGACGGATGCCGGCATGTCCCAGGTGGCGAGCAGGCGCGAGGTACCGTCCTTGCGCAGCACGATCGCCTTGGTGCCCGTCGCTTCCAGGGTTTGCCGCTGCAGGTCGCGCGGCAATTCCACCGGCTGCAGGCCATCGATGGCTATTGCGGCGGCAGCGGCGGCGTTCAGCCGCTCGTCCAGCCAGCGAAGGCGCATGGAGGCCACCGAGGGAAAGAAAATGAGCACTTCGGCGAGCATGATGCAGATAACGGTAAGCCACAGGAGCTTGCCGGAGATACCGCCAAACATGCTGATGGGCCGGCATGCGGGCCGGGCGGCATCGGTCGCCGTCGAGAGTGCTTCGGGAACAGTTTGGCCTTGATCAGGGGCGGGCATCGCTTCTCGTCCAATCGGCGCCATGCGCCACGGATTCAATCTCTATATTAGACGAAACCGCGTCGCTTTCAAATCTTTGCGAGCGGTGCGACATAATGCCGAAACGCGAACGCCGCCCGAAGGCGGCGCTCTTGTTCAGTTTGCACACCAGGAAATCAGAATTCTTCCCAGCTCTGGTCGACCGCGGCGTTGCCGTTGAAGGCGCGGGCAACGCTGCCGATCGCGCGGCGGGCGGGCGAGGCAACCGGGCGGTGTTCCTCGTAGCGTGCGACGGCCACGGGCGCCGCATGCTGCGCGTTCGACACCTTGAAGCGCGAGATCAGGCGCACGAGGCTGTCTGCTTCCGACGACAGCTTGTGGGTCGCAGCCGAGGTTTCCTCGACCATGGCAGCGTTCTGCTGCGTCACCTGGTCCATCTGGTTGACGGCGGTGTTGACCTCCTTGAGGCCGGTCGACTGCTCCTTGGCGGCCGTGGCGATCGAGTGGATGTGGTCGTTGATGGCGTTGACGCGGCGCTCGATCTGCGAGAGCGCCTCACCGGTTTCCTGCACCAGCTTGACGCCGATCTGCACTTCGCCGCCGGACTTGGTGATCAGGCCCTTGATATCCTTGGCGGCCGTTGCCGAGCGCTGCGCGAGTTCGCGAACTTCCTGGGCAACGACGGCAAAGCCCTTGCCCGCTTCGCCGGCACGCGCTGCCTCGACACCGGCGTTGAGTGCCAGAAGGTTGGTCTGGAAGGCGATCTCGTCGATGACGTTGATGATCTGGCTGATTTCGCGCGAGGCCTGCTCGATGCGGCCCATGGCATCGACGGCGTTGCGAACGACAACGCCCGACTTGCCGGCATCGTCCTTGGCCTCGGAGACCATGACGCTGGCTTCCTGGGCGCGATCGGTGGAGTTGTTGACGACGGCTGTGATCTCGTCGAGCGCCGCGGAGGTTTCCTCAAGCGCAGCCGCCTGCTGTTCGGTGCGCTTGGAGAGGTCGTCGCTGGCGGCGCGCAGCTCGTTGGTGTTGCCGTGGAAGCCCTCGGCGGTCTCGCGCACTTCGCGCATGGTCGATTGCAGCGTGGCGAAGGTGCTGTTGACGTTCTTCTGCAGCTCGGCGAAGGCGCCCTGGAAATTGCCGCGCATGGTCTGCGTCAGATCGCCTTCAGACAGGCTCGCGATAACGCGGCGGGTTTCGCCGACGCCGCCATCGACACCCGACAGCAGCTGGTTGATGTTGCTGGCGAACTGGTTGAGGTTGTCGTCCTGGTAGTCCTTGTCGATCCGGCGCGAGAAATCGCCGGCGGCGGCTGCGGCCACGACGACGGACATGCTGGACTGCAGGTCGTCGCTCTTGGCGCGCATGGCGGCTTCCTGGGCATTCATGCGGCGAACGGCCAGACCATTTTCCTTGAACACCGCCACTGCGGCAGCCATTTCGCCGATCTCGTCGTTGCGGCCGGGGAAAGGAACATCGGTGTCGAAGTTGCCGTCCGCGACATTCTTGATCGCCTCGGTGACCTTCTTGATCGGACGCGAGAGATGGATTGTGCCGACATAAAGGCCCATGCCGATGCCGGCCGCGATGCCGAAGCCGGTGATGCCGAGAACAAGCCAGAGGACCGAGGTGCGGAAGCTTTCGACTTCCTGGTTGACGGCGTCGAGCGTGGCCTTGTCGGTGGCGACGATCGCATCGATCTCCGCCTGGAAGGCCTTGCGGTTGGCGCGGTTGGCGTCGTTGTTGCCCTGCTCGTTGGCCGCCTGCGGGCTGACCTCGGTGCCGAGGCGCGCGGTTTCAGCGCGGAAGGTGCGGAATTCGGCCGAGCGGGCCTTGAGCTTGTTGAACGCATCCATCTGGTTGTCGGGAACCAGCGGCGTCCAGGATGTGATGGTGGCGTCGATCTGGTCGAGTGCTGCGAGCAGACCCTTGGCGAAGCTTGCGGCGTCCTTTGTCGAGGCGGCGCCATAGATGCCCCGCGCTTCCATCACGGTCGCGGTCACGTAGCGGTTCAGGCGCTCGCCGGAATAGGCGCGGCTGGCGGCATCCTCATAGGCGGAGAGATTATTGTTGTAGCGCTGCACCGCCCAGAGAGCGGTCGCGCCGATAACCAGCGCGACACAGGACATGGCGCATACGAGTATGTTGATCTTGCCTCGGATTTTCAAAGGATCCCCCCAATAAGACTAGAGGCCGAAAACTGGATGCCCGGCCGTTAGATCAAATTGCGCTAAAACAATTAATGTTGAATTTCCGATATTTTCGCCGGCTACTATAAAAAATCATCCATGAACGATGGTTGCCGGCCCTATTTTTTGCGCGAAAAACGAACAGAGGCCCGGTAGGCGCACGTTTGGGCTGCAGAAACGGAATAAAATGATAGCGAGCGCGATGTGGACCCGATGGCGCAATCATTAACAGCATCTGCTAATTTTCACACCCAAGAGGCGAGCAGAGCGGATTCTCCCTGCGATAATTGACTTTCGCGACCGTCGTCCGTATAAGCCGCCGCACGTCCGGTCATATAAGGCTTTTTGAGCCTCCCGCCGTTCGAAAAACAACGCTCCTTGCATTATGCAAATTCAAGAAGGGCCGCACTCCGCGGTGATTAAAATAAATGAAGCGTACTTACCAACCTTCCAAGCTTGTTCGCAAGCGTCGTCACGGTTTCCGTGCACGTATGGCTACCAAGGGCGGCCGTAAGGTCATCGTTGCTCGTCGCGGCCGCGGCCGCAAGCGTCTTTCGGCCTAAGGCCGGAAGTGCCCGATCAGATGACGGGCGATCCGACGACCAAAGATCCCAAAATAACTGCCGGGCGGCTGAAAAGCCGCCCGCAGTTTCTTGCTGTTCGCAATGGCGAAAAACGCAGGGGTGGATTCTTCCTTCTCGAGGTGCTCGACAGGAAGGAACCCGATACCGAAGCCCGCGTCGGCTTCACCGTCACCAAGAAGCATGGCAACGCGGTTGAAAGAAACCGCATGCGTCGGCGCCTGAAAGAGGCGGTACGGCTGCATGCAGGGTTTGCAATGAAGCCCGGACACGACTATGTGGTTGTCGCGCGAAGGGACGTGCTCCAAGCATCCTTCCATCAATTAGCCGCTGAGCTTACGGCTCGCGTCGAGACGAAGCCGAAACACAAGCGGTCCGGAGACGGCCGCCCCAGGAACGTATGATGCAAAACAACCGCAACTACTTCATTGCGATCGCTCTCTCCGTGCTGATCGTTCTCGGGTGGCAATTCCTTTACATGAATCCGCGCATCGAAGCGCAACGCAAGGCCGAGCTTGCCCAGAAGGCACAGCAGACGACCCAGCAGACGCAGACACCGGCCGCCAATGGCGCAGCCGGTGGCGCGCAGACGAACGGCGCCGCTCCGACCGGCCAGGCACCGGCGACCACGTCGCTGGCTGATGCTCTTGCCAAGAACCCGCGCGTGATCATCGACACGGCAGCGCTTTCCGGCTCGATCAACCTTGCCGGCGGTCGCCTCGACGACCTGAAGCTCAAGGGCTACCACGAGACCGTGGACGACTCGAGCCCGATCATCACGCTGTTCAGCCCGTCGGAAACCAAGGACGGCTACTTCGCCGAACTCGGCTATATCGGCGACGCCGCGACCGGCAACGTCCCAGGCCCCTCGACGCTCTGGACGGCTCCTGAAGGCGCGAAGCTGACCGAGAAGACCCCGGTTACGCTGACCTACACCAACGACAAGGGCATCACATTCGCCCGCACGATCTCGGTCGACGAACGCTACATGTTCACGATCACCGACAAGATCACCAATGCCGGCCAGGCGCCCGCAGCACTCTCCTCCTACGGCCGCGTGACGCGCTACAACAAGCCTGCCGTCGCCTCGACCTACGTGCTGCACGAAGGCTTCATCGGCGTGATCGGCGAAGACGGCCTGATCGAGAGCAAGTATGCTTCCGTCGAGAAGGAAGCCGTGACGCCTGCAACGGCAACCGGCGGCTGGCTCGGGATCACCGACAAGTACTGGGCCGCAACGATCATTCCGCCGCAGACGACCGCCTACGACGCACGCTTCAGCCACTTCACGGATGGCCAGCCGCGCTTCCAGGCCGACTACAAGCAGAACGCCGTCACCGTGGCACCTGGCCAGTCGCTCGAGCTGAAGAACCTCGTGTTCGCCGGCGCCAAGGAAGTTCCCGTCATCGACGGCTACGAGGCTACCTACCAGATCCCGCGCTTCGACCGCCTGATCGACTGGGGCTGGTTCTACTTCCTGACGAAGCCGATGTTCAAACTGATGGACTTCTTCTTCCGTTACTTCGGCAACTTCGGCGTCGCGATCCTGATGACCACGATCGTCGTCAAGGCGCTGTTCTTCCCGCTCGCCAGCAAGCAGTATGCTTCGATGGCGAACATGAAGCGCGTTCAGCCGAAGATGGAAGAGCTGAAGGCAAAGTTCGGCGACGACCGCATGGGCTTGCAGCAGGCGACCATGGCGCTCTACAAGGAAGAGAAGATCAACCCGATCGCCGGTTGCTGGCCGATCGCGCTGCAGATCCCGATCTTCTTCTCGCTCTACAAGGTGATCTACATCACCATCGAGATGCGCCACGCGCCGTTCTTCGGCTGGATCCAGGACCTTTCGGCGCCCGATCCGACCTCGTTCATCAACCTGTTCGGCCTGCTGCCGTTCGCCGCTCCGACCTTCCTGCATCTCGGCGTCTGGCCGCTGATCATGGGCGTCACGATGTTCCTGCAGATGCGCATGAACCCGACGCCGCCGGATCCGACGCAGGCAATGATCTTCAACTGGATGCCGCTGGTCTTCACCTTCATGCTGGCAAGCTTCCCGGCCGGTCTGGTCATCTACTGGGCCTGGAACAACACGCTTTCGGTCATCCAGCAGGGCGTCATCATGCGCCGCCACGGCGTGAAGATCGAGCTCTTCGACAATCTGAAGGGGCTGTTCAAGCGAAAGCCGGCGCCGACAGAGAAATAGCAAAAAGCCCCGGTTCGCCGGGGCTTTTTCTTTTGTGGCACCGGGATGCTTCTTAGGACAATCGGGGCTGCCGGTTGACAAAATCGCCCGAAACCTGAATGCCATAGGTTCACTGGAATTGGACGCGCTGGAAAAGGCCGAATGACCGACAATAAAGACAAGCCGCTCTTCGGCCGCCCCTGGATCTTCATCCGCGGCGTGCCCTCCCTGAAATTCCTGCCGCCGGAAGGGCCGGCCGAAGTGGCTTTTGCAGGCCGCTCGAATGTCGGCAAGTCGTCGCTGATCAACGCGCTCGTCGGCCAGCATGGTCTGGCGCGCACCTCGAACACGCCGGGGCGCACGCAGGAGCTGAACTATTTCGTGCCCGAGGGCTATTCCGGCGAGGCCGGCGATCTGCCGCCGATGGCGCTGGTCGACATGCCGGGCTACGGCTATGCCAAGGCGCCGAAGGAGCATGTCGATGCCTGGACCAAGCTGGTGTTCGACTATCTGCGCGGCCGCGCGACGCTGAAGCGCGTCTATGTGCTGATCGACAGCCGCCACGGCATCAAGAAGAACGACGACGAGGTTCTCGACCTGCTCGACAAGGCCGCCGTCTCCTATCAGGTGGTGCTGACCAAGACCGACAAGATCAAGCCGCCGGCTGTTATAAAGCTGCTCGCCGAAACGGCCGAAAAGATCAAGAAGCGCCCTGCCGCCTATCCCGGGATCATCGCCACCTCGTCCGAAAAGAGCGAGGGGCTGGACGATCTGCGCGAGGCGATCGCGCTCACCGTTGGGGCCGATCACTGGAAGTGAGGTGGAGGCGCCCCAGTGGTGTTGACAGGGCGCCCCCGTTTGCTGCCTGAACTCAAGATTACATCTTCGGCAGCAAGACCTTGTCGATGACGTGAATGACGCCGTTCGACTGGTTGACGTCGGCGATCGTGACATGGGCGACGCCGCCGCTTTCGTCGGTCAGCGTGATCTTGCCCATGTCTTCCTTGGCCTTCAGCACGCAGCCGCCGACCGTCTTGATGTCATGCTCGCCGCCATCGTCCTTGATCATCTTGGCGACGGTCTTGGCCATGGCGTCGGCAGCCACGACGTGGCAGGTCAGGATCTTGGTGAGCTTGGCCTTGTTCTCAGGCTTCAGCAGCGTGTCGACGGTGCCGGCGGGGAGTGCCGCGAAAGCCTCGTTGGTCGGCGCGAAGACCGTGAACGGGCCCTTGCCCTCGAGCGTAGAGACCAGGCCGGCTGCCTTGACGGCGGCGACCAGCGTCGTGTGATCCTTCGACTTCATGGCGTTCTGGACGATGTTCTTGGTCGGATACATGGCGGCGCCACCGACCATCGGGTTCTTGGCCTGCGCGGCAAAGGCGATTGCGGATACGGCGACTGCAAGGGCTGCCGTGCGCAGTGCGGACTTGATCATGACTGGTTCTCCTCATCCGTCCGCTCGCGGGTCGCCGGCTGAATGCATCAGCGTCGCTGGGACATGAGGATCTACGGAAGGTTGTCAGAAAAAGTTTCAGCCGATCTTACGGCCGGTGCGCGGCGCCGCTTGCGACGACGGGGCCGGTCGGCGCTCCCGTCGGCGAGCCGCCGAAGGGTTCGAGGCTGACCGCGAAGCTCGTGCCCTCGCCGATGGCGGAGCGCATGTCGACCGGGATCACCAGTTCGCCATCGCCGCCCTCTCCCGCGGCGAAGATGCCGAGCGACTTCGGCGTGCCGCCTTCGGGCAACAGCCACAGCTCGAGCGACTTCTCCTCCGGCTTGCCTGCGGCGACCGGAATGATCCGCATGCGGCCGGTCTGCGCCTCATAGGAGGCCAGCAGATTGACCTGGCTCGCAGGTCCCGACAATTGCGCGACCAGCGGCGGAACGCTCGGCTTCAGCGGCGATACCGTCGCGACCGTCAGCGACAGGGCAGCCGACGTGATGACGAGCGAGACGGCGGCGAGACAGCGCCAGAAGAAAAGGGAATTCCAGACGCCCCTGCCCGGCGCGGCTGCCTGCTGCGGGGTGCCGAACAGGCGGGCCTCGACCTGCTTGAAGGTTTCCTGGCCGGGGGTTACGGCGTCATAATCGTCGTTGAAGGTGGAGAGGTTCGCCTCCCAGCGGCTGACGATCGCCGCGAACTGCCGGTCGACCCGCATGCGGTCCTCGACGACGCGACGATCCTGGAAAGAGAGAACACCGAGAACATACTCACCGGCGAGTACCTCATCGCGGGAGCGACCTCCCTTGCTTTGATCGGACGACGTCATCGTTCCAGGCACTCTCTCAGCTTCAATAGGCTGCGCCGCAGCCATGTGCGCATCGTGTTCAGGGGCACGCCGAACTCACCGGCCAGTTCCTGATAGCTCAGCCCTTCGACATAAGCCCGTCTGACCGCCACCGCACGATCAGCTTCCAACTGTTCCATGCAGGTGTCAATCCGCCTTCCTTCATCGCGGATCACAGTTGTCGCTTCCGGATCAAGTTGGCTGTCTGCGAGATCATAAGCACTGTCCAATTCGTCGGCTATCGGCTTTCGGCTTCTCAGGGTATCGATCGCCTGGTTGCGCGCGATCGCCGCAAGCCAGGACGAAGGCGTTCCCGAGGAGACCGCGAAGGCGGAAGCGCGTTGCCAGACCTTGATATAGACCTCTTGCAATGCTTCCTCCCCCTCCGTCTTGTCCTTCAAGATACGCAGGCAGATGGCAAAAAGTTTCGGGCTTGTTTCACGGTACAGAGCCACGAAAGCCTTTCGGTCGCGCATTGCAACCCGGCCGATCAGTTCGGCGATTTCCTCGCTCGTCATGCCGTGTCTCTTCCCCAATGTCCTTCCCTAACTATGGGTGTTCGGTCACGCTTGGCAAGACGGCGGCGCGTGCGCAAATTGCGCGAACTATCGGGCCATTGATTATTCCATCTGTCAAAAACTTGGGATAAAAGGCCGCAACCATTTTTCTGCGGGGTATCCGATGACCGAGACCGAAAGCGAAATCCAGGCACGGCTGCTGGCGCAGGCACTGCCCTTCATGCAGCGTTACGAAAACAAGACGATCGTCGTGAAATACGGCGGCCATGCCATGGGCAATCCCGAGCTCGGCAAGGCATTCGCCAGCGATATCGCGCTGTTGAAGCAATCGGGCGTCAACCCGATTGTCGTGCACGGCGGCGGCCCGCAGATCGGCGCGATGCTGACGAAGATGGGCATCGAATCGAAATTCGAAGGCGGCCTGCGCGTCACCGACGCCAAGACGGTCGAGATCGTCGAAATGGTTCTCGCCGGCTCGATCAACAAGGAAATCGTCGCCCTCATCAACCAGACGGGCGAATGGGCGATCGGCCTTTGCGGCAAGGACGGCAACATGGTCTTCGCCGAAAAGGCGCGGAAGACCATCAAGGACCCGGACAGCAATATCGAGCGCGTTCTCGACCTCGGCTTTGTCGGCGAAGTCGTTGAAGTCGACCGCACGCTGATCGACCTTCTGGCCCGCTCGGAAATGATCCCCGTCATCGCCCCGGTTGCTCCGGGCCGCGACGGCGCGACCTACAACATCAACGCCGACACGTTCGCCGGCGCCATTGCCGGCGCGCTCAACGCGACGCGCCTCTTGTTCCTGACCGACGTCCCTGGTGTGCTCGACAAGCAGGGCAACCTGATCAAGGAACTCTCGGTGTCGCAGGCCCACCAGCTGATCGCCGACGGCACGATCTCCGGCGGCATGATCCCGAAGGTCGAGACCTGCATCGACGCGATCAAGGCCGGCGTGCAGGGCGTCGTCATCTTGAACGGCAAGACCGCGCATTCCGTGCTGCTCGAGATCTTTACGGAACGCGGCGCGGGAACGCTGATCGTTCCGTAAGGGCGGTATTTTCCTTCTCAGACGGGATGAAGTCCCCTCCCCAACCCCTCCCCACAAGGGGGAGGGGCTAACTCGTTGCGCTATTTGCGCCATCTCACACAATCTGCATATGTCGAGAGGCTTCGGCTTCATGGAGAGGGTGCGCCCAGCAAGCCCCTCCCCCTTGTGGGGAGGGGTTGGGGAGGGGTCCACCTCACAGCGCTCCATAAACCGCCGCAGCCGCTTCCTTCAGCTTCTCCATCATCGCCCGATATGGCCCCGGCCCATAGCTGACACGGCTGACGCCGAGCTTCGCCAGCGTCTTCACATCCGGCGCGCCCGGCCGCATCATGATATTCACAGGCAGCGGCGACGCCGCGCAGACCTTCTCGATCAAGGCTTCATCGATCAGCCAGGGCACGAAGAAGCCATCGGCACCGGCGGCGGCATAGGCCTTGCCGCGGTCCAGCGCCTCCTCGACCAGACCGGCATGCTTGGCAAGATCGCCTTCGCGCAAGAACAGGTCGGTGCGCGCATTGATGAAGAACGCAATCCCGCGGCGATCCGCCATCTCGCGGATGGCGCGGATGCGGGCGGCCTGTTTCTCGACTGGGTGCAGCCCGTCGCCGCCAACCACCTGATCCTCGAAATTGATGCCGATCGCGCCGGCGTCGATCAGTTGCTCTACATTGGCGGCAGCGCCCGAGGGATCGGTGGAATAGGCGCCCTCGAAATCGACGGAGAGCGGCAGATCGTTGACGGCAGTGATCTGGCGGGTCGTTGCAACCAGCGCCTCCATCGGGATCTTCTCGCCGTCGCCATAGCCTTGCGCGGCGGCAACAGACCAGCTTCCGGTCGCCAAAGCCTTGGCACCGGCCTCGGTCACGGCCTTTGCGGTGCCGGCATCCCATACATTGTAGAGAACGACAGGATTGCCTTTCTGGTGCAGCGCGCCGAACGCCTTTGCCTTCTCAGCCTGATTCATCTTCGCCTCCTCATTTCTTGTGCCGGAAAACTAGTGCGATCACGTCAGGCGATCAATCGGCCGGCGTGAATGGTCGCATTCCGGATTTCAATCGAAGGCGACGCGTGGCATAAGGCAGGAATGAGCAAGATCGATCGCACGCCCACCCATTCCGACTTCTCGCATGTGACAGAGTGGGTCTTCGACCTCGACAACACACTCTATCCGCATCACGTCAATCTGTTCGCGCAGATCGACAAGAACATGACGGCCTATGTCTCGACGCTGCTGCAGATGGAGCGGGACGAGGCGCGTAAGCTGCAGAAGCAGTATTACTATGATCACGGCACGACGCTGCAGGGGCTGATGATCCACCACGGCGTCGATCCCAACGACTTCCTGGAGAAGGCGCATGCGATCGACTATTCCAGCCTGACCGCACAGCCGGAACTGGGGGCCGCGATCAAGGCGCTCCCCGGCCGCAAGTTCATCTTCACAAACGGCAGCGTCAAGCATGCGGAAATGGCGGCCGGCGCACTTGGGATTCTCGACCATTTCGACGATATCTTCGACATCGTGGCCGCCGAGTTCGTGCCGAAGCCGGCGCAGCAGACCTATGACAAGTTCACCCAGCTGAAGCGCGTCGAGACGCAGAAGGCTGCGATGTTCGAGGACCTGCCGCGCAACCTGATCGCGCCGAAGGCGCTTGGCATGCAGACCGTTCTGCTGGTGCCCAACAATCTCGAGGACACGGTTGTCGAGTGGTGGGAAAAGACCAGCGGCGAGGACGATCACATCGACTTCGTGACCGACGATCTTACTGATTTCCTTGGTAAGATTACGCCCAAGATTACCGGCTAAATTACGAAAGTTTCATCCAGCTTACCGATGTTTAACTGGGTAATCGGGCTTGTCCGCCCTACCTTTTTGTCTGTGATCCCCAATGAGATTGCACACTGAAAGGAACCCAAATGTCTCGGAACAAGCTGATACTGGCCGCACTTTCCTCCGTCTTGATTGTCGGTGCCGCAGCCGGCAGCAGTTTTGCCGCGCCCGGCGACAAGCACAAGCATCCGCCAAGGCCACACCACGCGATGATGGGCGGCGGTATGCGCGGGCCCGTGATGCGGGAAGTCGTATTCGTGCGCATGCTGCAGCAGTTCGACACGAACAAGGACGGCCAGATCTCCAAGGACGAAGCCCAGAAGGGCATGGAGGCGATCTTCGCGGCGATCGACACCAACAATGACGGCTCGCTGACACCGGGCGAAATCCGCAAGTATCACGAAGCGCAGATGGCCAAGATGAAGGCGCCCGCCGAAGACATGGCGGCCGATGACGAAGCCCCTCCCGCCCCGCCGCCGGCTGATGCCGACGCAGGCCAGCCCGCACCGCCGCAGGACGAAGCCGGTCGTGGCCCAGGCCGACACGGCATGCGCGGCCCCGGCATGGTCCGCGAACTCCTGTTGATGCAGCGGATCGACACCGACGAGAACGGCCAGATTTCCAAGCAGGAAGCCGAAGCCGCCTTCGAGAAATTCTTCACGCGGATGGACACCAACAAGGACGGCGTCATCTCGATCGCCGACATGCCGCAGCGTCCATTCCTGTAAAAACGGGCCTGTAAGGCGAGAAACACCGACAACCGAGCCCGCCGCGACCATCGCGGCGGGTTTTTCGTGTCTTAGGGGAGCCCCTATTCCGGGTGTTCGTAGAATTCCTGGATGATCTTCCAGGCGGCGTCGGCGGTGTCGACGAAGCTGATCAGATCGACGTCATCGGGCGCGATCGTGCCGAATTCGGCGAGCGCTTCGAAATTGATGATGCTCTTCCAGAATTTTTCGCCGAAGAGGATGAGCGGCATCTTTTCCATGCGGCCGGTCTGGATCAGCGTCAGGCATTCGAAAAACTCGTCCATCGTGCCGAAGCCGCCGGGGAAGACGGCGATCGCCTTGGCGCGCACCATGAAATGCATCTTGCGGATGGCGAAGTAGTGGAAATTGAAGCTGAGCTCCGGCGTGACATAGACATTCGGCGCTTGCTCGTGCGGCAGCACGATGTTGAGGCCGATCGACGGCGCGCCCTCGTCGGCAGCACCCCGGTTGCCTGCTTCCATCACGCCCGGCCCACCGCCGGTGACGACGACATATTCGTGGAAATCGAAGCCGGCCGCGTATTTCGAGCACAGGCGGGCGAACTTGCGCGCCTCGTCGTAATAGACGGATGCCGCCTCCAGATTGGCGCGCTGCGTGTCGTTGCGGGCCGCCCAGGCGCTCTGGCCGGGTGCGGGAATGCGGGCGCCGCCGAACATCACAACTGTCGATTTGATGCCGCGCTCGGTGAGCAGCATTTCCGGCTTCATCAGCTCCAGCTGCAGGCGGATCGGCCTCAGCTCCTCGCGGCACAGGAAGTCCTCGTCGGCATAGGCGAGGCGATAGGCCGGCGACAGGGTCTGCGGCGTTTTCGGCACGGCTTCGGCGCGCTGCTTGTCGGTCTCGCTTGATTTCAACGGATCCCAGACGCCGTCCTTGCGCCGCAGTCTGCCGTTTTTCGCCTTTGCCATTCCAATGCCTTTCAGTCCTGCCGGCAGTGCAGCCGGTATGTCGTTTTGTAGCAGTGATCGGGAGCCAAGCGGTCCCGAAAAATCATTCCATTTTAGCCTTGCATGCGATAGAGCAGATCGCATCCCGCCAATCACAATTCCCGGAGGCCTCCGCCTCCAACGATAAAGATCGAAGTTTAAGGAATTCTCATGAGCGCCACCGACCTCTCCGCCCTCGAAAAGACACTCGAAGCCGCCTTCGACAACCGCGACAGCGTCAACACCTCGACCAAGGGCGAAGTACGCGACGCGGTCGAAACCGCGCTCGAGCTTCTCGACGGCGGCAAGGTGCGCGTTGCCGAACGCGGCGCCGATGGCACGTGGAAGGTGAACCAGTGGCTGAAGAAGGCCGTTCTCCTCTCCTTCCGCCTGAACGACATGGAAGTCGTCAAGGGCGGCTCGGGCAACTCGACGTGGTGGGACAAGGTGCCGTCCAAATTCGAGAACTGGGGTGAAAACGAGTACCGGGCCGCCGGCTTCCGCGCCGTGCCGAACTGCGTCGTGCGCCGCTCGGCCCATATCGGCAAGAACGTCGTGCTGATGCCGTCCTTCGTCAACCTCGGCGCCTTCGTCGACGAGGGCACGATGGTCGATACCTGGGCAACCGTCGGCTCCTGCGCGCAGATCGGCAAGCATGTGCATCTCTCGGGCGGCGTCGGCATCGGCGGCGTGCTCGAGCCGATGCAGGCCGGCCCGACCATCATCGAGGACAATTGCTTCATCGGCGCCCGCTCGGAAGTCGTCGAAGGCTGCATCATCCGCGAGGGCTCGGTTCTCGGCATGGGCGTCTACATCGGCAAGTCGACCAAGATCGTCAACCGCGCCACGGGCGAAGTCTTCTACGGCGAAGTACCGCCCTACTCGGTGGTGGTCGCCGGCTCCATGCCATCGGGCAATGCCACCATGCCGAACGGCCTTGCCGCGCCGCATCTCTACTGCGCAGTGATCGTGAAGACGGTCGATGAGAAGACCCGCTCGAAGACCGGTATCAACGAACTGCTGCGCGACTAATTCAGCTTCTATCCGGCGCCGCGCATGACAGAACTCATGCGCGGCACGGACCATTCTCCTGCCCGATATCAGGCTGCCGTAAGCGAACGGCGCATTTCGCCTGATGCAACTCTCCCTTGCCTTTTCTTTGCCATTACCGCCGGATAGTTCCACTGTCATGACCGCTACCGATCCCGTCGCCAATCTCCAGACCCTGATCCGCTGCCCATCCGTTACGCCCGCCGAAGGTGGCGCGCTTTCGGCGCTGGAGGCGATGCTGTCGCCGCTCGGCTTCAAGGTGGACAAGGTCAAGGCGACGGAGCCGGGCACGCCGGATATCGAGAACCTCTACGCCCGTCTCGGCAATGACGGCCCGCACCTGATGTTTGCCGGCCATACCGATGTCGTGCCTGTCGGCGACGAAGACGCATGGACGCATCCGCCCTTTGCGGCCGAGATCGCGGGCGGCGAGCTTTTCGGTCGCGGCGCTGTCGACATGAAGGGTGGCGTCGCCTGCTTCGTGGCTGCCATCGCCCGCCATATCGAAAAGCATGGGTTACCTAAGGGATCCGTCTCGTTCCTGATCACCGGCGACGAGGAAGGCCCCGCCGTCAACGGCACGATCAAGCTTCTGCAATGGGCGGCCGAGCGTGGCGAGCGCTGGGACGCCTGCCTCGTAGGCGAGCCGACCAACCCGAACACGCTGGGCGAGATGATCAAGATCGGCCGCCGCGGCTCGCTGTCGGGCAAGATCACCGCCCATGGCGTGCAGGGCCATGCCGCTTATCCGCATCTGGCCGACAACGCCGTGCGCGGGATCCTGCAGCTGACGCAGGCGCTGATGCACCCGCCTTTCGATGCCGGCACCGAGAACTTCCAGCCTTCCAATCTCGAAGTGACGACCGTCGACGTCGGCAACCCTGCGACCAATGTCGTGCCGGCCAAGGCGGCGGCGAGCTTCAACATCCGCTTCAACGACACATGGACGGCCGAGACGCTGCAGCAGGAGATCATCCGCCGCCTCGACGCCGCCGCCAGCGACGGCGTGCTCAGGCCCGGCCGGGCGCCGTTCAAATACGATATCGTCTGGGCCGAGCGCCCGAGCCACGTCTTCCTCACCCGCAACAACGCGCTGATCGCCTCGCTGTCCTCGGCCATCGAAAGCGTGACCGGCCAATCGCCGGCGCTGTCGACCACGGGCGGCACCTCGGATGCGCGCTTCATCAAGGATTACTGCCCCGTCGTCGAGTTCGGCCTTGTCGGGCAGACCATGCACATGGTCGACGAACGCGTCGCGGTTGAAGACCTCGAGCGGCTGACGGTCGTCTATGAAACCTTCATCGCGCGCTGGTTCGAGAATGCCGGGGTTTAGGGAAGTCCAGTATTATCTGGCCGGGCTCTGGTTGCTGATCCGAATGGATCCGGCCGGCTTCCGGTTTCTCGACATGTCGGACCGCGGCGTCAACCGCTCCTTCTGGGCCTTCGTCTGGTGCCTGCCGCCGATGGGGATTTCCTGGCTCTGGTGGCGCGAATCCTTCCTGCGCACGATGCCGCCGCACACCGATGTCGGCCTGGTCTTCTATGTTCGCTTAGGCCTGGTCGAGGCGGCGAACTGGTTCGTGCCGCTGGTGCTGGCGGGGCTGCTGCTGCTTGCTATGAAGAAGGGCGAGCGCTTCTCCGCCGTCGTCGTCAGCGTCAACTGGCTGGGCGTGCCGCTCTCCTATATCAACGGCTTGCTGCTGGCGCTGGTGTTCTTCCTGCCCGGCACGATCGGCCTCGTATCGCTACTGCTGCTTGCCTTCATGCTGGCCCAAGTCTTCGCCATCGCCCGCATTCTCCGGATGATCTTCAACGGCAACGGCCTTTTGATCGGCGCGATGACGCTGGTTCTCTTCGTGCCGGCGCTGATGCTGTCGGAATTCATGCAGCGGTTTCTGGGGATTTATCCGGTTTAGCGACTGCTGACGACCTCGCCGTCTTCCTTGGTGAAGACGGCGATCGGTTTCTCCAATATCTCCAGAACGGCTTCCGACGGGCGGCAGAGACGGGTGCCTTTGGTGGTCTGGACGATGGGGCGGTTTATGAGGATCGGGTGGGCGAGCATGGCGTCGAGGAGGTGCTCGTCGCTGAGATCAGGGTCGGCAAGGCCGAGGTCGTGGTAGGGTGTGCCCTTCTCTCGAAGCAGCGCGCGGACGGGGATGCCCATTTCGGTGATCAGCGCGACCAGCGTCTCGCGGCTCGGCGGGGTCTTCAGATATTCGATGACGACGGGTTCCTCGCCCGACTGGCGGATCATGGCGAGAGTGTTGCGCGAGGTGCCGCAGGCGGGATTATGATAGATCGTCGTCGGCATCGGCTGTTTCCGTTTCCTTTCGGCGGTCGACGATCACGTCGGGATAATCGACCTGCATGAAATAAAGACCGTCGGGCGGGGCGACGGGACCGCAGGCCTTGCGATCTCTCGCCTCCAGCGCGGCGCGCACATCATCGGGCGTCCAGCGCCCCTCACCCGCAAGCTTCAGCGTGCCCGCGAAGGAGCGGATTTGGTTGTGCAGGAAGCTCTGCGCGGTGGCACGGATTTCAATGAGCTCGCCTGATCGCGTCACATCCAGACGATCGAGCGTGCGGATCGGGCTGTTCGCCTGGCAATGGGCGGAGCGGAATGTCGTGAAATCGTGCTTGCCGACCAGCGTCTGGGCGGCGGCGTGCATGACCTCATGATCGAGCGTCTTTGCCACGAACCAGGCCTTGCCGGCTTCCAGTGCCAGAGGCGCGCGGCGGCTGATGATGCGGTAAAGATAATGCCGGCGTAGCGCCGAGAAGCGTGCGTCGAAGAATTCGCTGGCACTCTCGACATCGAGGATCGCGACGCGTTCGCCTGATAGCCTCAGATGCGCATTCAGCGCGTTCTGCAGCTTGAATGGCGACCACTCCCTGGAGAGATCGGCATGGACGACCTGGCCCATGGCATGCACGCCGGAATCGGTGCGGCCGGCGCCTCGGATGGAGACGACCTCGCCGCTCGCCGACAGGATGGCTTTCTCGATGGCGCCCTGCACCGACGGGCCATTGTCCTGCCGCTGCCAGCCGACATATTGCGAGCCGTCATATTCGACGATCATGCGGTAGCGGAACATCAGGCGAGCCTCGTGCCCTTGGCAAGCGGCGTGCCGCGCAGGAATTCGGCGGACGCCAACGGCTTGCCGCCGGCCTTTTGCAGCTTGGTCAGTCTCACGGCGCCGGTGCCGCAGGCAACGACGAGATCGTCGCTCAGCAATTCTCCGGCAACACCCGATCCCTCGGCGCGCTCGGAGCCCAGCACCTTGACGCGCTCCGGCTTGCCTGAAATTTCGAGCTCGAACCACGCGCCAGGGAACGGGGCAAGACCGCGAATGTGGTTGTGGACGTCGGCGGCATTGCGCGAGAAATCGATCCGCGTCTCGGCCTTGTCGATCTTCGATGCGTAGAGCACGCCGTCCTCGGGCTGCGGCGTCAGCGGCAGGTCGCTCATCTCAAGCTTGACCATGGCCTCGGCCATCGCCTTGGCGCCCGTGAGCATCAGCCGGTCGTGCAGCTCGCCGGCGGTCATGTTTTCGCCGATCGCGACTTCGCTGGTGATGGCCACGGCGCCGGTGTCGAGGCCCTTGTCCATCTTCATCACCATCATGCCGGTCTTCTCGTCTCCGGCCATGATCGCGCGCTGGATGGGGGCTGCACCGCGCCAGCGTGGCAGCAGCGAGGCGTGGCCGTTGTAGCAGCCATATCGCGTGCCGTTGAGGATCGCCTCAGGCAGCAGCAGCCCATAGGCGACGACGACGGCGACATCGGCCTTGTGGGCAGCGAATCTCTCGCGCTCTTCCGGATCCTTGAAATTGACGGGCGTGAACACAGGCAGGCCCAAAATCTCGGCTGCCTGATGGACCGATGACTTCTGCAGATCCAGCCCCCGACGCCCGCCGGGGCGCGGCGGCTGCGTGTAGACCGCCAGGATCGTGTGACCGGCGTCGACCAACGCGCGCAGCGTCGGGACGGAGAATTCGGGCGTACCCATGAAGATGATGCGAAGAGACATTCTATGCCGCCAATTCCTGGCTCGAGGCCAATCTTGAAGATCAGCCGCCTTCAAACGGGTTTACGAGCTTGAGATCAAGCCCTTCGAAGTCTTTTGTGTTGCGCGTCGCAAGTGTGGCGCCGTGGATGAGGCAGATCGCGGCGATCATGGCGTCCTTGGTCTCCATGGAACGGCCAATATTTCGGCGAGCGGCGGCCAGTGCACCGTAGCGGCGTGCCGCCTCGATGGAGAAGCCAAGAACACGGCCGGCAAAATCAGCCTCGATCCGACCGAAATCCGCAAGCAGCGAGGCCTTGCGACGGCCTTTGTCGAGCAGATGCAGGCCATAATACATCTCGCCAATGGAAATGGTCGTCAGAAAGAGGGACTCGATCTCGAACCCGTTGAGCCAAGTCAGGATACGTTCGCTGTTCAGCCGGCCCTGGATCTCGGAGATCACGTTGGTGTCGAGAACGATCATGGTTCGAAGCGCGGCGGATCGCGATCTGTATCATGACGGAGCTCGGAAAAGGCCTCGACCTCATCCGCAGTCAGCCGTTCATCTCCCAACAACCCACGCAACCGATTTCCGGCGGGAACGAGCGATTGCTCCCTGAGGATCTGGCCCCGCATCATTTCGATCGCTTCCTGCGAAAGACTGCGACCGTTGCGGATCGCACGTTCCTGCAGATGCGCCTTCAAGTCGTCATCAAGGCCACGGATCAGAAGATCACCCATTTGGCACCTCCACTACGATATCACTGATATCATAGCGCTTCGGTGCCGGATTATCAACGCGAGGCTCAGAGCGCCTTCGTGGTCTTGGCGGCCTTGGTGAACTTCTTGATGACCATCTCGCGCTTCAGGCGGGAGATGTGGTCGATGAAGAGCACGCCGTTCAGGTGGTCGATCTCGTGCTGCAGGCAGGTGGCGAGCAGGCTGTCTGCTTTCATCGTCTGCTCCTTGCCGTCGCGGTCGAGATATTTGACGCCGACGGTGGCCGGGCGCTCGACCTCGGCATAGTAATCCGGGATGGAGAGGCAGCCCTCTTCATAGACCGAGCGCTCGTCGGAGGACGAGACGATCTCGGGATTGATGAAGACGAGCGGCTGCTTTTCCTCTCCCTCGCGCGCAACGTCGATGACGAGCATGCGGCGGGCAACGCCGATCTGGATGGCGGCCAGCCCGATGCCCGGGGCATCGTACATGGTCTCCAGCATGTCGTCGGCGAGACGCTGCAGATCGCTGTCGACGCGCTCGATCGGCTTGGAAACCTGACGGAGCAGCGGATCGGGAAGAATGATGAGTGGCTTGATGGTCATGGCGTTCCCATAACCCATCTTTTTGCGGGATGGAATTATCCGATGGCCGGAGGCGGCGCTTTTTTACGCCGCCTTCGCAATTTCGACGCTTTTGCCTCAGGCGGCGCGGCGCGAGGCCTGATAGCCGGAGTGGCTGGCGCTGTCGGTGCGGAAGCGCTCGAGCAGGCCGACCAGGCCTTCTACCTCGTTGCGCAGGCGCCGGGTTTCCGACGAGGTGCGCTCGACCATGCCGGAGTTCTGCTGGGTGATGGTGTCCATGTTGCGGATGGCGACGCTGACTTCGTTGACGCCGGTCGCCTGATCGCGCGCGGCGGCGGCGATATCGGCAACGAAGCTGCTGATGTTGTCAATGCGGTTGATCATGTCGCTCAAAGATTCGCCGGTGCTGCTGACGATATCGACGCCCTGGTTAACCTGCGCGGAGCTCTCGGAGATCAGCTTCTTGATCTCCTTGGCGGCATCGGCCGAGCGCTGTGCCAGCTGGCGGACTTCCTGGGCGACGACGGCAAAACCCTTGCCGGCTTCACCGGCGCGGGCCGCTTCAACGCCTGCGTTCAGCGCGAGAAGGTTGGTCTGGAAAGCGATATCGTCGATGACGCCGATGATCTTGGTGATCTCGCTCGACGACTTTTCGATACCGGCCATGGCGGAGACGGCACTGGTGACCAGTTCGCCGGAGTTCTTCGCCTTCTGCTGCGTTTCGCGCACGGCTGCCGACGCTTTTTCGGCGTTGGATGCCGTCTGGCCGACGCTGACGGAGAGCTGCTGCAGGGCAGCCGAGCTTTCCTCGACGCCGGCAGCCTGCTGGGCAGTGCGCAGCGCCAGATCGTCGGAACCCTTGGCGATCACATCGGTGCCGCGCAGGATTTCACCTGACGTGGCGCGAACGGATGCGAAGGAGGCGCGAAGGGCCGCGACAGCGCGGTTGTAGTCGTCGCCCATATCCTTGAAGTTGCCCGGCAGGTCAGCAGGCAAGGTGGCTTCGAGGTCGCCGCGCGACAGCGCTTCGAGACCGCGACGGAGATGGCTGAGCGCCATTGCCTGATCGGCTTCCGCCTTGTGGCGTTCCTCTTCAAGCTTCAGCCGCTTTTCTTCCAGCGCTTCCAGATAGACCGAGATCGAATAATCCATGTCCAGCATCGCAGCCTTTACGACGGCGGTGAGCTTTTCGCCGAGCAACTTGCCCTGGCCGCGGCCGAAGCGCGACGGCCATTCCTTCGCCATCAGCCCCTTGATCAGATCGCTCATCAGAAGCGCGTAGCCGCCGATGTACCAGCGCGGCTCAAGGCCAATGCGCGCATGGGTCTTGCCGACCGCAACGACGCCCTTGACGTAGGCCTCGTCGAAGTTGCCGCCGGCGAGATTGGCCCAATGGGCTTCCTGCCGGGTCTTGGCACTGTTCATATGCGACTTGTCGGAGAAGAAGCTCGCGACCGAGGGTGTGCGCGCCAGCTTTCCGTAAAATCGTTCGAGCGCGCCGCTCAACAGCTCCGAAATCGCCGGGCGCATCTGGCGCAGCGATTGCCGCGCGTTGTCGTCCAGTTCGATGAAATCGAGGCGTTGCTTGAGACCGTTTTCAGGCTGCTGGCTGCTCATAATATATTTCTGCTTTTTCATTTGACGAAGGGCAATTTTCGCGCAGCTTTTGCCGAATATAGTTTCGCAAGCGTTAAATTATGCGGTTATTTCTTAGCTAGCGCTCGAATGTGAAGCTTGGGTATCGCCGGCAGGCCATTTACAATGTTCACGTTTTGATCTGGAAAAGCTGCGCGACTTTGCTATGGTGCTGAAATGACAACCAGCACCGACTCGTTTTCCGCCACCCTTTCAGGCCTTAGCCCCATGTCGCTCGCCCTTGCCGGCGCGGCACTGGCTATCGTGATCGTCTTGATGCTTGCCTTGCTCGTTCGTGGTGGCCAGGCGCGGCGCGAGCAGGCGGAAGAGGCGCTCGAGCGTGCCGCCGAGGCGGATGCGCGGATGATGGAGCTGTTGCGGATTCAATCGGAAATGCAGGGCCGGATGGCGGCGATGGCGGAGGTGTTCGGCTCGCGCCAGTCGGAACTCAACCAGGCGATCAGCCAGCGGCTGGATGGCATGTCGCAGCGGGTCAACTCGACTATCACGGAGCAGACCAAGTCCACGCATGAGAATCTGAGAAAGCTGCAGGAGCGGCTGGCGGTGATCGATGCGGCGCAGAACAATATCCAGACGCTCGCCAAGGACGTCGTCGGGCTGCAGGCGATCCTGTCCAACAAGCAGACGCGCGGCGCCTTTGGCCAATCGCGGATGGAAACGATCGTTGCCGATGGCCTGCCGATCGGCGCCTATGCCTTTCAGCAGACGCTGAGCAACGGCTCACGCCCGGATTGCACGATCCGCATGCCGAACGGCGCGCCGCCGCTCGTCATCGACGCCAAGTTTCCGCTGGAGGCATGGAACGCCATTCGCGACGCGGGCGGGCCGGAGCTTGCCAAGGCCGCATCGCAGCAGTTTCGGCGCGACATGGAGACCCATATCCGCGATATCGCGGAGAAGTATCTGATCCAGGGGGAGACGCAGGATACTGCGTTCCTGTTCGTGCCGTCGGAATCGATCTTCGCGGAAATTCACGAGAACTTCGAGGCGATCGTGCAGAAGGCGCATCGGGCTCGCGTGGTCATCGTTTCGCCGTCGCTGCTGATGCTGTCGATCCAGGTCATCCAGGCGGTTCTGAAGGATCAGCGGATGCAGGCGCAGGCGCATGTCATCCAGGGTGAGGTCGCCAATCTGATGGATGATCTCGGTCGCCTCGACGACCGCGTGCGCAAGCTGCAGGGGCATTTCGCCATGGCGCAGAAGGATGTCGACATGATCGTCACTTCGGCCGACAAGCTGACGAAGCGCGGCGCCAAGATCGAGGCGCTGGAATTCGAGGGTGCTGATGCAGGCCGCGTCCCGGATGAAAGTGCGCCCGCATCAAAATCCGTGGAGAGCAGAACGGGCCTTCTCAAGCTAAGGGTGGTTGACGACGAGTGAGGCCTTCGGCAGTGTCGCGCCCGACAAAACACTGGGAAGGACACCTCGCATGATCACCGTTTTCGGCTCCATCAACATGGACCTCATCGCCACGACGCAACGGCTTCCGAAGCCCGGCGAGACGGTGGCCGGTAACGGCTTTTCAACGGCCGCCGGCGGCAAGGGCGCCAACCAGGCGCTGGCCGCGCGGCGCGCCGGGCGCAGCGTGACCATGGCGGGCGCCGTTGGCCATGATGGTTTTTCGGACGAAGCGCTCGCGCTCCTCAAGGACGCCGGCACGGATCTCCAGTCCGTCAAGCGCGCGAACGAGCCGACCGGAACCGCGATCATCCTCGTGGGCGGAGACGGCGAGAACATGATCGCCGTCGTGCCGGGCGCCAACGGCACGGTCACCGCGCAGGATGCGGATCAGGCTGTCGGCGCGATGAGCAAGGGCGACACGCTGATGCTACAGCTGGAAATCCCGGTTCCATCAGTCGAGCAGGCTCTTTCCGCCGCGCGCGCCAAGGGCGTGACCACCATTCTCAATCTCGCGCCGCTGATCGACGATGCCGCGCGTCTCGGGCGCCTCGCGGATATCGTCATCGCCAACGAAACCGAATTCGAGCTTCTGGCCGGGCAGGAAAACATGAGCGCGGAAGACCGAGAAGCAGCACTGAAGCGCCTCAACTCGGAGACGGGGCAGACGCTGATCGTCACGCTTGGCGGCGATGGTGTGGTCGCGATCCGCGACGGCGTGATATCGCGGGCGAAGGGGTTGAAGATTGAGCCGGTGGATACGGTCGGCGCGGGGGATACCTTCTGCGGCTACTTCGCCGCCAGCCTCGACGAAGGGATCGATTTCGAGCCGGCGCTGCGTCGCGCGGCCGTTGCCGGCTCGCTCGCATGCCTTAAGGCAGGCGCCCAGCCGTCCATTCCCTCGCGCGACGACGTCGCAAACAAACTATAGGCGTTATCCGCCGACGACATCGGCGATGCGTTTGTTTGCGATGAGTCAAATTATCATCGCATTTCACTTAAATTTAATAGGTTTCCGGCGATCTTCCGCGTGATCGCCGGCTCCCTCTCCAAGGGGACGCGGCACTCGCCACGGCGGCTCCATGATGTGGCTGCCCTCGCTTCTTGTGCCGGCGGATGCTTCGCCTGGCCCATCCTTGATCCCCCCGAGGAATGCATGTTCATCTTTCGCATGAAATCGCTTGCGGCCAAACTCATTGTGATTACCGGCAGCGCGATCGCACTGGTTCTCCTGATCTCCAATTTCTTCCTCATCGGCGAAACCCGTGATCGCGTGGAAACGCTGACCATGGATCAAGCCAATCTAGAGGCGAAGGCCATCGCCAACGAAGTCGCGTCCTCGGTCGGCGAACTCGCGGGCGCGGCGCGCTCCATGGCCGGCGTCATCGGCCGCGGCCACGAAGGCAAGTATCTCGATCGCAAGGCGATCGTCGATATGCTGAAGGCCAATGTCGAGCGCAACCAGTTCGCCTTCGGCAGCTGGTTCGGCGAAGAGCCGAATGCATTCGACGGCCAGTCGCCGTCGCTTGCCGGCCGCACGGATCTCGGCTCGGACAAGAATGGCGCGTTCAACGCCTATTGGACCAAGAAGAAGGACGGCGGCTTCACCTTCTCGGTGTTCGCATCCGACTACAAGGCCGAATGGTACAGCCTTGCCGCCGCCAGCAAGAAGGGCGCGATCTCCTCGCCCTACGCTGAAAGCACCACCGGCGAAAACACCGCGATGACTTCCATCGGCTACCCGGTCATGTCCGGCGGCAAGATGATCGGCGTCAGCGGCGTCGATATTTCGCTGAAGTCGCTCGCCGACAAGCTCGGCGGCCTGCATCCCTTCGGCACCGGCCGCGTGACCCTGCTCTCGCAGGGCGGTAACTGGATCGTCGCGCCGTCCAAGGATCTGGCGATGAAGCCCTACGAGGGTGAAGGTGTCGATGCGGTCAAGACCGGCCTCTCGACGCTTGCGCCTGCCGTCGTCAAGAACCTCTCGATCGATGGCGGCGAGCAGTTCGACCGCGTGGTCTATCCCTTCGCGCTCCCCGACGTGAACACCAACTGGGTCATCCTCGTCGACGTGCCGCACAGCGCGATCAACGCGCCGGTGCAGGACCAGACCTTCATGATGATCGTGGCCGGCATCGTCGTTCTGGCGGCCGTCATGCTGGCACTCTACTTCGCCGTCCGCGCCTTCGTGCAGAAGCCGCTTGGTGGCCTCGTCGCCAGCGTCAAGATGCTGAGCGAAGGTCGCTACGAGCAGCCGGTCGTTGGCCAGGATCGCTCGGACGAAACGGGTTCGGTCGCCAAGGCGCTCGAAGGCTTCCGCCATGCGCTCGCCGACAGCCGCCGTCTCGAAGCCGAAGCCAAGAGCCAGCGCCAGGAAGCGGAAGACGAGCGCGGCCGTTCGGAAAGCGAACGCCAGCAGTCGGTTTCGCTGCAGCGCCACATCGTATCCATCGTCGGCGCCGGTCTGTCCGAGCTGTCGCAGGGCAATCTCAGCCACCGCATTACCGATGAATTCCCGGGCGAATACGGCAAGCTGAAGCAGGACTTCAACGCGGCGCTGGCCGCCCTTGAAGAGACCATTACGACGATGAACCTCAGCGTCGTCAACATCGGCTCCGGCACTAGCGAGATCAGCGGCAGCGCGTCTGATCTGGCCAAGCGCACGGAACAGCAGGCGGCAAGCCTGGAAGAAACAGCTGCGGCCCTGAACGAGCTGACCGCGCAGGTCAATTCCAGCGCCGACAATGCCCGCACGGCCGCCGACAACGTCAACCACGCCTGCGAGGATGCGGAACGCTCCGGCGATGTCGTGCGCAAGGCGATCGCCTCGATGCACGGGATCGAGCAGTCCTCCACCGAGGTGTCGCGCATCATCGGCGTCATCGACGAGATCGCGTTCCAGACCAACCTCTTGGCGCTCAACGCCGGCGTCGAGGCCGCGCGTGCCGGTGAAGCCGGCAAGGGCTTTGCGGTGGTTGCCCAAGAAGTTCGCGAACTGGCCCAGCGTTCGGCGAACGCCGCCAAGGAGATCAAGACGCTCATCAACACCTCGGCCGTCCAGGTCAAGGAAGGCGTCGATCTCGTCGGCCGCGCCGGCGATACGCTGCACAACATCTCCGAGCAGGTCATGCGCATCAATGGTCTGATCCGGGAAATCTCGGCATCGGCCAGCGAGCAGGCGATCGGCCTCAAGGAAGTCAGCCAGGCCATGAACCAGATGGACCAGGTGACGCAGCAGAACGCCGCCATGGTCGAGGAGACCACAGCGGCCAGCGTCACGCTGAACGAAGAGGCACAGACGCTGCAGCATCTCGTCGCCCGCTTCCGCGTCAGCAACGCCAACCATGGCGCATCGCTGCGCTCCACCGCACAGCAGATGCGGGCACCGGCGGCACCGAGCTACCGTCCGTCGTCGCAGCCGAGCTATCGCCAGGCAGCCGCCCCTGCCCCGCGCCGCGCTGTTGCGCAGTCGCATGGATCGGCGGCCGTCGCGCAGGACAGCTGGGAAGAATTCTGAGCCGATCGACTGAGCCAAAACAAAAAGAGGCGCCGGAGCAATCCGGCGCCTCTTTTCATTTGAATTGAATAGGATCAAGCCGCGTTGGAGGTCTGCTCTTCATTGAGGAAGGCATAGATCGCCGAGGCGCTATCGGTGGCGCGCAGCTTGGCGACGAGATCGTGGTCGCGCAGCACGCGGGCGATGCGCGAGAGCGCCTTCAGGTGATCGGCGCCGGCGCCCTCGGGCGCCAGTAGCAGGAAGACGAGATCGACCGGCTGATCGTCCAGCGCTTCGAAATCGACCGGCTGGTCGAGACGCGCGAAGATGCCGACGATGGAATTGACGCTTGCCAGCTTGCCGTGCGGAATGGCGATGCCATTGCCGACGCCGGTGGAACCAAGCCGCTCGCGCTGCAGGACAACGTCAAAAATCTCGCGCTCGGACAGCCCGGTAACTTTCGACGCCTTGGCCGACAATTCCTGCAGGAGCTGTTTCTTGGAGTTGACCCTGAGAGCGGGAATGATCGCATTCTGCTGCAGCAAATCTGCCAAAGCCATTTCTTTTTCCTTTTGTGCCAAGCCGGGGGAGCGGCAGATGCCTGCCGCTCCGCTCCGTTTTCTCAGCTTTTGATGTTGGCTGCGTCTATCCAGCCAATGTTGCCGTCGTGCCGACGGTAAACGATGTTCAACTGTTCGTTACCCGGGCTGCGGAAGAGCAGCAAGGGTTCGTCCGTCATGTCGAGCGCCATCACGGCGGTCGCGACGGACATGGTCTTCATCTGCTTGGTGCTTTCGGCAACGATCGCTGGTGCGAAATCATCGGCGATCTCGTCGTCATGATCCGGCATGCCATCCATGACGGTGTAGGCGACTTCTGCAAAACCATTCAGATGATTTCCGGCATGGTGATCCTTGAGCTTGCGCTTGTAACGGCGAAGTCGCTTCTCGATACGCTCGGAAGCGGCGTCGAATGCCAACTGCGGATCCATTGCCTCGCCGGCCGCGTGCAAAATCACGCCACTGTCGAGATGAACCTTGCAATCGGCGGCGAAACGGGCGTTGGCCTTTTGTACGATCACTTGACCAGAATACCCTCCGTCGAAGTATTTCGTGACGGCCACGGCAATTTGGTCCTCTATCCGCTGACGGAACGAGTCACCAATTTCCATATGTTTACCGGATACACGCACACTCATGGAGTTTCCCTTCTTATGTGGTTTGCGAGTACCAGTTTACGCCAAGCCTGACTCTCATCCAAGCACTTCGCGCAATCTCAAGCAAGATCGGCCGAAGTTCTCGGCTGTGGGCGCCCTTAGGATTGATGGGGATAACCTCTGACACCCTTCACAGCGTCAATTTGGCGCGGCTTCTAGCCAGAAGTTACCAAAAAGTCAACACACGCCCTGTTTTCTCGCGGGGGCGGGACGCGTCGGCCGCAACAGACCGAACTCCTCAGAAGCCCGCGACCTTCGCGAGCGCCCGCTTTTCCCGCCGGCGCTGGACGGAAGAAGCGATATTCATGGCTTCACGATACTTCGCGACCGTTCTGCGGGCAAGCTCCACCCCACTCCCCTTTAGGATGTCAACGATATCATCATCTGAGAGTACGGCGTCGGGGCTTTCCTGCGCGATAAGTGCGCGGATCTTGTGACGGACGGCTTCAGCCGAGTGACTATCGCCGCCTTCGACCGCGCTGATCGACACCGTGAAGAAGTATTTGAGCTCGAAGAGGCCGCGTGGCGTCAGCATGTACTTGTTGGACGTTACGCGGCTGACGGTGGATTCATGCATCTTGATCGCGTCCGCCACGGTCTTCAGATTGAGCGGGCGCAGATGGTCGACGCCATGGAGCAGGAAGGCATCCTGCTGGCGGACGATTTCGGTCGCCACCTTCATGATCGTCTTGGCGCGCTGATCGAGGCTGCGGGTCAGCCAGTTGGCCGTCTGCAGGCACTCCGACAGGAAAGCGTGATCATCGCCGGTCTTGTTGACCTTGGCGAAATAGGCCTGGTTCACGAGCACGCGCGGCAGCGTATCCGGATTGAGCTCCACCAGCCAGCCGCCATCGGCGCTGGGACGAACCACGACGTCGGGCATGATCGCCTCCGACACCGCCGTCTCGAAGCCGCTGCCCGGCTTGGGGTTCAACTGGCGGATCTCGCTCAGCATGTCGAGCAGATCCTCTTCGTCGACACCGCAGAGCCGCTTCAGCGTCGCGAAGTCGCGACGGGCCAGCAATTCGAGATTGCCGACGAAGGCCTGCATGGCCGGATCGAGGCGATCCTTCTGGCGCAGCTGGATCGCCAGGCATTCCGACAGGTTTCGGGCGAAGACGCCGGGCGGATCGAGCGTCTGCAGTGCCGCCAGCACCCGCTCCACATCCGCAGCACCAGCACCCAGCCGTTCGGCCGCTTCCGCGAGATCGGCGTGGAGATAGCCTGCCTCGTCGAGCTGGTCGGCGAGATATTGGCCGATCAGCTGGTCGGCCATATCGGGCAGGACGAAAGGCATCTGCTGGGCGAGATGATCGCGCAGCGAGACCTGGCCGGCGACAAAATCGTCGAGATCATAGCCATCGGCACCGCCCTCGCCGCCACCCGGCATCGACTTCCACTGGCTGATCAATTCGGGAGCGTCGGCGCGCTGCGGCACGCCATCGTCGGGGAAGACGTTGGCGTAGTTGGCGTCGAGTTCGTCGCTCATCCTGGTGGCGCCGGCGCCATCTGCACGGTCGGACCAATCGCCGGACATCACTTCGGAGCGGCTGTCGTAATCTTCGTCGAAGCTCTGTTCTTCGGCCTGGCGGGAATGGCCATCGTCGTCATCGCCGGCGCGATCGCTGCCTGTTTCGGCGTCATTTGACGGAAACTCAAGCAGCGGGTTCTTTTCGACTTCCTGGGCGATAAACTGATTGAGCTCGAAGTGCGTCATCTGAAGCAGCTGGATGGACTGCATCAGCTGTGGTGTCATCACCAGCGATTGGCTTTGGCGCAGGTATAAATTGGCCGAAAGTGCCATGATGGACGCAAAACTCCCGCTCGGTTCCTCCGGGAAACAGTGTCCTATAACGGGGCTAGAGCGCCGTGCGTCCGCAGGACGCACAAAGGACGCTCTAACTCTTTGAATCTACATATCGGACGTAACGAAAATCGATCGCGATTTTCGTTACGTCCGATATGTGGGACCACTGATATCCAAGTTGGCCCAAAAATTGCTTTTTTATTCTATTTGGTCAAGCGGAAGTATGCGGGAAGGTGAATTTCCGCTGCGGGAGCCCCGTAAACAAAGGGGCTCGCGATCAAAAAAGATGAGCGATCAGAGGCTGAAGTTGTCGCCGAGATAAAGCCTGCGAACTTCGGCATTGTTGACGATGTCGTTTGCCCGGCCATGCGTCAACACTTCGCCCGCATGGATGATATAGGCACGGTCGATCAGCCCGAGCGTCTCGCGCACATTGTGGTCGGTGATCAAGACACCGATGCCGCGTGCCGTCAGGTGATGGACGAGGTTCTGGATGTCGGACACCGAGATCGGATCGACGCCCGCGAAGGGTTCGTCAAGCAGCATGAATGTCGGGTCTGTCGCCAGCGCGCGGGCGATTTCCAGGCGGCGGCGCTCACCACCGGACAGGGAGACCGCAGCACTCTTGCGCAGCTTGCGAATGTGGAATTCGTCGAGCAGCTCGTCGAGCTTCTTCTCGCGCTGCGCCCTGTCCTTCACATGCACTTCGAGAACGGCGCGGATATTCTCCTCGACCGTCAGTCCACGAAAGATCGAGGCTTCCTGCGGCAGATAGCCGACGCCGAGGCGCGAGCGGCGATACATCGGCATCGACGTGACGTCGTTGCCGTCGATCTCGATCGTGCCTTCGTCGACAGGGACCAGGCCCGTGATCATGTAGAAACAGGTCGTCTTGCCGGCGCCGTTCGGGCCGAGCAGGCCGACGGCCTCGCCACGACGCACGACCAGCGACACGCCGTTAACGACGCGCCGGGTGCTGTACGTCTTCGTCAGACCGCGCGCGATCAGGGTGCCCTGATAGCGGCTCTTGTCAACGGCGCCATCTGCGGCGGCCTGTTGCCCGGTCTTGCCGAACATATTCGATAGCGAGAATAATTTCACGTGGCAGCCGAGGTCAGTTCTTTTTCTGGGATTGCGGATCGAGCTGAATCTGGACGCGGCCACCGCAGCTGTCCAACTGTGCCTGACCCGTTTCCATGTGCACCGTCAGCTGGCAGCCGGTGAAGACATTGCCACCGTCGGTCAGAACGACCTTGTCGCCCTTCAGGATAAAGAGCTGCTTTGCCATGTCGAACGAACCGTTATCGGCGGTCGCGGTCTGCGTGCCAGAGGTGAGGTACACCTTGTTCGTCACGATAATGTGGTCGATGTCGGTGTTGCCCGACGAGATCGAGGATGCCGGCGTCGTGGTTTCAGATGCCTTGGTCGCGGGCGCAGCGCCATCGGCTGCGGCCTTTGCCTTGTAGAAGACGGTCATGTGGCCGGCCTGCAGCGTGGTCGTTCCCTGAACGACCTTCACGTTGCCGGTGAAGTCGGCGGTGTGATCCTGGTCGTGGATCTCAAGCTTGTCGCTTTCGATCTGGATCGGCTGATCCTTGTTGAGCTTCAGTCCGCTCATCTGGCTGGTCGTCGCCTGCGCCATCGCGGCTCCGGCCAACAGCAGGAGTGCAAGCGCACCGTTCGTGAATACTGCGCCCGCCTTGCGGGTAGAAATGCGACAATCTTTTGCCATGGTGACCCGGGTTAAGTGCCCTGTTTGCGGATAGCGGTGGGGTTCACATTCATTCGAACGTTCCCCTCGAATGTGATCGTCCGTCCCTTATCTGTCATCTTGAGCGAGCGCGCAACAACCGATGCGCCATCTTTTTTGATGTCGACAGGGTCGCTGGTTGTAAGCTTTCCGCCCTTCACATCCACCTGCGCGGTCTGGAATTTGGCGGTCATGCCGTCGCTCATGTTGATGACGAAGGGAGACGTGATGTTCAAATTGTCGGTCGCGCGATCATAATCGGCGGTCGTCGCCTCGACGCGGGCGACCAGATCGTCCTTGACCGGAACCACTGCCTTGACGGTTTCCAGCGAGATCAGGTTCGGGTTCTTGATGTCCTGCAGCGCCCGTTCGGCGAGCATCGAGTAGTTGATGCCGGCGGCGTTGCGGCCAGCGATCGCCGGCTTCAGCATCACGACCTTGCCGTTTTCGATCTTGGCGCCTTCGATCTTGATGTTCTCGGGCAGATAGGTGCGGATGACCGACACGCCGATAAAGGCGAGCGACACGATCACGGCGGCGACCGGCAGCAGAACCTTCAGCCGGCGAACGCGGGCGGAGTGAAACCGCGCGGCGCCATAGGCACTTTGCGCGGGCTTCGCATAGGCAGCCTGTCCGCCATTATCCAAGGTGTTGAGCATTCGTTCGGTCCGTGTCGATGATAGGACGGCGTATATAGGGAGCGCTTTCGCCCGATCACAGTTCATTTCGCATTATTACACTGACTTGCCAATATGGATTTTTTTCTGCAACAAGCAAGAAAACCGCAAAACCAATCGACACAGCGTTAACGCATATCTATGCACTCTACGTAAGAAGAGTTGCGTCAGACTTGCCGACCGGAGGAATAAATGGACAGCTCCATGATCGCAGATCGCCGCAGGCTGCGCCGCAAGGTCGGCTTCTGGCGCGTGGTGGCGGTACTGCTTCTTCTCGCGCTTGTGTTGGCTATTTACGGCTTCCTGTTCGCCGACAATGCAAACCGACGCCCGCATGTCGCGCATGTGACGATCTCCGGCCTGATCACCGACGACAGCGAATTGCTTGAGCGGCTTGCCAAGATCAAGGACGAAGACGCGGTCAAGGCGCTGGTCGTTTCCATTTCCTCGCCCGGCGGCACGACCTATGGCGGCGAGCGGATTTTCAAGGCGATCCGGGCGATCGCCGCCAAGAAGCCCGTGGTCTCCGATGTCCGCACACTTGCGGCATCCGCCGGCTACATGATCGCAACGGCCGGCGATACGATCATCGCCGGTGACAGCTCGATCACCGGCTCGATCGGGGTGATCTTCCAGTATCCGCAGGTCAAGCCGCTGCTCGACAAGATCGGCGTCTCGATGGAGGAGATCAAATCCTCGCCGCTGAAGGCTGAGCCCTCGCCCTTCCATCCGGCGAGCGAGGAAGCCAAGGCGATGATCAACAACATGATCGTCGACAGCTATGCCTGGTTCGTCGATCTGGTCGCCGATCGCCGCAAGCTGCCGCGCGAGGATGTGCTGAAGCTCGCCGACGGAACCATCTTTACCGGGCGCCAGGCGCTGAAGATGAAGCTCGTCGACCAGCTCGGCGGCGACGACGAAATCCGCGCCTATCTGGCCACCAAGAATGTCAGCAAGGACCTGCCCGAGATCGATTGGAACAAGAAGAGCAGCACGCCGTTCCTGCTTGCAGGCGCGGCCTCGCAGATCCTGACGCTTCTCGGTTACGGCGATCTCGCCAGAAGCCAGGACCTTGCGGGAATTCTGCCGCAGAAGTTGCTTCTTGACGGGCTCGTTTCAGTTTGGCAGGTTGGCCATGATTGATAAGAAATCAATAATTTAAGGGGGCCACCGTGATCAAGTCCGAGCTGGTGCAGATAGTTGCGGCTCGCAACCCGCATCTTTACCATCGCGATGTGGAAAATATCGTGAACGCGGTTCTCGACGAGATCACCGATGCGCTGGCGGCGGGCAACCGCGTCGAGCTGCGCGGTTTCGGCGCCTTTTCAGTCAAAAACCGTCCCTCCCGCTCGGGCCGCAACCCGCGCACCGGCGACACCGTGTTCGTCGAGGAGAAGTGGGTCCCCTTCTTCAAGACCGGCAAGGAGCTGCGCGAGCGGCTGAACCCGGGACAAGCCGATCAGGACGACTGATCGCCGCCTATGGGTCCGGCTGCGGCGAAACCGCACTTGAACTTCACGAGGTCTTTTCTATCCTGTGGCTGAAAGAACGCGCCGCTCATCCATGAGCGTGCGTGAGCATATGGAGGCCTGCGATGGCGAAGAAGATTATCAACCTCCTGATCCTGCTGCCGCTCGGCATCATCCTGATCATTTTTTGCGTGGCCAACCGCCAGAGCGTGACGCTGGCGTTCAATCCGTTCCGCCCCGAGGACCAGGTGCTGTCGCTCTCGGCACCGTTCTTCGTCTTCCTCTTCATCGCGCTCATCATCGGCATGTTCGCCGGCTCGGCGGTGACCTGGATGAACCAGGGCAAGCATCGCAAGCGCGCCCGCAGCGAAGCCAAGGAAGCCGTGCGCTGGCAGGGTGAAGCCGACCGCCACAAGGCGCGCTCGGAAGAAATCGCCGGACAGCTGCCGTCGCGGTAAGACTTCGGGCTTTTCAGAGTTTCCTGACATAAGTGCGCGCGGCGATTTCGGCTTGCCAAGCCCTTGCACCGCGCCATCTGTCTTCATAGCTATGTCCAAAGAACCCGCTGCGCCCTTCTCCCAAAGCAGTTTCACTGCCTCAGCGCGTCGCTTCATGAGGATGAAACCATGAACACAGATCAGATCCTGAAATCGGTCGTCGCCGTCCGCGGCATCATTCCCGATGATGCCTTTACCGCCGATACGCTCGGTACTCGGCGCGAGGGCAGCGGCGTGGTCATCAAGGACAGCGGCCTGGTGCTGACGATCGGCTATCTGATCACCGAGGCCGAGGAAGTGTGGCTCACCGCCCATGACGGACGGGTGGTCGCTGCGCATCCGCTTGGCTACGACCAGGAAACGGGCTTTGGCCTTTTACAGGCGCTCGGCCCCCTCAACCTGCCGGCGCTGGAATTCGGCGATGCCACCTTGGCCGAGCTTGGGCAATCGGTGACGCTGATCGACGGGATCGGCGAGTTCGTTGATGCCAAGATCGTCGCAAAGCAGGAATTTGCCGGCTATTGGGAATATCTGCTCGACGAGGCGATCTTCACCACGCCCGCGCATCCCTCCTGGGGCGGCGCGGCGCTGGTCGATGGCGATGGAAAGCTCCTTGGCATCGGTTCGTTGCGGCTGCAGATGAGCCAGGGTGGCGAGGTGGCCGACATCAACATGATCGTTCCGATCAACCTGTTGACCCCCATCCTCGATGACCTGACCACGCGCGGGCAGGTCAACAAGCCGGCGCGCCCGTGGCTCGGCGCGTTCTCCGCCGAAAGCAACGGAGAAGTCATCGTCATGAGCGTCGCAGAGGGCAGTCCGGCGGATCAGGCGGGGCTGAAACGCGGCGACGTCATCTCGGAAATCCGCGATGGCGAGGTCGATGGGTTGGCCGATTTCTACCGCAAGATCTGGAGCAGCGGCCCCGCCGGCGCCGAGATCCCCATGCGGATCCTCCGAGACGGTCGCGAGGCTTGGCTGCGCGTGCACTCGGCCGATCGCAACAGCTTCCTGCGCAAGCCGCAGATGCAGTGAGGCGGTCAGCGTTCGGGGAAGAAGGTCATCTCCTCGTATTCGCCTTCACGTGATGAGCCCTTGCCTGTCACCACGAACCCCCGGGCGCGATAGAACGCCTTGGCGTTTTCGTTCCGGTCGAGGCACTTCAGCCGGTAGGTCTTGTCCGGCCAGTAGGGCAGCGCTTTCAGGAGAGCCTGGCCGATGCCGAGGCCGCGATACTGTTTCCTGATGTATAGCATGTGGATGAAGTCGTCGGGCGACCACAGCGTCATGAAGCCCGCGATCTCGCCATCCGGCATTTCGGCAAGCCACAGAAGTTCGCCCTGCGTATGCGCGTGAAAATCCTCGTGGCGAAAGACCTGCGGGTCGACCCAGGTGAAGGTGTCGCGACGCACCGCGAGATAGATATCCGCGAGTTCTTCCAGGTCGGCCTTTTCTGGCGATCGGATGGTCCACTGCATGGTTATGGATGTAGCGGAGACAGCATGAGCTGCCAATTACCTCGTTGGACGGCAGCGGCCTTTTATTCGGCCGCCTTGGCGCTGACCGCCGCGTTGAAATCGGAAAAGAACCGCTGCGCGAGCTTCTGCGAGGAGGAATCGATCAGCTTGACGCCAAGTTGGGCGATCCTGCCGCCGACATCGGCGCCGGCGCGATAATGCAGGATGGTTTCGCCGCCGTCGTCCTCGAGCGTCACATCGGCCGATCCCCTGGCGAAGCCGGCGATGCTGCCCTTGCCTTCGGCCGAGAGCGTGTAGCTCAGGGGCGCATCGATGTTGGAGACGCGGATTTCGCCGGTGAAGGTCAGCGGCACCATGCCGATCTTGACCCGGATCGTGGCGACGAGTTCGTTCGGACCGGTAAACTCCAGCGATTGGCAGCCCGGTATGCATCCCTTGAGGATATCGGGATCGTTGAGGCCGGCCCACACGGCATCGCGCGGCGCGGTGATCCGCTCTTGTCCGACGAAGTCCATCACAATCCTCCCATTTTCACCTTCTCGAACATATCGCGGCGGGAAAGCGCTTTGCCAAGGTGAAAATGGGATGCTATTTGCACGGGCTCTATCAAATTCAGCACGCGGAACACCACGTTGAGACAAAAAGAACGCCGGCCGGGCCAGAAATCCGGCACAGGCCCCGCCAGTGGACGACGCGGCGACGAGCGCGGCAACAGCCGCCCGCCGAAGCCCGCGAACAGACCCGCAGCGCCGCAACAGTCCGCGCGCGAACCCGCCTCCGCGCCTGCGGCACTGGAGCGCCCATTGATGGAGCGCACCGGTGAACGGCCGCCCGAGCGCGTTCCGATCATTCTCGAATCCCTCGGCGCCGGCGATTTCCACCTGATCGACAGCGGCAATGGGGAAAAGCTCGAGCAATACGGCCCCTACCGGATCATTCGTCCGGAAGGACAGGCGCTGTGGAAGCCATCGCTTCCCAAACATGTCTGGGACAAGGTCGATGCGGCCTTTACCGGCGATACGGATGAAGAAGGCACCGGCCGCTGGCGCTTTCCCAAGGAAGCGCTGGGCGAGACCTGGCCGCTCAACCTTCTCGGCGTCGATTTCCTCGGCCGCTTCACCTCGTTTCGCCATGTCGGCGTGTTTCCCGAGCAGATCGTTCACTGGACGTGGATGAAGCAGCAGGTCGAAGCAGCCGGCCGGCCGCTGAAGGTGCTGAACCTCTTCGGCTATACCGGCGTTGCCTCGCTTGTCGCGGCAGCCGCCGGCGCCGAGGTCACGCATGTCGACGCTTCCAAGAAGGCGATCGGCTGGGCGCGCGAGAACCAGGCGATGAGCGGGCTTGAAAAGGCGCCGATCCGCTGGATCTGCGAAGACGCGATGAAGTTCATCCTGCGCGAGGAACGCCGCGGCAATACATACGACATCATTCTGACCGATCCGCCGAAGTTCGGCCGCGGCCCGAATGGCGAAGTCTGGCATCTGTTCGAGCACCTGCCCGTCATGCTTGACATCTGCCGCGAGATCCTGTCGCCCAAGGCTGTCGGCCTCGTGCTGACGGCCTATTCGATCCGCGCCAGCTTCTATTCGATCCACGAGCTGATGCGCGAGACGATGCGCGGAGCCGGCGGCGTGGTCGAATCCGGAGAGCTGGTGATCCGCGAAGCCGGGCTTGATGGCAACACGCCGGGCCGCGCGCTCTCCACATCCCTCTTTTCCCGCTGGGTGCCGAAATGAGCCACGAACACCGCGACAACGGTCCGCGCAGGGTCGGCCAGGTGAAGGAAGTCACCTCGCTTGCCAATCCCATCATCAAGGACATCAAGGCGCTCAGCGACAAGAAGACCCGCGAGCAGAGCGGCACCTTCATGGCCGAGGGCCTGAAGCTCGTGATCGACGCGATCGAGCTCGGCTGGAGCATCCGCACGCTGGTTTACGCCAAGGCCGCCAAGGGCAAGCCGCTGGTCGAGCAGATGGCTGCAAAGACCGTCGCCTCCGGCGGGCTGGTGCTTGAGGTCAGCGAGAAGGTTCTCTCCTCGATCACCCGTCGCGACAATCCGCAGATGGTGGTCGGCGTGTTCGAAAACCGCTGGAAGCCGCTGCGCGACATTCGCCCGGCCAAGGGCGAGACGTGGATCGCGCTCGATAGGGTTCGCGATCCCGGCAATCTCGGCACGATCATCCGCACCGCCGATGCGGCGGGCGCTTCCGGCGTCATCCTGGTCGGCGAGACCACGGACCCGTTTTCGCTTGAGACCGTGCGGGCAACGATGGGCTCGGTCTTCGCCATGCCCGTGTCGCGCGCGACGCCGGAGGAGTTCATCGCCTGGAAGAAGCAGGCGGGCGTGTCGCTGGTCGCCACGCATCTGGCCGGTTCCGTCGACTACCGCACGATCGACTACAAGGCGAAGCCCGTCGTCATCCTGATGGGCAACGAGCAATCCGGCCTGCCGGAGCAGCTTGCGCGCGAAGCCGATGCGCTTGCCCGCATTCCGCAGCAGGGCCTGGCGGATTCGCTCAATCTGGCCGTTGCCAGCGCCGTCATGATGTTTGAGGCACGCCGCCACCTTCTCTCACTCACCGAGGCCAAATGACCGATCAGACGCTAGACCGCCCGACGCTGTTTTCGCGCCCGCTGCCGATCCTGATCTTCGTCGTTCTTGCCGTGGTGCTCGACCAGATCATCAAGATCGTAGTCGATCACACGCTGCCGCTTCAAGAAGCGGTCCATGTCATCCCGATGCTGGCGCTCTACCGCACCTACAATCTCGGCGTCGCCTTCTCGATGCTGTCAGGCATGGACGGCTGGTTCATCGTCGGCATGCGGCTGATCATCGTGGCTTTCGTGCTCTGGCTTTGGCACCGCACGGGCAAGCAGCGCACCTTCGCCCATCTCGGCTACGCATTGATCATCTCAGGCGCGCTGGGCAATCTCCTCGACCGTTTCCTTTATGGACACGTGATCGATTACATCCTGTTCTATACCGAGACATGGTCGTTCGCGGTTTTCAACTTGGCCGATAGTTTCATCACCATCGGCGCGGGATGCGTGATTTTGGACGAGCTATTGCAACCCAAGACCGCCGATAAGTAAAATCTTAGCGGTTTACTGAAGGCATTTGGAACAGCCGGCGTGCTAATTTGAACCTATGGTCGGACTGGGTCAGTTACACGAGAAGCTTGCCGCCGCCTTCGGCGCGCCTGCCGCTCATCCTCAAGATGAGCAGGCCGCGATCCCGGCTGACATGTCGCCTGCTACCCCTGAACACGGCCCTATCGTCGCCCCCTCCGCGCGCAAGCTGATCTCCTATTGGCTCGGCGGCGCCGGTATTCTCTCCGCTATCCTCTTGCTCGCGCTCGGCTATATGGGCGGCCTGCTCTGGGTGGCGATCGGCATCGGCGCGCTGGTGCTTGCCGCGATCGTCTGCTTCGCCGTTCTCTCGACCCGCCGACATCACATCAAGGCCCGCGCCGGGGACGACACCGCGCGCGGCGGAACCGATGCCGCGCTCTTCGCCAGCATTCACGATGCGCTCGGCGACATCACCGTGACCCGGACGATGGATCGCCGGATCGTTGCCGCAAACGACATGTTCCGCCGGCTGACAGGGCGGCTAAACCCGATCGGGCAGACCTGCGAGGAGATCGGCATCGCCTTTCGCCCCGGCACCGAGCCGCATCGCTACGATGTCGAGATGTCGACGCCCGAGGGTCAACGCATCTTCTTCTGGCGCGATGTGGTGACCCGCAACCCCTCGGACGGAAAGCTTTTGCTGCACAGTATCGCCCGCGACGTGACCGCCGATCGCATCGCGGCGCAGGAGCGTGAAGAGGCGCGGCAGAAGGCGGAGTTCAACAGCGCCTCGAAATCGCGGCTGCTCGCGACCGTCAGCCACGAGCTGCGCACGCCGCTCTCGGGCATTCTCGGCATGACGCATCTTTTGACCGAGACGCGGATGACGCAGGAGCAAGACAATTACCTCACCGGCATCCGCCAGTCCGGCCATGCGCTGACCCAGCTGGTCGAGGATCTGCTCGACTTCTCCACCATCGAGGTCGGGCGCTTCCAGCTGCGCCCGCGCTCGGAATCGGTGCGCAAGCTTCTTGAAAGCGTGGTCGAGATGCTCGCCCACCGCGCCCACGAAAAGGGCATCGAGATCGGCTCGACCGTGTCGTCGGATGTTCCCGAGCTCATGAATTTCGATGCGGCGCGCCTGCGCCAGGTCTTGTTCAACGTCATCGGCAATGCGGTGAAATTCACCCAGGTCGGCGGCGTGTTCATTCGCGTGTCGCTGCAGGATGGCGAGCTTGCGATCACCGTCACCGATACCGGGCCGGGCATGACCGAGGAAGAGCAGGCGCGTGTCTTCGGTGAATACGAACAGGCGGGCACCATGGTGGAGAAGAGCAACGGCACGGGCCTTGGCCTTGCCATCTCGGCGCGCATCATGCGCGAGTTCGGCGGCGCGCTGACCGTCGCCAGCGAAAAGGGCACCGGCACGGAGTTCTGCATCCGCTTCCGCACCGAAGGAGACGAAGAGCCCGTGGCCCGCCGCGACACGCTGCTTTCCGGCAATCTCGTCGTGCTCTTGGCGCCCGCCGGTGCCGCGCGCATGGCGATTTCCGAGACCATCCGCACGCTCGGCGGCCAGTGCCACTTCGTTGAAGATGGCGAGACGGCGCGCTGGATCTTGCTCGACATGGCGGCCAATGGAAGGCGCCCCACCGATATCATCGTCGACCACCGCATGTCGGCCGAATTCGCGGCACACCTCGCCGACCGGACGGATATCGCCGCCCTTGGCCTGCGCAAGATCTTCCTGGTCAACCCCGAAGAGCGTAATGCCCATTCGCTCGACCTCTTCGATGCCTGGCTGATCCGGCCGCTGCGCGAACAGTCGCTGATCGACGTCTTGCGCGGACGCATGCGCGGCATGGAAAAGCGCGATGCGCTCAACGACAACCAGCCCGGCTTCAGCCCCGGCATTCCGGAGACGGGCATTCAGGGCGGGCTGAAGATCGTGCTTGCGGAAGACGATCCGATCAACGCCATGCTGATCCGCGCCATGCTGGAAAAGGCCGGCCACAGCGTCCAGCATGTCGAGCATTTCGAGGCGCTGCTCGATGCGGCGCTGGCGGAAGGAAGCGTGCGGCCGGATATCGTCATCAGCGATCTTTCCATGCCCGGTGGCGATGGGATCGAAATGATTGGCCGGCTACGTGGCCATGAGCGCCGGCTTGAGGTTCCCTCGGTGCCGATCATCGTTTTGACTGCAGACAAACGCGATGAATCGCGTCGTCAAGTCTTGCTGAACGGGGCAAACCGC
Source organism: Rhizobium sp. 01N48 (assembly GCF_056399145.1). Lineage (NCBI taxonomy): Bacteria > Pseudomonadati > Pseudomonadota > Alphaproteobacteria > Hyphomicrobiales > Rhizobiaceae > Rhizobium > Rhizobium sp. 01N48. The sequence goes on from NZ_JBFTQT010000003.1 coordinate 503,282, forward strand.
GTCATGCTGAAACCCATAGACCCGATACGGCTGCTGACGGAAGTTCAGGCTGTCGCCGCGCTTTCGGCACGTCGCGCAGAAGCACTGTAGCTCCACCGCCACCCATGTGTTTCTTGCGTATCTGGGGGTTTAAAATGTCACTTTGCTGTCGCATATAAGTGTTTTATGGCGTCCTAAAGCCGGCAATGAAAGATTCGTCATGTCCGTAGATATCTGCAACCGTGACACCCTCGTCGAGGCTCTCCCCCCTGCGCGGAAAGCCGAACAGATCGAGAGCGACGTGTTCGGCCGGATCGGCAATCTCGAGACACGCCTTGCCCGTACGCCTGGCGAAATCGATGCCGCGCAGTCCGTGCGCTACCGTGTTTTCGTGGACGAGATGAAGGCGGAACTGCCTGCGGAAGCGATGCGCCGCAAGCGGGATTTCGACGCCTACGACGACTTTTGCGACCACCTTCTGGTGCTCGACCGCTCGATCGAGGGCGACAGCGAGGATCAGATCGTCGGCACCTACCGCCTGCTGCGACAGGATGTGGCGATGGCCAATGGCGGCTTTTACTCGGCTTCCGAATTCGACATCGACACGCTGATCGCGCGCCATCCGGATAAGCGTTTCATGGAACTCGGCCGCTCCTGCGTGCTGCCGGACTACCGTACCAAGCGCATCGTCGAGCTTCTCTGGCAGGGCAACTGGGCCTATGCGCTGAAGCACGGCATGAGCGCGATGTTCGGCTGCGCCTCCTTCCCCGGCATTCACCCGGAACAGCATGCGCTGGCTCTCTCCTTCCTGCGCCACAACGTCGCGGCCAAGGACGAGTGGGCCGTCGACGCGCTGCCGCATCTCGCCCGCGACATGGACCTGATGCCGGTCGAAGCCGTCAATCCGAAGCGCGCGCTGATGGCCCTGCCGCCGCTGATCAAGGGCTACCTGCGCCTCGGCGCCATGGTCGGCTCCACCGCCGTGGTCGACAAGGCGTTCAACACGACGGATGTGCTGATCGTTCTGCCGATCGCGAGCATTTCGGATCGGTATGTGAATTATTACGGTGCCGATGCCGGGCGGTTTGCCAGCTGATTGCTGATGTAATCCGCCGTCTTAGGCGTTTTGCAGTGTAGCCCCCTCATCCCCGGTGCAGCAAGCTGCACCTGACCCTTCGGGCCACCTTCTCCCCGCTGGGGAGAAGGGAGAGATTGGGGCGAGCGGCCTGCCACACATCCCTTCTCCCCAGCGGGGAGAAGATGGCGGCAGCCAGATGAGGGGGCCACGCGGCACATCCTCACCCATAACCACTTCACCCTACAATCACCTCACGACCCCGTATAAGCCGCAATCGCGGCCATGTTGACGATGTCGCTGTCCTTCGCCCCCATCGAGGTGATCTGCACCGCCTTGTCGACGCCGACGAGGATGGGGCCGATGACGGTGGAGCCGCCGAGTTCCTGCAGCATCTTGGTGGAGATCGAGGCCGAGTGGAAGGCCGGCATGACCAGCACGTTGGCGGGGCCCGACAGGCGGCAGAAGGGGTATTGCTCCATCGCCTTGCGGTTCAGCGCCACATCCGCCGCCATCTCGCCGTCATACTCGAAGTCCACATGGCGGCGGTCGAGGATGGCGACGGCTTCGCGGACGCGCTCGGAGCGTTCGCCGGAGGGATGGCCGAAGGTCGAGTAGGCGAGCATGGCGACGCGGGGATTATAGCCCATGCGGCGCGCGAACCCGGCGGCCTCCACCGCGATATCGGCAAGCTCCTCGGCGGATGGCATGTCGTGGACCGCAGTGTCCGCCACGAAGACCGTGCGCCCGCGGCAGAGCGCGATCGACACGCCGATCACCCGGTGGCCGGGCTTCTCGTCGATGCAGCGGCGAACATCCTCGAGCGCGGTCGAATAGTTGCGGGTGATGCCCGTCACCATGCCATCGGCATCTCCCAACGCCACCATGCAGGCCGCGAAGTGGTTGCGGTCGTTGTGGATCAGGCGCTGGGCATCGCGGTGGAGATAGCCTTTGCGCTGCAGGCGGGCGTAGAGATAGTCGATATAGGCTTCCACCCTGGTGGAGATGCGAGCGTTGACGATCTCGAGGCCGGGGCGGTTGAGATCGATGCCGGCACGCTCGGCGGTCGCCTTGATCAGATCCTCGCGGCCGAGCAGGATGGCGGTGCCGAGCTCCTGGTTGGCGTAGGACATGGCGGCGCGCATGACCTGCTCTTCCTCCGCTTCCGCGAACACCACCCGCTTCGGGCGGCGGTGGACGCGTTCGTAGAGGCTCGCCAGCGTGGAGGCGATCGGATCGCGGCGTGCCGAGAGTTCGCGGGCATAGCCCGCCATATCGGTGATCACCCGGCGGGCAACGCCGCTGTCGATCGCGGCCTGGGCGACGGCCACGGGAATGGCGGAGATGAGGCGCGGATCGAAGGGGACCGGGATGATGTATTGCGGCCCGAAGCGCGGACGATTGCCCTGATAGGCGGCGGCGACATCGTCGGGAACATCCTCGCGGGCAAGGCTCGCCAGCGCTCTCACGGCCGCGATCTTCATCTCATCGTTGATCGTCGTGGCACGGACATCCAGCGCGCCGCGGAAGATATAGGGAAAGCCCAGGACGTTGTTGACCTGATTGGGATAATCGGAGCGCCCGGTCGCCATGATCGCGTCATCGCGGATGCCGGCCACTTCCTCGGGCGTAATTTCGGGATCGGGATTGGCCATGGCGAAGATGATCGGGCGATCGGCCATGGAGAGGATCATATCCTTCGAGAAAGCGCCCTTCTGCGACAGGCCGAAGACGACGTCGGCGCCCTTCATCGCTTCTTCCAGCGTGCGCGCCTTGGTCTTGACCGCATGCGCCGACTTCCACTGGTTCATGCCCTCGGTGCGGCCCTGATAGATGACGCCCTTGGTGTCGCAGAGAACGATATTCTCAGGCGCGAAGCCCATCGCCTTGATGAGCTCGACGCAGGCGATCGCGGCCGCACCGGCGCCGTTGCAGACCAGCTTGGTGGTCTTCAGATCGCGGCCGGTCAGCTCCAGCGCGTTGATGAGGCCGGCCGCGGCGATGATCGCGGTGCCGTGCTGGTCGTCGTGAAAGACGGGAATGTCCATCAGCTCGCGCAGGCGCTGCTCGATGATGAAACAGTCGGGCGCCTTTATGTCTTCGAGATTGATGCCCCCGAATGACGGGCCGAGGAAACGGACGCAGTTGATGAACTCGTCGACGTTTTCGGTATCGACCTCGAGATCGATGCTGTCGACATCGGCAAAGCGCTTGAAGAGGACGGACTTGCCCTCCATGACCGGCTTCGACGCCAGTGCGCCGAGATTGCCGAGGCCGAGAATGGCCGTGCCGTTGGAGATGACGGCGACCATGTTGCCGCGCGTCGTGTAGTCGTAGGCACTTTCCGGGTTGGCGGCGATCGCCTTGACCGGCACTGCGACACCCGGCGAATAGGCAAGCGACAGATCGCGCTGCGTCGCCATCGGCTTGGTCGGTGTGATCTCCAGCTTTCCAGGACGGCCCATGGCATGAAACTCAAGGGCTTCGTTGTCGGTGACTGATGTGACCGGCCGCGGCTTCTTCTCGGTATCGGGCATTTTTCCTCCAACGTCTTGTGGGTGACGCCTTGCTCTTCCTCAATGGCGGTTGTCATGTATAGCGGCGGGCGGATAGGGTTGGCACCTCTTTTTTGGGATGAACCGAACCTCCGTGAACGATCGAATGACCTTGAGACACGAAGCCTTTTCGGCTGCCGAGCTTGCAACGGAAGAGAGCCGCGCCTCGGCCACGCCGATGATGGAGCAGTTCATCGAGATCAAGGCGAACAATCCGGATTCGCTCTTGTTCTACCGCATGGGCGATTTCTACGAGCTGTTCTTCGAAGACGCGCTCGATGCATCGCGCGCGCTCGGGATCACGCTGACGAAGCGCGGCCAGCACATGGGCCAGGATATCCCGATGTGCGGCGTGCCGGTTCATGCCGCCGACGACTATCTGCAGAAGCTGATCGGGCTCGGCTTCCGCGTGGCGGTCTGCGAGCAGGTCGAGGACCCGGCTGAGGCCAAGAAGCGCGGCAGCAAGTCGGTCGTCAAACGCGACGTCGTGCGCCTGGTGACGCCGGGAACGATCACCGAGGAAAAGCTGCTTTCGCCTTCGGAATCGAACTATCTCATGGCGCTGACCCGTATTCGCGGCGCCTCCGAGCCGTTGATGGCGCTTGCCTGGATCGACATTTCCACCGGCGTTTTCCGTCTGGCCGAGACCGAGGCATCGCGGCTGCTTGCCGATATCCTGAGGATCGATCCGCGCGAGCTGATCGTGCCGGATACGATGTTCCATGATCCGGAGCTGAAGCCGGTGTTCGACGTGCTGGGGCGCACCGCCGTGCCGCAGCCATCCGTGCTGTTCGACAGCGCTACGGCCGAGGGCCGGATCGCGCGCTATTTCGGCGTCTCGACGCTCGATGGCTTCGGCACCTTCTCGCGCTCGGAACTCGCGGCGGCGGCAGCGGCCGTTGCCTATGTCGAGAAGACGCAGATCGCCGAACGGCCGCCGCTCGGCAAGCCGGAGCGCGAAAGTGCCGCCTCGACACTCTTCATCGACCCGGCGACGCGCGCCAATCTCGAGCTTGCACGCACGCTTTCCGGCGACCGCAACGGATCGCTCTTGAAAGCCATCGACCGCACCGTGACCGGCGGCGGCGCGCGGTTGCTCGCCGAGCGGCTGATGTCGCCTTTGACCGATCCCGCGCGCATCAATGAGCGGCTGGATTCGATCGGCTTCCTGATCGAGGAGCCGTCGCTTTCCGGCGACCTGCGTGATCTCCTGAAGCACGTGCCCGACATGCCGCGCGCGCTTTCGCGCCTGGCGCTTGAGCGCGGCGGCCCGCGCGATCTCGCGGCGATCCGGCAGGGGCTGAACGCGGCCACCGACGTGGCGCGGCTCTTGGAAACCGCGATGCTGCCCGAGGAACTGGCGGATGCGCTGGCGGGTCTCATCGCCCTGCCGCAACAGGTGGCGGCACTTCTCAGCGAAACGCTCGGCGACGAGCTGCCGCTTCTCAAGCGTGATGGCGGCTTCCTGCGCGACGGCGCCAATTCGGAGCTGGACGAAGTGCGCGCGCTGCGTGACCAGTCGCGCCGGGTGATCGCCGGGCTGCAGCTGCAATATGCCGACGAGACCGGCATCAAGTCGCTGAAGATCAAGCACAACAACGTGCTTGGCTATTTCATCGAGGTGACGGCGGGCAATGCCGGGCCGATGACCGACACGCCCGAGGCCAAGGCACGGTTCATCCATCGCCAGACGATGGCGAACGCCATGCGCTTCACCACGACCGAGCTTGCCGATCTCGAAAGCCGCATCGCCAACGCCGCCGACCAGGCGCTGTCGATCGAGCTTGCCGCCTTCGACCGCATGAGCGCGGCTGTCGTGGCCGAGGCAGAAACCATCAAGGCCGGCGCGCGGGCGCTTGCCATCATCGACGTCGCCGCGGGCCTCGCGCTGCTTGCCGATGAGCAGGCCTATTGCCGGCCGCTGGTCGATGGCTCGACCATGTTCGCCATCGAGGGTGGGCGGCATCCCGTCGTCGAGCAGGCGCTGCGCCGCCAATCCACCGGCCCCTTCGTTGCCAATAATTGCGACCTCTCGCCCGAGGGAGACGGCAAGGATGGCGCGATCTGGCTTTTGACCGGCCCAAACATGGGCGGTAAATCGACCTTCCTGCGCCAGAACGCGCTGATCGCCATCCTCGCGCAGATGGGCTGCTTCGTGCCGGCCACCTCGGCGCATATCGGCATCGTCGACCGGCTGTTTTCGCGTGTCGGCGCTTCCGACGACCTGGCGCGCGGGCGTTCGACCTTCATGGTCGAGATGGTGGAGACCGCAGCGATCCTCAACCAGGCGACCAGCCGCTCGCTCGTCATTCTCGATGAGATCGGGCGCGGCACCGCCACCTTCGATGGCCTATCGATCGCCTGGGCATCGGTCGAGCATCTGCATGAGGCCAACCGCTGCCGTGGGCTGTTTGCCACGCACTTCCACGAATTGACCGTGCTGTCGGAAAAGCTGGCGCGGCTTTCCAACGCGACGATGCGCGTGAAGGAATGGGACGGCGATGTGATCTTCCTGCACGAAGTCGGCCCCGGTGCTGCCGACCGCTCCTATGGTATCCAGGTGGCGCGGCTTGCCGGCCTGCCGGCCTCCGTCGTGGCCCGCGCCCGCGATGTGCTGACGCGGCTCGAAGACGCCGACCGCACGAACCCGGCGAGCCAGCTGATCGACGACCTGCCGCTGTTCCAGGTGGCGGTGCGGCGCGAGGATGTGGCGCGCGGCCCCTCGAAGGTCGACGAAGCCTTGAAGAACATGAGCCTCGACGACATGACGCCGCGCGAAGCGCTGGACGCGCTCTACGACCTCAAGAAGAAGCTGAAGCAGGGGTAGGCGCATGTTCATGGACCGCCTGCTTCGCGAAACGCAGCTGCTCGCCAATATCTTCACGGCGATCGAGGCGCTTCGCCTTGCCGACGAACACGGCAATCCGCGCGGCTGGGCCTCGCCCTTCGGGCTGCTGCAGATCATCGCCTGTTGCTCGCGCATATCGGATCTGACGGCATCGATCGCCAAGGCGGGCTACCGCGAATGCGACAAGGAGATGCTCGAAGAGATCGCCAGCGAAAACCGCAAGGTGCTCTATTCCGTCAACGAGCAGATCGCCGCCTAAGCCGGCCGCCTCGTATGCCGTCTCGGCTAACGATCACCTTTTCGCCAAAATTAAAGGTTCTTGCAGTATGAAAGCCCGTGTCAAATTGCGGGCAAAGAGGCTATAGCGCATGCAGACGAAACGAGAGGCGCAGCAGATGGCCGCGCCGCGCGAACAGGAAGCCGCCCAGCGCATGGCGCCGACGAACGATATCGATTTCTCCGACATTCTCGACACCGACTATCTGCGCAAGCAGTGCGACGCCGTGGTGGAGGCCAACAAGAACCGGCCGGACGCGATGCGCTCCGATCTGCTCGGTATCTTCAAGAAGGCCAGCACGGATGGGCGCAACAAGGCCCGCGAGCTGCTGTCCGCCGACGGCAGCGGCTTGAAATGCGCGCGGCGGATTTCCTGGCTGCAGGACCAGATCATCACCGTTCTCTACGAATTTTCCACCGACCACGTCTTTCCCAAGCAGAAGGACAAGTTCTCGGTGACCGCCGTCGGCGGCTATGGCCGCGACACGCTGGCGCCGGGCTCGGATATCGACCTGCTCTTCCTGTTCCAGCCGAAGCCGGCGGAGGAGACGCACAAGGCGGTCGAATTCATTCTCTACATGCTGTGGGACATGGGCTTCAAGGTCGGCCATGCCACGCGCACCGTCGAAGAGTGCATCGCGCTGTCGAAGTCCGACATGACGATCCGCACGGCGATCCTCGAAATGCGCTACATCTGCGGCCTTCGTTCGCTCGAAACCGAGCTCGAGGCCCGCTTCGACAAGGAGATCGTCACCGGCACCGGCCCCGAATTCATCGCCGCCAAGCTTGCCGAACGCGACGAGCGCCACCGCAAGGCCGGCGACACGCGCTATCTCGTCGAGCCGAACGTGAAAGAGGGCAAGGGCGGGTTGCGCGACCTGCACACGCTGTTCTGGATCTCCAAATATTATTACCACGTGCGCGACACCGCCGAACTGGTGGCGCTCGGCGTTCTCTCCAAGCACGAATATCGTCTGTTCGAAAAGGCCGACGACTTCCTCTGGGCCGTGCGCTGCCACATGCACTTCCTCACCAACAAAGCCGAGGAACGGCTCTCCTTCGACATCCAGCGCGAGATCGCGGCAGCACTCGACTATCACTCGCGCCCCGGCCTTTCGGCCGTCGAGCGCTTCATGAAGCACTACTTCCTGGTGGCCAAGGACGTCGGCGACCTGACGCGCATCCTTTGCGCCGCGCTCGAGGACAAGCAGGCGAAATCGACGCCGGGGCTTTCGGGCGTGCTCAGCCGCTTCACCCACCGCACCCGCAAGATCGCCGGCAGCACGGACTTCATGGAGGATCGCGGCCGCATCGCGCTCGCCAGCCCCGATGTGTTCAAGCGCGACCCCGTCAACATCATCCGGCTCTTCCATGTGGCCGATATCAACGGCCTCGAATTCCATCCGGATGCGCTGAAGCGCGTGACGCGCTCGCTCAGCCTGATCGACAACAGCGTGCGCGAGAGCGAGGAAGCCAACCGGCTGTTCCTCTCGATCCTGACCTCGAAGCGCGACCCGGCGCTGATCCTGCGGCGCATGAACGAGGCCGGCGTGCTCGGCCGCTTCATTCCCGAGTTCGGCAAGATCGTCGCGATGATGCAGTTCAACATGTATCACCACTACACTGTCGATGAGCATCTGCTGCGCAGCGTCGACGTGCTCTCGGAGATCGACAAGGGCAAGGCCGAAGAGCTGCACCCGCTCGCCAACAAGATGATGCCCGGGATCGAGGATCGCGAGGCGCTCTATGTGGCGGTGCTGCTGCACGACGTCGCCAAGGGCCGCCAGGAGGATCACTCGATCGCCGGCGCCCGCGTCGCCCGCAAGCTCTGCGCCCGCTTCGGCCTGTCGCACAAGCAGACGGACACCGTGGTCTGGCTGATCGAAGAGCACCTGACCATGTCGATGGTGGCGCAGACGCGCGACCTCACCGACCGCAAGACGATCACCGATTTCGCCGACCGCATGCAGTCGCTCGAGCGGCTGAAGATGCTGATGATCCTGACGGTCTGCGACATCCGCGCCGTCGGCCCGGGCGTCTGGAACGGCTGGAAGGGTCAGCTCTTGCGCACGCTCTATTACGAGACCGAGCTTCTGCTTGCCGGCGGCTTCTCCGAGGTGTCGCGCAAGGAGCGCGCTGCCGTGGCCGCCGAGGCGCTGTTCAACGCGCTTGCCGACTGGAGCCAGAAGGATCGCAAGATCTACAGCAAGCTGCACTACCAGCCCTATCTGCTTTCGGTACCGCTGGAAGACCAGGTGCGCCATGCCGGCTTCATCCGCCAGGCCGACAAGGCCGGCCAGGCGCTGGCGACGATGGTGCGCACCGACAGCTTCCATGCCATCACCGAGATCACCGTGCTCTCGCCCGACCACCCGCGCCTGCTCGCCGTCATCGCCGGCGCTTGTGCCGCGGCAGGCGCCAACATCGTCGACGCGCAGATCTTCACGACCTCCGACGGCCGGGCGCTCGACACCATCCATGTCAGCCGTGAGTTCAAGGACGATGCCGACGAGCTTCGTCGCGCCGGCACGATCGGGCGGATGATCGAGGACGTGCTTTCCGGCCGCAAGCGGCTGCCCGAGGTGATCGCGACCCGCACCAAGAACCGCAAGAAGAGCAAGGCCTTCTTCATCCCGCCTTCGGTGCATATCTCCAACAGCCTGTCGAACAAGTTCACCGTCATCGAGGTCGAGTGCCTCGACCGTCCGGGCCTCTTGTCCGAGGTGACGGCCGTGCTGTCGGATCTGTCGCTCGACATCCAGTCGGCGCGGATCACGACCTTCGGCGAAAAGGTGATCGACACCTTCTACGTCACCGATCTCGTCGGCCAGAAGATATCGGGCGACAGCAAGCGCTCCAACATCACCGCCCGGATGAAGGCCGTGATCGCCGAAGAGCAGGACGAGCTGCGCGAGCGAATGCCATCAGGCATGATCGCGCCGGCGGCCACACCACGCACCCCCGGCCCCACCCAGGAGACGGCGGATTGAGCCGGTCCGGCCGATCCGTCTGAAGCAACCGTCATGAGAGCGTCCGCATGAGCCTCGTCAAGAAATTCGCCACCGTCGGCGGCGCCACGCTGGGCAGCCGGTTGTTCGGCTTCGCCCGCGAAACGCTGATGGCGGCAGCGCTCGGCACCGGGCCGATGGCCGACGTGTTCTACGCGGCCTTCCGCTTTCCGAACCTGTTTCGCCGGCTGTTTGCCGAAGGCGCGTTCAACGCCGCCTTCGTGCCGCTCTTCGCCAAGGAGATCGAGGCGAACGGCACTGACGGCGCCAAGCGTTTTTCCGAGGAAGTGTTCGGCGTTCTGTTCTCGGTGCTGCTTCTCATCACCATCGTGATGGAACTTTCGATGCCGCTTCTGGTGCGCTTCATCATCGCGCCGGGCTTTACCGACGATCCGGAGAAATTCTCGATCACCGTGCGCATGGCGGCGGTGATGTTTCCCTATCTGATGTGCATGTCGCTGACGGCGATGATGAGCGGGATGCTGAACTCGCTGCATCACTTTTTCGCCGCCGCCGTGGCGCCCGTCTTCTTGAACGTCGTCATGATCGGCGCGCTGTTCTACGCGCTCTATACCGGCGCCGAACCGCTACAAACCGCCTGGTATCTCTCCTGGGGCGTGCTGGTCGCGGGCGTCCTGCAGCTCGCGGTCGTCTATTTCGGCGTGCTGCATGCGGGTATGAGCATCGGCATCCGCTTTCCGAGGATCACGCCCAACGTCAAGCGCCTTTTGATCCTTGCCGTCCCCGCCGCGGTGACCGGCGGCATCACGCAGATCAACCAGATGATCGGCCAGGCGATCGCCTCCAGCAAGGAGGGCGCGATCGCCGCCCTGCAATATGCCGACCGCATCTACCAGCTGCCGCTCGGCGTGGTCGGCGTCGCCGTCGGCGTCGTGCTTCTGCCCGAACTGGCGCGGGCGCTGAAAGGCGGGAACCTTCGCGAAGCCGGCAACCTGCAGAACCGCTCGATCGAGTTCGTGATGTTTCTCACGATCCCCGCCGCCTTCGCGCTGTGGATCCTCTCCGACGAGATCATCCGCGTGCTCTACGAGCGCGGCGCGTTCCACCAGGAAAACACCATGATCGTCGGCTCGATCCTGGCGATCTACGGCATCGGCCTGCCGGCCTTCGTGCTGATCAAGGCGCTGCAGCCGGGCTTTTACGCCCGCGAGGACACCAAGACGCCGATGCGCTTTTCGGCCGTCGCCGTCGGCGTCAATTGCGCCACCGCGCTGACGCTGTTTCCCTATCTCGGCGCGCCCGGGATCGCTGTCGCGGAAGCCACGGCCGGATGGATCAGCACGGTTCTTCTCTTCTCCACGCTGCTCAGGCGCGGCCACCTGACATGGGAATGGGCGCTGGCGCGGCGCACGGCGCTGCTCGTCGTGTCTGCCGCCGTCATGGGCGCCGTCATCATGTATCTCCAGCACCGCTGGGAGCCATGGCTTGCCTCGAGCGCTTCGCTTGCCACCAAGGTCGGCACGCTCGGCATGCTGATCGGCATCTCGATGGTCGTCTATTTCGCCACCGCGTTTTTGATCGGCGGCGCGAACCTCGGCATGATCCGCCGCAACCTCAACCGCAAGCCGGCGGTTACCAAGACCGACGGCTGAGCCGCCTCCGGCCGGCTTGGCTCAACAGTGCGTCCAGCGGCGCTTCGGGCCGATGTCGACATGGATGATGCCGTTACAATAGCGGCCGATGCCACCGATGCCGGGCGCCTGCGCGGCAATGGCGATGATCGTCTTGTCGGAAACCCCGGGCACGCGGATGTCGGCGGCGGCGCAATGGCGGTGCTGCGAATGCGAGCGGCCGGAATGCGCCCTCAGCCCCGAGGTGACCAGCGGGCGGCGGCCCGTCTTGTCAGCAATATAGGTGAGGATACCCCTCAGCCTCGGCGGAAAGCAGCCGGCGCGGACACTGACGGTCTGCAGACTATAGGCAAGCGTTTCATTTTTCTTCAGCGGCCCGATCGAGAGTTTTCGAACATTCTGGGCGGTGGCGCCATTGAGGCTGGAGAGGCTGAACAAGCCGGCGAGTGCGATTGAGAATGCAGGATGCATCATGTCGTCCCCCAGTTGGGAGCGCCGCAAAAGGCGGCGCTCGCGTTTGCGGGCGGAAAAACTCTCCTCAAAAATGGCCAATTTAAGGAAACTCCTACCTAGTATATCAGGTAGATGCCTTATTTTACGTCGAATTACTACATTCAAGATACCTAAAATGAAGTATGAATTGCCCTTTTCGCGAGGGCGCCTGGGCATGTGCACAAAAAACGTATCGTCGATTTTCCCCGCCTCGAAAACCCCACCCTACACTGTCGGCGTCCCGTCATCGGATACATTGGCAGGCGTGCCGGCGAGGCGGGACCGGCGCGGAGCGTGAGGGTAGGACGCAAAACCTCATGACCCGGGTCCGCGGAAAATGGTCTCCCTCCGGGGACGGCGGGTCCTGTCGCAAGACGGGCCTGAGTTGAGCCCGGACGTGCCTGTGAGGCACACATGGTCTCGCCGCGAAGTTGGGCGAGAAGGCAGAGAGATCGAAGTCGCGGGCATAAACCGCCGAACGGGGCGCTGGGAAGCGCCATATCCTACTTACTCAATCGAGGTGATTTCCAGCGCCCCGTCCGAGTGAAGATTGGAATGATGGAGACACGGGTGAGAGGCCGCGTGGGGTTTTGGTGTGTTTGGGAGATGTGGAGTGTGAAGTGAATGATCGAGAGGTTTTGCCGTGTGTTACCCCCCTCTGCCTGCCGGCATCTCCCCCCACAGGTGGGGGAGAAGACTCGTGGCGGCCTCTCAAGCCAATCGTAGCTTCGGCGGCGCCACAGGTTAAGCCCTCCCCCTTGTGGGGAGGGTTGGGAGGGGTCTTCGCCACAAGCACGAAGGCATCTTCGCCGCCTTTCCGGATCCCAGCCGCAACACCTCCGATCTCATCCACCACAACCCCTTGATCACAAGCCATCCGACGTGCATAAGCCGCGACGTTAGCAACATGGGCCGTTGGCCCTGGGGCCCTCCACAAGCCTAATCGAGGACATGATGAACGAATTCAAGAAACTGGTCTTTTCGGGCRTTCAGCCGACCGGCAATCTCCATCTCGGCAACTATCTCGGCGCGATCCGCAAGTTCGTGGCGCTGCAGGACGGCAATGACTGCATCTATTGCGTGGTCGACATGCATGCGTTGACCGCGCAGCTGGTGCATGAGGACATGCCGAACCAGATCCGCTCGATCGCCGCCGCCTTCATTGCCTCCGGCATCGACCCGGTGAAGCATATCGTCTTCAACCAGTCGGCCGTGCCGCAGCATGCGGAACTCGCCTGGATCTTCAACTGCGTGGCGCGCATCGGCTGGATGAACCGCATGACGCAGTTCAAGGACAAGGCCGGCAAGGACCGTGAGCAGGCCTCGCTCGGTCTCTACGCCTATCCGAGCCTTATGGCCGCCGACATTCTCGTCTATCGCGGAACGCATGTTCCCGTCGGCGACGACCAGAAGCAGCATCTGGAACTTGCCCGCGACATCGCGATGAAATTCAACCTCGATTACGCCGAGCATATCCGCAAGGCCGGATACGGGGTTGATATCACCGTCGGCAAGGAGCCGGTGCATGCCTATTTCCCGATGGTCGAGCCGATGATCGACGGCCCGGCGCCGCGCGTCATGTCGCTGCGCGACGGCACCAAGAAGATGTCGAAGTCGGACCCATCCGATCTGTCGCGCATCAACCTGATGGACGATGAGGATGCGATCTCGAAGAAGATCCGCAAGGCCAAGACCGATCCGGATGGCTTGCCGAGCGAACTCGACGGCCTGCAGGGCCGCCCGGAGGCCGACAACCTCGTCGGCATCTACGCAGCACTCGCCGACAAGTCGAAGGCCGAGGTGCTTGCGGAATTCGGCGGACAGCAGTTCTCGGTGTTCAAGCCGGCGCTGATCGACCTCTCGGTCAAGGTGCTCTCGCCGATCACCGCCGAGATGCGCCGCCTGATGGCCGACACCAGCCATATCGACGCGATCCTGCGTGATGGCGGCGAGCGGGCACGCGCCCGCGCCGAAGTGACGATGAAGGAAGTCCGCGACATCGTCGGCTTCCTCTACTAGCAGCAACAGCCGGGCGGCTTCGGCCGCCCGAGCCTATCGATACCCCAGGCTTGTCGAAGGCTGGACTGCGGCGTACTCTCCTCAGAGCCATGAGGAGGCCAAGATGCGCAACCGGAACCTCATTCAGATTGGCATGATGGAGGTTCGGCTGCTGGTCGATGAGGACCAGAGCGCGGGCAGCATGGTCATGTTCGAGTTCGTGGTCCCCTACCAGTCGCGCGTGCCGGCGGCGCATTATCACGAAGATGTCGACGAAGTGATCTTCGGTCTCTCCGGAACGATGACGACGACGGTCGATGGCGAGCGCTGCGAGGTGCGGGCCGGCGACACGGTGTTCATTCCGCGCGGCGTGGTCCACACCCATGAAAACCTGCACCAGGAAACGGCACGTGCGCTGATCACGATGACGCCGGGGCTGATCGGCAGGCGGTTCTTCGAGGAGATCGCATCGGCCATCAACGTCATCGGCAAGCCCGACATCGAGCATGTGAAGGAAATCATGCTGCTTTACGGGCTCGTTGCAGCACCACGATAGCCTCGGCCCAACACCTGTCGGTGAGCGGACAGTTTGCGGCAAAACGGGGACTTGCAAATCTCCCGGATCAAGTGTCAGAGTCGCGCCCATGGTATCAAAACGACTCTCTCGGCTCGAAGGTCACCGCCGCAAGTTCATGGCCGTGATCGATGACACGCCCGAATGCCAGCGCGCCGTCCACTATGCCGGCCGGCGCGCCAAGAATTCCAATGGCGGATTGGTGCTCGTCTACGTGATCCCCGACGGCGACTTCCAGCAGTGGCTGGGGGTCGAGGAGATCATGCGGGCCGAAGCACGCGAGGAAGCCGAAGCGGTCGTCGCCAAGTCCGCCCAACTGGTGCGCGAGAATATCGGCATCGAGCCGGAGATCGTCATCCGCGAGGGCGGTGCTGCCGAGCAGATCAACGCCGTCATCGAGGACGACCGCGACATCGCCATTCTGGTGCTGGCCGCAAGCTCCGCCAAGGAGGGACCGGGCCCATTGGTGGCATCGGTCGCGGGCCGTGGTGCGGCCTTTCCCATCCCCGTCACCGTCTTGCCTGATACACTGAGCGATGAGGAACTGGACGCGTTGGCATAAAGCGCTTTCTTGAGTATCAATCTCTTGAATAGCGAGGCCAAACGGCTTATTTCTACTTTTGAAGAATTCTAAATACGTCGCGGGCGCGCGCCTGCAGCACGGAGAGCACCATGTTTATCCAGACCGAAGCCACGCCGAACCCTTCCACGCAGAAGTTTCTGCCGGGCAAGATCGTCATGGAGAGCGGCACCGCCGAGTTCCGCAATCGCGAGGAAGCGGCTGCATCGCCGCTCGCCGCGCGCCTGTTCGAGATCAACGGCGTCACCGGTGTCTATTTCGGCTATGATTTCATCAGCGTCTCCAAGGAGGACCAGGAGTGGCAGCACCTGAAGCCCGCCATCCTCGGCTCGATCATGGAGCACTTCATGTCCGGCAAGCCGGTCATGGGCGCCTCCTCCGTGCTTGGTGAAGCAGCCGATGCCGATGGCGAATTCTTCGACGAGGGCGACGAGACGATCGTTCTGACCATCAAGGAACTGCTGGAGACGCGCGTGCGTCCGGCCGTTGCCCAGGATGGCGGCGACATCACCTTCCGCGGCTTCAAGGACGGCACCGTCTATTTGAACATGAAGGGCTCGTGCGCGGGTTGCCCGTCCTCGACGGCAACGCTGAAGCACGGCGTCCAGAACCTTTTGCGCCATTTCGTGCCGGAAGTTCAGGAAGTCGAAGCCGTCTGACGAGCTGAACCGACATTCGCGACGACGCGGCGTTTGCAAACGCGGCGTTTTGCGATGTATGGACAGGTCAGGAACGGTTTATTCGGAAATAGATGCCATGATCATACTGGCGCTCGACACCGCAGGTGTGGATTGCGCTGCTTCTGTCTATGACAGCAGCAGGAATACGGTGCTGGGGGAGGCATCGGACATGATCGGCAAGGGGCATGCAGAGCATCTGATGGGAATAGTCGACCGCGCGCTGAATCAGGCGGGCGTTCAGCTGTCCGATGTCGAGCGTGTTGCCGTCACTATCGGTCCGGGCTCATTCACCGGTATCCGCGTCGGCGTCGCCGCCGCCCGTGGCTTTGCCCTTTCGCTTGGCGTTCCCGCCGTCGGCATCACGACGCTTGCGGTCATGGCCGAGGCCGAGCGTGAGCGCTCGCCGGGCCGACAGGTGCTGGCCGCCATGGATGCCAAGCGCAACGAGATCTATCTGCAGGCCTTTGACGGTGACGGCACACCGCTCGATGAAGCCAGGGCCGTGACCGTCGAGGACGCACAGGCCTTCGCGGCCTCCTTCAACGGCGTTATCACCGGCTCGGCGACGCCCTTGCTACGGCCTGACGCCACCGGCGAACACGCCAACCATTTCCCCATCTCCATCGTGGCGCGCCTTGCCGCTGCCGCCGATCCCTCTTCCGGAAAGCCGAAGCCACTTTATCTGCGCGGACCCGACGCCAAACCGCAGGCCGGGTTTGCGATTGCGCGAGTATGACCATGCTGGAATCCTATCTGTCGCTGAAGCCGGAATTCGAAATCATCCCTATGGATGCCGATGACTGCCATGCGGTCTCGACCCTGCACGGCGAGCGCTTCGCCCGCCCCTGGGGCGATGGCGAGTTCTACAGCCTGCTCAGCCAGAGCAATGTCTTCGGCTTCGTGGCACGGCAGACCAACGCCTTCCTGAAAAAGCCGCTGCCGGGCTTTGTCCTGGCGCGTGAGGTTGCCGGCGAGGCCGAGATCCTGACGATCGCCGTGCAGGCGAAGGTCGGGCGGTCGGGTCTCGGATGGCGGCTGATGCAGGCGGCGATGCGCGAGGCAAAGCAGCGCGGCGGCGAAAGCATCTTCCTCGAGGTCGACAAGGGCAACGTCGCGGCACTCGGCCTTTACCGCAAGCTCGGTTTCGACCAGGTCGGAGAACGCCGTGGATACTACAAGGACGCCAATGGCGAGGTGTCCACGGCGCTTGTCATGAAGCGCATTCTTCGCTAGTTCCGTCTTGAGACGTTGACTATCGAAAGGCTCCTGATGACGGATGTGGCAAAGACCCTCGAGGAACTCTGCACCGAGCGCGGCATGCGCATGACGGAGCAGCGCCGGGTCATTGCGCGCATTCTCGAGGAATCCGAAGACCATCCCGATGTCGAAGAGCTCTATCGCCGCTCGGTGAAGGTCGACGCCAAGATCTCGATTTCCACCGTCTACCGCACCGTCAAGCTGTTCGAGGATGCCGGCATCATCGCCCGCCACGACTTCCGAGACGGCCGCTCGCGCTACGAGACGGTGCCGGAAGAGCATCACGATCACTTGATCGACCTGAAGACCGGCGTCGTCATCGAGTTCCGCTCGCCGGAGATCGAGGCGCTGCAGGAGCGGATCGCCCGCGAGCACGGTTTCACGCTGGTGGATCATCGGCTGGAGCTCTACGGCATACCGCTCAAGAAGGACGATCACTGATATCATGCGTGCAGCCGCGGAGTGTTCGATTTGATCGCCTGGCTGCGCGTCGCCCTCGCCGGCATCGTCATTCTCATCGCCAGCATTCTGCTCATGCCCTGGCAGCTTCTTGCCCTGCGCTATGACTGGAAGATGCGCCGCTGGCTGCCGCGCGTCTGGCACCGCATCATCTGTTTCTGTCTCGGCATCCGCGTTCGCGTCCACGGCCAGATGGAAACGCATCGGCCGCTGATGCTGTGCGCCAACCATTCCTCGTGGATGGACATCATGGTGCTGTCCTCGATCGCCGACGTCGCCTTCATCGCCAAGAACGAGGTGCGCGACTGGCCGATCTTCGGCACGCTCGCCAAGCTGCAGAAGAGCGTGTTCGTGGTGCGCGAGGAAAAGCGTAACACTGGCAACCAGGTGAGCGAGATCGCCGCGCGCATGGCCGACGGCGAGATCGTGGTGCTGTTTCCCGAGGGCACGACATCGGACGGCAACCGGCTGCTTGAGGTGAAATCCTCGCTGTTCGGCGCCGCCGCCATGGCCGTGCCCGCTTCGCCCACCGGCACCGTCATCGTGCAGCCTGTGGCGGTCGCCTACACCGGCGTGCATGGGCTTCCGATGGGCCGCTACCACCGCCCGCTCGCCTCCTGGCCCGGCGATGTCGAGATGCTGCCGCACCTCAAAGACATGCTCTGCTGCGGCGCATTCGACGTCGATGTCCACTTCGGCGAAGCGGTCTCCTACAGCGCCGAGACCAACCGCAAGCAGGTGAGCGCCACGATCGCCAGCCGCATCCGCGCCATGCTCGGTGCCGCGCTCAGAGGCCGGGACGCGAACTGAGGCAAGATTCCCTTTTCTCGCGCGTCAAAAACCACTAAATAGCCGGCATGACCCAGGACAGCGCCCTCCTCCCGGCCCCGGAGACCACACTCCGTGATGGCAGCAACAGCCGCAAGGTTTTCATCAAGACCTACGGCTGTCAGATGAACGTCTATGACTCCACGCGCATGAGCGATGCTCTGGCGCGCGACGGCTATGAGCCGACGGAGGACATGGAGCAGGCCGATCTCGTGCTGCTGAACACCTGTCATATCCGCGAGAAGGCGGCCGAGAAGGTTTACTCGGCGCTCGGACGACTGCGCGACATGAAGAAGGAGCGCAACAAGGAAGGCCGCGAGTTCATGATCGGCGTGGCCGGTTGCGTGGCGCAGGCAGAAGGCGAAGAGATTCTCCGCCGGGCGCCCGCCGTCGACGTCGTCATCGGGCCGCAGACCTATCATCGCCTGCCGGAAGCGCTGCGCCGCGCCAAGGAAGGGCAGCGCATCGTCGATACGGAATATGCGCTGGAAGACAAGTTCGAGCATCTGCCGATCGCCGAAAAGACCAAGATCCGGGCGCGCGGCGTCACCGCGTTCCTGACGGTGCAGGAAGGTTGCGACAAGTTCTGCACCTTCTGCGTGGTGCCCTATACGCGCGGTTCGGAAGTGTCACGCCCGGTGAGCCAGATCGTCGAGGAAGCGCAGAAGATAGTCGAGGGCGGCGTGCGCGAGATCACGCTGCTCGGCCAGAACGTCAATGCCTGGCACGGCCTGGGGCCCAATGGCCAGGAATGGACGCTGGGCGACCTGCTTTATCGGCTGGCCGAAATCCCCGGCCTTGCCCGCCTTCGCTACACCACCAGCCATCCGCGCGACATGGACGACAGGCTGATCGAGGCGCATCGCGATCTCCGCGCGCTGATGCCCTATTTGCATCTTCCGGTGCAGGCAGGCTCAGACCGGATCCTGAAGGCGATGAACCGTCGCCATACGGCTGCCGAGTATCTGACGCTGGTCGAGCGCATCCGCGCCGCGCGTCCCGATATCGCGCTCTCGGGCGACTTCATCGTCGGTTTTCCGGGGGAGACAGACGCCGATTTTGAGGATACACTAAAACTCGTTGAGAAGGTCCGCTATGCGCAGGCCTTCTCGTTCAAATACTCGACGCGGCCGGGTACGCCCGGCGCTGATCTGAAGGACCAAGTGCCGGAAGAGATCAAGGCAGAAAGGCTCGAACGCCTGCAGGCGCTTCTCCTGAAGCAGCAGCAGGAATTTGCCGAATCCTGCGTCGGGAAGACCATCGAACTGTTGCTCGAAAAGCCCGGTCGCATGTCTCAACAACTTATCGGCCGTTCCCCCTGGCTTCAGTCGGTGAATGTTGATGCAAAAGCATCGCAAATCGGTGACATTATTAAAGTGCGAATCACAGGTACCGGACCCAACAGCCTGTTTTCCGAGATGGTAGAGGCTGGTGCCTAACTCAAGGAGCTCGACCGCTTGAACGGACAAGAATTGGTTTCTTCTTCACCGCGCCACCCACGCATCGCGAGCGACGCCAATCACTTTATTCTGACGTTCGAAAACAATCGGTTCGCCAGCGAACTGTTTGGTCAATTCGACCAGAACCTCAAGCTTCTCGAGGAACGCCTGAACATCGACGCCCGAGCGCGTGGCAACTCCGTCGTGATCTCGGGTGACATCGTCACCACCAACCAGGCGCGCCGCACGCTGGACTATCTCTACGACAAGCTCCAGAAGGGCGGCAGCGTGGAACGCTCCGACGTCGAGGGCGCGATCCGCATGGCTGTGGCCGCCGACGATCAGCTGAGCCTGCCGACGATGGAGAAGAAGGCCAAGCTGACGATGGCGCAGGTTTCCACGCGCAAGAAGACCATCATTGCCCGCACGCCGACGCAGGACGCCTATCTGCGCGCACTCGAGCGGTCCGAACTCGTCTTCGGCTGTGGTCCGGCCGGTACCGGCAAGACCTATCTCGCCGTTGCCCATGCCGCCCAGCTTCTGGAGCGCGGCGTCGTCGAGAAGATCATTCTCTCGCGTCCGGCCGTCGAAGCCGGCGAGCGCCTCGGCTTCCTGCCCGGCGACATGAAGGAGAAGGTCGATCCCTATCTGCGCCCGCTCTACGACGCGCTCTATGACATGATGCCGGCCGACAAGGTCGATCGCGCCATCACCGCAGGCGTCATCGAAATCGCGCCGCTCGCCTTCATGCGCGGTCGCACGCTGTCGAATGCCGCCGTCATCCTCGACGAGGCGCAGAACACCACGTCGATGCAGATGAAGATGTTCCTGACCCGTCTCGGCGAGAATTCGCGCATGATCGTGACCGGCGACCCGAGCCAGATCGACCTTCCGCGTGGCGTCAAGTCGGGCCTGGCCGAGGCGTTGCAGCTCCTGAACGGTGTCGAGGGCATCTCGATCATCCGCTTCAAGGACACGGACGTCGTGCGCCATCCGCTGGTTGGCCGCATCGTTCGCGCCTACGACGCGACCTACCTGACGGACACACCAGAGGCCGCGCAGCAGGACTGATGGCCGAACTCGACATACAGATCAGCATCGAGGAGGGCGAATGGCCCTCCGAAGACGCGCTTCACGCGCTGGCCGACCGCGTGCTTGAGACGGCCGCGACCTATCTGCGCGAGACCGAGAAGCAGCCGTTTCCGAAAATGGTCCCCGAAGTATCGCTGGTCTTCACCGACGACGCCTCGATTCAGGACATCAACGCGGAGTGGCGCGGCAAGGACAAGCCGACCAACGTGCTTTCATTCCCCGCCTTCCCGGTTCAGCCGGGCAAGGTTCCGGGGCCGATGCTTGGCGATATCATCATCGCCAGGGAGACCGTTGCCCGTGAGGCGGTCGAGCTCGAGAAGAGTTTCGACGACCATCTCACTCACCTAATGGTGCACGGCTTCTTGCATCTCTTCGGCTACGATCATAATAATGATACCGAAGCCGAGATAATGGAGGGGCTGGAGACTCGCATTTTGGCGAAACTCGGCCTATCTGACCCATACGAGGGTCAAGACCTTAAAATGGAACCATGAGCGACTTTACGACGAGACCGGCCACCGAGGCCAAGGACACCGCCGATCAATCATCCTCCGACGAGGGTGGCAGTAGTAGCAGGCAGTCCGGACGATCCCAATCCTTCTGGTCGCGGGCTGCCCGCATATTGAGGCCACAGCAGGGTTCGCGTATCCGCGAAGACCTTGCAGACGCGCTGATGACCGACGCGGCCGATGGCGATGCCTTCTCCGCCGACGAGAAGGCGATGCTCAACAACATCCTGCGCTTCCGCGAAGTGCGCGTTGCCGACGTGATGGTGCCGCGCGCCGATATCGAGGCGGTGGACCAGACGATCACCATCGGCGAGCTGATGATCCTGTTCGAGGAATCCGGCCGCTCACGCATGCCCGTCTATGCCGAAACGCTGGATGATCCGCGCGGGATGGTGCACATCCGCGACCTCCTCTCCTACGTCGCCAAGCAGGCGCGCAACAAGCGCCGCGGATCGACCAAGGCCGCCAAGGGCGCCGAGCCGATCGTCGAGGTCGCGCCTGAGAACCTGCAGAAGGCGCCGCGCTCGGCCAAGCCGAATTTCGACCTTGCCCGCGTTGACCTGCAGAAGACGCTTTCCGAAGCAGGCATCATCCGCAAGATCCTGTTCGTCCCGCCCTCAATGCTGGCCTCCGATCTTCTGCGCCGCATGCAGGTGAACCGCACGCAGATGGCGCTCGTCATCGACGAATACGGCGGCACCGACGGCCTGGCCTCGCATGAGGACATCGTGGAAATGGTCGTCGGCGATATCGACGATGAGCATGACGACGAAGAAGTCATGTTCAAGCGGGTCTCCGAGGACATGTTCGTGGCCGACGCCCGCGTCGAGCTCGAGGATATCGCCGAAGCCATCGGCCCGGATTTCGACATCACCGAGCAGGTCGACGAAGTCGATACGCTGGGCGGCCTGATCTTCTCCGAACTCGGGCGCATTCCGGTGCGCGGCGAAGTCGTTCAGGCGTTGCCGGGCTTCGAGTTCCACATTCTCGATGCCGATCCGCGCCGCATCAAGCGCGTGCGGATTACCCGCAAGCGTCAGGCCATCCGTCGGCGCGCGAAGAGCGATGGTGACGGCGCGATGGGTCTTGACCACGGCGACGAGCGGCAGAGCGAGACGCCGACGGCAAACTGATCACTGCCAACCACGACAACGGGCGGCTTTTTTGAAACACTGCGACCTCAGTTGATTCGCGGATTGGTGGGGTGCGCATGGAGCGAATTGCCGACAGGGTCATCCTGGTCTGGGGCTACAAGAGAGTGCTGCTGGCGATCCTTGCAGGCGCATTCGGCGTTCTGGCCCTTCCGCCCATCGGCTTCTTCGCCGCGATGTTCGTGTCCTTCACGCTGCTGGTCTGGCTGATCGACGGTGCAGCGGCGGCACCCGACAGCGGCATCATCGGGCGCCTCTGGCCATCCTTCGTCACCGGCTGGCTGTTCGGCTTCGGTTACTTCGTTGCCGGCCTCTGGTGGCTCGGCCATGCGCTGATGATCGATGCCGAGGAGTTCGCCTGGGCGCTGCCGCTGGCGATCTTCGGACTTCCGGCCGTGCTGGCGATCTTCTACGGTCTGGCCACAGCACTTGCCCGCATCCTCTGGTCAGATGGCGTCGGACGGATCGCGGCGCTGGCGGCGAGCTTCGGCCTGCTTGAGTGGGCGCGCAGCGTGCTCTTCACCGGATTTCCGTGGAACGCCATCGGCTATGGCATGACGCCGGTGCCCGTGATGATGCAGTCGGCCCATATCATCGGGATCATGGGCATCACCGCGCTCTCGGTATTCGTCTTCGCCGCCCCTGCCCTCATCGGCACCAAGCAGGGCGCCAAAACCTGTATTTCGCTGGCACTGCTGCTGCTTGCCGCGCATGTCGGATACGGCGCCTATGTGCTTTACGGCGCACCGACGCCTGTTGTTGCCGCCACCGACAAGAGCCCCGTCATCCGCCTTGTGCAGCCGATGATCGACCAGAGCGCCAAGATGGACAGCGACGCCGACCGCGCGGCGATCTTCGAGAAGCATCTGAAGCTTTCGGCCGAGGCGCCCAAAGATGGCGGTCGCAAGCCCGACATCATCGTCTGGCCGGAGACGGCGATCCCCTTCATCCTGACCGACAATCAGGATGCGCTGACGAGGATCGCCGATACGCTTGATGACAACCAGGTGCTGCTGGCCGGCGCCGTGCGCGCCGAGGACATGGGCCCCGGCAATCCGCCGCGCTATTACAATTCGATCTACGTGATCGACGGGCGCGGCCAGATCATCGCCGCTTCGGACAAGGTGCACCTCGTGCCGTTCGGCGAATACATGCCGTTCGAGAGCCTTCTCAGCGAGTTCGGCATCCAGAACATCGTCGAGATGCCCGGCGGCTTCTCGGCGGCCGCCACGCGCCAGCTGCTGACGCTGCCAAGCGGACTGAAGCTCTATCCGCTGGTCTGCTACGAGATCATTTTCCCCGGCGAAATGACCGGCGATATCGGCTCGGCATCGGCCATTTTGAACATTACCAACGATGCCTGGTTCGGCGCCACGCCCGGCCCCTACCAGCACTTCCAGCAGGCCCGCGTTCGGGCCGTGGAAACGGGTCTGCCGCTGATTCGCGACGGCAATAGCGGGATTTCCGCCCTTGTCAGCCCCCGTGGTGAAATTATTGCAGGTCTTTCGCTCAATGAGACCGGCTTTATTGACGCAACCCTTGATAGTTTCGCCTCTCCGACCCATCTGCCGCTGTCACGCGAAACGTACTTCTGGTTGATCGAAACACTTCTGCTTGCAATTGCAATGGCTTCGCGTTTTGGTTTTGTTTTCAAGCGTAATTGACCGAAAACCCCTAAAATTGCATAGTGGTTAGGATCGGCATTCTTAACGTATGGTTCAAGGTGAATAGATCGCACTTTGCAACGTGGCGTTTTGGGGATGGGTTTGGGCGTGCCGGTTTAAACAAGGGCAGAATTATTGTTAGGGCAGCACCATGATTGAGAACAAGAAGAAGCCGAACCCGATCGACATTCACGTCGGCAGCCGTATTCGCCTTCGCCGGACTATGCTTGGAATGAGCCAGGAAAAGCTTGGGGAAAGCCTCGGCATTACATTCCAGCAGATCCAGAAATACGAAAAAGGCACCAACCGCGTCGGCGCGAGCCGGCTGCAAAACATCTCCAGCATTTTGAACGTTCCGGTCTCCTTCTTCTTCGAGGATGCGCCCGGCGAGAACGCCGGCATGGCGGGTGGCATGGCGGAAGCCTCCAGCTCCAACTACGTGGTCGACTTCCTGTCCTCCTCGGAAGGCCTGCAGCTGAACCGCGCCTTCGTGAAGATCACCGATCCCAAGGTGCGCCGGAAGGTCGTCGAACTGGTCAAGGCGCTGGCCGCCGAAGCCGACTCCGAATAAGCATCCCTCATAAGTCACAATAGAGAAAGCGGTCGTAAAGGCCGCTTTTTTGCGTTTTTTGGGCAAAATTTGTCACTTCGTCGCAGATATAAAGATATATTTATGTCCTTCTGCGCTTGTTTTTCGGCCCTGAACTGAGTACCACTACGCAGCTTTTTATTCTTTGAGGGGAATCCCGGAATGCGTGCCAATTACCTCTTCACCAGCGAATCCGTAGCCGAAGGTCACCCGGACAAGGTCTGCGACCGTATCTCCGACGAGATCGTGGATCTGGTGTACCGCGAAGCCGCCAAGACCGGCATCAACCCATGGGGCGTGCGCATCGCATGCGAAACGCTGGCAACCACCAACCGCGTGGTCATCGCCGGTGAAGTTCGCCTGCCGCCGAGCCTGATGAAGAAGGACAAGAACGGCGCCGACGTCATCAACCCGTCGAAGTTCAAGACCGCCGCACGCCGCGCCATCAAGGACATCGGCTACGAGCAGGACGGCTTCCACTGGAAGACCGCAAAGATCGACGTTCTCCTGCACTCGCAGTCGGCCGACATCGCGCAGGGCGTCGACAACGCCGCCGACCAGCAGGGCGACGAAGGTGCCGGCGACCAGGGCATCATGTTCGGTTACGCCTGCAAGGAAACGCCGGATCTCATGCCGGCGCCGATCTACTACTCGCACAAGATCCTGCAGCTGCTCGCCGCCGCCCGCAAGGCCGGCAACGGCGACGCCGCAAAGCTCGGCCCGGACGCCAAGAGCCAGGTCACCGTTCGCTACGTCAACGGCCACCCGGCCGAGGTCACCTCGATCGTTCTGTCCACGCAGCATCTCGACGACAGCTGGGACTCGAAGAAGGTTCGCGCCGTCGTGGAACCCTATATCCGCGAAGCTCTCGGCGAGCTGCCGATCGCCGACGATTGCAAGTGGTACATCAACCCGACCGGCAAGTTCGTCATCGGCGGCCCTGACGGCGACGCTGGCCTGACCGGCCGCAAGATCATCGTCGACACCTACGGCGGTGCGGCTCCGCACGGCGGCGGCGCATTCTCCGGCAAGGACACGACCAAGGTCGACCGTTCGGCCGCCTACGCCGCTCGCTACCTCGCCAAGAACGTCGTGGCAGCCGGCCTTTCCGAGAAATGCACGATCCAGATCTCCTACGCCATCGGCGTTGCACAGCCGCTGTCGATCTATGTCGACCTGCACGGCACCGGCAACAAGGTGACGGAAGACCAGGTCGAAGCGGCGATCCGCAAGACCATGGACCTGTCTCCGACGGGCATTCGTCGTCACCTCGACCTCAACAAGCCGATCTACGCCAAGACCTCCGCATACGGCCACTTCGGCCGCAAGGCTGGCCGTGACGGCTCGTTCTCCTGGGAGAAGACCGACCTGGTGAAGCCGCTCAAGGAAGCGATCAAGGCTTAATACGATGACTGACATGGAACGTCGCGGACGCGCGACCGAGGCTTTCTTCGGTCGCCGCAAGGGTAAGGCACTTCGCGGACAACAGGCGGAGAAGCTCAGCACCCTCTTGCCGGCGTTCATCATCGACCTCTCGGCGGCTCCCCCGGAGCCGCTGAGCACGCTCTTTCCCGTCGAGACCAACCGGCTGCGTCTTGAGATCGGCTTCGGCGGCGGCGAGCATCTGATCCACCGCGCGATCGAGACCCCTTCGACCGGCTTCATCGGCGTCGAGCCCTTCATCAATTCGATGCAGAAGCTGCTTGCCAGCGTCGACAATGCCGGCGCCCGCAATGTGCGTGTCTACAACGACGATGCGACGCAGCTGCTCGACTGGCTTCCGGATGGATCGATTGACCAGATCGACCTGCTCTATCCCGATCCCTGGCCGAAGCGGAAGCACTGGAAGCGCCGCTTTGTCTCCAAGACCAATCTCGACCGCTTTCACCGCGTGCTGAAGCCCGGCGGCCTGTTCTGCTTCGCCTCCGACATCGACACCTACGTGAACTGGACGCTCTTGAAGTGCCGCGACCACGGCGGCTTCGACTGGCAGGCCAGCAACGCGGCCGACTGGCTGACACCCTACGAGGGCTGGCCGAGCACGCGCTACGAGGCCAAGGCCCGGCGCGAAGGACGCTCGTCGGCCTATCTGACGTTCAAGCGCGTCTAGCGTCGAACGTCGGCGGAATATCCAGCAAGATAGCGCCCTCTTCCCATTCCGGCACCTTGCTCGCGATCACGCCATCGGGCCCGACGGCGAGCGTGCAGCCGCAGCTCTTCCAGCCATCTCCCCTGTCGCCGACAACATCGGAGGAGATGACCCAGCTGCCCGTGCGGACCGCGCAGGCCCGAAGGCTCTCGATCGCGGGCTCGCGCCATTGATCCACCTTGTGCTCCCGGATCATCATGTTGAGCGGGGCGCAGACGACGGAGGCGCCGTTTGCCACGATGGCATCGGAGAATGCCGGATCACGAAAGTCGCTGCAGATATTGATGCCGAAGCCGCGACCGGCTCTTTGCCAGACGGGAAATGCATCGCCCGGGGTGCAGCCATCTTCGAGCGGGTTCGCCTTGGCGTATACGCCCGCCACGGCCCCGTTTTCGATCAGCATGGCGCTGTTGTAGACCAGATCGCCACGACGCTCGATGAAACCGACGATCGCCGCTGTCCTGATGGGACGGAGCGGCTCGAGCAGCTTTTGCAGCGCCGGATCATCGACGCTAAGCGCGCGCCGCTCGTTGATCGAGCGGTCGTAGCTATGGCCCTGGAGGTAGCATTCGGGAAAGATGGCGAGATCGGCGCCGTGGCTGTCGGCCCATGTCAGGTCGCGCAGGATCACGCCTGCCGCCTTCTCAGCGTCATCGAAAATGGGGAAATGCTGGAAGGACGCTATTCGCATGAGATGGGGCGTAGCATGAGTCGCCCCGCAGAAACAAAACAACGGCGTTCCGGGGAACGCCGTCTGTTTTATGCTGACCCGCCTTTAGTGCAGGCTGACCGTCTTCAACTCGTCTTCAGCGGCCTTGAAGAAGGTGCTGGAGCGGTTGTCCGTGAGGAGGATCGGGGTTCCGTCCGCGCCGAAGAGCGCCCAGAGATCGACGTTCGGATCGATATCGGGAGCTTCCGGAAAACACCGGGGAACATCCTCGGAGCGGATTTTCCTGATATAGGCGACCTCGCCGTTGCCGATGCCGGCAAGCTCGGTCTTGGTCAGATGCGAATTGGCTTCTTTCATCAACATTCCTGTACCTCCAGAGAGAAGGGACCAACGGTGCGATTTGCGCCGTTGTCCTACTGTGGGACCGAAATGTTAATTTTCTTCACCATACGCGACGGCTCCGGGCGAATGAGATCCACCGACAGAAGGCCGTTCTTGAGGCCCGCGCCGAGAACCTGCATGCCATCCGCCAGCACGAAGGTGCGTTGGAATTGTCTGGCGGCAATGCCGCGATAGAGATATTCGCGCTCACCCTGCTCGACCTGGCGGCCACGGATAACCAGCTGGTTTTCTTCGACGGAGATGTCGAGTTCCTCCTCGCTGAAGCCGGCGACAGCCAGCGTGATGCGCAGGCGCTCGGGATCATCGGTGATGCGGTCGGCGGCGAGGCGCTCGATATTATAGGGGGGATATCCGTCACTCGCCTTGGAAATCCGCTCCAGCGTCTTTTCCATGGCGTCGAAACCCAGCAACAGCGGGCTGGCGAAAGGCGTCATACGGCTCATCAGCGTTCCAAGTCCTTGATGCAAGCGACCCTTCCGGACCTGAAGACAGCATCCGGATGTTGCTAATATGGGAACGAATGCTGTCATTCGCAAGACAGGGCGCAAGACAGCTGGCCCAAGACGTGCGGCCTCCCCGCACGCGATCGCGCCGCCTTGACAAAGCTTGCCGGGCCTCGCATCAAATCCTGCCCCGTGCCGGCTGTGCCGATCTGCGGCGGGAAGATAAACAGATGGTGCATGCATCGATATGTGCGTCGATAAAAGCACCGGGAGGATGGGACGAACGGAATGGCAAACCCGAGAAAGATCATTATCGACACCGACCCAGGTCAGGACGATGCGGCCGCGATCATGCTGGCCTTCGGCAGCCCTGAGGAACTGGAACTGCTCGGCATCACCACCGTCGCCGGCAACGTGCCGCTCTCCTATACCAGCCGCAATGCGCGCATCGTCTGCGAGCTCTGTGGCAAGACCGACACCAAGGTTTTCGCCGGCGCCGACAAGCCGATCGCCCGGCCGCTGGTCACCGCCGAGCATGTGCACGGCAAGACCGGCCTCGACGGTCCCGAACTCGACGAGCCGACCATGCCCTTGCAGGCTGGCCACGCCGTCGACTTCATCATCGAGACGCTGCGCAACGAGCCTGAAGGCACGGTGACGCTCTGCACGCTCGGGCCGCTGACGAATATCGGCCTCGCCTTCCAGAAGGCACCTGACATCATCGGCCGCGTGCGCGAGCTCGTCATGATGGGCGGCGGCTATTCCGAGGGCGGCAACATCACGCCGGCGGCCGAATTCAACATCTATGTCGATCCCGAGGCAGCCGACATCGTGTTCCGCTCCGGCGTGCCGATCGTGATGATGCCGCTCGACGTGACGCACAAGCTCTTGACGCTCAAATCGCGCGTCAAGCGCATGGCCGAGATCGGCACGCGGCCGGCGATCGCGATGGTGGAGATGCTGGAGTTCTTCGAGCGCTTCGATATCGAGAAATACGGCTCGGACGGCGGCCCGCTGCACGACCCGACGGTCGTTGCCTATCTTCTGAAGCCCGAACTCTTCAAGGGACGGGTCTGCAATGTCGAGATCGAGGTGAAGTCGGAGCTGACCGTCGGCATGACCGTGGTCGACTGGTGGCACGTGACCGACCGCAAGCGCAACGCGACCGTGATGCGCGATGTCGACGCGGACGGCTTCTTCGATCTCCTGATCGAACGCTTCGCCCGCATCTAAGCAGGGTTATTTGCCGCAACTGGCGGCAAGGTCTTCCGTGCTGTAGGATATCAGGGACTGACGAGGACGCAGATGAGCCAAGACGTACTCTTCGACCACGAAAACCCTGTGACCGTTCACGACATTCTGTGGGCATGGAGCCGCGGCCTCATGTCCACGAAGCGTGCCATCGCGTCGCTGCATCTCCATGACGAGATGGAGCTGTACGAAGTCGCCAACGATAACGACATCCCCTATCCCGGAACGCCTTCGCAGCGCGACATCGAGATGGCGGAAGCTTTCATCGCCGCCATCACCGACGCCGCATGACGAAGCTTTCTCCGGTCACGCTGGTCATCGCCGATACGGGTCCGCTCATCAGCCTTGCTGTTGTCGACAGGCTGGACCTCCTGCAAAGTTTCGGCACGCCTGTCTTCGTAACCGACGCCGTGATGTATGAATGCACGCGCCTGAGCTCCCGGCCCGGCGCCGATCGCCTTCGCGAGTGGTTCGATGTCGCGGGAGGCAATCAGCACAGGATCGTCAAGACCCCGTTCGGCGCCGCTTATCTCGAAGCACTCGCGCTCGAGGCCAGCGGAGTAGAAGGCGCTACCAAAAACTTCGGAGAATGGGCGACAAGCTGGACGATGGATAATGTCGAGGCGCTTTTGCGGGACATGCGCCTGGAGCCGGGGCGGCATATCGGGCTGATCATCTCGGACGACAAGGACTACCTGAACGGACGTCCGCCGCATGACAGGATTCCGCCGAACACGCATGTCCTCAGCACCCGCGCCTTCTTCGTCGTACTTGAGGGACTTGGGCTGATTGCGAGTGCGGAAGATCTTCGTGAGAGCATTCGGCAGAGCGGACGCCCACAACTGGCGAAAAGCCTGATCGACCGGCCCTTTCGAGAGGCGGGGGAACAGTCTGACTACCAGCGGCAAATGCAGGATGTTCGCGACCGCGATCAGAAGCGAGACTCCAGCGATCCTGGTCCTGACGACAAAGCCGATCCGAAATCGTGACTGCCCCCCCCGCAAACTGAAAACAACCGGGGCTTTTGGCACCCGGTTGCTGATTGTCGAACAGTTTTAGAAAGCGGGCCCGATTGGATCAGGCGTCCTTCTGGTCGAAGACCGAGTTGGTTTCGGCTTCGACGATCTTCGGGCCGCCCTTGGCGACGCCGACCATGGCGGGGCGCAGGACGCGTTCGCCGATGGAATAGCCGGCCTGGACGACCTGGACGACCGTGTTGTTGGGCACGTCGGGGTTCGGCACTTCGAACATCGCCTGGTGGAAGTTCGGGTCGAACTTCTGGCCGACCGGCTCCAGCTTGCGCACGCCGTGGCGCTCCAGCGTCGACAGCATCGAGCGCTCGGTCATCTCGACACCTTCGATCAGCGTCGTCAGGCCGGCATCGGCGCCAGCGCGGGCCTCTTCCGGGATGGCGTCGAGCGCGCGGCGCAGGTTGTCGGAGACAGCCAGCATATCGCGGGCGAAGCCGGCTGCGGAATAGGACTTGGCGTCCTTGACTTCGCGCTCGGTGCGGCGACGCAGATTGTCCATGTCGGCGGCGAGGCGCAGATAGCGGTCGCGCAGCTCGGCATTCTCAGCCTTCAGGAGCTCGATCGGATCGGGCTCGGCTGCGGTCTCGTTCTCGACGTTTGCGGCGGCGTCGGCTGCGGCTTCTTCCGCGGCTGCGTCAGGTCCGTTCTTCGTCGTCTCGTCAGTCATGACGTTCTCCGGTCATTGGTGGCTTTTGGATGTGCCCGATATCGAACTTTGAACATCAAAAATCAAGTCTGCGTGACGAAGAAGGTCGGAAACACAGGCATGTTCGGCCCGTGACGACCGCATATGAAAGCGACAGCGAGACGGCAGCCACATGTCATTCTTACTTTCGCAAAACCTAATACGGTGCCACACTCATCTCTCAACCTGGGAGGTGCTGAGATGGCCGACGAAAACGTCTATGTCGGGAAATGCTTTTGCGGTGCCGTGGAACTGACCGTAACCGGCACGCCAGTCGCGATGGGCTATTGCCATTGTCGCTCCTGCCAGCACTGGTCGGCCGGGCCGATCAACACCTTCACGCTCTGGCAGCCACAGGCGGTTCGCGTCACCAAGGGTGGCGAGCATGTCGAGAGCTTCCAGAAAACCGATTACAGCGTGCGCAAGTTCTGCGACACCTGCGGCGGGCATCTCTATAGCGAGCATCCGCTCTGGGGCGTAACCGATGTCTATGCGCCTGTGATCCCCGATCTCGACTACAAGCCGACCATGCATGTGAACTACGAGGACACCATCCTGCACGTGAAGGACGGGTTGCCGAAGTTCAAGGACATGCCTGCGGAGATGGGCGGCTCCGGCGTGCAGCTGCCGGAATAGCGCTATTTGGACGGGCGCGAGAGCCTTGCCATGAGCTGGGCGGTGTAATCGACCATCGGTACGATGCGCGAATAGTTGAGCCGCGTCGGGCCGATGACGCCGACGGCGCCGACGATGCGGTCGTCCTCGTCGCGATAGGGCGCGACGATCAGCGAGGAGCCGGAGAGCGAGAAGAGCTTGTTTTCCGAGCCGATGAAGATGCGCACGCCAGGGCCGCTTTCGGCAAGATTCAGCAACTCCAGCAGACTGTCCTTCTTTTCCAGATCGTCAAACAGCATGCGCAGGCGATCAAGATCATCGGGATTTCCGAGCCCCTCCAAGAGATTGGCGCGGCCGCGGATGATGAGCTGCGCCGGCTTGCCTTCATCCGCACTGCCGGACCAGACCGCGATGCCGCGCTCCACCAGATCTTGCGACAGCGCGTCGAGCTCGTGGCGCACATCGGCCTTGAGGCGCCCAAGCTGGCTGCGCAGCTCGGGCAGCGTCTGGCCGGTCATGTGGGCGTTGAGGAAGTTCGCGGCTTCGGTGAGCTGCGAGGAGGTAACGCCGGCGGGGAGTTCGATGATGCGGTTTTCGACCTGGTCGTGATCGCCGACGAGAACGGCCAGCGCCTTGGTGGGCTCCAGGCGGATGAACTCGACGTGCTTGAGCACGGGATCGCTCTTGGAGGTGATGACGAGGCCCGCACCGCGCGACATGCCCGACAGCATGCGGCTTGCCTCGTTCATCATCGCTTCCATCGGGCCGTCACGGCTTTCCGCCCGCACCTGCCGGTCGATATTGGCGCGGTCCTCGGCGGAGAGATCGCCGACCTGCATGAAGGCATCGACGAAGAAGCGCAGGCCTACCTGCGTGGGCAGGCGGCCGGCGCTGACATGCGGGGAATAGACGAGGCCGAGCTCTTCCAGATCGCTCATGACGTTGCGCACCGAGGCCGGCGACAGCGACATGGGCAGGATGCGCGAAAGATTGCGCGAGCCCAGCGGCTCGCCCGTCTCCAGATAGCCCTCGACGATGCGACGGAAGATTTCCTTGGAGCGTTCGTCCAGCGCGGCAACGGCGTCCGAAATCGTCGACGACCTGAATTCCATTAAGCCTTGCGCACCCATGCTGATAATGATGCCGCAAAATATAGCCAATCTCCCCGTGCGCGCAAAAGGGAATTTGCAAATGGGCGCCGCCAATCGTAGAAGCGGTCAACAACAGACCCGCACATAGGATGAAGCCTGGGATCGCGCCCGCGTTCCCGGCCCCGTGCACCGAGGAGAATTAGGATGCGGCCATCAGGCAGAAAAACCGACCAGATGCGCAAGGTCACCTTCGAGCGCAACTTTTCCAAGCACGCCGAAGGCTCCTGTCTGGTGAAATTCGGCGACACGCATGTGCTGTGCACGGCGAGCCTTGAAGAAAAGACGCCACCGTGGCTACGCAACACCGGCAAGGGCTGGGTCACCGCAGAATACGGCATGCTGCCGCGCGCCACCGGCGACCGCATGAAGCGCGAGGCCGCCGCCGGCAAGCAGGGTGGCCGCACCCAGGAAATCCAGCGCCTGATCGGCCGCTCGCTGCGCGCCGTGGTCGATCTCAAGGAACTTGGCGAACGCCAGATCACGCTCGACTGCGACGTCATCCAGGCAGACGGTGGCACGCGTACGGCATCCATCACCGGTGCGTGGATCGCGCTCTACGACTGCCTGAAGTGGATGGAAAGCCGCAACATGATCAAGGTCGAGCGGGTCCTGAAGGACCACGTCGCCGCGATCTCCTGCGGCGTCTTCGCCAGCCAGCCTGTCATCGATCTCGATTACCTCGAGGACTCGTCAGCCGAGACGGACGCGAACTTCGTGATGACGGGTTCGGGCGGGATCGTCGAGATCCAGGGCACGGCCGAGGGCACCCCGTTCAGCGAGGAAGAATTCGGCGCGCTGATGGCGCTTGCCAAGAACGGCATTGCCGAACTGGTGGAGATGCAGAAGGCGGCGATTGCCTGAGGGGTTTGACCTAGTAAAGACCCCAAGGGGGAGGGCTTAACCTAGCGGCACCGCCGAGCCTCGATTGACGCAGGCGGGCGCGCCCAGCGGTTCTCCCCCCTTGTGGGGGAGATGGCCGGCAGGCCAGAGAGGGTCTTTGGCGCCCGGAGAATGACAGCATGATCGACGGCATTCTTGAAACCGCGCTTTATGTCGACGACCTCGATGCCGCCGAAGGCTTCTATCGGGATGTTCTCGGCCTCGAGAAGGTTCTGCGCCATGACAACCGGCACGTCTTCTTCCGCTGCGGCCCGGGCATTCTCCTGATCTTCAACCGCCACGAAACGATCAAGCCGCCCTCTTCCGACGCGCTGCCGGTTCCGCCGCATGGCACGACAGGCGCGGGGCATGCGTGTTTCCGGATGAGTGCGGAAGCGATTGACTTGATCGCGGAAAAGCTCAACAAAGCGGGCGTTTCCATCGAAAGCGATTTCTGCCGGCCGAACGGGGCGCGATCGATCTATTTCCGCGATCCTGACGGCAACAGCCTGGAATGCGCCGAACCCAAACTTTGGAATCTTTGAAGGACCGCTCATGCGCAAGCTCGATACCCGCACCATCGTCGTTGCCAGCCACAATGCCGGCAAGATACGCGAGATCGCCGACCTGATCGGTCCTTTCGGCTTCTCGGCGAAATCGGCAGCCGAACTGAAATTCGAGGAGCCGGATGAGACCGGCACGACCTTCGAGGAAAACGCGGCGATCAAGGCGCTGGCTTCCGCCAAGGCTTCCGGCCTGCCGTCGCTCTCCGACGACAGCGGCCTCGTGATCGACGCGCTCGGTGGCGCGCCTGGCGTCTACACCGCCAACTGGGCGGAGACGGCCGACGGCACGCGCGATTTCGCCATGGCGATGCAGAAGGTCGAAACGGCTCTCGAGGAAAAGGGTGCCACCACACCGCAGCAGCGCACCGCGCGCTTCGTCAGCGTGCTCTGCCTGGCATGGCCGGATGGGCATACGGAGATGTTCCGCGGTGAAGTCGAAGGCTTCGTCGCCTGGCCGCCGCGCGGCACGGAAGGCTTCGGCTACGACCCGGTCTTTCAACCCGAGGGCTACGACACCACATTTGGCGAGATGAGCGCGGAAGAGAAGCACGGCTGGAAGCCGGGCGACGCTGAGGCTCTTTCGCACCGCGCCCGCGCCTTCAAGATCTTCGTCGAAACCTGCCTTAACGCCTAAGAGCGATCGTGGACACTTTGGAACAGCCTAACCTGACGCGCTATGCATCTCTTTTGCCCGATACCGGCGAGCCCGGCTTCGGCGTCTACGTGCATTGGCCGTTCTGTGCCGCCAAGTGCCCCTATTGCGACTTCAACAGCCATGTGCGCCACCAGCCTGTGGACCAGGAGCGCTTCACTGCCGCCTTCCTGAAAGAGATGGCGGCGATGCGGCAGCTGAGCGGCCCGAAGACGGTGACCAGCGTGTTCTTGGGCGGCGGCACGCCCTCGCTGATGAACCCATCGACGGTCTCGGCCATTCTCGACGGCATCGCGAGGGAATGGCACATGCCCGATGGTATCGAGATCACCATGGAGGCCAACCCCTCCAGCGTCGAGGCCGAGCGTTTTCGCGGCTACCGCGCCGCCGGCGTCAACCGCGTGTCGCTTGGCGTGCAGGCGCTGAACGATCGCGACCTCAAGTTCCTCGGACGTCTGCACGATGTCGAGGATGCGCTGAAGGCAATCAAGCTGGCGCGCGAGATCTTCCCGCGCATGTCCTTCGACCTGATCTACGCCCGTCCGAAGCAGACGGTGGAGGAATGGGAGCGCGAGCTCAAGCAAGCGATCTCCTACGCCGTCGACCACCTGTCGCTCTACCAGCTGACGATCGAAGAAGGCACGCCGTTCTTCGGACTGCACAAGATGGGCAAGCTCGTGGTGCCAGACGACGACCAGTCGGCGCTGCTCTACGAGGCAACACAGGAAATCACCGCCGCCGAGGGCATGCCCGCCTACGAAGTCTCCAACCACGCCCGCCCGGGCGCCGAGAGCCGCCACAATCTCACCTACTGGCGCTACGGCGACTATGCCGGCATCGGCCCCGGCGCGCATGGCCGGCTGACACGCGGCCCCATCAAGCTCGCCACCGCCACCGAGCGCAAGCCGGAAGCCTGGCTCGAGCTCGTGGAGCGCGACGGCCACGGTGTGCTCGACCAGGAACAGCTCGGCTATGACGAGCAGGCCGACGAACTGCTCCTGATGGGGCTGCGTCTCACCGAAGGCGTCGATCTCGCCCGCTGGCAGCAGCTCTCCGGCCGCGATCCGGATCCGAAGCGCGAAGAATTTTTACTGGAACACGGGTTTATCGAACGGATCGGCAACTCGCGCATCCGCTGCACGCCGTCGGGGATGCTGATTCTGGATTCGGTGGTGGCTGATCTGGCTTGTTGATTTCGGGGGTGGTGGGGCCTCTGGAGAGGTTTACGCAAGTGGCCCCCTCATCCGCCTGCCGGCACCTTCTCCCCGTTGGGGAGAAGAGACTCGTGGCCAGCCACTCGCGCCAACCTCCCCTTCTCCCCTGCGGGGAGAAGGTGGCCCGAAGGGTCGGATGAGGGGGCTCCGGGCTCTGCCCTATCCTATTGTTTTGTAAATAACTCCCGCGCTCACACCACCCTCCTCCGCACCCGCGCAAACAACCGCCCATCGATCGCAGCCAAACCGATCGCGATCATCGCCATGCCAATCAGATGCTTGGCCTGCAACTGCTCGCCCAAGATGGCGGCGCCCAAGAGGATGGCGCTGACGGGGATGAGGAAGGTGACGAGCATGAGGTTGGTGGCGCCGGCGGTGGCGAGGATGCGGAAGAAGAGGACGTAGGCGACCGCTGTCGAGAGCAGCGCCAGGCCGAAAAGCGCCATCCAGGTCTCCATAGAGGGGGCGGCGAGCGTCCAGGGGTGATCGACGGCGAGGGCGATGGGGAGCATCAGCACGCTGGAGGCGGTGACCTGGCCGGCGGCGGGGAGAAGCGGCGCCATGCCCATCTGGCGGAAGCGGCGGCCATAGATACCAGCGAAAGAGTAGGAGAGTGCGGCGCCGAGAACGGCGAGTTGCGCCAGCACGTTGGTTCCCAGATCGCGCAGCGCATCGAAGCCGATCATGTAGGCGACGCCGGCAAAGCCGACGATGACGCCGAGCAGGCGGTTTCCGGTCATCTTCTCATCCGCCGTCAACAGATGCGCGACGACGACGCCGAAGAGCGGCGTGGTGGCGTTGAGGATCGAGGCGAGGCCGCTGGCGATATGGGTCTGCCCCCAGACGATGAGGCAGAAGGGGATCATGTTGTTGATCAGGCCCATCACGAAGAAGGCCGCCCACGATTTTCCGTCGCGCGGCATGGCGTGGCCGGTTGCGCGTACGATCAGGTTCAGCGCGACGGCGGCAATCAGCACGCGGCCAGTGACGATGGTGAACGGCGGCAGGGTTTTCACCAGGATGCCGTTGAAGAGGAAGGAGCCGCCCCAGAGCAGCGACAGCACCAGCAACATTCCCCATTCGGCAAGGCCCATCTGTCTCTGCTGCATCGCTTCTCTCCCTTTTGCGGCATGACCGGCTTAGCGCTCGGCGTCGACCTGCGCCACCCGATTCCTGCGCGGCTTGTTATCGTCTGTCGAGTTATTCTTATCCGTTGCGATCAAGCTCTGACTTGGAATGATCGCCTTGATGCATATACTATGGCGGTCAGAGCCATGCGACAAACGAGTCTTTTTCGTTTCATGATTGAGCTGAGCTAAAGCATGAGTGATTTTCTTCCATCGCTTTCGGCGCTCCGCGCCTTCGAGGCCGCCGCCCGGCATTTGAGCATGACGCTTGCCGCGCGAGAACTCAATGTGACGCCGGGCGCCGTCAGCCTGCAGATCCGCGATCTCGAGACGTCGCTCGGCGTGCGGCTGTTCGAGCGCAAGACGCGCGCGCTGGCGCTGACATCAGAGGGTGCCGACTATTTCACGACGTTGCGGGCGGCCTTTCGGCTGGTGCGCGAGGCGACGGCGGCGATCACGGCGCGAAACCGCGGCACGGTGCTGAACGTCACATGCACCGCGGGTTTTGCGACCTACTGGCTGGTGCCGCGGCTCTCGCGCTTCGAAGCGCTGAACCCGGAGATCGACGTGCGCATCAGCGCCTCGCACAGGGTGATGGATTTTCAGCGCGACGGCATAGACCTCGCCATCCGTCACGGGCTCGGGGGCTATGACGGGCTCGTCAGCGAGCGGCTGGTGGATGACGAACTGGTGCCGGTCTGCACGCCGAAGCTTGCCGATGAGCTC
This sequence comes from Rhizobium sp. 01N48, assembly GCF_056399145.1. Classification (NCBI taxonomy): domain Bacteria; kingdom Pseudomonadati; phylum Pseudomonadota; class Alphaproteobacteria; order Hyphomicrobiales; family Rhizobiaceae; genus Rhizobium; species Rhizobium sp. 01N48. The sequence goes on from NZ_JBFTQT010000003.1 coordinate 541,488, forward strand.
GGCCCGGATCCATCGCCCGATGCGCTGGCGCCGTTCCAGCTCATCCACGACGTCTACCGTCACGACTGGCAGCTATGGCTGGAAGCGGCGGGCGCGAGCAATGTCGATGCCGCCCGTGGCCCCGTCTTCATGCACGGCAACGGCGCCTACGAGGCGATGAAGGCGGGGCTCGGTTTCGCGCTGATGCGGCGCTCCTTCGTAACGACTGAACTGCAAGAAGGCCAGCTCGTCGCCCCCTTCCCCGTGGGCGTCGCCAGCCGGCTCGCCTTCCATCTCGTCTATCCCGGCCAGGCGCTGGAGCGGCCGGCAGCGGCCGCCTTCCGCCGCTGGCTGCTTTCCGAAGCGCAGCGGTAATCCGGGCTTACTTCGCAACCGGCCGAAAAAGTGGACACCGGCACTCATAAAACACTTTCCTGCCGCGTATTTGCTGATTATCATAGTCAGGATTAAGACGCATACAGGCAAGGCCGAACCTCAGTCATGGCAGTTCAACAGATCGCGCGGACGGCGCCCGGGCTCCCGCAGCCGATCGGCTTGTCCCACGCTTTTTCCGGCGATCACGCCTGGTGCCGCGAGAAGATGATGCTGGCGTATGAGCTGGCCGGTGGCGTCGCCCTCGCAACATTCTTCGAGGATGGCGGTTTCGAGCGGGCGATCGACCGGTACGCCGAGGTCACCAAAGGTACCGATCGCCGCGCCGTCGTCTCCATGTGGTCGCTCTATTACTTCGCCGGGATCAGCATTCCCTACCTGCTCGCCCGCCGCCTGGCTGGCCAGGTGCTGCCGGTGGCGTTTGATGAGATGACGATCGCGCTCACCGAGGACGGGCTACCACGCGCCTTCGGCGTTTCCCATCGCGGCATGATCGGCGAAGAGACGAGCGGAGACGAATTTTCCGTGGTCGGGCCGCTGATGTCCGGCCATCTCAACATGGCCGTCGAGCGCTTGAAGCGCTGCGGGCTCTCGGCCAAGCTCCTGTGGAACAACGCCGCCGTCTACATCGACTATACACTGCGGCTGACCGATAGCGAGGGCGGCGGGCGCTCCGCTCCCGACCTGCCGCTCTTCGTGCGTGGGTGCCTGCCGGATGGCGGGCCGAACCCGCTCTGCGGCAGCGTTAGACAGGTCGAGGAAGACGGGCAGATGATCCAGCGGCGCAAGCTCTGCTGCCTGCGCTACATGCTTCCCGGGGTCGCCAGCTGCGGCAATCGCTGCGCACTGCCCAGCCAGCGCAATCCGCAATAGCGGTGTCCACACCGCCGCTCTGAGAGCGGCGATGTGTTGAGATGCGAGCAGCGATCAGGCTCTGCGGGACGCACCCGTCTTGAAGAGGCTGCCGGTCGGGGTCTTCAGGAACATGTCGAGCGGGATGTGCTCCTGGTGCAGGAAGCCGGTTGCGGGCAGCAGGCCGTCACGAACCATCTCGATGACGGCGACCACCGATGCCGAGGTTGTCCAGGCGATCGCCGTGCGGCGGGCACCAGCGATCTCGATCGGGTAATAGGCGCGCACGAACTCCTTGCGGCGCAGGCTGCCGCGCTCGGTGCCTTCGGCGGCCACATGCACATAGACGACATCGTCATCGACGGGCGGCTTGGCTTCCGTCAGGATCTCGCCGGCTAGTTTGCGCTTGTCGCGCATCAGAAGCTCGTGGAAGAAGAAGTTCATCAGATCCATGTGGCCGGGATAGCGCATGGTCTTGTAGTCGAGGTTCTCGACCTTGCCGAGCAGCGTGTCGCACATGGTGCCCAGACCGCCCGAGGTCGTGAACGCCTCAAGCTTCACGCCCTCGACGTAGATGGTCTCCAGCCACTCCATCGGCGACACCAGCTTGCGCACGCCGCCTTCGATCACTTCGCAATCGTTCAGATACTCGTTGACCACACCCTCCGGCGACCAGTTGAAGGCATAGCCCAAGAGGCCCGTCGGATTTTGCGGCAGGGCGCCGACGCGCATGCGGATCGAGCGGCAGCGGTCGAAGCCATCGGCAAGGCTTGAGCCGACGATGCCGACGAAGCCTGGGGCCAGCCCGCACTGCGGCGCCATCAGGCCACGCGCGGTCTTCGACAGCTCGATGATGAAGTTGGTGGTGGGCACATCTTCCGTCAGATCGAAATAATGGATGCCGGCGGCATGAGCGGCGCGCGCCAGCTCGATGTTCAGGTGATAGGGCAGGCACGACAGCACCGCATCGACACCCGACAGCAATTCACCGATGACGGCGGGGTCGGAGATATCGACGCTATGGCATTTGAACGGCACCTCGCCAACAGGCAGCTGCGCGTCCACACCCGTAACCTCGAAGCCGCCTTCATGCAAAAGCGTGGCGGCCAGCCGCCCGACCTTGCCCAGACCGAGTACGGCGATTTTCGTAAAGCTCATGTATATCCTCCCAAGGCGCGGCGTTTTCCTCCAGCCGCGCGTATGCTTGAAAGGGCTGTATAAAATAAACAGCGCATAAAAGAAAACGGCCGGGATCGCTCCCGGCCGCTTAATTTCGATGCTATGATCGCGACTACTCGTTGATCAGGCGCTTCAGCAGCTCGATCTCGTGCGACAGCTTGCTGTCACCTGAGATCAGCTCCTCGATCTTGCGCACGGCGTGCAGCACGGTCGTGTGGTCACGTCCGCCGAAGCGACGACCGATCTCCGGGAAGGAGCGCGGCGTCAGGGTCTTGGCCAGATACATGGCGATCTGGCGCGGCTTGACGATGACGCGCGTGCGACGGTTCGAGACCAGCTCCTGGCGCGACACGTTGTAGTGACGGGCGACGATGCGCTGGATGTCCTCGATACGCACGCGGCGCGGCTCGCCGGAGCCGACCAGGTGGGCGAGAAGCTCGTCCACGCGCTCGACCGTCAGGTTCGGCTCGAAGGAGCGACGGAAGAGCAGCTGGTTGAAGGCGCCTTCCAGTTCGCGGCCGCTGGCGGTGATGCTGCGGGCAACGTGGTTGAGCAGCTCGGTCGACATTTCCAGCGACGGATCTTCGCCACGGGCGACCTCAAGGCGACGCTGGAGGATTTCGAGACGCATCTCGTAATCCGGGCCGTCAAGCTCGATCGCCACGCCACCCTGCAGACGCGAACGAACGCGCGGGTCGAGCGATTCCAGCTCCCAGGGTGCACGGTCGGCTGCGACGACGACCTGCTTGGCGCTGTCGAGCAGCATGTTCAGCAGATGGCAGAACTCGTGCTGGATCATCTTGCCCTGCAGGAACTGCATGTCGTCGATGATCAGAAGGTCGATGTTGCGAAGCGAGTCCTTCAGCGTCAGCGCATCATTGTCGCGGATCGCGGTTGCGAAACGCCACATGAAGTATTCCGCCGTCAGGTAGACGACGCGCAGCTGGCGCGGGTTCTGTACGGCTGCATTGGCGATCGCCTGCAGCAGATGGGTCTTGCCGAGACCGACCGTGGAATGAACGAAGAGCGGGTTGAAGCGCACTGCGCCCTGACCGGCTTCGGCAATGGTCTTTGCGGCCGCGAGAGCGACGCGATTGGAGCTGCCTTCGACGAAGGTGTCGAAGGTGAAGCGGTTATCGAGCGGCGAGCCGAAGAGCGGCTGGCCAGAGGTCGCCGGACGCGCCGCAGACGCTGCCGAAACAGCCTGCTGGACGATCTGGCCGGCCTGCTGAGCGACCGGGCGACGGATCGGCGCGACGGACGATACCGGCTCCTGGGTCGCCGTTTCTTCCGGCTTGCTGATTGCGCGCGCTGCCGTGCGAACCAGGATTTCGACCTTCAGGATTTCAGCGTCTTCCGCCTGGAAGATGCCGGTGATCAGGTCGAGATAGCGATTGTTGATCCAGGACTTCAGAAAAGTTGTTGGGACCGTCAGCCGTACGACACTCTTGGAGACGGAATGGAGCTTCAGTCGTGCAAACCAGCTTGCATAGACATCCGGACCGACCTGCGCCTTCAGGCGTGCACTTGCTCGTTCAAAAAGTATGCCATCATTCTTCATGTCTCCCTTTTCCCCCGCCGCGTCTGGGCAAATAGAGCCTAACGTCTGAGATACCTTGTCCGAGTTGTCCAAAGCACTCGCCGCCATCGAATTCATGTGCATCTTGCCGCCTTATAGTTCCATCGGCCGACCTAATCCTGGTCGCCCGATCATTTCCCCGCTTATGACCTGACAGCATCACCCTCATGCTCTGCCGTCGGCCGGTTCACTCAAACGCGTGCCTCTTAACGAGAGGCGACTGTTGGAGGCGAAGCCAACCGCTTCATGCGGTCTTATTGCTTCTTGTCTCCTAGGTGTCCGCTCCTCGTCCAACGAACACCAGCCTGCCTGCGTATGCTTTTTCTCTTCATTAGGATCGCACGCGCTGCGTGCAGCCCTCAAAAATCGCGCACAGATGATCCCGTTCCGCGGCAGCCACAGCCGCAGTCCAATCTGCATCAGTGCGTGAAAATCCGGAGGTCGAAACTTCCGCAACAAAAGACACTAAAGCATCGTCCTGCCGACGTGGCAGTTTCAGACCAAGCCTTAAAACAGGTGATGTCCGAGCCCCTTGTTGGGAGGCATTTAGGCAGGATCGGGGGTCGAGATCAACGGGCATATTTCGCCAAAATTAAGCGTAGCCGGTTGACTCCTGCGGCAGATTTAGGGCGCTGCACTGGAGCAAAAAAAGAATCGCTTTTGAATCAAGGAGATTCAGGAAACCGGCTATTTTGACACGCATAAAAAGAAAAAAAGAAAAAAGCTTCTTGACTCGTTTTAGACGCCGCAAGGGAAGGTCTGAGTCTCTTCGCTCAGGAACAACCTGGCACAAGCCCTTGTAATCACTCATTTTTTTGTGTCATTTGCCAGACACGAAATCGTCGCCAAATTAACCACAGTTCGGGCAATTCGCGGAATCGAAAAAGCCCGACAAAGTTGCCGGGCTAATCATATAGCTGTCTTTATTAACGGAAGCTTAAGCGGTCGCGCCGACCGACAGAGCCTTCACACGAGCTGCGAGGCGCGAGACCTTGCGGGATGCCGTGTTGGCGTGCAGGACGCCCTTGCTTGCTGCGCGGGCCAGTTCCGGCTGCGCGGCCTGGAAAGCTTCCTTGGCCTTGGCAGCATCGCCAGCTGCGAGTGCTTCTTCGACCTGACGAACGAACGTGCGAACGCGCGAGCGACGAGCCTTGTTGACGTCGGTACGGCTGGCGATCTTGCGGGTCGCTTTTTTCGCCGAAGTTGTATTGGCCATGGATGCCTCTCTCAAGAATTCGAACAAATTCCGCTACCGCCGCGGGCCTTGCAGCCACTTCCTACACAGCAATGCGGGAGTATTATCGGGAAACCGGACTGGCTTCCCGAACCTTGGGCGGGCATATAACCCTAAAGCCGACCGGCGTCAACGCGCATTTTCAAGGAACCGTCGCCTTTTCTCTTCAGGGCTCAGCGGTTCTTGAAGGCGGGTTTACGCTTTTCGATGAAGGCTGTCATCCCTTCCTTCTGATCTTCCGTCGCGAAGAGACTGTGGAACAGGCGGCGCTCGAAGCGCAGGCCTTCCTCCAGCGTCGTCTCCAGAGCGCGGTTGACGGCCTCCTTGGCCATCAGCACCGAGGGGCGCGAGAGCGAGGCGATCTTGGCCGCGGCCTCCAGCGCTTCATCGAGCAGACGATCGGCGGGCACCACACGCGATACCAACCCTGCCCGTTCCGCTTCCGCCGCATCCATCATGCGGCCTGTGAGCACCATGTCCATCGCCTTGGCCTTGCCGACGGCGCGCGTCAGGCGCTGGGAGCCGCCCATGCCGGGGATGACGCCGAGCGTGATTTCCGGCTGGCCGAACTTGGCGGTCTCCGACGCGATGATGAAGTCGCAGATCATGGCGAGCTCGCAGCCTCCGCCGAGCGCGAAGCCGCTGACGGCGGCGATGACGGGTTTGCGCACCTTGGCGACATCGTCCCAGCCGCCGAGGAAATTACGACGATAGACATCGGCGAAGTCGAGCGGCTGCATTTCCTTGATATCGGCACCGGCGGCGAAGGCACGCTCGGAGCCGGTCAGGACGATGGCGCCGATGGCGTCGTCGACCTCGAATGCGGCGTAAGCCTGCAACAGTTCCTTCAGCACCGTCGAGTTCAAGGCGTTGAGCGCCTGCGGGCGGTTCAACGTGATCAGGCCCACGGCGCCACGGGTTTCGACGATCAGCGTTTCATAAGACATGCGTTCCTCCCGGTCGGGCCAATGCCCAGGCTATTTTTGACAGGTGGGGCAATAGAAGGTGGAGCGCCCGGCCTGAACGATGCGGGCGATGGTACCGCCGCAATCGGGCGTCCGGCAAGGCTGCCTTTCGCGATCATAGACGGAGAAGGAGTGCTGGAAATAGCCGAGCGAGCCATCCGTCTGGATATGATCACGCAGCGACGAGCCGCCCGCCTTGATGGCGTCGGCGATGACGTCGCGGATCGAGGAGACCAGCAGGTCGAGCTGCTTTGTAGGCTTGCCGGTCGGCGTCACCAGCGTGGACGAAGCGCGCGTCGGCTTCAGGTGCGAGCGCCACAGCGCCTCGCACACATATATATTGCCGAGGCCGGCAATGTTCTTCTGGTCGAGCAGCGCGCTCTTCAGCGGCTGCGCCTTGCCCTTGAAGCGCTCGGCCAGATAGGCGGCGCTCAGCGCATTGCCTGTCGGCTCCGGGCCGAGCCCATAGAGAAAGGGATTGATGTCGAGCGCGGTGCGATCGGCCATATCCATGAAGCCGAAGCGGCGCGGGTCATTATAGATGACGCGGCTAACGCCCGACGGCCCCTCCAGATGGAAGATCACGTGATCGTGCTTTTCATCCTTGGAGCGCGGAAGATGGAAATCGCCCGGCGTTTCGGAGATGGGGGTTTCGGCGATCGGGCCGGCCTCGATGCGGAAGGAGCCGGACATGCCGAGATGGGCGATGATGGTGGCACCGCTATCGAGATCGATCAGCAGATATTTGGCGCGGCGGCCGAGAGAGACGATGGTGCGGCCGGATGCCTTTTCGCCGAAGGCCTCAGGAAACGGGAAGCGAAGATCCCCTCGCCTGAGCTCCAATTTGACGATGCGCGCGCCCTCCATGGTGGGCGCGAGGCCGCGTTTGACGGTTTCGACTTCTGGCAATTCCGGCATCTTAACCCATCTATATCGAACATGTTTCAACCGCCCGCGATGTGCGCTATAGCGCCATGGTGTCGCGGACCGGACCGTTGCCCACAGATAGCGTTGCCTGCCTGATTTCGCTATGGTCGCCGCGTTGATTTAAGAGATTGGAGTATTCGATGTCAGACAGCCGCACCTCCGCCGACGGCGGCATGGAAACATCATACGGCTTCCGCGAAGTTTCAGGCGGCGAAAAGCAGGGCCTCGTCAACGAAGTCTTCCATAAGGTCGCCAAGCGCTACGACATCATGAACGACGTCATGTCGGTCGGCATGCACCGCGTCTGGAAGGATGCGATGATCGCGGCGCTGAACCCGCGCAAGGAGCCCGGCTACAAGACACTCGACGTGGCCGGCGGCACGGGCGATATCGCATTCCGCATCATCGAAGCCTCGAACCGGATGGCGCACTCGACCGTGCTCGACATCAACGGATCGATGCTTGCAGTCGGCGCCGAGCGCGCGGCCAAGAAGAAGCTCTCCGACAACCTGACCTTCGTCGAGGCGAATGCCGAGGAACTGCCCTTCGAGGCCAACAGCTTCGACGCCTATACGATCGCCTTCGGCATCCGCAACGTGCCGCGCATCGACGTGGCGCTCAGCGAAGCCTACCGGGTGTTGAAGCGCGGCGGCCGGCTCCTAGTGCTCGAGTTCTCCGAAGTCGACATGCCTTTGCTCGACCGCGTCTATGAAAGCTGGTCGTTCAACGCCATTCCGAAGTTCGGCAAGGCGATCACCGGCGATGCCGAGCCCTACCAGTATCTGGTCGAATCCATCCGCAAGTTCCCCAACCAGGAGAACTTCGCGGCGATGATCCGCAATGCCGGCTTCTCGCGCGTCAGCTACACTAATTATACCGGCGGGATCGCGGCCCTTCACTCCGGCTGGAAGCTTTAAGCCGGAATGAGCACGCAAATCGTTCCTCCCTCATTCCTGTGCTCGTCACAGGAATCCAGCGCACTCCCGTCCGGGAGTGCGAGAGACACTTTTACGCGACATGTTTCCCTCACGGCGCAGACGCGCCGTGGCTGGATTCCTGTGACAAGCACAGGAATGAGGGCAGAGATTGCTTCAACGCCGGCTATAGGCTTGAGCGTATGAGCACTGTTTCGGCATATTTCCAGCTCTGGCGGGTTGGTTGGATTCTCGTGCGCGAGGGCGTCGTCTCGGCGCTGCCTTCCGACGAGCTTCCGCCATCGGTCGCGGCTGCCAAGTCCTTCGTCGGCATGTTTGCGCGCAAGCGCGCCAAGACCCAGAAGCGCAGCGATCGGCTCTCCAAGGCCGTCGAGCGGCTGGGGCCTTCCTATGTGAAGATCGGCCAGTTCCTGGCGACGCGTCCCGACGTCGTCGGCGTCGAGTTCGCCGACGACCTGTCGCAGCTGCAGGACCGGATGGCCTTCTTCCCCGATGCAGCCGCCAAGGCCAATATCGAGGGCTCGCTCGGCCGGCCGGTAGATGAGCTTTACGTCAGCTTCGGCGAGCCGATCGCCGCAGCCTCGATCGCGCAGGTGCATCCGGCCGAGGTGATGACGCCGCAGGGACGCAAGAAGGTTGCCGTCAAGGTGGTGCGCCCCGGCGTGCGCCAGCGCTTCACCCACGATCTCGAGGCGATGTATCTCGTCGCCCATCTGCAGGAGCGCTTCATGCCCTCCAGCCGGCGCCTGAAGCCGGTTGAGGTGACGAAGACGCTGGAGCAGACGACCAAGGTCGAGATGGATCTCCGGCTCGAGGCGGCAGCGCTTTCGGAGATCGCCGAGAACACCCAGAACGATCCGGGCTTCCGCGTTCCGACCGTCGACTGGGAACGCACCGGACGCGACGTCATCACCATGGAGTGGATCGACGGCGTCAAGATGTCCGATGTCGAGGGCCTGAAGGCCGCCGGCCACGATCTCAATGCGCTGGCCGACACGCTGATCCAGTCCTTCCTGCGCCATACGCTGCGCGACGGCTTCTTCCATGCCGACATGCATCCGGGCAATCTCTTCGTTGATCCCAAGGGCATGATCGTCGCCGTCGACATGGGCATCGTCGGGCGTCTCGGAAAGAAGGAGCGCCGCTTCCTCGCCGAAATCCTCTATGGCTTCATCACCCGCGATTATATCCGCGTCGCCGAGGTGCATTTCGAGGCGGGCTACGTGCCCGGCCACCACAATGTCGAGAGCTTCGCGCAGGCGATCCGGGCGATCGGCGAACCGATCCACGGGCAGCCGGCCGAGACGATCTCGATGGGCAAGCTGCTGACGCTGCTGTTCGAGGTGACCGAGCTGTTCGACATGGCGGCGCGGCCCGAGCTGGTGATGCTGCAGAAGACCATGGTCGTGGTCGAGGGCGTGGCGCGCATCCTCAACCCGCGCTTCAACATGTGGAAGGCATCCGAACCCGTCGTCGGCGAATGGATCCGCAACAATCTCGGACCGAAGCGGATCGCGACCGATATCAAGGACGGGCTGAAGGCTGCTGTGAAGCTTGCCGAAGCGGCACCCGAGATCGCCGCCAAGACCGAGAAGTTCCACCACGAACTGCTGAGGATGAGCGAGAATGGCCTGCGCTTCGACGCCGAGACGGCCGAGGCGATCGGCAAGTCGGAAGCCCGCCACAGCCGCTCCGGTCGCTGGGCACTCTGGCTGATCGCGCTGACGCTTGTTTATATCGCCTGGGTGGTTAGCTGAGCGCTCCCGTGCGCCCGCATCTAGCTAGAAAGCCCGCCTTGCCGCGGGCTTTTTCTATGTTTGCTATCGACGCGACAGCCTTGCGGCGGCGAGTGCCGCGACCATGCCGATCGCCAGCAGTGTCAGCGTGAACATGACAACCGCATTCCAGCCATCGGCACCCCAGAAATAGCCGCCGACGGAGCCGGCGACGCTGGAGCCGATGTAGTAGGACAAGAGATAAAGCGACGAGGCGTGGCCCTTGGTGCCTTTGGCCAATCGTCCGACCAGCGCGCTTGCGACAGAGTGGGCGACGAAGAAGCCGGAGGTCAGGAGCACGATGCCCAGGATGATCAGCGGCAGCGAGGCCGAGAGCGTCAGCGCCACGCCGATCGCCGACAGGGCGATGCCAGAAGGCAGCACGACGAAGTGGCCGAAGCGGTCTCCAAGCAGGCCGGCGATCCAGGAGGCGGCGATGCCGAAGATATAGACCGTGAAGATCAGGCCGAGCTCGGTCTGGTTCAGATTGTAGGGCGCTTCGACGAGGCGGAAGCCGATATAATTATAGACCGTGACGAAGGTGCCCATGGCGAGGAAGCCGATGGCGAACAGGAAGGGCAGCGCTGGGCTCCTGATATGGCCGGCCCAGGCACCGAGGTGGAAGCGGGCGTTGAAGCCCTTGCGCGGCGTGAAATTGCGCGAGGCGGGCAGGAGCAGGAAGAAACCGATGGCCGCCGCAAGGCCGATGGCGCCCAGCGTGCCGAGCGCGATGCGCCAGGAGAAGAACTCGGCCAGCGTGCCGGTAACCACACGGCCGGCCATGCCGCCGAAGGCGTTGCCGGCGATGTAGAGGCCCATGGAGGCGCCAAGGCCGCGGGGATCGATCTCCTCCGAGAGATAGGCCATGGCGACGGCGGGGACGCCGCCAAGCAGCAGGCCTTCAAGCGCGCGAATGACCAGCAGCGCATGCCAGCTCGGGACCAGCGCGCAGGCGATCGTGCAGAGGGCAGCACCGAGCAGCGAGGCGAACATCAGGCTGCGGCGGCGGAAGCTTTCGGAGACGGCGGCGGCGCAGAAGATGGCGAAGGCGAGCAGGCCCGTCGACAGCGACAGAGAGAGCGAGCTTGCGGCCGGGCTGATGCCGAAGTCGCTGGCGAAGATCGGCATCAGCGGCTGGACGCAATAGAGCAGCGAGAAGGTGGCGAAGCCCGAGAGGAACAGCGCGATGCTTGCGCGCTTGTAGGCCGGGGTGCCGCGCAGCAGGAACTGCTTTTCCTGCGCTTCGCTTCCCTGCTGTTGGGAGGCGGCATTCTCGATGACGGTGAGATGAGGACGGGAGGGAATTTCCGAGGGGACGGACTGCTTGTCTGCGGCGCGCGGCATTGAGGACCAACCTTTCACGCCCTTTGATCTAGCCAACCGACCATCATTTTTCCAATATATGAAACTGGCTTTCTTGATAGGTTTTGGAGATACTGATGGAGCTGCGCCATATCCGCTATTTCCTTGCGGTGGCCGAGGAGCGGAATTTCACCCGCGCCGCCGCCAAGCTCGGTATCGGCCAGCCGCCGCTCAGCCAGCAGATCCGCGATCTCGAAAACGAGATCGGGGCGGCGCTGTTTCACCGCGTGCCGCATGGCGCGGAACTGACCGAGGCGGGATCGGCGTTTCTGCCGGAGGCACGCGCTGCGATTGCTTCCGCCGAAAAAGCGAAGCTGGCCGCCCAGCGGGCGACGCGCGGTGAGACCGGGCGGCTGGCGCTTGGTTTCACCGCGTCTTCGGCCTTCAACACCGCCGTCAGCGGCACGATCCGCCGGTTTCGCGGGCAATGGCCGGATGTTAGCCTGTCGCTCACCGAGATGAACAGCAACTGGCTGATGGAAAAGCTGATGCGGCAGGAGATCGACGCCGCCTTCATCCGGCCCGGGCTGGAAGACCCGAGAGATGTGCACCTGAAGCGGCTGGCGGACGAACCGATGTTGATCGCGCTCCCGGCGCACCATCCGCTGGCGAAGCTGAAGACCGTGCCGCTCTCCGCACTCTCTGGCGAGCCGTTCATTCTCTTCCCCCGCACCGTTGGGCTCAGCCTCTACGACGATATCGTGCGCGGCTGCCGGGATGCCGGTTTCGAGCTTGTCGTGACGCAGGAGGCGCCGCAGATCCCGTCCGTCATCAATCTGGTCGCCGCCGATCTCGGCGTGTCGATCGTACCGGGCTCGCTCGCGCATCTGAAACTCGACGGCGTCGCCTACCGGCCGATCGAGGGACCGCCTTTGGTGGCGCGGCTTGGGCTGGCGATGTTGAAGGCGCGGCGGTCGCGTGTCGTCGGCAATCTAATGAGCCTGATCTGATCCGCCTTGCCTGATCAACCAGCGGGGTCCCAATAGGGCGGATCGCCGAAGGTCTTGCGCAGATGATCGGCGACGGCGCGCAGCTTGGCCGAGGGATTGCGACCTTCGGGATGAGCCATGTAGATGAACTCGGCTTCCGGCTTGTAGCCGACGTCGATCTCGCTCAGCAGCCCCTCGCTCACCGCCGGGCCGGCGATGAAGGCGGGGAGCAGTGCGATGCCGAGGCCGGCCACCGCCGCATCGCGGATCATGTCGCCATTGTTCATGCCGAGCACCTGGCTGGCGCGCACGACGATGGCGCCATCGGGCGTCTGGAAGCGCCAGTCAGAGACGCCGCGGTTGGTGTAGAAAATGCCCTTGTGGCCATCGAGATCATTGAGCGTCTTCGGCGTGCCGTATCGTTCAAGATAATCGGGAGACGCGACCAGCAGACGACGGCTGCGGCTGAGCTTCCAGACGACGAGGCGGGAATCGACGATCGGCCCGTTGCGGACGATGGCGTCATAGCCCTCCGATGAAACGTCGACGCGGCGGTCGTCGATATCGAGCACCAGCTGGATCTCCGGGTGCTTGGCCAGAAACGGATAGAGCGCCGGGCCGAGATGCATGCGGCCGAAGGTGACGGGGGCGGCGATCCTGAGCGGCCCGGAGAGCGTGCCGCGCCGCTCGGCCATCTCGGCCGTGGCATCCTCGATCTCGCGGACAATGCGGGCAGCGCGCTCGAGAAAGGCGGTGCCGTCCTCGGTGAGCGTCAGCTTGCGGGTGGTGCGGTGGAGCAGCATGCCGCCCAGCGAGCGCTCCAGTTCGGCCAGCCTTTCGCTGACCACCGATTTCGACAGGCGAAGGCGCCGCGCCGCCTCGCTGACCGAGCCGGATTCCACCACCGACACGAATGCCGTTATTCCCTCAATCCTGATCATCGTTCGGCATTTCCGAATTCGAGTTCCGCTATTTGGAGACTAATCCGAACAAAAGGAAAATGCCATCTTCCACTCATCGAACGGGGCGGCAAACGCCACCCCAACCCAAAAAGGAGATGGAAGAATGAACCGCTTGAATGGAAAAGTCGCCATCGTCACCGGTGCCAGCGCCGGCATCGGCCGCGCAACGGCCAAGCTCTTTGCCGCCGAAGGCGCCAAGGTCGTGGTCGGTGCCCGCCGCCAGGCCGAGCTGGACAGCCTGGTCGAGGAGATCAAGGCCGCCGGCGGAGACGCTGTCGCCGTTGCCGGTGACGTGCGCTCGGAAGATTATCACAAGGCGCTGGTCGCCGCCGCCGTCGAACGCTACGGCAAGCTCGACATCGCCTTCAACAATGCCGGTATCCTCGGCGAAGCCGGCCCGAGCACGGGCGTTTCGGAAGCCGGGTTCACCGAGGCGGTGACGATCAACCTGACGGCCTCCTTCCTCGCAGCCAAGCACCAGATCGGCCAGATGGAGAAGAACGGCGGCGGCTCGGTGATCTTCACCTCGACCTTCGTCGGCTACAGCTTCGCCTTCCCCGGTGTGGCAGCCTATGCCGCCAGCAAGGCCGGCCTGATCGGCCTGACGCAGGCGCTGGCCGCCGAATACGGCCCGAAGAACGTGCGCGTTAACTCGGTGCTTCCAGGTGCCGTCGATACCGACATGTATCGCGAGATGAACGACACGCCGGACAAGCAGGGCTTCGTCACCAACCTGCACGCGCTGAAGCGCGTGGCAACGCCTGACGAACTGGCCCGCTCGGTGCTCTACCTCGCCTCGGACGACTCGAGCTTCGTGACCGGCACGGCCTCGCTGGTCGATGGCGGCGCCTCGATCACCCGCACCTGATACGCATACTCGCCCGATCACCTTCGCCTTTCGGAGGGGGTGATCGTAACCGGACAGCAAGGCATTCTGCCGACCGCCCCCCAACAACACATCATGGGCAAGCAGCCCATCCCACAAGGATATCAATCCATGTCACGCCTTCAGAACAAGACTGCCCTCATCACCGGCGGCACCAGCGGCATCGGCCTTGAAACCGCCCGCCAGTTCATCGCCGAAGGCGCCCGCGTCGCCGTCACCGGCAGCAGCGCCAACAGCGTCGCAGCCGCCCGCGCCGAACTCGGCGACAAGGCGATCGTCATCCAGGCCGATGCCGGCAATGTCGCCGGGCAGCAGGTCGTTGCCGAAGCCATCAAGAACGCCTTCGGCCATCTCGACATCCTCTTCGTCAATGCCGGCGTGGCCGAGTTCGGCCCGGTGGAGCAGTGGAGCGAGGCCGCCTTCGACAAGTCGATCGCGATCAACGTCAAGGGTCCGTTCTTCCTGATCCAGGCGCTGCTGCCGATCTTCTCCAAGCAGGCCGCGATCGTGCTCAACACCTCGATCAACGCGCATATCGGCATGCCGAACTCCAGCGTCTATTCGCTGACCAAGGGCGCGCTGCTGACGCTCGCCAAGACGCTGTCTGGCGAGTTGATCGGTCGCGGAATCCGCGTCAACGCCGTCAGCCCCGGCCCGATCGCCACGCCGCTCTACAGCAAGCTCGGCGCATCGGAAGCGGATTCGAAGGCGATGGCCGATCATATCCAGTCGCAGATCCCGGTCGGCCGCTTCGGCGACGCCGCCGAAGTCGCCAAGACCGTGATCTTCCTCGCCTCCGACGAGGCCGCCTATATCGTCGGCAGCGAACTCGTCATCGATGGCGGGATGAGCAATCTATGACATCGAGTATCAAGCTCGCATGGAAGGCCGCGGGTGTTTCGTCCGCGGCCTTTCGTTCGTGTCAGGCGGCTTCGACCAGCCGGCGAATGGCTGTCTCCAGCGTGGTCGTTCCGATTTCGGGCTGACCTTCGAAGCAGATCCAACCCTCGTTGAAGCCATCGATCATGCGGATGCGTGGTGTGGGGTTAAGCATCCCCTGCCCCTTGAACAGCTCCTCCCAGCTGTCGCGCGCGACGATTTCCGCGCCGACCGGCTTGCCGAGAACCTTGGAGAAGGCGGCGGCGATGTCGGGGGGCGTCACCTTCTCCGGCCCCTGCAGCTCGACGATGCGCTTGCCGGTCCAGTTCTCCCGCAACAGTGACGCGGCCCTTTCGCCGACATCGGCGACCGAGACCATCGGATAGGCCTGGTCGAGCGGCTGGAGAAAGCTTGCGATGACGCCAGCTTTGCGCGCGGCCGCCACATCCCATGCGGCGTTCTCCATGAACCAGGCGGCGCGGAGGAAGGCGATCGGTAGCGGCAGGGTCGAGAGTTCCCGCTCGACGAGGCCCAGCTGGCTGAGAAGGTTCGGCTCTTCGGCCTGCGCGCCGATGGTGGAGAGGCAGACGACCCTTTCCGGTCGCGCCCGCAACAGCGCCGTCTTTAATGCGTCAATGACGGCGCGGACTTCCGGGAAGCCGGGTGTCGGGTCGAAGGTCGGCGGGATCAGCAGGAAGACGCCCTCCGCACCGGTGAAGGCGGCGGTCAGCGCATCGGCATCAGTCATTTCGGCAAGCGCCTGTTCGGCGCCCTTGTCGCGCCAAGCCTTGCCTTTCTCGGCGTTGCGAAGGATGGCGCGGACCGGCAAACCGGCCTGCAGCAGCTGCGTGGCGACGATGCCGCCGACCTGTCCGGTTACTCCTGTAATGGCGAACATTGGAAACTCCTTTGGTTCAGTTTTCCGTCCGCCCGCAAAATGATCCTTTCCGATCTTTGATTGAAGTGTGCATATGTCATGGTATTGGTGACTAAAAATCACGGATGGATCGATGTTCGACGGACGATTGCTGAACGGGGTGAGCGTGCTGGCCGCCGTGATCGAAAGCGGCAGCTTCGCGCGGGCAGCAGATGCGATGGGCCTATCTCCGTCAGGCGTCAGCCGCGCCATTGCCCGGCTGGAAGGCCGCATCGGTCTGCGGCTACTGGACCGCACCACCCGCACCATGCGCCTGACCGACGACGGCGCCCGCTTCTACGAGCAGGTGGCGCCGCTGCTGAGCGGTATCGAGGAAGCTGCGATGGCGGCCTCGGGCGTGGCGCAATCGGTGCGCGGGCGGCTCAGGGTAAATGTCGATCCGTATTTCTCGCGGCTGGTTCTGGGGCCCAGGCTCGGCGCGTTTCTCGATCTCTATCCCGAGCTGCAGATCGAGATCATAACCCGCAACGAGATCGGCGATCTGGTGGCAGACGGCATGGACGTGGCGGTGCGCTTCGGCGATCCCTCGCAGACCACGCTGATCTCGCGGCTACTGATGCGTACGCGGGTGATCACCATCGCAGCACCCGCCTATCTCGCCAAGCATGGGCGGCCAACGGCGCCCGGCGATCTTGCCGACCACACCTGCATCCAGTTCCGGGATTCACTCACCGGGCGTCCCTTCGAATGGGAATTGCGGCGTGGCGCCGAGGTCGTGCCGATCGAGACGCGCGGGCGCATTCTCGTCAACGACGCAGGCACGACGCTCGCCACCTGCCTTGCCGGGATCGGCATCGCGCAGGTGTTTTCGCTTGGGATGCAGGACTATCTGGAAAGCGGCCAGCTGATCGACCTGTTTCCTGACTGGCCCGACGAGACATTTCCTCTCTACGCCTTCTATCCCTCGCGCCAGCATGTGCCGGCGAAGGTCAGGGCGTTCATCGATTTCTGTGTCGGGATCGTTCAGGAGTAAGTGTGAGGAGGCATCGAAGATGCCTCCTCACGGCTTTCAGATCGATCGGCGGCGGCGGGTTCTCACGTAGATCCAGTCGAGCGCCAGCATCACGACGAGCGACAGGCCGACCAGCGGGAAGATGATGCCACCGATGGCGAGGATGGCGATCAGACCGCGAAACACCCGCTTATCCGCCGGCATGGGCGGGACGCCCAGCGAACCTGCCGGGCGGCGCTTCCACCACATGACGCCGGCGGATATGGCGAGCAGCGCGATGCCGATGCAGGCGGCGAGCAGGACGAGCTGGTTCGCCAGTCCGAACTCCTGCCCCATATGGACGTTGATGCTCCACTCCAGCGCCTTGCCGAGCGGGCCGTAATCGGCGTAGCTCATGTCGATCAGCGGTTTTCCCGTGAATTGATCGAGATGGACGACGCGCTGCTCGGCGAGATTGTCAGGATAGACGGAGCCGGTGTAGACGCCCATTGCATCCACGGGGATATTGACGGCATAGCCGCGATGCAGGCCGAGGCGGTCGAAAGTGGCGACGGCTTCATCGAGGTTGATCGGCATCGCGCCATGCTGATGGCCCGGGGATTGCGGCACCTGCGCCTGCTCGAGCGACCATGTGGTCTTGGCGATATGGTCGACATGTTCATCCGACATGGGGACGGCGACGCGCACGCCGGCCGGATAGCCAAAATTGTTTCCGTTCGCCCACTCGTTGACCTTGGCGCCCCAGACGCCGGACCACGGCATGCCCGTGACGGCGAGGAAGACGATGAAGCCGCCGACGAAAAGGCCGAGGACCGCATGGGTGTCGCGCCAGAAGACGCGCTTGCGTGGCGTGCCGCGAATGCTGAGCACGCCGCCGGTCTGCTTGCGCGGCCACCAGAGATAGATGCCGGTGCCGACAAGCAGGATCGCCCAGCCGGCCGTAATCTCGATCAGCGAGCGGGTGACGGAGCCGAAATATTTGAGGCTGTGGAGATAGCGCACCGTCCACATGATCGTGCCGCGATCGGGCAGCGCGCCGAGCACCTTGCCGCTGTAGGGATCGACATAGACGGCGATATTGCCCTCGGCCGCGGTGTTGATCGTGATCTCCGCCGATGCGCCGGGGTCGACGGGATCGGTGAACTTGACTGCGGTGCCCGGATGGGCGGCAAGGGCGGCGTCCACCATCGCGGATGGCGGTCGCGTTGCCTGCTCGCTGATTGCCACGCGCTTCAGATCAGCATGGACGACATTGTCGATCTCGTCCTTGAAGAGATAGAGCGCACCGGTGACGGCAAGCGAAAGCATGAAGGGCAGGACGAGAAGACCCGCGTAGAAATGCCAGCGCCAGACGGCGCGGTAGAGATCGGACGGGGAACGCACGGCAGCGCTCGCGCTTTCCCGACCGATGGTGAAGTCGGACATGATATGTCTCCAATGAAAGAATACAAGGGATAAAACACCAGCGTTGGCGGCGTTTCCTTGGGTTCTGGTTGTGTTTTGACCGGCGTTGGCGCCGATCGGCAAAGTCTTTTTTTCCGCAGGACAAAGGTGTCCTTCGGTTCTCGAACCATTCTCC